>DASXYG010000018.1:0-68049 GCA_036502625.1 Streptosporangiaceae bacterium
GCGACCTCGCCGGGTTCGCCGCCCGGCACGGGCTGCTGCCTGTCGGGCGGCGGCCCCCGCTGCTCCGCTACGTACGCGAGCTGTGGTCGCACCGGCAGTTCGTGGTGGAGCTGTCCCGTTCGCGGTTCGTGGCGCGCAACCAGCAGGACCGGCTCGGCCTGGCCTGGAACGTGCTGCGGCCGGCGATCCAGGCGGTCGTGTACGGCGTCGTGTTCGGCCTGCTGTTCGCGTCGAGCACCCGGCCGCACAACTGGATCGCGTTCATCACGTCCGGTGTGTTCGTGTGGACGTTCAGCTCGCAGATCGCCGGCAGCGGCGCGCGCGCGGTCACCGGCAACATGGGGCTGGTCCGCGCGCTGCACTTCCCGCGCGCGGCGCTGCCCGTCTCGGCGACGCTCGTCGAGCTGCTCGCGCAGATCCCCGTGGTCCTCGTCCTGCTGGTGATCGTGCTGCTGACGGGCGAGTCCCCGTCGGTGTACTGGCTGCTCGTGATACCCGCGCTGGTCGCCCAGACGCTGTTCAACACCGGGTTCTCGCTGTTCGCCGCCCGGCTGACCGTGCATTTCCGCGACTTCGCACAGCTCCTGCCGTTCATCATGCGGCTGCTGTTCTACCTATCGGGCGTCTTCTACACGGTCAACCGGTTCCCGGGCTGGGTGCGGCCGGTCCTGCTCGGCAACCCGTTCTGGTGCTACATCGAGATGTTCCGCGAGGCCACGATCGGGCGGGAGACCTCCCACGTGGTCAACGGCCACACCGTGTACGGCCACCTGCCGCCGGAGCACGCGCTCGATCCGAAGGTGTGGGTCGTCGGCGGCGTCATCGGCGTCGTCGCGGCGGTCGCGGGACTCCTGTTCTTCTGGCACGCCGAGGAGCGATACGGCCGTGAATGAGCCCACGATCGTCATCGACGACCTGCACGTCACGTACAAGGTGGTGGTCGCCGGTTCGTCCGGTTCGCGCGTCGGCGGCGCCGGCGAGCGCGGCGGGCTGCGCGGCCGGCTTTCGCGGGCCCGCATGCGCGGCATGCGCGAGGTGCGCGCGCTGCAGGGCGTGAGCTTCGTCGCGTACGAGGGCGAGGCCATCGGCGTGGTCGGCCGCAACGGGTCGGGCAAGTCCACGCTGCTGCGCGCGCTGGCCGGGCTGGAGGCGCCAAGCCGCGGCCAGGTGTACGCGCAGGGGCGTCCCGCGCTGCTCGGCGTCAACGCGGCGCTGATCCCGGAGCTGTCCGGTGAGCGCAACGTCATCCTCGGCGCCCTGGCCATCGGGCTGAAGCCGAAGGAGGTGCGCGAGCGCTACGACGAGATCGTGGCGTTCGCCGACATCGGCGAGTTCATCGACCTGCCGATGCGCACGTACTCCTCCGGCATGGGCGCCCGGCTGCGGTTCGCCATCGCCTCGCAGACGAACCAGCGCGTCCTGCTCATCGACGAGGCGCTGGCCACCGGCGACTCCGAGTTCCGCGAGCGCAGCGAGGCGCGCATCTCCGAACTGCGGGAACGCGCCGGGACGGTGTTCCTGGTGACGCACACCCTCGCGGAGATCGAGCGGAGCTGCACCCGGTGCCTGTGGATCGACGACGGGCTCCTGCGCATGGACGGCGACGTCACCGAGGTGCTCGACGCGTACCGCGCGGACACGAAATCGGGACGCGCCGGCGGCCTCGGCCGGATGGGGCGCGCCGGGCGGCTCGGCAGAGGCGCCAACAGGGCCGGGGACTGATCACCATGCGCGTCTGTGTCGCCACGATCGTGCACAACCCGAACGACGCGCGCATCCTGCACCGGCAGATCCGGGCGCTGCTCGACGCCGGCCACGCCGTCACGTACGTCGCGCCGTTCCGCGACGGCAACACCGCGCCATGGCCCGGCATCGAGGTCGTGGACGTGCCGCGCGCGCGTGGCCGCCGCCGGCTGCGCGCCGTGCGCACGGCCCGGCGCAAGCTGGCCCGCCACGCGCCGTCCGCCGACGTCGTGATCGTGCACGACCCCGAGCTGCTGCTGGCCCTGCCGCGGCGCCGCGACGGGCGGCCCGTCCTCGTGTGGGACGTCCACGAGGACACCGCCGCCGCGCTCGCCGGCAAGAGATGGCTGCCCGCGCCGCTGAGACCCGCGCTGCGGCCGGTCGTACGCGGGGTGGAGCGGGTCGCGGAGCGGCGGATGAAGCTGCTGCTCGCCGAGGAGGGCTATCGCGACCGGTTCCGTCTCCCGCATCCGGTCGTGGCGAACACCGTGTACGTACCGGACGAGCCGCCGCCGCGCCCCGGCCCCGACCGGCTGGTCTACCTCGGGCACATCTCGCGTGCGCGCGGCATCGAGGAGATCGTCGCGGCCGCCCGGATGCTGCGCCCCAGGGGCGTGACCGTCGAGCTCATCGGCGCCGCCGACGCCGAGGTGCGCCCGCTGCTGCGCGACGCCCAGCGGGAGGGCGTGCTGCGCTGGTACGGCTACGTGCCGAACGACGCGGCGCTGCGCATCACCGAGGGCGCGCTGGCCGGCCTGGCGCCGCTGCGCGACGAGCCCAACTACCGCCACTCGCTGCCCACCAAGATCGTGGAGTACATGGCGCACGGGGTGCCGGTGATCGCCACCCCCCTGCCGACGTCCGAGGACATCGTCACCGCCGCCGACTGCGGCCTCATCGTCCCGTTCAACGACCCCGCCGCCCTGGCCGACGCCGCCCTCCGCCTCCGCGACGACCCCGAGCTCCGCATCGCGATGGGCAAACGCGGCCACCTGTCCGCCCACACGACCTACAACTGGCCCACCCACGCCCAGACCTTCGTCCACACCCTGGAAGCGTGGTCCGCGGGCCGCTGACCCGCGTCAGCCCGGTGTGGCCGTGACCGTGGGCTTGGTGGCGCGCGCCGTACGGGTCGACTCGGCGCGGAGGCGGTCGGCGGCCTGGCGGGCCAGCCGGGTGGCGGTGCCGCCGGACTCGCGGCCCACCGAGACGCCCAGGATGAACCTGCCGACCCGGACGACCACCTCGCCGCTGAGCGAGCCGAGGTCGTACGCCTGGTCGCCGACGTCGGGCAGCGCCTTGGCGTCCGCGTAGCCGGCGCGCAGCGACGCCAGCAGGGCGCGCGCCTCCCTCGGGGTCTGCGTCACCCAGCGCACCGTCACGCCGGGCCGCGCCGCGCCCTGGGACGCGGGGACGTACGTGCAGCTCGCGGGGGCCTTCGGGGAGACGCCGCCGACCTCGACGCGGGTCGCGCGGCGGGTGTAGGTGTCGCCGGGGAAGGTCTTCTCGACGTCGGCGCGGGTGAGCAGCGCGCAGGCGTCCGGCCAGACGGACGCGCGCACGCCGCCGAGGGTGTCCGGGCCGGGACCGCTGGGCGCGGCGCGCAGGGCGGTCAGCCGGATGCCGCCGCGCGCCCCGAGAGTGGGCACCGGGTACGCGGCGTAGAGCATGCCGCCGCCGGTGCCGAGCCACGGTGTGGAGTCCGACTGGCGGTAGGTGAACGGCAGCGGCACGACGTCGCCCTTGCCGGTGGCCGGGTCGATGGTCTCGGCGGCCGCGGGGAGCAGGGCGTCGGTCATGCGGGTGCGCAGGGCGTAGACGCGGCTGTCGTCGGAGGTCATCTGGTCGACGTGGCCGGTGCGGCGCTGCCAGCGCACGTCGCCGGTGTCGGTGTTCACGCCGATGAGGGTCCAGTGGTCGCCGCCGATCGCGACGACCGCGGTGCCGTCCACCACGGCGTACGGGCAGGTGGTGTCGCGGCAGACCTGGTCGCCCGAGCGGGTCAGCAGCTCCTTGCCCGTGGCGTCGAAGAGGTGCAGGGTCTCGCCGTCCCACACCTCGCTGATGCCGGCGCGGGTGTCGACGGAGAGGTCGGCGGGGTCGCCGAAGTCCTTCTGCCAGCGGGTCTTCCCGTTCTCCGGGTCGACCGCGAGCACCCGGCCGCGCAGCCGCCCGTGCACCCGGCACTCCGCGACCAGCAGGCCGAGATCGCCGTCGCCTGCCACCGCGTTGCTGCCCACGCCGGGCACCGCGCAGCCGCCCGGGACCCGCTCGGACCAGCGCGTACGCCCGGAATGCGGGTCGAGGCCGAGCCACTGGCGGCGCCCGCGCGCCACCAGGACGGCGCCGCGGTAGGCGGGCCAGCGCGGCTGCGCCTGGTCCACGACCGGCGGCGTGACGGTGGTGGAGCGCCACAGCTCGCGGCCGCTGGCTACGTCGAACCCGATCATGACGTGGGTGGAACGGTCCGACAGGCGCTCGTAGTAGCCGATGATGTCGCGGCCCGTGGCCGACCAGCCGAGCAGGGACCAGCCGGTGCGGTGGTAGTACCAGCGGGGGCCGCCCGTACGGGCGTCGCGGACGTCGAAGCCGCGCGCGGTCGTGGTGACGAGCTGGTTCGCCACGATGCCGTGGGAGATCTGGTCGAACTGGGCCATGCCGGTGGACCTGATCTCGCTGGACGTGCGCCAGGTGGCGGTCAGCGGGCCCGGCGGCGGGCCCGTCGTGGTCAGCGCGCCGGGCGGCACCTGGGTGGTGCCGTGCTCGGACTGCCACCACTCCTGGCCCATGACGTAGCGGTTGACCACGACGATCACCGCGGCGACCACGAGCACGGCGACGAGCGCGACCACGAGCGCACGCCGCTGGGTTCGGGACACCTTGCTCCTTCACGGTTCGTCACGTGACCGGGGCCGATCCCCCTTTATACGCGAGTGCCGGACCGCACGCGGACACGATGCGTGGCGACGTACCGATGAGTTGGGGACAATGGACCCATCCGGCGGACAACCCGGCGGCCGTCCAACGGGAGGCGTCATCAGCGAACTGCAACGACGCACCGACACACCCCCCGAAGCCGCCCCCGCGCAACCCCAGGCCCCCCGGGTCCCCTTCCCCGGCGGCGAGTCCCACCGCTGGAGCGACCTCGAGCTCCCCGCGGACGCCCACCGCCCGGAGGCCGACCGCTCCGACGCCCCCGAGCGGAGCGGCCCCGGCACGCCCCGTACGGACGACGACCGCACCCCCGGCGACACCCCGCGCGACGACGCCCCCGACGACCGCCCCGGGACCCCGGACGACCGCGACGCCCCGGAGACCCGGCGCCCCGGTGACCGCGACGACGGCCCGCGTACGGAGGACGACCGCACCCCGGACGACGGCACGGACCCCCTCCCGGCGGACCACCGTACGGACGGCGACCCGGCTCCGGACGACCCCGCCGGCGAGGACACCACCCCGGACCGCCCCATCGCCGACCGCCGCACACCGGACGACCCCGCGGACGACGCCGACGCCCCCGACGAGACCGGCCCGGAACCGGACGACGCCCCCGAGAAGCCCGCCAGGCCCGACGCACCGGACCCGGACGCGGACGACCGCGACGGTTCACGGGATTCCGGCGTGGAGGACACCCCCGACCCCGCCCCCCTCGACTCCGACACCCCCGCCAGCCCCGGCACCGCAGACGCAACATCCGCCCCCGGCGACGCGCTCGACGCCGGGAGCCCCGGCGGCGTCGACGGCCTCGGCGGCGCGGGGCTTGGGACGCTCGGCGCGGCCGGAGGCCTGGACGCCTCGGGCGATCTGGCCACACCCCTCGACCCCGGATCCCCAGGCGGACCCGAGGCCGGGTTCGCCGCCCCCGGGACCTCGGAACGCGACGCCTGGCCGGACGGCCTCGCGGGCGCGCAGGGCCAGGGGCCGGACGGCCTCGCGGGCATCCGCGACGCGGGCGCGGGCGACCTCCCGGGCGCGCAAGGCCCGGGGCCGGGCGGCCTGGCGGGCGTCCGCGACGCGGGCGCGCAAGGCCGGGGGCCGGGCGACCTCGCCGGGATGCGCGACTCAGGTGCGTGGGATCCCAGCGCGCGGGACGCCGCCCGCCGCGCGGCGGACCGTAACGCGGACCGCGGGCCGGACGCGCGCGCGGACGACCGAGCCGTCCGGCGTGCGCGAGAAGCCGCCGAGGCCGGGGGGACGGTCGACGCCGCGCCCGCTGCGGACGCGCGGCCGCCGCTCTGCGTCCCCGAGCCCGCGCCGTACGTCAACTACGGGCGCGACGGCATCGGCCGCAAGGACGCCTACATCGACGCGGCCAAGCGCGCGGACGAGGCGCTGCGCATCGGGGTGCCGTACGCCCCGTTCGAGGCGGACCTCGTCGGCGCGTACGCGGACCGGCTCCGCGACCAGGCCGCCCCCGTGGTGCGCGACGAGGTCGCGGGGCTCGCCGGGGAGATCGGCGCGACCGGCCACGGCGTGGACGTCGCGGACTCCGACGAGATCGTCTCCCACGTGGGCGACATGGCCGCCGGGCGGCGCCCCGGATACCAGGTCGGCGACATGACGCACGCCGTACGCGCGCGCATCGAGGTCGCCGACCCCGCGCTGCTGCCCGCCGCGGTGTCCGCGGCCGAGCGCCGCCTCGGCACCGGCGACCAGGGACGCATCCTGGAGATCCGCCCGGACGCCGTGGAGGTGCCGCTGACGGTGGCCGCCGAGGCCGGCGGCCGCCGCTATGCGTACGAGCTGCTGCTCACCGCCGCTAGATGATCGGCGGGCGGCCCAGGAGGGTCATCCGCCAGACCGTGCGCCACGACATGGGGCGGCGCGGGCCCGGGTCGGTCTTCCAGCCCTCGCGGAAGCCGCGCCACCAGGTCGACAGGGCGCCGGCGGACCGCTCGCGTGCCAGCATCATCACCGCCCACACCAGCAGGTAGACCCCGGCGAGGGGCCACGGGAGGTTGCGGCGGGCCAGCCACACCCGGTTGCGGGCGTTCATGCGGAAGAAGTTCGAGTGCCGGGTGGGCTTCACGATCGGGTGGAACATGATCGACTCGGCGTCGTAGTAGATGCGGTAGCCGAGGTCGAGGACGCGCCAGGCGAGGTCGGTCTCCTCGTGGGCGTAGAAGAAGTCGCCGGGGAGGCCGCCCGCGCGGTCGAACGCCACCCGGCGGATCGCGGACGCGCCGCCGAGGAACGTGGTGACCTGGGACGACCGGGCCGGGTCGCCGGCGCGCAGCCGCGGCACGTGGCGCCGGGCTCCGGCGCCGTTCTCGGGGTCGCGGATGCGGAACGACACGATGCCGAGCCGCGGCTCATGGCCGTACAGGTCGACCAGGTGGGCGGCCAGGCCGCAGGAGTCGTACCAGCCGTCGTCGTCGAGGAACACCACGATCTCGCCGCGGGACGCGGCCACGCCGGCGTTGCGCCCGGCCGGGATGCCGTCGTTCTCCGGGAGCCGTACGGTCACCACCTCGTCGGGCAGCGGCGGGATGTCCGCGCCGTTGCCGACGACGACCACCTCGACGTCGGCGCCCTTCTGGTCCAGCGCGGAACGCACCGCGCGGTCCAGTTCGGCGGGCCGGTCGCCCATGGTCAGCACCACGAACGACACCTGGGGTGTGCGCGTGTGGCCGGTGTTCGTACGGGACGCCTCCGGCTCGGCGGTGCCGTTCACGACAGCCGCCGCGACGCGAGGATCGACACGAGGTGGAGCACCGCCTGCAGCGCGGCCACCGCGAAGCAGACGATCACCAGCACCCGGGTGGCCAGCAGGTCGCCGCGTACGAGGTCGACCAGGGCGGCCACCAGCGCGAGCACGGACAGCTCGACGGCGAGGATGATCCGGTGGAAGCGCAGGAGGGCCGCGGCGCGGCGGGCCATCGACATTCCGGAGCCGCGCGGCGCCAGCGCCTCGTCGGAGAGCTTCTCGCCCAGCCCGGCCTTGTAGCGCGAGACGAACACGTTGTCGGTCTCCGCCTTGATCAGCGCGGCGCCCACCGCGGCGGCCAGGCCCGCCGTTACGTAGCCGCTGGCGACCGTGTGGTCGTAGCCGGACGCGCGGAACCCGAGCCCGATCAGCAGGCCGAGCTCGGAGAGGTAGTGGCCGATGCGGTCGAGGTAGACCCCGGCGATGCTGGTCTTGCCGGTGAAGCGGGCGACCTCGCCGTCGGAGCAGTCGAGGATCAGGTAGATCTGGATGAGGACCGCCGCGGCCAGCGCGGACCAGACGCCGCTGCCGAACCCGAGTGCCACCCCGGCCAGCACACCGCACACCACCATGATCACCGTCACGGTGTTGGGCGTGACGCCGAGCCGGACGAACAGCCAGGTGAAGTACGGCGAGATGTGCCTGCCGTACGCGCGGCCGGCCCAGTGCTCCTCGTTCGTGCGGTCGAGCACGCCGGGCGGTTGCCCGCCGGCCTTGACCTCGGCGACGGTCGGTCGGTCCTTCACGGCGGTCTCGGTCACCCCATCGCTCCGACGTACGCGTCGACGCGCGCACGGATCTCGTCGTCCGGCAGCGCCAAGTGTTCAAGGATGGTGTACCGCCCGGGCCGGGTGCTGGGGGCGAACGACACGGCGCGGGCGAACTGCTCGTTCGTCAGCCCGACGTCTGCGGGCAGCCGCGGCAGTTTGTGCTGCTCCAGGCAGGTGCTGATCTCCTGGAACCGCACCTCGTCCTCGCGGAGGTAGAAGCTGAACAGCGCGCCGATGCCGGCGAGCTCGCCGTGGTTGGAGGTGCCGGGGTACAGGTGGTCGATGGCGTGCAGGATCTCGTGGCACGAGCCGCTGCCCGGCCGCGACGACCCGGCCGTGGACATCGCCATGCCGGACAGCACCAGCGCCTCGGCCAGCGCGGTGAGGAAGGCGTCCGACTCGATGGAGTCGGGGCGGTGCAGCACCGCCTCGGCGGCCGTACGGGACAGCGTCACCGCAAGGCCGTCCACCGGCTCGCGTGTGGCGTGCGCGGACAGCTCCCAGTCGGCGATGGCGCTGAAGTTGCTCACGACGTCGCCGACGCCGCTGCGCACCATGTTCTCTGGCGCGGCGCGGACGTAGTCGAGGTCGACGACCACCGCGAGCGGCAGGGACACGCCGAACGAGCCCTTGCCCTTCTCGTGTTCCAGCGAGCTGACCGGGGAGCAGATGCCGTCATGGGAGAGGTTCGTGGCCACCGAGACCATCGGGATGCCGGCCAGCGACGCGGCGTACTTCGTGACGTCGAGCGTCTTGCCGCCGCCGATGCCGACGACCGCTTCGTACGACCCGCCGCGTAGCTGTGACCCGAGCTCGACGGCGGCGTCGACGCTGCCGTCGCGGACCCGCATGACCTCGGCGGAGCCCAGCGTGGGCCGGAGGTCCTTGGCGATCTGGTCGCCCTGGCTCGGCCCGACCGCGACCGCCACGCGCCCCTCGGTGGCGATGCGCCGGTCGGCGAGCAGCTCGCCGAGCTTCGCGATCGCGCCGCGCCGCACGTCGATGCACAGCGGCGCGCTCACCATTCGGGCTAGTAGCGGCATGCGATCTCCCGCGCGCGCGCCAGGTCGTCGTGGTTGTCCACCTCGACCCAGTCGACGGCGCCGATCGGGGCCACGGCGACCTTGCCGCCGCGGTTCACCAGCTCCTGGTAGCCGTCCTCGTAGTAGAGGTCGGTGTCGCGCTTCCAGGTGGCCTCGAGCGCGTCGGCCAGCGGCTTCGCGGCGCCCGGCTTGATGAGCGTGGCGCCGATGTACTCACCGCCGGCCTCGGCGGGGTCCATCAGCTTGGTGATGCGCGAGAGCAGGCCCGAGTCGTCGAGGACGACCTTCATCTCCTCGTCGGCGAGGTTCTTCACGTCGTCGACCGCGAGCAGGACGTCGGCGCCGCAGTCGTGCTCGGCGGCCAGGAGCGTCTTCTCCACGCTGACCGGGTGCACGGTGTCGCCGTTGACCATCAGCACTCCGGAGGAGAAGTACTCTCGTGCCAGCCACATGGAGTAGGCGTTGTTCCACTCCTCGGCCTTGTCGTTGTGCACGAGGCGCAGCGTGACGCCGTACGTCTTCTCGAATTCGGCCTGCCGACGCTCGACGGCCTCCGCCGCGTAACCGACGACCGCGACGATCTCCGTGAGACCGACAGCCGCGAGGTTCCGCAGAGAGATGTCGAAGATCGTGGTCTCCCCGTCGACGGGGACCAGGGCCTTCGGCAATGTGTCCGTGTACGGCCGCAGTCGCCGTCCCGCACCAGCCGCCAACACCATGCCGTACATCAGGCGCCTTCCTCCTCAAGATCGACGGTCTGGTTGCTCTGCCTGGGGGTGGACAGCCAGCTCCGAATGCTCTCCCCGGCAAAGAGCACCCAAAGGTAGCCCGCGAGCGCACCGAACGCGAACGGTTCGATTCCGAACATCGCGCCGACCGCGACGATGAGCATCCGGCCGTCCCAGCCGAGGCCCGCGAGGTTCACCCATGATGGGGGCTCGATGCGCTGCCTCACACGGTAAACCAGGTCATAGTGATGGAAAGCCATTGCCGCGAGCAGGACGTAGACGACCGGCCGTGACGCGGACGAGCTCAGCCCCACCATCGCGACGAAGGTGTACTCCGTGACCCGCAGGATCGGCGGCACCAGCCAGTCGAGCCGCCCGGAATGCGGGTGCCCGGCGCCGAGGCCGGCCAGCAGCGTGGCAACGACCGGGGTGGCGATGGTGATGCCGGGCAGGTCGGAGACACCGGTGAGCACGAGGATCAGCGTCACGACGCCGCCGGCGAACGCGGTCAGCAGCGGCGGGATCTGCCCGCCCGCGAGCACGCCGAGCTGCCGGGCCAGCGGCCCGTCGTCGCGGTACACCCGGATCGGGTTCGTGCCGCCTGTGCTGCCTGCCATGTCTGTTCCTCGTTCCGCCTTCTCAGCGCGCCAGCGACCGGAACACGCGGCCCGCGAGGGTGTAGCAGGCCGCGAGGCCGCCCCAGGCGAGCAGCGCGATGAACGTGATCCGTGGCGTGGTGGCGGCGGCGAGCACGCAGATCAGCGCGAACCGCTCGCCGATCGGCAGCACGATGATCTTCTTGGCCCAGCGCAGCACGCCGCGGGAGTCGAAGCCGCGCGACAGGCTCACGACCGAGCCCGCGAGCCCCTTGCGCCGCGGCGCCGACTCGGACTCGTCGGCCCAGGGCGCCTGCGCCGGCAGGGCCACGTGGTCGGCGAGGCCGTCGGACCGCTCGCGTACGGACCGGCGCGGCAGCGCGGCCACCTCGGTCGTACGGGCCGCGGCGTAGGAGAAGTCGATCATGTGGCGGACGGTCTGGAGGAGCAGGGCCGCGGTGGCCAGGCCCCAGACGTCGCCGAAGCCGCCGGCCGCCGAGCCGATGGCGAGCCCGGCGTACGCGATGTACTCCTTGGCGCGGTCGCCGGTGGCGTCGAGCCAGGCGCCGAGCGTGGAGAACTTCCGGGCGTAGCGGGCGAGCTGGCCGTCCACGCAGTCGAGGACGAACGCGAAGTAGAGGAACGCCGCCCCGGCGATCATGCCGGCGCGGGTGCCGGAGGAGAACCAGAGCGCGGCCAGGACGGCCACGCCCATGTTGATGAACGTGATCGCGTTCGGGCTCATGCCGCGCCGCGCCGCCCAGCGGGCGATGTAGCGGGAGTACGTGCTGACGGCGTACGTCGTGAACAGGCCGTCGTCGCCCTTGACCGCCGACTCCAGCTTGACGCGCTCCTCGTCGGTGGCGGAGATGCGCCGCTCGGTCTCCCGCAGCGACCCCTCGCCGGTCACGCGATGGGCGGTGAGCACCCGTACGTCGCGCGCGGCCACCTTGGCGCCGCCGCGTACGAGCCCGACGAGCAGCAGCGCGACCGGGTCGCCGAGGGCGGCGTCGCCGACGGACTCGGCGAGGTCGGCGAGGTCGTCGGCGGCGACGGCGAGCCGCGGGAGGTCGGCCGCGTTGACCCGCAGGACGCCGAGCGAGCGGGCGTTGGGCAGGGTCGTCCAGTGGTACGGCGACGCGGCGGAGACGATGCGGCCGTGCTCGACGCGGACGTCGGGACGGGCCGCCTCGGCGGCGGCGCCGGGCGCGGTGGCCTCGACGAGCGCGCCCGTGGCGTCGCCCGGCGCGGCGATCAGCCCGGCCAGGGCCTCGCGGTGGGCGAGGACGTCGCCGGCGCAGAGGATCAGCGGGCCGTCGGAGCCGCGGGCGGCGCGGGCGACCTCGCGCAGGGTGTCGGCGAGGTCGTCGGTGCCGATGACGCCGGCCGGGGTGTCGGCGAACGCGTCGAGGTGCTTGCGGCAGGCGAGCAGCTCGATGTCGCGGACGTCGAGCGAGGCGAGCTGGCCGTGCAGCCGGTCGAGGACGGTGGTGCCGTCGCCGGACAGCGTCAATGTGGCGGTGGGCCGATCCTCATCGTCCACCGCCGTCGCGACGACAACCGCGAGCGTCACAAAACGACCTGCCACTTCCTGCCGTGTGGGTGCGTACGGCCTACTTCTTGCTCGCCGATCCGGCCGACTCCGCCTCGGTCGCCGCGCCGGGCTCGGGGTCGTCCTGCGGCGGGGCGGGCTTCTTCGCCGGCGGCTTCTTCTTGGCCGCGGGCTTCTTCTTCGGCGGTGCCGGGGCGTCGGTGTCGGCGTTGTAGGCGTCCATCGCCTCGGTGAGCGTGCCGTCGACGATCATCTTGCCCTCGCGGATGTAGAGCCCGCGGGTGCAGAAGCGTTCGAGGTCGCGCTCGTTGTGCGAAACGAGCAGGAGCGTACGGCCGTTCGCGAGCATCTTCTCGATGGTCGCGTAGCACTTCTTCTTGAACTCCTTGTCGCCGACGGCGAGCACCTCGTCGACGAGCAGCACCGGGTGGTCGAGCTGCGCGATCACCGCGAAGCCCAGGCGCACCTTCATGCCGGAGGAGTAGTGGCGCAGCGGCATGTCGATGAAGTCGCGGACCTCGGCGAAGTCGATGATCTCGTCGAACCGCTTGTCGATCTCGGAGTTCTTCATGCCGTGCAGCGAGGCGAGGAGGTAGACGTTCTCGCGGCCGGTCAGCTCCTCGTTGAAGCCGGCGCGCAGCTCCAGCAGCGGCGCGACCTTGCCCTTGACCGTGACCGTGCCCTCGTCCGGGATGAGCACCCCGGCGATCAGCTTCAGCAGTGTGGACTTGCCGGTGCCGTTGCGGCCGACGACGCCCACGGCCTCGCCGCGCAGGACATCGAAGGAGATGTCGCGCAGCGGCCAGAACTCACCCGACGGCCGCTTCTTGCCGCCGCTGATGAACAGCTCGCGCACGCTGAGCTTGCGGCGGCGCGTCCGGGCGAACTTGATGCCCAGGCCGCGCGCCTCGATGATCGGCTCGGCCATCGCTCAGAGCTCCTTCAGGACGGCGGGTTCGAGCTTCTTGAAGATCCACCAGCCGAACACCAGGATCGCCAGGCAGCCGGCAACGGAGATGACGAGCAGCCGGGTGTGCGGGAACTCGCTGGGGAAGAAGGCCGAGTGGTACATCTGCAGGATGCCCACCATCGGGTTGAGCTGGTAGATGATCTTCACGGCCTCGGGCGCCTTCTGCATCACCAGTTCGTACGTGTAGATCACCGGTGAGAGGTAGAACATCGCCCGCAGGATGATCCGGACGATCCGCTCGACGTCGCGCAGCACGATGTTCAGCGACGACAGCATCAGGGTCACGCCGGTGAGCAGCACGATCTGCATGGCCATCGCCACCGGGAACCACAGGATGTCGGCGCTGAGGTGGCCGTGGCCGACGAAGAAGAACACCACCAGGACCGGCAGGCTCAGCAGGAACTCGACGATCTTCGCGCCCACCATGCCGATCGGGAAGACCTCGCGCGGCACCTTCATCGTGGTGATGAGCTTGGCCTGCTTCCGCAACGCGCCCGTGGACTCCGCCACGTTCGAGTTGAACCACTGCCAGGCCAGGAAGCCGGACACCAGGAAGAGGATGTAGTCGCCGCCCTTTGGCGCGTGGCGGTTGCTGCCGAACAGCACACCGAAGACGAACCAGTAGATGCCCGCGAAGGCCAGGGGTTCCAGCAGCGTCCAGAAGTAACCGAGGATCGACTGCTGGTACTTGACCTTGAGGTCTCGACGGATCAGCAGACCGAGCACCTCGCGGCGTTGCCATACTGCCGCAGCCCTCGACGCCACCGTCACCTCCTCCTGAGTTGGGGTCCGTCCGCCGCAGGGGATGCGCGGACACCGACCGATCGTGCGGCCGCCCCCGGTACGGCCAACCAGACTACCCGGGGTGAACCGAGCCGGAACGCGCAGCGGTCGCCCGCCGAACGCGTACCCGACGCATCATGCCGTACCGCCGGGTCACCGCGCGGTAACGCCGGTAAAACGACGGTAAGTACCGGCGGCCATCCGGCGGTAGCCTCCTGGTCATGACCGCGACGGCCGAGTTGACAGTGGGCGTGGTGCTGGCCGGGGGCATCGGGCGGCGCGTCGGCGGCCCCGTGCCGAAACAGCTCCTGCACCTCGCGGGCCGGCCGATCATCGAGCACTCCATCGACGCGTTCGAGGCCGCTGACGCGGTCGACGAGGTCCTCGTCGTCATGGCGCCCGACTTCGTCGACGAGGCGCGGAAGATCGTCGCCGCGCGCGGCTATTCGAAGGTCACCCGGGTGCTCGCCGGCGGCGCCGAGCGCACCGAGAGCACGGCCCGCGCCCTGGCGGCCATCGGCGACGCACCCGACGCCACCCGCGTCCTGCTGCACGACGCGGTGCGCCCGCTCGTGCCGCCGCCGGTCATCACGGCCTGCGCGCAGGCGCTCGGTTCCTACGAAGCGGTCGCCGTCGCGGTGCCGTCGTCGGACACCGTCGTGGTGGTCGACGGCGACGTGATCGTCGCCACGCCGGACCGCGCGACGCTGCGCCGCCAGCAGACCCCGCAGGGCTTCCGGCTCGGCACGCTCCGCGCCGCGTACGCCCGCGCGCTCGCCGACCCCGCGTTCACCGCCACCGACGACTGCGGCGTGGTGCTGCGCTACCTGCCCGGCGTGCCGATCCACGTGGTCCCGGGCAGCGAGGACAACATCAAGATCACCCATCCCGGCGACCTCGCCGTGGCCGAGCGGCTCCTGCGCTTGCGAGAGGAATCGTGACCGGGTCGGTACCGTAGGCGGTGATGAAGATCTTCGATGGGGACCGCCCGGTGCTCGTCGGGCACCGGGGCATGGGCACCGGCGTCGTCGACGGATACGCCGAGAACACGATCGCGTCGTACACCGCCGCCATCGAGGCCGGGCTGACCTGGGTCGAGGTGGACGTACGCCGCAGCTCCGACGACGGGCTCGTCGTCCGCCACAACGCGACGACCCCCGACGGCCGGTTCGTGATCGACCAGACGGCCGCGGAGACCGGCCTGCCGGCGCTGCGCGAGGTGCTCGACGCCCTGCCGCCCGGCATCGGGGTGGACATCGACGTCAAGACCGAGTTCGAGGACGCCACCGACCCCGACGACCGGGTGACGGGAACGCTGCTCGCGCCCGTGCTCGCCGAGGAGGTGCGGCGGCGCCCGATGCTGGTCAAGTCCTTCGACGCGGCCGTGGTGCTGCGCCTCGGCGAGGCCGTGCCGGGCCTGCGGACGGCCATGCTGGCGTGGATCCGCTACCCGCTGGCCATGGCGGTGTCGTCGGCGGCCGGGCTCGGCATGGACGCCCTCTGCCTCGACACCCGGTCGTTCGCGCTGGAGAACGGCGCCGAGCAGCCGGGCCGCCGCCCGGCCGGCTACGCGATCGACATGGCGCACCGCGCGGGCCTTGAGGTCATGGTGTGGTGCCCGGAGGCCGCGGAGGCCGTGTGGTTCGCCCAGGCCGGCGCGGACGCCCTGGTCGTCAACGACCCGGCGCCCATCCGCCGCGCGCTGGCCGAGGCCCGCGCCACAACCGCGTAGCGCGGGCGTACAGCCGCTACATGCCGTCCTGGTCGTCGCGGTGCGGCACCAGGCCGGGCGGGCTGGTCAGGAAGCCGAGCCCCCACGGCAGGTGCATCGCGGCGTAGACCAGCGGCAGCCAGGCGCGCGCGGCCGGGGCCAGCCCGCTGCCGGTGCCGAGCGCGGCGCCGACGACGCCGAGGACGTACGCGCCCGGCACCGCGAACGCCGGACGGAAACCCGCGGCGCCCACGACCGTGCCCGCCGCGATCGCGACGACCGCGACCGGGGGCGCCAGGTAGCGCAGGTTGATCGTGCCGCGGTGCTGCCTGGCGACGACGCGGCGCCAGCGGCCGTAGTCGAAGTACTGCCGGGCGAGCGCCTTGAGGTTCGGGCGCGGGCGGTACGACACGCGCATGCGCGGCTGGAACCAGATCAGCCCGCCGCTCTCGCGGATGCGGTGGTTCATCTCCCAGTCCTGCGCGCGGACGTACTCCTCGTCGTAGCCGCCGACGCGGTCCAGCGCCTGGCGGCGGAACACGCCGAGATAGACGGTGTCGGCGGGGCCGGCCTCGCCGCCGGTGTGGAACGCCGCGTTGCCGACGCCGAACCGGCTGGTCATCGCCCGCGCGACGGCCTGCTCGAACGCGCTCACGCCCTCGGCCGCCATGATGCCGCCGACGTTCTCGGCGCCGGTGGCGTCGAGCGTCTCGACGGCGACCCTGAGGTAGTCGTCGGGCAGCATCGCGTGGCCGTCGACCCGCGCGATGACCGGGTTGCTGGACGCCTTGACGGCCGCGTTCAGCGCCGCGGGCGTCTTGCCTGTGGGATTCGCCACGGACTTGACACGCGGATCGGCGGCTGCCAGCCCGTCGGCGACCTCCTGCGTACGATCCTTGGACGGGCCGACCGCGAGGACGACCTCGATCTCGCCCGGATAGCTCTGCGCGAGAACATGCTTGACGGCCGACTCGAGGTGCCGCTCCTCATTGAGGACGGGCATGATCACCGAGACCGGCGGCCAGGTCGTGCGCCCGCCGCGCTCGGGGGGCTGCTCGGCCGACATGGCCGCGTTGGAGGAAGGATTCATGACGACGCTCAAGGTACTGTATTCGACCATGTCGTGGTGGCCGGGAAACCGAACCCCCGCGTCGGTCCGTCCGAAGTGGGATCGGAACTGATACCGGGAGCACTCGGGCCACCGGAGACGTGGGAGGACGCAATTGTCTGACGGCAACGGCGGGGACCCCTTCGACCAGTACTACCGGCCGCGCCCCGGGCAGCCGCCGCCCCAGGGCGGCGCGCCGGGCGGTCCGGGCGGTCCCGGCTACCCCGGAGGCCGCCGCGGCGGCGGCCCGTACGGCCCATCCGGCCCCCAGGGTCCGCAAGGGCCGCAGGGACCGCAAGGCCCGCAGGGCGGTCCCCCGCCGGGGCCGCCGTCCGGCGGGCGGCGCGGGCGCGGGCGGCGCGCCTCGCAGCGGCCGCTGCCGGAGTCGATGCGGCTCCGCCTGCCGAACAAGCAGGCCAAGCGTCGGCGCAACCTCATGTTCGCGTCCGGGATCATGTCCGTGGTCGTGCTGATGGCCTCAGGCGGCGCCTGGGCGTTCACCGACTACATCTCCAGCAAGTTGCAGAAGGTCGACGCCGGCATCAACGGCCACTCCGGCCCCACCGGCGCGATGAACATCCTGCTCGTGGGCGCCGACCGCCGCGAAGGCCTGACCAAGAAGGAGCAGAACGAGCTCCACCTCGGCCACGACGCCGGCCAGCGCACCGACACGATCATGCTGATGCACGTCTCGAAGAACCACGACAGCATCAGCATCGTCAGCCTCCCCCGCGACTCCTACGTCGACATCCCCGGCCACGGCAAGGCCAAGATCAACTCGGCGTACTCACCGCAGGCGTACAAGAACGGCGGCCCCAAGCTGACCGTCGACACCGTGGAGCACAACACCGGCGTGCAGATCGACCACTACGTCGAGATCAACTTCCTGGGCGTGCTCAAGATCGTAGACGCGCTCGGCGGCGTGGAGATCTGCACACCGAAGCCGATGGTCGACAAGGCGAGCGGCATCAACCTCACGGCGGGCAAGCACCTCCTGTCCGGCAAGCAGGCGCTGATGTACGTCCGCACCCGCCACACGTACGCCAACCAGGACATCGGCCGCATGGAGGCGCAGCAGAAGTTCCTGTCCGCGCTGCTCAACAAGGCGATCAGCACCGGCACGATGACCAACCCGGCGCGGCTGTCGAACTTCCTCAACACCTCGCTGGCCGCCGTACGCGCCGACAGCGGGTTCTCCGCGTCGGCCATCCGGCAGCTCGCCTCGCAGATGAGCGGCGTGTCCACCGACGACGTGGCGTTCACCACGGTGCCGATCGCGAACGCCAACTACAACGCGCCCGGCGTCGGCTCGTCGGTCCTGTGGGACCGCGAGGAGGCCGCCGCGCTGTTCAACAAGATCAAGAACGACCAGCCGATCGCGGCCGCGCAGGCCAAGGCGACCGGGAAGTCCGGCGGCAACAAGAAGAGCGGCGGCAGCGACCTCACGATCCCGCCGAACCGCATCGTGCTGCAGATCTTCAACGGCGCGGGAACGGCCGGGCTCGGCTCCAAGGCGCGCACCGACCTCACCGGCGTGGGCTTCCAGGTGCCGGCGATCGCCAAGAACTGGCCGTCGCAGGGCCACCGCACGACCGTCGTGCAGTACGGGGCGGGCCGCGCCGACTCCGCGAAGACCGTGATCGCGGCGATCCCGGGCAGCAAGGGCAAGCAGGTCGCCGGCTTCGACGGCGTGCGCGTGATCCTCGGGTCGGCGTACCACGGCGCGAAGCAGGTGCAGGTCAGCGCGCAGAACTCCGATCAGCCAGGGCAGGCGAAGACGGCCACGCAGAACCTCTGCAAGTAACACAACGGGTGTGATTTCCCTCAACCACGTTGACCCGGTCACCGATCATGGCCAGGATCGCGGGGCATGAAAACCCGGACACGGCATCTTCTCGGCCTGATCTTGGGCATCATCGCCACGCCCGTACTGTTCGCCGCCCTGACCGGCGGCGTCGTACTGGCCGGCCGCGGTGGCATCGGCTTCGACGTCAAGGCGTCGTTCGGCGCGCTGGGCGTCGCCGCCCTCCTGGTGGCGATCCTGGCCGCGCCGCGCGTCTCGCCGATCGCGTCGCTGATCGCGGGCCTGGCGTTCGCCGGGCTCGCGTCCCTGGTGGTGGTGCCGGGCGCCGACCCGGTCGGGCGGATGCGCGCCCTGCTCCCATCGACCGACATCAGCATGGGCCACGGGCCCGCGCTGCCGTTCAACTCCGTCAGCGGCGCGGTGGTCGCCACCGGCGCCTACGCGCTCGTGGGCGCGCTCCTCGTCCTGGCGTCGCTGGCGCCGTCGCGGTGGCGCGCGCGGCCGGTCACGCTGCCCGAGCCGCTGCCCGAGCCCGAGCCGTGGATGCCCAACCCGCCGACGACCTCATCCGAGAGCGGCTTCTTCGACACGTCGTCGGAGACCCCGGTGGCCACGACCCGCCAGTCACCGATCTCCTCGACCCCCGACGGCCTCTGACCCACCGACCCGCTGACCTCCCCCGACCACGCCGGGGTCCCCGCACACAGGGGGCCCCGGCCAGTCTTGTCACGGGACGGTCACGCACTCGGCATTGACGGCGTAATGGGCGAACAGGAGTATCACTGGTCATGGGTACCGGAACGCGGCATCTCCTGGGTGCGATCACCGGCGTCGTCGCCATTCCCGTCGTGGCGGCCGTGACGGTCGGCGGGCTCGGCTACATCCAGAACGCGTACAACACCTACCTCACGCGTCCGGCGTCGCTGTACCTCGCCGCCGGGCTGATCGTGGTCGCGGGCGTGCTGGTCGCGCTGCTGGTCGGCACGCGGATCTCGCCGCTGGCGTCGCTGCTGCCCGGCGTGGCGTACATCGCGCTCGGCGCGGTCGGCGTGGTGCTGCCCGAGACCATCGCGAAGGCGCTGCGCGCCGTCCTGCCGATGACGCTGCACATCACCAGCTCGGGGATGACCGTCCCGTTCGGGCAGGCCGCCGTCGAGACGGTCTGGGGCGGCGGGTTCCTGCTGCTCGGGGTGATCCTGCTGGTCGCGTCCATCGCGCCGTCGCGGTGGCGCGCGAAGCCGCGCGCGGTGGCGCCGGGCACCCACCGCATGGACGCCGGCCCCGGCCCGGACGAACCGTGGCCGCCGCAGCCGCCCTCCCCGTCCGACCCGGCCAACCACCGCGCCACCCCGCCGCTGCCCGGCGACGCCGCCGCCCACGGCTACCCGCCGCCGGAGTACCCGTACGGCCCGAGCTCCGGCCCCCAGCCCCCGTACGCCCCGAACTCCGGCCCGCAGGCCCCGTACGGCGAGGCGCCCGGCTACCGCTCGGGGGACCGGCCGTCGTCGTGGTCGGGGCCGCAGGCGCCGTACGGCCAGGGCGCGGAGCCGCACCACTTCGGCGACGACCCGTACCCCGCGCCAGCCGAGCCGTGGGGCCCGGCGCCGGGCTCCGCGCAGGCCGACCCGACGCCCCGCACACTGCCCGACGCCTCGGCGGGCGACGACGGCACCCGCCGCATCCCCTGGTTCGACGCCGACCGGGACCGGCCCGGCGACGACCGCTGACGCGGCTCAGCCGCGCGGCGCGTCGATGAGCGCCGCCAGCCCGTCGAGCACCCGGGCCAGCCCGAACCGGTAGGCGTGCGCGGGGTCGTAGGCGGTGCCGTGCGCCGCGCCTGCGGCCGCGCCCACGCGGGCCGCCGTGGGATACGCCTCGGCGTCGAAGACCCGGTCGAGCAGCGGCGCGTTCGCCGCCCACCACTGCGCGTCGGACATCGCGCTGTCGTGCACGGCCGCGCGCGCGTCGGCCGCGGTGCGCGCGCACGCCTGCACGAACGCCAGCACGTACGCCAGCGCGTCGTCCATCGCGACGTCGTCGAGGCCGAGGCCGTCCAGCGCGGACAGCTCGTGCTCGTACTTCGCCATCGCGCCGGGGCCGAGCGGCGGGCGCACCGTGGAGATCGCGGCCGCCCAGGGGTGCGCGGCGAGCAGGTCGCGGTTCTCGTCGGCGACCCGGGCCACCCGCTGCCGCCACGGGCGCCCCGCGGTGGAGGTGCGCGGCATCCGCTGGTACGCGCCGTCGAGCATGAGGTCGAGCAGCTCGGCCTTGCCGGGGACGTACGTGTAGAGCGTCATCGGCGCGACCTCGAGGCGCGTGGCCACCCGGCGCATGGTCACCGCGGCCAGGCCCGCGGAATCGGCCTCCGAGATGGCCGCCGACACCACGCCGTCGAGGGTCAGCCCCTGCGCGGGGCCGTGCTTTGGGGGCGGCGCGGTCGCGCGCCACAGCAGTTCGAGGGTGCGGGCGGGGTCGCCGGCGTTGCTGCGTTCGCTGGGCACGGGAATCATCCTGCCGCATTCTGGGTTATCGTACTCCGTACCTTGTACAGCGTACGAAGTAGATGCCCGCCCCGTCTCCTGGAGGTCACGTGCAGCTCACCGCCACCGCCGCCATCTCGCTGAACGTCACGGACCCGGCCGCGTCCAGCGCCTTCCTCAGCAGGCACTTCGGGTTCCACGAGCAGATGGCGGCCGACGGCTTCGCGTCCCTGACCCGCGAGGACGCCGGGATCAACGTGGTCTTCCTGCGCCAGGGGCTGGCCACGCTGCCCGCCGACCAGCGCGACGACCACGCGTCCGGCGTGATCCTCGCGTTCACCGTCGCCGACCTGGAGGGCGAGCTGGCCCGGCTCGAGGCCGCGGGCGTGCCGATCACGATGCCGCTGACGGTCGAGGACTGGGGCGAGCGCGCCTTCCAGGTGCGCGACCCGAACGGCGTCATCATCGAGCTGCTCGACTGGAACGGCGCCGCCGCGGGCTGAGCCCGGCCGCGCGCCGCTCCACCTCCGGGTGGAGCGGCGGTTGGCACCGTGGGTGGTGGCCGCCGCCACCGCCGCGGGGCCACGCTTGTCCCATGGAAATGCTGCGAGTGGTGCTCGACATCGTCGTGACGGGCTGTGTGGTCGTCTTCGGCGCCGCGTGGCTGCTCGGCGCCCTCTACTTCGGCCTGCGCGAGCCGTCGCGGATGCTCCAGGGGATGGCCAAGTCGATGGGCGCCCGGCTGATCCTCGTGGCGGTGGTCGTCGTCATCCTCATCGTGGTCGGCCCGCACCGCGCCCAGTACGCGCACGCCCTCCAGTTCTGGCAGCCCGAGCTCGCGGTGCTCGGCGCGCTCGTGGCGGTCGCCGCGACGGCGCTGCTCGTGTGGGCGCGCTGGGTGCTCGGCACCATGTGGGCGAGCGTCCCGCTGGTCCAGCGGGGGCACCGCCTGGTCACCTCGGGCCCGTACGCGCTCGTACGGCACCCCATCTACACCGGCCTTCTCGGCCTGGCGTTCGGCGCCATGCTGACGTACGGATTCGGCGTCTACCTGATCGTGATGGCCCTGGCGATCCCGTTCATCTGGCGCCGCGTACGCGTGGAGGACCGCATGATGGCCACCACGTTCGGCGAGGAGTACACGGCGTACCGCGGCGAGGTCCCGGCGCTGCTCCCGTCGCTGCGGCGCACCCCCGCGCCGCGATGACGCCGCTACTTCAGGACCTGCCTGGCCATCACCATGCGCTGGATCTGGTTGGTGCCCTCGTAGATCTGGGTGATCTTGGCGTCGCGCATCATGCGCTCGACCGGGTAGTCCTTGACGTAGCCGTAGCCGCCGAGGAGCTGCACGGCGTCGGTGGTGACGTCCATCGCGGCGTCGGAGGCGAAGCACTTGCAGGCCGACGACGCGAACGTGAGGTCGGGCACCTTCTCGCCGTGGATCGCGCGCTCGGACTTGATCGCCGCGGAGTACGTGAGCTGGCGGGCGGCCTCCACCTTCATGGCCATGTCGGCGATCATGAACTGCAGGCCCTGGAACTCCGCGATGGGCTTGCCGAACTGCTTGCGCTCCTTGACGTAGCCGGTGGCGTAGTCGAGGGCGCCCTGGGCGATGCCGAGGGCCTGCGCGGCGATGGTGATGCGGGTGTGGTCGAGGGTGGCCAGCGCGGTCTTGAAGCCGGTGCCCTCGGCGCCGATCATCCGGTCGGCCGGGATGCGGACGTCGTCGAAGTACAGCTCGCGCGTCGGGGAGCCCTTGATGCCGAGCTTCTTCTCCGGCGCGCCGAAGCCGAATCCCGCGTCGTCCTTCTCCACGACGAAGGCCGAGATGCCGCGCGCCCCGGCGTCGGGGTCGGTGACGGCCATCACGGTGTAGAAGGTGGAGACCCCGGCGCCGGTGATCCACCGCTTGACGCCGTTGAGGACGTAGTGGTCGCCGTCGCGCACCGCGCGCGTCCGCATCGACGCGGCGTCCGAACCGGCCTCGGGCTCGGAGAGGCCGTACGAGAACATCGCTTCGCCGGATGCGACCTTCGGAAGGTACCGTTGCTTGAGCTCATCTGAGGCGGACAGCAGCAGCGGCACGGTCCCCAGCTTGTTGACCGCCGGGATCAGCGAGGACGAGGCACACGCACGCGCCACCTCCTCGATGACGATGACCGTAGCCAAGGCGTCCGCACCGGCGCCGGAGTACGCCTCGGGGATGTGCACGGCATGCAGGTCCGCCTGCTTGAGCGCCTCGTACACATCCCAGGGGAACTCACCGGACTCGTCGATCTCGGCGGCCCGGGGGGCGATCTTGTCCTCCGCCAGGGCGCGGACGGTCTGCCGCAGCAACTCGTGTTCCTCAGAGGGCGCATACGCAGGGAGATCGAGACTCATGACCCGATGGTAACTTCGCGATGCTCCATCGGGGTCCGGGGCCCGCGCCGCGCGGGCGTACGATGCCGTGGCCCCCGGGCGGCCACCGCGCCCCTCGGGGCCCGGCAGACGGCCAGACGGAAGGAGACGTGGTGCACCCTCGCCTCACGGTGATCGGCACCGGCTACCTCGGAGCGACGCACGCGGCGTGCATGGCCGACGCCGGCTTCGAGGTGCTCGCGCTGGACGTGGACGCCGACAAGGTCGCGCGGCTGCGATCAGGGGACATCCCCATCTACGAACCCGGTCTCGAACCCATCCTGCGCCGCGGCCTCGCGTCCGGGCGGCTGCGGTTCACCACGTCGTACGACGAGGCGGCCGAGTTCGGTGACGTGCATTTCCTGTGCGTCGGCACCCCCCAGCTCGACGGCTCGAACGCCGCCGACATGGCCCAGGTGCGCGCCGCCGTCGACGCGCTGGCCCCGCTGCTCCAGCGGCCCTGCGTGATCGTCGGCAAGTCGACCGTACCGGTCGGTTCGGCCGCCGAACTGGCCGACCGCATCGCCGAGCTCGCGCCCGCCGGCGCCGAGGCCGAGCTGGTGTGGAACCCGGAGTTCCTGCGCGAGGGCTTCGGCGTCGAGGACACCCTCCATCCCGACCGCATCGTCGTCGGGGTGCGCACGGCGAACGCCGAGCAGCGCATGCGCGAGGTGTACGCCGCGCAGATCGCCGTCGACACCCCGTTCATCGTGACCGACTACCAGACCGCCGAGCTGGTCAAGGTGGCCGCGAACGCGTTCCTGGCCACGAAGATCTCCTTCATCAACGCCATGGCGGAGGTCTGCGAGGCGGTCCACGCCGACGTCACGAAGCTGTCGGAGTCGCTGTCGCACGACGACCGCATCGGCAAGAAGTTCCTCAACGCGGGGCTCGGGTTCGGCGGCGGCTGCCTCCCGAAGGACATCCGCGCGTTCATGGCCCGCGCCGAGGAGCTGCACGTCGACCAGGCGCTGTCGTTCCTGCGGGAGGTCGACGCGATCAACATGCGCCGCCGCGCCCGCATGGTGGACCTCGCCTGCGCCATGGTCGGCGACACGTTCGTCGACCGTACGGTCGGGGTGCTCGGCGCGTCGTTCAAGCCGGGCTCCGACGACATCCGCGACTCCCCCGCGCTGGACATCGCCGCGCAGATCAACGCCCAGGGTGCCCAGGTCACGGTCTACGACCCGGCCGCGCTGGACAACGCGAAGCGCGCCCAGCCGCAGCTCGCGTACGCCAACTCCACACTGGAGGCCGTACGCGACGCGGAGATCGTGCTGCTGCTCACCGAGTGGCCGGAGTTCCGCGACATGGACCCCGAGGAGCTGGCCAAGGTCGTCGAGCACCGCAACATCGTCGACGGCCGCAACTGCCTCGACCCCGACAAGTGGCGCGCGGCCGGCTGGCACTACCGGGCGCTCGGGCGGCCGTGATGAACGACCCCGCGACCATCCGGCGGCTGCTCACCGAGGCGCCCACCTGGGCGGTCGTGGGCCTGCGCGACAACCCGGCGCGTACGGCGTACGACATCGCCGCGTACCTCCAGCGGCTGGGCCGGCGCATCGTGCCGGTGCATCCGGCCGCGGAGACCGTCCACGGCGAGCGCGGCTACGCCACCCTGGCCGACATCCCGTTCCCCGTCGACGTCGTGGACGTGTTCCGCAACAGCGACACCGCGGGCGAGTCGGCCGACGAGGCGATCGCGATCGGGGCGAAAGCCGTGTGGTTCCAGCTCGGCGTGGTCGACACGGCGGCCGCCGCCCGCGTGGAGGCGGCCGGCCTGGCCATGGTCATGGACACCTGCCCGGCCATCGAGGCGCCGAAGCTCGGCATCGTGTAGGGCGCTCGCCGGCGGCTCAGCCGTCGGCGAGCGTCTCGCGGAGCCTGGCGCCCTTCGCCTTGGCGACGGCGTTCAGCTCGGCCTGGAAGCCCTCCATCTTCGCGCGCAGCTCGTCGTCGCCGACGCCGAGCATGCGCACGGCGAGCAGCCCGGCGTTGCGCGCCGCGCCCACCGCGACCGTGGCCACCGGCACCCCGGCGGGCATCTGCACGATCGACAGCAGGGAGTCCATGCCGTCGAGGTACTTCAGCGGCACCGGCACGCCGATCACCGGCAGCGGCGTCACCGCGGCCAGCATGCCGGGCAGGTGCGCGGCGCCGCCCGCCCCCGCGATGATCACCTTGAGCCCGCGGGTCGCCGCCGCCGAGCCGTACGCCACCATCTCGTGCGGCATGCGGTGCGCGGACACGACGTCCGCCTCGTACGCCACCCCGAACTCCTCCAGCGCCTCGGCGGCCGCCTTCATCACCGGCCAGTCCGAGTCGGAGCCCATCACGAGGCCGACTGTGGTCATCGGTCTTCCCCCCAGCGCAGGTAGTCGGCGGCGTCGCGGGCGCGGGCGCGCAGGCCGGGCAGGTCGTCGCCGAGGACGGTGACGTGGCCGATCTTGCGGCCGGGGCGCACGCCCTTGCCGTACATGTGGACGCGCAGGCCGGGGTCGTGCGCCATGACGTGGACGTACCTGCCGTAGACGTCCGGGTCGGTGCCGCCGAGGACGTTCGCCATCACAATGTGCGGCGCGGCGAGGCGGGTGGCGCCGAGGGGCAGGTCGAGGACGGCGCGGAGGTGCTGCTCGAACTGGGACGTACGGGCGCCCTCGATGGTCCAGTGGCCGGAGTTGTGCGGCCGCATCGCCAGCTCGTTGATCAGCACCCCGTCGTCGGTCTCGAACATCTCGACCGCCAGCAGCCCGACGACCCCGAGCTCGCCGGCGATGTCGAGCGCGACGCGCTGCGCCTCGGCGGCGCGGTCGGGGTCGAGGCCGGGCGCGGGCGCGAGCACCTCGACGCAGATGCCGTCCTCCTGGACGGTCTCCACGACCGGGTAGACGGCGCCCTGCTTGTGCGGCGACCGGGCGACCAGGACGGCCAGCTCGCGGCGGAACCGTACGTGCTCCTCGGCGATGAGCTCGACGCCGTGCGCCGCCGCCTCGGCGCAGACCTCGGCCGCCGCGTCCTCGTCGGCGCACAGCCACACGCCGCGCCCGTCGTAGCCGCCGCGCACCGCCTTGACCACCACCGGCCAGGCGTGCGCCTCGGCGAACGCGGTGACGTCGCCGGCCGAGCCGACCTTGGCGTACGCCGGGCACGGCATGCCCAGGGCGGACAGCCGCTCGCGCATGGCGAGCTTGTCCTGCGCGTACAGCAGGGCGTCCGGGCCGGGCCGTACGCGCACCCCCGCGGACTCCAGCGCGCGCAGATGCTCCTGCGGCACATGCTCGTGGTCGAACGTGAGGACGTCGCAGCCGTCGGCGAACCCGCGCAGGTCGTCGAGGCTGCGGTGGTCGCCGAGGACGGTGTCGGCGCAGATCTTCGCGGCGCTCTCGCCGGGCGCGGCCGCCATCACCCGCATGCCGATGCCGGGGCCGATGGCCGCCTGGTAGGTCATCCGCGCGAGCTGGCCACCGCCCACCATGCCCACGACCGGGTCGCGTTCAGTCACGCTGAGAAGGGTATCGATGCCCGCGCCGGACCGGGCCGTGCGCCCGGCTCGGGCAACCGGGCCGCCCGGGTCGCCGACAGCAGATAGGCTGTGCGCCCCGGGGCCAGGACTCCAGCGCCCCGGCGCGTGCCCGGCATCCGCACGGGGGGCGGGAAAGGCCAGATCTGACGCATGAAATCACTCGTTGAGCTGTACCACCGGTTCTCGCAGCTAATCCACGAGCTCTTCAAGTTCGGCACGATCGGCGTGCTCGCCTCGATCGTCACGCTCGGGGTGTCGAACCTCCTGTGGCACTTCCTGGGCAGCGGCCCGCTGACCGGAAGCGTCATCGCCACGGTGATCGCGACCGTCATCGCCTTCCTCGGCAACCGGTTCTGGACCTTCCGCCACCGCGACCGCACGGGCCTGGCCCGCGAGTACTTCCTGTTCTTCGTCTTCAACGGCATCGGGCTGCTGATCCAGCTCCTCTGCCTCGGCTTCACGGTCTACACCCTGAAGCTCGACGGCTTCTGGGCGCGGAACATCTCCAACAACGTGGTCGGCCTCGGCCTGGGCACGCTGTTCCGCTACTGGTCGTACAAGAAGTGGGTGTTCCTGCCGCCGTCCGAGCCGCCCATCGACCCGCACACCGGCCTCCCCGAGGCCGACGAGGCGAACAAGCCGGTGGCCGCCGACGGCACCGTGCCGCGCGCGGGCGAGATGCGCTCCCGGCTGAACGGCCACCCCGTGGCCCCCGACCCGGAGATCACGCCGGACCGCTGACCTCCGGCGGCTGGTCGTCGAAGCCGGGCTGGGGCGTACGCCGCAGGAAGACCGCGAAGACCGGCGGCCGCCCGCGGACGAGCTCCAGCCGCCCGCCGTCCGCTTCAGCCAGGCCGCGGGCCAGCGCCAGGCCCAGGCCCGTGCCGCTGCGCGAGCCGCTGACCTCCCGCTCGAAGACCCGCGGCGCCAGCTCGGCCGGCACACCGGGCCCCTCGTCCGAGACCTCCACCACCGCCGAACGCGACGTCGCGCTCGTACGGATCGAGACGTCGCCGCCGCCGTGCGCCAGTGCGTTGTCCAGCAGCGTGGCCAGCACCTGCGCCAGGCCGCCGGGCGTGGCCACCGCGTGGAGCCCCGGCTCGCCGGTGACCTCGATCGCGCGGCCCGTACGCCGGAACGCGGGGTCCCACTCCTCGACCTGCTGCGCGATGATCTCGTCGACCTCGATGGGCTCCGCGTGGCCGCGGCGGCTGCGCCGCGCCCGGCCGAGGAGCTGGTCGACGACCCGGGTCAGCCGCTCGGTCTGGGTGAGCGCCGCCGCGCCCTCCTCGCGTACGACCTCGGGCTCCTCGGCCTGCTCGATCATCTCCTCCAGCCGCATGGACAGCGCGGTCAGCGGGGTCCTGAGCTGGTGCGACGCGTCGGTCGCGAACTCACGTTCGGCGGCGATCAGGTCGGACAGGCGTGTCGCCGAGCGGTCCAGCACCTCGGCGACGCGGTCGAGCTCGGCGATGCCGTAGCGGTGGCCGCGCGGGCGCGCGTCGCCGCTGCCCAGCCGCCGCGCGCTCTCCGCGAGGTCGAGCAGCGGCAGGCTCATCTGCCGCGCGTAGACGATCGCCAGGCCGACCGCGACGCCGAGGGCCAGCAGCGACAGCGTCATGATCAGCAGCAGCGACTTCGCGACGTCCTCGTTGACCTGGGTGTCGTCGCGCGAGACGTGGACGTACGTGCCCTCGTCGCCGTACGCCTGCGCGCTCATCCTCGACCCGGTCGACGGCACCCCGACCGTCACCTTCTTGCGGTGCGGCGGCTTGATCACGATGTAGCGCTGCGGGTAGACCCGGCCGATGCGGTCGGCGTCCACCCGGTCGTAGGTGGACACGCTGAAGTCGACCTCGGCGGCCAGGGTCGTGGCCTCGCGCTGGAGCTGCTGCTTGGCCTCGTCCTTGACGAGCTTCCCCACGACGATGCCCAGCGGGATGCCGAGCAGCAGCACCGCGATCAGCGCGACCGCAAGGGTCGAGAACAGCAGTCGTCGCCGCATGCGTTCCTACTCGTCGGTCGGGCACACCCTCATTCGCCGCGCTCGAACCGGAAGCCGACCCCACGGACGGTGGTGATGAACTGGGGGCTCGTGGCGTCGTCGCCCAGCTTGCGCCGCAACCACGATATGTGCATGTCAAGGGTCTTGGTCGAGCCCCACCAATTGGTGTCCCACACCTCCCGCATGATCTGTTCGCGGGTCACCACCTTGCCCGCGTCGCGTACGAGGACGCGGAGCAGGTCGAATTCCTTGGTGGTGAGGTGCAGCTCCTTTTCGCCGATCCACGCGCGGCGCGAGTCGGCGTCGATGCGGATGCCCTGGACGACGGGCGTCTCTGAGCTGCCGCGGCGCAGGAGGGCGCGCACCCGGGCGAGGAGTTCGGCGAGTCGGAACGGCTTGGTGACGTAGTCGTCGGCCCCGGCGTCCAGTCCCACGACCGTGTCGACCTCGTCGGCTCGGGCGGTCAGGATCAGGACAGGGGTGCCATGGCCTTCGGCGCGGATACGGCGGCAGACTTCGAGGCCGTCGAGCTCGGGAAGCCCCAGATCGAGCACGATCAGGTCGATCGTGCCCGACAACGCCCTGTCGAGCGTTTGCGGACCGTCCGGGCTGACTTCGACGGCATATCCCTCTCGTCGCAGCGCACGGGCCAGTGGCTCGGAGATCGACGTATCGTCCTCGGCGAGCAGAACGCAGGTCATGGCCCGATCGTAGAACCGCCGACCAAGGTTTCCGCACCCCTACGGGTGGCTTGACCCAGCATTGACCGAGAACGCGCCAACCTCGTTACACGGATACGAAGGGAAAGGACCCTAGTCGTGTTCACCCCGTCGCCGACTGTGGCGCGCGCGGTGGCGGTCATGATCCAGCTCAGCCTCGCCGCCGGACACTTCATTTTGTTGCCTGACGGCTTCCGCGCGGTCTCGTACGTCGGCGTCGGCGAGATCGGCCTCATGCTGGCCGCGCTCGTGGGCGCCGCGCTCCTCATGGGCACCGACATCGTGGGTGTCTGGTGGTACGTCGCGCTGGTCGCGCTGGTCCACGTGGCCGGCTACATCGAGACGCGCCTCGTCGGCCTGCCGCTCTACCGGCGTGAGATCGGCCACTGGCTGGAGCCGCGCGACATGCTCTCGGTCTTCGCGGGCGGCGTTCTGCTGGCCCTCGCGGGATGGGTGCTGGTGACCAGAGCCCAGGCGCCGCAGCGGGTCGCGCCCGGCGAGCGGTTCGCCACGCTGCACCGTCCATGATCATCCGCCCGCCGGCCCGTACGGGGCACCCGGGCTGGTCAGACACGCACGCCGTCGGTTAGCTTAGGGGAGCCTTTCCTAAACGTTGGAGCTCCCCGATGTACGTCTGTGTCTGCCACGCCGTGACGGAACAGGACGTCCGCGCGCACGTGGCCGACGGCGCGTGCACACCGAAGGACGTCCGGCTCGCGTGCGGCATGCGCCCCGGTTGCGGGTCATGCGTCCGCAAGATCTGCGCGCTGATTGGCGACGGTGAGCGTGTCGCGGCGCCCGGATCGGCCATCTCCCCCGCAGGCTAGGAGTCCACTGCGGGCCGGGGGGCGGCGCGCGCCGACGGGGGAAGAACATGCGGGGCGACCCTGATGTCATCAGTGAGCTGAACAAACAGCTCACGGCCGAACTCACGGCCATCAACCAGTACTTCCTGCACGCCAAGATGCAGGAGAACTGGGGCTACACCAAACTCGCGGAACACACGCGCGCCGAGTCCATGGACGAGATGCGCCACGCCGAGCTGCTGACCGACCGGATCCTGTTCCTCGAGGGCCTGCCGAACTACCAGCGCCTGAACACCCTGGGCGTAGGCCAGACCGTCCCGGAACAGATCCGCTCCGACATGGCCCTGGAACTAGAGGTCGTCGACCGCATCAAGCCGGCCATCGTCCTCATGCGAGAGCGCGGCGACATCACCTCCGCCCGCATCTTCGAGGAGATCCTCGCCGACGAGGAATCCCACATCGACTACCTGGAAACCGAACTCGGCCTGCTGGAGGCACTCGGCGAAGGCCTGTACCTGGTCCGCTACGCCAAGCCCCCGTCAGGCGACTCCTAAGCCGTACGGGTTCCTCGGGCTGCACGGGTTCCGCGGGGCAAGCCACCCGCTAGTCGCGGCCGGGCCCCTCCGGGCGGAACTCTCCCCCGGGCGGAGCCCCGCCCGGGCCTGAAAAAGGCCGCGCTCCGCGCGACAGATTTCCCGCGACTTTCGGTCGTCATATCCAAGGCTGGGCCGCGAGGCTGCCGCCCTTAGCGGGCCGGGTTCGGCGCTGCCGCCCAGGCTCGGCCCCAGAAAGGCCGCGCTCCGCGCGACAGATTTCCCGCGACCTTTGCTGGGCGTGTTCGTGGTTGGGCCGCGAGGCTGCGCCCTCAGCGCGTCGGGCTCGGGGGTGTCCCGAGCGCAACCCAAAAGGCCGCGCTCCGCGCGACTGCCTTCCGCGACTTTGGCCCTGCGTACTCATGGTTAGGCCGCGGGCTGCCGCTCTCCGCGGGCGGTCTCGGTTGTCTCGGACCCGGCCCAAGAAAGGCCGCGCTCCGCGCGACTGCCTTCCCGCGACCTTCGCTGCGCATACTCGTGGCTGGGCCGCGAGGCTGACGCCCTTTGCGGGCCGGTCTCGGTGATCCCCAGTCCGGCCCGGAAAAGGCCGCGCTGCGCGCGACAGACCCCCGCGACTCTCGGTCGACATATCCAAGGCCGGGCCGCGAGGCTGCGCCCTCAGCAGGCCAAGCTCGGTGATCCTCGGGTCGTCGTGAGCGAGGCGATCAGCGTGGGCGACGGTTGCCCGAGGTCGGGCCACGTATCTCGCCACAGCGCGGCCTGTCCGCCCGGGACTCCGTACGGGGCCACACGCGGCTGCCCCTAAGCTCTCGGTCCTTCGAGGCCAGAAACGCCATAGGCGGCAGCCTCGCGGCCCAACCACGAACACGCCCCGCGAAGGTCGCGGGGGACTGTCGCGCGCAGCGCGGCCTTTGACCGGAAGCCACGCCAGGCCAAGAGCGACATCCCCGCGCCCCGACCACGAACACGCCCAGCAAAGGTCGCGGGAAATCTGTCGCGCGCAGCGCGGCCTTTCTCGGGCCGGGCTCGGGCGGCAGCCTCGCGGCCCAACCACGAACACGCCCCGCGAAGGTCGCGGGAAGGCAGTCGCGCGGAGCGCGGCCTTTGGGGTTGCGCTCGGGACCTCGGTCGCGTTCGTCAACGGTCCGGGTTCCTTCGCCGCCCCCAATTGGGCGGCGGGTCTTCGCTCTCGCTCATACGGCGACTCCTGGTTGCCATGGCGGCCGGGTGACCCCGGGCCACGCCACGCGGTCTAGAAGATTACTCAGGACCGGATGTCGAGACCCGTGTGGCGGCTCCGTCCCAGGGGCAAGATGCGGCCCGCGTGCCGCACCACGGCACGTACCGGGAGGGCAGCCATGCGAAAGCTCATCGTCCAGCAGTGGGTCACCGTCGACAACATCGCCGCGGAGGAGGACGGTGGGCTCAGTTACGTGTCCGGTGAGCCCTTCTCCGAGAAGACCGACCCCGCGTTCAAGGCGAGCGTGATGGGGCTCATCGACTCGGTCGACACGCTGATTCTCGGCGCGAACACGTACGCCCAGGCCAAGGGCTACTGGCCGTACGCCGACGACCAGGGCGAGTACGGCGAGAAGCTCAACAACCTCACCAAGTTCGTCGCGTCGTCGAAGCTGGACGACGCCCCCTGGGGCGGCTTTCCCGCCGCGACCGTGACGCGCGACCCGGCCGCGACCATCCGAGAGCTCAAGGAGCGGAGCGGCAAGGACATCTGGCTGTGGGGGAGCCTGCGGCTCATGCACTCCCTGCTGGACGCCGGGGTCGTCGACGAGATCCGGATGCTGGTCTGCCCGGTGTCGCGCGGCAAGGGCACGCGCGTTTTCGCGGATCGGCAGAACATGGAGCCGGTCGAGGCCACCGCGTTCGGGAACGGCATCGTGCTTCTGCACTACGCGATCAGGAAATAAGACCGCACCATCCAACGTACGGAAGGACACACCATGGCCATCGCCGAGGACCTCGACCGCGCCACCGACTCGCAGTGGGACTGGGTCGCCGAGCACGCCCGCACGTACATCGCCTCGGGCGGCACCGAAGGTCACGAGAACAACGGCGTGCACACCCTTGTGCTCGCCACGACCGGGCGCCGGACCGGTACGCCCCGCCGCACCTGCCTGATCTACGGCACCTCGGGCGGCGCGTACGTCGTCGTCGCCTCCAAGGGCGGTGCCGAGGACGACCCGGCGTGGTTCAAGAACCTCGAGGCGGAACCCAGCGTCGGGGTGCAGGTCGGCACCCGCAGGTTCACCGCGCGCGCCCGCGTCGCGTCCGCGGCCGAGCGCGCGCCGCTGTGGACCCAGATGGCGGGCATCTTCCCGCTGTACGAGGACTACGCGCGGAAGACCGAACGCGAGATCCCGATCGTCCTGCTCACCCCGCTGGACGGGCCCCACTAGCGGCCGTCAGCGGAGGCCAAGCGCGGGGAGGCACTCCCGTACGCCGACCAGCTCGATGTCATCGCGCCGGACCCGCTCCCAGGCGTCCCGGGTCAGCCGCCACCGCTGGATCAGCGCGGCCTCACCGCGGCGGGTGTCCCAATCAGTGCCGTTCGGCTCGTAGCCCAGCGCACGGGACACCCGGTTGGACGCGTGGTTGTCGGTGAAGGCGTCGCTCCCGGCCTCGCGCGCGCCCAGCCCGGCGAACGCCAGGTGGAGTACGGCCGCGCGCATCTCCGTCCCGACCCCGCGCCCACGCCGCCCCGGCGCCAGCCACGAGAACGTGGAGACCGTCCCGAACGTACCGAACTCGACCCCTTTCAGGTCCTGCATCCCGACCGGCTCACCGTCCACCAGCACAACGAAGTACAACCGCCAAAAGCCCTGCTCCACGCGGCCCCGCCCCGCCCAGATGGCCCGCAGCCACCGCCACTCGCGATCGGGACTGTCCGCGTACAACGACATCGGATCATCGAACGGCCAAGGCGCGGTGTCGGCAACCCCGGCCCGCACAACGGGCACCAGCCCCTCAAGCAGTTCATCCGTCGCCCCAGCCAGCGTCACCCGCGGCGTCCGCACCTCAAGATTCAGCGGAGGATAAGTGTGGATCACACCGGGACCGTATGCGGCCAGAGCCCCGGGCGCACCCGACTTTCCCCACGAAAGCCGCAGGACAGCGCGGCCTTTCTCACGCGGCCCGGGTTCCTCCCCGGCATGGCCGCCGCACGGAGCGGGCTCCCCCACAGCACGGACTCGCGCGCAGCGCGGCCTTTCCCCACGCGGACCGAGCTCCCCGCAGCCCGGACTCCCACGCGCGGCGCCCTCGCCCGCAGCCCGGACTCCCACGCGGAGCGGGCTCCCTTGCGGCACGGGCTCGCGCGCAGCGTGGCTTTCCCCCGGACCCGGGCACGACCAAAGGCGAAGCCCCGCGGCCCAACCTTGGACATGCCGAACCAAGGTCGCGGGAAATCAGTCGCGCGCAGCGCGGCCTTTCCCCACACACCCCGGACCCCCGCGGAGCCCTGGCTCCCCCTCGGGGCCGGACTCTCACGCGGGCGGGCTCGCGGCGCGGCCTTTCCCCACGCGGAGCGGACACCCACGCGGCCCGGCCCCCACGCGGAGCAGACGCCCGCACAGTACGGACTCCCCCGCAGCGCGAGACGGCGCGCAGCGCTGCCCTTTCCCCGGCCCCGGGCACGACCAAGGGCGAAGCCCCCGCGGCCCAACCTTGGACACGCGGAACCAAGGTCGCGGGAAATCAGTCGCGCGCAGCGCGGCCTTTCCCCACGCGGACCGGACTCCCCCACAGCCCGAACGCCCCAGGAGACGGACTCACCGCGCGGCCGGACTCCCCGGAGGCGGACCTCCGGGGCAGACTCCGCGCGGCCGGACCCCCGGGCGCTGGGCTCCCCGGACCCGGGCACGACCAAAGGCGAAGCCCCGCGGCCCAACCCTGAACACGCCCAACCAAGGCCGCGGAAAATCAGTCGCGCGCAGCGCGGCCTTTCCCCACGCGGACCGGACACCCCCACAGCCCAGACTCCCCAGGAACCGGGCTCTCCCGGGAACCGGACTCCTCGGGGAACCCGGTCTTGCTTACTTGGGGATCCAGGCTTGCCAGATGGACTTGTGGGTGTCGACCCACTTCTTGGCGGCGGCGTCTCGGTCCATTCCCTGGTTGGCGATCATGCCGGCTACGTCGTTCTGGTCCTTGTTGGTCCAGTGGAAGTTCTTGAGGAACTGGTAGGCCTTGCCGCCGGTCTTCGTGAAGCCCTTGCGGAAGATCTTGTTGAGGTCGTACGCGGGGTAGTCGCAGGCGACCTTCTTGGGGTCGGCGTCGCAGCCGTTGGTGTACTTCGGGAGGTTGATCTTGACCATCTGGAGCTGGTTGAACAGCCACTGGGGTGTGTAAAAGTAGAAGAGCGCCGGCTTCTTCTCCTTGTACAACTTCTTGACCTGCGTGATCTCCGCGGCCTCGGAGCCGGCGTAGACGATCTGGTAGTTCAGCTTCAGGTTCTTGATGAGCGCCTTGTCGTTCGTGACGTACGACGGCGACCCGCCGAGGAACTGGCCCTTGCTGCCGCTCTCGGGGGTGCGGAAGAGGCTCGCGTACTTGTTGAGGTTCTTCCAGTTCGTGATGTCCGGGTGCTGGTCGACGACGTACTTGGGGACGTACCAGCCGATCACGCCCTTGTTCCCGGTCAGCCCCCCGTCGACGATCGTCTTCTTCTGGTCGATGTAGGTCTTGACCAGGTCGGCGTGGCCCCAGTTCTCCAGGATCACGTCGAGCGTGCCCTGGTCGAGCGCCTGCCACGCGGGCTGCTCGTCGATCTGGGTGAGCTTCACCTTGTAGTGCAGCTCGTGTTCCAGCAGGTACGACACGACGGCGGCGTCCGCCTCGTAGCCGACCCACGAGTTCAGCGCGATGTTGACGGTCTTGCCGCCGCTGTCCGCGCCGGACGTCGTCTTCGCGGCGCAGCCCGCCGACAGGACGACCACCATGGCGAGCGCCGTACCGCGGCGCAGCCCTCGGCGATAATTCATGATCCACTTCCTTCGGTATGGGGGTTCGGAAGATCAGTGGCGTGCGGCTCGCGCCGCGCCTTGGCTGATGCGGTCGAGCATCGTGCCGAGGAAGACGATGGCCAGGCCGGAGCACATGCCGAGGCCGAACTGGTTCTGCGCGAGCCCGAACACGACGCCGTAGCCGAGGGCGCCCGCGCCGACCAGCGCGCCGATGGCCACCATGGCGAGGACCATCATGATCCCCTGGTTCATCGCGACCAGCAGGGACGCCCGCGCCAGCGGGAGCTGCACCTTGAACAGCAGTTGCCACCGGTTGGAGCCGAGCGCCGTGGCCGCCTCGACCGCCGTACGGGAGACGCCCCGTACGCCGTCGTTGACCAGCCGGATCACCACCGGCAGCGCGTAGATCACCGCGGCGATGGCCGCCGGTGTGCGCCCCGCGTCGAACAGCGCGACCACCGGAATGAGGTAGACGAACGCCGGCATCGTCTGCATCGCGTCCAGGATCGGCCGGATGATCGCGGCGAACACGTCGCTGCGCGCGGCCGCCACCCCGATGACGCCGCCGATGCCGATCGTGAGCACCGACGCGACGATCACCTGCGACAGCGTGTCCATGCTGGACGACCACACGCCGAGCAGCCCGGTGAGCAGGACCGCCACGCCGGACGTGATGGCCACCCGGTAGCCGCCGAGCACCGCGCCGAGCGCGACGACCGCGGCGACGACCAGCCACCAGGGCGAGTCCGTGAGGACCGCGCGCAATGGGTCGAAGACCCCGTCGACGAGCACCCGCGTGATCGCGTCCGTGGCGCCCCCGACGTGGCCCTGGAGCCAGTCCACGACGTCGTTGACGGGCGCCGCGATGGACACGCTCGCGCTGTCGGGGAACGCCTCGTCCGGCAGCGCCACCCGGCCCACGACGATCGCGGCCACCGCCGCGACGACGCCCACGCCCGGCAGCCCGTACCGCGCCCAGGTCGTACGCGGCGCCGACGCCTTGGTACGGCGTCCGGCCGCATTCGTCACCCGGTCCAAGGCGACGGCCAGCACCACGATGGCCAGCCCCGCCTGGAGCGCCGTGCCGACGTTGACCTTGCTCAGCGCCTGGTAGATGTCGTCGCCGAGGCCGCCGGCGCCGATGATCGACGCGACCACGACCATCGACATCGCCATCATGATCGTCTGGTTGACGGCCAGCAGGATCGTACGGCGGGCCAGCGGCAGCCGGACCTTGAACAGGAGCTGCGACGACGTGGACCCCATCGACGTGGTGGCCTCCACCGCGGCGGGCGGCACCCCGCGGATGGCCAGCGCGGTGATCCGTACGGCGGGCGGTATCGCGTAGACGACCGTGGCGACGGACGCGGCCGGGGTGCCGATGCCGAACAGCAGCACCATCGGCATGAGGTACGCAAGCGACGGCATCGTCTGCATGAAGTCGAGGATCGGCGTGACGATCCGCTGGAACCGGTCGACGCGGCCGGCCACGATGCCCAGCGGCACCCCGATGATCAGCGCGATCAGCACGGACGACAGCATCAGCGCCAGCGTCGTCATGCTGTCGTCCCACAGGCCGAGCACACCGAAGAGGCCGAACGCCACGGCGGTGACCACGGCCATCCGCCAGCCCGCCACGCGGCCCGCGACGACCACGCCGACCGCGACGACGCCCGGCCACGTGAACGCGGTCAGCAGGTTGTCGACGATCGTGACCAGCGAGCCGAGCCCGACGGAGATGTAGTTGAAGCCGTACAGGAACAGCGGGCTGACGTCCCGATTGTGCACGACCCACTGGTACGCGGCGTCGAGCCGCGGGCTGAGGCCGATGTCCAGGCCGGACGGGAACGGGAACGCGCCGTGCAGCGCCGCGTAGCCGACCACGAGCACGGCCAGCACGCCCACCGCCCACACCGACCGGTGCGGCAGGCGCCCGCCGGGCCGTACGGCCGCCGCCGCGCGCGGCGCCGAGGTGGTCACCGCGCGCCCACCACGGGTTCGGCGGACGCGACCACGTCCAGCACCTCGGCACGGCCCACCACGCCGAGCAGCCGCCCGTCCTCGACCACCCGTACGGGCGTGTCGGTCGCGGCCACCATCGGCACGATCTCCTGGATCACCGTGCCGGGCGGCACCTCGGGGCCGTCGAGCGCCTCGCCGTCCACGGGGTCGCGCAGCACCCAGCGCAGCGTCAGCACGCCGGCGCGCGGCACCTCGCGGACGAAGTCGCGTACGTAGTCGTCCGCGGGCGAGCCCACGACGTCCTCCGGGCGGCCGACCTGCACGATCGCGCCGTCGCGGAGGATCGCGATGCGGTCGCCGAGCTTCAGCGCCTCGGCCAGGTCGTGGGTGATGAACACGGCCGTCTTGCGCAGCTCGCGCTGCAACCGGACGACCTCGGCCTGCATGTCGCGGCGGATCAGCGGGTCCAGCGCGCTGAACGGCTCGTCGAACAGCAGCACCTCGGGGTCGACGGCCAGCGCGCGCGCCAGCCCCACCCGCTGCTGCATGCCGCCGGAGAGCTGGTCGGGGAAGGCGCTGTCGTAGCCGTCGAGGCCGACCATGTCCAGGATCGCGCGGGACTTCTCGTACCGCTCGTCGCGGCCCATCCCGCGGATCTCCAGGCCGTACGCGACGTTGTCGATCACCCGGCGGTGGTCGAGCAGCCCGAAGTGCTGGAACACCATGGCGAACTTGTGCCGCCGCAGCTCCCGCAGCCGCCGCTCGTCGCAGGCGCGGACGTCCTCGCCGTCGAGCAGCACCTCGCCGCTCGTCGGCTCGATGAGCCGGGTGAGGCAGCGCACCAGCGTGGACTTGCCGCTGCCGGACAGGCCCATCACGACGAAGACCTCGCCGGGCGCCACGTCGAAGGAGATGTCGCGTACGGCGATGGTGCAGCCCGTACGGCGGCGCAGCTCGTCGCGGTCCAGGTCGGCGTCCGGCGTGCCGATGAGGCGGTCCGCGCGCGGGCCGAATATCTTCCACAGGTTCCGGACGGTGATCGCGGCCTCGGGGGTGCCGCCGTCCGGCGTGCTATCGGTGTTCACTTCGGGGGTTCTCCTCTGCGGGAGTCAGTGCACGCTACGTGCGGGGATCGCGTACGAGGTCGGCGGCGCGCTCGCCGACCATGAGGACGGTGACCATCGGGTTGGGCGACGGCAGGGACGGGAAGACGCTGGCGTCCGCGATCCGCAGGCCGCCGACGCCGCGGACCCGGAGGTCGGGGCCCACCACGGCGAGCGGGTCGTCGGCCGCGCCCATGCGGCACGTGCCCGCCGGGTGGTAGACGGTGTGCGCCACGCTGCGGGCGTACGCGGAGATGCCGTCGTCGTCCTGCACGCCCGGACCCGGCGCCACCTCGCGGACCAGCCACGACGCGAGCGGCTCCATGGCGGCGACCTCGCGGGCCACCCGGATGCCGTCGACGAGGGTCCGCGCGTCGTAGCCGTCCGGGTCGGTGAAGTAGCGGAAGTCCAGCGCCGGCTTCACGGACGGGTCCGCGCTGGTCAGCCAGAGCCGGCCGCGGCTGCGGGCGCGCGGGATGTTCGGCGTCATCGACACGCCGTGCGCCGGCACGGGGTAGCCGAGGCGGCTCGTGTGCTCGCAGAACGGCACTTGGTAGAAGTGGAACATCAGGTCCGGGCGCGGGTCGCCGGAGTCGTCGGCGTCGCGGCGTACGAACAGCCCGGCGTCGGAGTCCATCACCGACTCCGGCGGGATCGGCCCGTCGGTCTCCCAGACGATCACCGACTCCGGGTGGTCGAGCAGGTTCTCCCCCACGCCGGGCAGGTCCGCGCGGACGTCGATGCCCAGGGCGCGCAGGTCGCCGGCCGGGCCGATGCCGGAGTGCAGCAGCAGCCGCGGTGTGTCCACGGCGCCCGCGCAGAGGATGACCTCGCGCTCGGCGCGCACGTCCTCGGTCGTGCCGTCCCGGTGGCGTACGGTCGCGCCCGTCGCGGTCCCGCCGTCGAACGTCAGGCCGGACGCCCAGGTCTCCGTCATGATCGTGAGGTTCGGGCGCGTCCCCATGATCGGGTGCAGGTACGCGACGGACGCCGAGGAGCGCCGGTTGCCGTTGCGCGGCTGGTAGGCGACGGAGAAGAACCCGGCGCCGTCGGCGAACGGCTTCGCGTTGAAGTCGTCGACCACCGGGACCGACAGGGCGCGGGACGCGGCGGTCACGAAGTCGCGGGCGATCGGGTTGCGGTCCTTGTCGGCGACGGGCGCGATCTCGCAGGCGATGCGGTCCAGGTAGCGGCCCATCGCGGCGGGGTCCCAGCCGGTGGCGCCCGCGGCCACCCAGTCGTCGAGGTCCTGGGCGAACGGGCGGAAGCTGATCAGCGTGTTGTGCGAGGAGCAGCCGCCGAGCACGCGGGCGCGCGAATGCCGGATGTGGGAGTTGCCGTACGGCTGCTCCACGGTCGGGTAGTCGTAGTCGAGCTCGGTGCCGAGCAGGTTGATCCAGTTGCGCAGGTTCAGCACGCGCTCGTCACCGGCGTCGGACGGGCCGCCCTCGATGACGCACACCCGGACGCCCGGGTCCTCGCTGAGCCGCGCGGCGAGCACCGAGCCCGCGGTGCCGCCACCGACGATGACGTAGTCGAACGCAGGATTTCCCATGGTGATCGTGATACTTGTGGCGGGATATCACGAATTGGCCAAGAGATCCCGTACGACGACACCCGGTCGTACGGGATCTTCCCAGGTCAGGGCAGCCAGTACATCGGGTTGGGGAGTTTGTAGGAGCGCTCGGACCAGCCGCCGCGGAGGTCGCTCCACTGGTCGCCGAAGTTGCCGACGATGCGGTAGCCGCTCGTCCACAGCTTCTTGCGCACCGCGGACTTGTACGGCACGGCCGAGGGGTCCTTGTCGTCCACCGGGCGCAGGTACAGGTGGTCCGGGGTGGGCAGGCCGGCGTTCGCGAGGTTCTTCAGGGTGCCGTCGCGCATCGGCCCGCCCTCGCGGCGGCCGGTGATGTAGAAGACCTTGACGCCGTGGTCGTGCGCCCAGGTGACGACCTTCCTGGTGGCGGGGATGCCGGGGAACTTGGCGTCCACCGACCACTCGGTGTTCGTCTCCGGGTCGTAGCCGAAGTCCTCGGTCAGCTCGTACGTGTACGTCGACAGCACGGTGTCGTCCACGTCGAGCGTGATCGCGGGCTTGCGCACCCCGTGGCCGACCCGCGCCCTGAGGTGGCGCAGCGCCCCGTCAGCGACCCGCTCCTGCTCACGCCCCGCGTTCCCGGAGTCGTAGTACGCCTTGATCTCGTTCTTGACGTCCGTGAGGTTGGGAATCCGCTGCGCCGTACGCGGCGGATCCTGCGCGGTAGCCGTCCCGACAAGCCCTCCGGCGACCAGCCCGCCCACGGCGATCACCGCCGCCCCGGCGACAAGTCCGAGCCGCACCCGCATGGGCCGCCGCCCCGTGCGCTTCTCCTGATCTTCCATAGCGGGTCACGCTATATGTCGCGCTCCGCGGCCCCTATCGCGACGACTGGCCTGCTGTGGCCAGGCGCCCTGGCGCGGGGAGATGGCCTGGGGGCCGCGGGTCCCGGCGCCGCGCGTGGCTGGAGCGGGCACGCGTCACGTCGTGCGACAGGCCCAGGCGCCCTGGCGCCGCGACGGGCACGGCGTGGCCGCGTGCCCGGAGGGGCGACGGGCCCGGGGTACGGTGCGCGGATGGACGTGACCGTGATCCCGGCCGGGCGCGAGAGCGCCGCCACGATCGGCCGCCTGCTCCAGCTCTACCTGTACGAGCTGAGCGATTACGACGCCCGCGAGATCGGCGACGACGGCGAGTTCCCGTACCCGTACTTCACGCCGTACTGGGAGGAGCCGGGCCGGGTCCCCTTGCTGATCAGGGCGGACGGCCGCCTGGCCGGTTTCGCCTTCATCCGCGAGGTGGCGCCGAACACCTGGGAGATCGCCGAGTTCTTCATCCTGAGGATGTGGCGCGGCAGAGGTGTCGGCGCGGCCGCGGCACACCATGTCCTCAACACCCACCGCGGCCCCTGGGAGATCAGATTCCACCCCCACAACCCACCCGCCGCAGCCCTCTGGGAGGGGCTGGCATCCGAACGCCCGAACGTCCACCACGGCACAGCAGACGACCAGACCAAGCTCAGCTTCGTGTGGTGAGCCACGCCCGGCCCGGGGGTGCGCTCCGGGGGTTCGCTCCGGGGTTGCGCGATCACCGGGTAACGCGCCCACCACTCGCCGCGCCCCAGGCTCCCAGCCACCGCGATCGCCCGCAGCGCCCCGGGTCCCCCGAGAGCCACACACAAAGGCCGCGCTCCGCGCGACAGACCCCCCGCGACCTTGAGTAAGCGCCCTCAAGGTCAACCCGCGAAGCTACCGCCCATACCCCAGCCAGCCCAGAGGCACAAACCCCACCAAAGAGCCCCCCGAACCAGACCCACCGAGGGCGCAGCCCCCGCGGCCCAACCCCGAGACCGCGCAACCACGAACGCGGAAAAACAGTCGCGCGCAGCGCGGCCTTCAACGCGAACAAGCCCGCCCCGCCACGCCACGCACGACCGCGCCGCGCGGGTCGCGCGGATCGCGCCGAGGCCATCGCGCCGCCAGGACCAGGGACGTACGGGCGGCGCGGCCTGGACGCGGAGGCCGCCCCCACAAGAAACCCCCGAACCACACCGGCCAAGGGCGCAGCCCCGCGGCCCAACCCCGAGACCGCCGCACCACGAACGCGGAAAACAGTCGCGCGCAGCGCGGCCTTTCCGCGAACGAGCCCGCCCCGCCCCACCACTCACGACCGCGCCGCGCCGGGCGGGCCGCGCGGATCGCGCGGATCGCGCCGAGGCCATCGCGCCGCCAGGACCAGGGACGCACGGGCGGCGCGGCCTGGACACGGAGGCCACCCCCACATGAGACCCCCGAACCGCACCGGCCAAGGGCGCAGCCCCGCGGACCAACCCAGAGACCGCGCAACTACGAACGCGAAAAAACAGTCGCGCGCAGCGCGGCCTTTGGCCCGTACCGCCCCGCCCTCGCACGACCGCCCCGCGCCGCGCGGGTCGCGCCGTGCCGCCAGGACGGGGATGTGCGGATACGGATCCGCCCCGAGTGACGTGGGAGTTGTGGCTCGCCGGTGGCCGGGGCCGCGAGGAGGAGGGAGGGAGCGGCCGGGCTGGGGTGTTAGCGGCGGGGGCCGTTGGCGGTGCGGCGTTCGGTGCGGCGGATTACGTGGGGCTGGATGACGCCTAGGCCGCGGGCCGGGCGGCGGAGGATGCGGACGACCCGGTATGCGGTGTCGTTCGCCAGTACGTCCGCCAAACCCGTGTCGGCCAGGACGGCGCCGGGGCGGGCCATGGCGGTGATGCGGCTGGCCAGGTTGACCGTGGTGCCGAAGACGTCGCCCATGATGGGGAGGACCGGGCCGTACGCGAGGCCGACCCGCACACGGGGGGTGTCCATCGCCTCGGCGAGTTCCAGGCCGATCTCGGTGAGGGCCGCCGGGTTGTCGGCGGTGAACAGCACCTCGTCGCCCAGGGTCTTCACCAGGCGGCCGCGGTGGGCGGAGATGATGTCGGACGCCACCGCCTCGAAGCCCTCGACCAGGCGGGCCAGCTCGGTCTCGTCCAGGCTCCGGCTGATCTCCGTGAACGACACGATGTCGGCGAAGCCCACGCCGAGCGGGCCGGACGTGAGCGGCATGTCCTGGTTGGCGGCGGCCATGGCCATCGACCGGGTGCCGGACGCGGCGAGCTGCCGCCGCCACACCTGGACGATCAGCGGCTCCATGGCCGGGAGCATCTCCTCGATGTAGGAGAGCAGCCCGGCCACCTCGTCGTCGGTCAGCGGCTTGCCGGGCTCGAACATGAGCTGCGTGATGATGTCGATCTCCGACTCGGCCAGCCGGGCCATCGCCTGGCCCATGGCACGGGCGACGCGTATGGCCGCGTCTTCGTCGACGATGCCGCGTTCGAGCTGCTCACCGGCGATGCGCAGGGCGCTGACGTCGCCGTCGGTGAGCGCGGCCTCGTCGTCGGCCAGGTCGGCGAAGCCCATCGCCCGCCAGATGCGGTGGGCGAAGTCCGGGTCCACACCGGCGCGGCGCGACGCCTCCGCGCGGGTGTACCGCATCTCGCCGCCGAGGAACAGCTCCTCCAGGCCGCGCTCGTCCGGACGCCCACTCGACTCGCCCATCTCGCGCGTCCCCCAGATTCCGGCCGTCATGTCGGGTACCCAAGACAGTATGAAGCGTCGCAAGCTCAGGTACCTGGTGATGATGGGGGTCTGCCTGGCCCTCTTCGTGGGCGCTTGGGCGGTCGTGCGGTTCTACTCCGTGACGGCGGCCATCGCGATGTCGGCGGTGGCGATGTGCATCCCGCCGTTCGCCGTGATCGTCGGCAACGCGCGCGACACCGACGACCCGGACGACACCGGCGACACCTGGCGCGGCGGCGACGACCGCTGAGCCGCCCTTACGCGCCCGCCCGTCACCCAACCGCCGCCCTAATCGCCGCGCTCCGCACGACTGTGTTACCCCGCGGGACGCGGGTGCGCCTCCTCCTCGTCACCCCGGTAGAGCCGCTGCTGCTCGTCCTCGATCAGCCGGTACATCTCGTTCTGCACGTGCTCGACCTGCGGGATGTTGCGCAGCACGAGCTGCCCGCGCTCGCCCGCCGACTCGACGGTCAGCTTTCCGCAGCGCAGCACGCGGTCGATCAGGCTGTGGTCGAACGAGACGTCGTTCACGCGGTTCAGCGGGATGTCCCGCCCGTGGCGGTTCAGGATGCCGATGCGCAGCACGAACCTGCGCGACGTGAGGATGTAGGACGTGCAGGCCCAGCGGGTGATGGGCACGGCGAGCACGATCACGATCAGCACGATCGCGAGGCCGCCGATGACCATCCGCGCGGTCGTGTTCGTGATGAAGACGACCCCCGCGACGGCCACCGCGGCGATGATCACCGCGAGCAGGAGCGGGCCGAGGATGGTCTTCCAGTGCGGGTGGAAGTTCAGGACTTCCTCTTCGTCCTCAATGAGCTCGATTCCCATAGCGGACAATCGTTCCATGCCGCCGCGACGCGCAGCCGGCGTTCGCGAAAGCGTGACCTTTCCGGATACGGACACCTAGCCCGACGCCGGGCGCAGGTGCACGACGTCTCCGGCGCCGACGGGCTCGCCGCCGACGATGATCCGGCCCAGTTCGTCGACGTCGGTGGCCAGGCCGGTGAGCGTACGGTCGCCGGGCAGCTCGACGCGCACCTCGCGGCCGATCGTGGCGCTGGCGTCGCGGTAGGCGTCGCGCAGCCCCGAGGTGTCCGGGTCGCCGCCGGCCGCGACCCATGCGCGGTACGAAGCGGCGGTCTCGCGCAGCACGGCGCGCAGCAGCGGGTCCCTGTCGGTGTTCGCGGCGCCCTCGATGACCATGGACGTCGCGGTCGGCACCGGCAGCTCGTCCGTACGGACCGACACGTTGAGCCCGGTGCCGACCACCACCGCGCCCGCCATGCGCTCGGCCAGGATGCCGGCCAGCTTGCGGTCCTCGACGACCACGTCGTTCGGCCACTTCACGCGCGCCTCGACGCCGCCGATCCGCTGCACGGCGCGTACCGTCGCCACGCCCGCGAGCAGGGACAACCAGCTCAGCCGCGCCTGCGGGACGTCCGGGCGGAGCAGCACGGAGAAGCACAGCCCGGCGCGCGGCGGGCTCGACCACGTCCGGTCGAGCCGTCCGCGCCCGGCGTCCTGCTCCTCGGCCACCAGCACGAGCCCCTCGGCCGCGCCGTCGGACGCGCGGGTCAGCAGGTCGGCGTTCGTCGAACCGGTACGGGCGACGACGCCGACCTCCCGCCACAGCTCGCCATCACGCGTCAGCGCGCGGCTCAGCGCGGCCGCGTTGAGCGGGGGTCGGTCCAGGTCGGAGTACGGGGAGCCGGTCATACGGCCATCCTGCCACCCGTACGGCCGTCAACCAAAGTTGACAAACGCGTGCGGGTCAACCTAAGTTGACGACATGAGCGAAGGAGTTGGACTCACCGAGGCGGCGAGCGGGCGCGACCCGGCCGCTGGCCTGCGGGCCGTCCGCGCCCTGCGCGAGCTGAGCGAGCGCCTGGAGACCCTCCAGGTCGGCAACGCGCGGGACCACGGCTGGTCGTGGCAGGAGATCGCGGTCTTCCTCGGAGTCAGCAAACAGGCCGTCCACAAGAAATACGCGCGGCGCGACCGCCACTGAAGGAGCGGAGATGTTCGAGAGGTTCACCAAGGACGCCCGCGAGGTCGTCGTGCGCTCCCAGGAGGAGGCGCGCGAGCTCGGGCACGACCACATCGGCACGGAGCACGTCCTGCTCGCCATGCTCGGCCAGGGCACCGGCGAGGCCGCCGAGTCGCTGGCCGCGTTCGGGCTCGGCGTCGACGACATGCGGCAGCGTGTCGCGGCCGGCGCCCGCGAACAGCAGGACCCGCTCGACCCGGAGGCGCTCGCGTCGCTCGGCATCGACCTGGAAGAGGTGCGGCGCGCCACCGAGGCCACGTTCGGGCCGGGCGCGCTCGACGGCGCCGGTGCCACACGCCGTGGCCGCGTACGCGGGCACATCCCGTTCACGCGGTCCGCGAAGAAGTCGCTCGAGCTGGCGCTGCGCGAGTCGCTGCGGTTGAAGCACACCGAGATCCGCGCCGGCCATCTGCTGCTCGGCATGATCCGCGAGGGCACGAGCCCCGGCCCGCTGCTGCTGATGGACGCGGGCGTGGCGCTGCCCGAGCTGCGCGACGAGGTGCTGCGCCGCATGACGGAGGCGGCCTGATGCCGTCGCCGGTCTGGTGGCGCCTCATGGTGTGGGCGTACGGCCGGTCAGCCGGTGTTCTGGAGACCGGCCGCCACACCGTTGAGGGTCAGCAGCAGGAGCTGGTCGAGCCTGTGCCGCTCGTCGTCGTCGGCCGCGGTGCCGTCGCGCAGCCCGTGCAGCGCCTTGAGCTGCAGGTACGAAAGCGCGTCGACGTACGGGTTGCGGAGGTCGACGGCGCGGGACAGCACACGGCGGTCGGCCAGTAGCCGGTCGTGGCCGGTGACGGCGAGCACCAGCTCCGTGGTGCGGTCGTACTCGTCGAGCACCCGCGCCGTCAGCTCGGGCCGGTCGCCGAGCGCCAGGTAGCGCTCCGCGATGCCGCGGTCGGTCTTCGCGAGGCTCATCTCCGCGTTGTCCAGCAGCGAGGCGAACAGCGGCCACTCCTGGTAGGCCCGGGTGAGCGCGGGCAGGTCGCCGGGGGCGGCCAGGCCGGTGCCGAGGCCGTACCACCCCGGCAGGTTGACGCGGGTCTGCGTCCAGGCGAACACCCACGGGATGGCCCTGAGGTCCTCCAGGCCGCGCGCCGCGGACCTGCGCGACGGGCGCGAGCCGAGCCGCAGCGCGCCGATCTCCTCCAGCGGGCTGATCCGCGCGAACCACGCGGCGAAGTCCTCGGTGCCGATCAGCGACTGGAAGGCCACGCGCGCCGCCTCGGCCACCGTCTCGGCCAGGTCGCGGAAGCGCGCGGACGCGTCGGCCGTACGCCGTTCCACCTCGGGGGTGCCGGCGCGCAGCACCGCGGAGGCCACCTGCTCGATGTGCCGGTGCGCGATGGCCTCGTGGCCGTAGCGCGCGGAGATCACCTCGCCCTGCTCGGTGACCTTGAACCGGCCCTCCACCGAGCCGGGCGGCTGCGCGAGCACCGCCCGGTTGGCGGGGCCGCCGCCGCGGCCGAGCGCGCCGCCGCGGCCGTGGAACAGCGTCAGCGTGATGTCGTTCGCACGCGCCCACTCGCCGAGCCGCCGCTGCGTGTCGAACAGCAGCAGCGTGGCGCTCGTCGGGCCGAGGTCCTTGGCGGAGTCGGAGTAGCCGAGCATGACCTCCAGGCGCCGCCCGGTGGCCGCGAGCCGGTCGCGTACGGGCGGCAGCGCGAGCATGTCGTCCAGGACGTCGACGGAGTTGCGGAGGTCGTCGCCGGTCTCGAACAGCGGCACGACGTCGAGCACCGGCGGGCCGTCCGGCACGGCCGCCTCGGCGAGCGCGTACACCGTGGCGATGTCGGCGCTGGTCCGGGTGAAGCTCACGACGTAGCGGTGGCAGGCGGCGACGCCGAAGCGGGCCTGGATCCAGGCCACCACCCGCAGCGTCGCCAGCACCTCCTCCGACTGCTCGGAGAGTTCACCGCCGGCCCGAATCTCGGCCAGCGCCCGCTCGTGCACCTCGCTGTGCTGCCGGATCTCCAGCTCGGCCAGGTGGAAACCGAACGTCTCGGCCTGCCAGACGAGGTGCTGCAGCTCGCCGTACGCCTGGCGCGGCGCGCCCGCCTCGACCAGGGAGTCCTGGACGAGCCTGAGGTCGGCGAGGAAGGACTCCGGCCCGTCGTACGCGAGGTCGGCGTCGCGCAGCCGCGTCGCGCGCAGCCGTTCGGCGGTGAAGAGCAGCATCTGGCGGTACGGCTCGGCCGGCGACCGCTTCGCCAACTCGGCCAGCAGCTCCGGGTACGCGGACCCGGCGGCGGTGAGCGCGGCGGCCAGCTTCGGCGACGCGGGCGTGGTCTCGGTGTGCACCGTCAGCGCGCGGCCGATGCGCGTGGCGGCGTTCTCCAGCGCCCGCAGGACGTGGTCGGCCTGGATGCCGACGGCCTCGCGCGTCACCCGGGACGTGACGTTCGGGTTGCCGTCGCGGTCGCCGCCGATCCAGGTGCCGAGCCGCAGGAACGGCGGCGCGATGGGCGCGCGGCGGCCGGCGTCGGTGGGCGACATCGCGGTGTCCAGCGACCGGTAGACCTTCGGCACCACGCGGAACAGCGTCTCGTCGAAGACCGTCATGGCCGTACGGACCTCGTCCAGCGGGTCGAGCTTCGTCGAGCGGAGCTGCGCCGTACGCCACAGGAGGTCGATCTCCTCCAGCAGGCGGCGCCGCGCGTCGGCGACGTCGGACGCGCCGGCGCCGGGCGCGTTCACCCGGTCGAGCGCGCCGCTGACCCGGCGGATGGCGCCCACCACGGCACGCCGCCGCGCCTCCGTGGGATGCGCGGTGAGCACCGGGTGGAACTCCAGGCCGCCGATGGCCGTGCCGAGCGCCGTCTCGCCGCCGGTCGTGCGGAGGTCGTCGACGGCCGCGGCCATCGACTCCGCGAGCGGCGCGTACCCCTTGTCGCGGTCGCGCAGGATGCGGATGCGCTGGTGCTCCTCGGCCAGGTTGGCCAGGTGGAAGTAGACGGTGAACGCGCGGGCCACGGAGTCGGCGCGCGCCACGGACCACCCGGCGACCAGCCGCGCGATCTCGTCGGCGCGGACCTCGGCGTCCCCGGAGCGCGCCGCGATCACCGCGTGCCGCAGCGTCTCGACGTCGGCCAGGAGGTCGCTCCCGCCGTACTCGGTGAGGACCTGGCCGAGCAGCTCGCCCAGCAGCCGTACGTCCGCGCGTAGCTGGTGCGGCATTTCCAGCCGCGCGCTGTCGCGCCCATCAGAGAATTCAGATTCCGGCACGCTGCCAACCCTAGCCATCGGGGGATCACATGCCCCGGCTGATCTCGCTGAGGAGTTCGGGAAGCCGCGCGAAGCCCAGGTTCGCGGCGATGGTGCCGCCGAGCGCCGCCATTCCCGCGCCGTACAGCGGCGCCGTGACGGCCAGCCACGGCGTGTCGACCACGAGGGCGGCCACGAACAGCGGCGACGCGAGCAGGATCGTGGCGATGATCGTGAGGACGGACGTCAGCCCGGCCAGGCAGCCGCGGCCGCTGCCCGGCGACGCGAACGGGTTGTGCGCGCGCTGCGGGATCGAGTACGGGAACACCACGCTGGTGATGTCGCACAGGCCGAGCGTGATGCCGTAGACGCCGATGGACACGGTGTACGCGCGTATGGCGTCCTCGGGTCCGGCGCCGGTCATCAGGGTCGTGGCGGCGGCGAGCCCGGCCAGGCAGGGCAGGGCGACGGCCGCGTGCGCGAGGTTGCGCCCGGTGAGGTCGGCGCGCATGTCGCGCGCGGAGCCGATGGTGACGGCGTTCATCCAGGTCGCCGGGCCGTCGATGCCGTACTGGTTGGCCGTCTGGAGCCCGGCGACGCCCGCGGCGAAGTACATGGCCAGCATCGGGCTGTGCGTGGACACCGCGCCCGCGTTGGTGAACGAGAGCGTCACGACGATGCCGACGCCGATCATGGCCAGCCAGCCGACCTTGCGCCGCGGGTCGCGCCAGGCGTAGCGCAGCTCCTTGCCCGCGACGGCGCCCACGCGGCCGGCGACCGGCAGCAGCCGCCGCGGTGTACGGCCGCGCCGGCCGAGCGAGACGCGCTGCGTGGACGCGTCGTAGGACTCCAGGGAGCGGCCGAGCGAGCCGATCCACAGCCACAGGAGCAGCGCGACGACGGCGGCGACGATCGCCAGCTCGCAGAGCGCCAGGCCGTACCTGCCGTCGCGCGCCATGGTGATGGCGTCGGCGGCCATGCCCGGCGGCAGCCACCGCGCCACGGACGCGACCTCGCGCAGGGATTCCAGCGACCCGTGCATCCCGGCCGCGACGGCGCGTTGCACGACCAGGTTGCCGCCCTGGATGAGCACGATCATGACGAGCCCGAACACGACCGCGAGGTCGCGGCCGCGGCGGCTGCGCAGCATCCCGGAGAACGACGCGGCCAGCGCGCGCGACCCGGCCACGCACAGCGCGACCTCCAGGAGGACGGCCACCACGCCGATGGCGACGGACAGCGGGCCGCCGGACAGGCCGACGACCGCGCCCGACAGGATGACCGTCGTCGTCAGCGGGCCGATGCCGACCACGGCGGCGACGAACATGCCGCGCGCGAGCGCCAGCCGGGTGATCGGCAGCAGCGCGAGCCGCGTGGGGTCCAGGGTCTCGTCCGTGCCGAACACCAGCAGCGGGAGCATCGCCCACGCGACGGCGACGACCGTGAACGCCATGACGCCGATGTCGGTGGAGAGCCTGCCGTGGCCGCGCAGCAGCGACAGCGCGACGAAGCCGGTGGGCGCGAGCGACGCCGCGAGGATCACGCCGACCACGAAGCCGACCATGCTCCCCGTACTGCCGCGCAGCGCGCCCGCGATCAGCCGCAGCTTGAGCCGGGCGAACAGCCCGATGCCCGGCTGCGGCACCGTCACGACGGGCCGCCCAGCCATTCCAGGCCCTCGTCGCCGCGCGACCGTACGCCGACGATCTCCAGGAACGCCTCGTGCAGCGACCGGTCGCCGCGCACCTCTTTCAGCGCGCCCTGCGCGACCACCTGGCCGTGGTCGAGCACGGCGACCCAGTCGCACAGCCGCTCCACCAGCTCCATGACGTGGCTGGAGAAGATCACCGTGGCGCCCGCGCCGATGCAGCGGTCGAGCACGGCGCGGATCGTGCTGGCCGACACCGGGTCGACGCCCTCGAACGGTTCGTCGAGGAACAGCACGGACGGGTTGTGCAGCAGGGCGGCGGCCAGCGCCACCTTCTTCCGCATGCCGGTCGAGTAGTCGACGACCAGGGTGTTCGCCGCCTCCGTCAGGCCGAGGACGTCGAGCAGCTCCTCGGCGCGCGACTCCACCTCGGCTACCGACAGGCCGCGCAGCCGCCCCATGAACGCCAGCAGCTCGCGCCCGGACAGCCGCTCGAACAGCCGCAGCCCCTCCGGCAGCACCCCGATGCGGGCCTTGACGGCGAGCGGGTCGCGCCAGACGTCCGCGCCGGCGACCCGTACGGCACCGGCGTCGGGGCGCAGCAGCCCGGTCATCATGGACAGGGTCGTGGTCTTGCCCGCGCCGTTGGGCCCGACGAGCCCGAAGAAGCTGCCGACCGGGACCATCAGGTCCAGTCCGGCGACGGCGTCCGTCGCACCGAAGCGCTTCCACAGGCCCTGCGCGTGTACGGCCCAGGCCGCCGTGGGTGCCGCCGCATCGGGCGGGTTCGCCGTCTCTACCACCGTTCCCCTTCCTGCCCCCGCGTGCGCCACCGGTCCGGCACGCACCACCATGGAACACAGTGCCCTATCGGCGGTGTTATCCACAGCCCCGAGAACCGGGCTGCCTTCGGCGATTCCTGTCGGGCTAACCTGTTCGCCATGGCCACCGAAGCACCTGAGCCGCTTCCCGCGGACCAGATCGACATCCATACGACCGAGGGCCGCCTCGCCGATCTGGAGCGCCGCCGCTACGAGGCCGTCCACGCGGGCTCGGAGCGCGCCGTCGAGGTGCAGCACGCAAAGGGCAAGCTCACCGCCCGCGAGCGGATCGACGCGTTCCTCGACCCGGGTTCGTTCACGGAGTTCGACGCGCTCGCCCGCCACCGCTCACGCGAGTTCGGCATCGAGGCCAACCGTCCGTACGGCGACGGCGTCGTGACCGGCCACGGCACGGTCGGCGGCCGCCCCGTGTGCGTCTTCAGCCAGGACTTCACGGTGTTCGGCGGCTCCCTCGGCGAGGTCTACGGCGAGAAGATCGTCAAGATCATGGACCACGCGCTGAAGACCGGCTGCCCCATCGTCGGCCTCAACGACGGCGGCGGCGCGCGCATCCAGGAGGGCGTGGTCGCGCTCGGCCTGTTCGCGGAGATCTTCTACCGCAACACGATCGCGTCCGGGGTGATCCCGCAGATCTCGGTGATCATGGGCCCGTGCGCGGGCGGCGCCGTCTACTCCCCCGCCATCACCGACTTCACCGTGATGGTCGACAAGACGTCCCACATGTTCATCACCGGGCCCGACGTGATCAAGACGGTGACCGGCGAGGAGGTGACGTTCGAGGAGCTCGGCGGCGCCCACGCGCACAGTACGAAGTCCGGCGTCGCCCACTACCAGGCGGCCGACGAGGAGGACGCGCTCGAATACGCCAAGGCCCTCCTCGGCTATCTCCCGTCCAACAACCTGGAGGACCCCCCGGTCCTCGGTGCGGACGGCGACCTCGAGATCGCCGACGACGACCTCGCGCTCGACACCCTGATCCCCGATTCCGCCAACCAGCCGTACGACATGCGCACCGTCCTCGGCCACGTCCTCGACGACGGCGAGTTCTGCGAGGTCCACGCCCAGTTCGCGCCCAACATCGTGGTCGGCTTCGGGCGTGTCGAGGGCCGCTCGGTGGGCGTGGTGGCCAACCAGCCCATGAGCTTCGCCGGAACGCTCGACATCGACGCGTCCGAGAAGGCCGCCCGCTTCGTCCGCACCTGCGACGCCTTCAACATCCCGGTGCTCACCTTCGTCGACGTCCCCGGCTTCCTGCCCGGCACCGACCAGGAGTGGAACGGCATCATCCGCCGCGGCGCCAAGCTGATCTACGCCTACGCCGAGGCCACCGTCCCCAAGGTCACCGTGATCACCCGCAAGGCCTACGGCGGTGCGTACGACGTCATGGGCTCCAAGCACCTCCGCGCCGACGTGAACCTGGCCTGGCCCACCGCCCAGATCGCGGTCATGGGCGCCCAGGGCGCGGTCAACATCCTCTACCGCCGCGAGCTCGCCGCCGCCGACGACCCGGACGAGCTCCGCGCCCGCCGCACCACCGAATACGAGGACGCCTTCGCCAACCCCTACGCGGCCGCCGAACGCGGCTACGTCGACACCGTGATCATGCCGTCGGAAACCCGGATCCAGGTGATAAAAGCGCTGCGAACGCTGCGGAACAAGCGCGAAACGCTACCCCCGAAGAAACACGGGAACATCCCGTTGTAACCGGTCGGTGTCCTAGAGTCGAGGCCCGGACCGGACGGTGGAGGACACCATGACGACGCCAGAGCTCAGCCCCCAGATCCCGCTTCCGGCTCGGTACGCGGTCCTGGTCGACGTCGGCTACCTCTATGCGGCGGCTGGAACGATCCTTTTGTGCGCCCAGTCGCGGCGGCAGTACCGCGTTGAGGCCGAGAAGCTGATCCACGCCCTGCAGCGCCATGCCGCCGAGCAGCTCCGCGGCGAGCTCCTCCGCGTTTACTGGTACGACGCGGCGCGCGACCGGGTGCCCACCATTGACCAGCGGGTCATCGCCCAGGTCCCCATGGTGAAGCTCAGGCTCGGCAACCTGAACCAGCACGGCCAGCAGAAGGGCGTCGACGCCCAGATCCGCAGCGACCTGGAGACCCTGGCCCGCCACCGCGCGATCACCGACGCGGTCCTCCTCGCCGGCGACGAGGACATGCTGCCCGCCCTCGAGGCCTCCCAGGCGTACGGCGTGCGCGTCCACCTGTGGGGCATCGAGCCGCCGTTCGGCACCAACCAGGCCGAGCGCCTGGTCTGGGAGTCCGACACGGTCGAGGTGCTCGAGACCGACCTCCTGCGGCCGTTCTTCAGCCTCAACGAGGTGCCGGAGCCCGTCCCGGCCGCCACCGCCCAGGCGCCGGCCAGCCAGGCGATCCCGTCCGTCCCCTCCCCGGCCGACATCTTCGGCGCGCAGCACACCCGAGGCGTACCGCCGCGCACCGGCACGGTCACCGCCGCCACCAAGGCGCGCCTCGGCCCCAGCAAGAACGACGCCGAGCAGGTCGGCGAGCACGTCGCGCACAAGTGGATCCTCACCCGCGGCCGCGACAACATCCGCGACCTCCTGCCCGGCCCGATGCTGCCCGCGGTGATCGATAAGGAGCTGCTGATCGAGGCGGAGAAGGAGCTCGGCCTGTCGCTGCGCTCGTACCAGGAGGCGCGCGCCTGGCTGCGCAACGGCTTCTGGGAGCGCGTCTACCGCGAGTTCGGCCTGACCGTGGGCCGCTCCGACGCCTGAGCCGCCCGTACGACAGACTGCCGTGAGGCCGACGAACCGGAGGGGGACATGACCGAGCACCCGGAGCGCCCCGTGCTGCGCGTGGTCCGCGGCGACGCGACCCCCGAGGAGATCGCCGCCCTGGTCGCCGTGGTCGCGGCGGCGGGCGCGCGCGCCGCGGCCGCCGCGGAGCCCGCCGCCGACCGCCCGTCCGCCTGGCGCGACCCCGCGCGGCGCATGCGCAGGCCGATGCCGCACGGCCCCGGCGCCTGGCGCGCGTCGGCCCTCCCTGGCTGACCTCACCGAACACCCCGTACGAGCCCCGTCGACCCCAGGCCGGCGGGGCTTCGTCGCGCCCAGGGCTCCGGCCGATGGAAAGTACTTGACGGATTGGAAAGTACTTGTCATAGTCGTGGTACTTGCCAAGGAGGACAGATGACCGACGACGACCTCGACCGGACGCACGACCCCCGCGTCGACGGCCCGGACGCCCTCGCCCACCTGGCCCAGGCCGAGAAGATGCAGCAGGCGGTCCGCCGCCAGGCCAAGTGGTACGCGCGGTACCTGGTGCTCTTCGGCGTGGCCACGATCCCCGCGGTGACCGCCGCCGGGTTCATCCAGGGCCCCGTCTCCGGGCTGACCTTCGCGCTCGTGTGGTGCGTGTTCGTCTTCGCCGTCACCTTGTGGAGCCAGCGTTTCGGCGTCAGCCGCCGCGGCTTCGGCCGGGTCCACGCCATCTGGCTCGTCAGTTGGCTGGTCTGCTACATGGCCGTGCTGTTCATCGGCGTGGCCGTCTTCCCGCACAATCTCGCGTGGTTCCTGCCCGGCGCGGTGGTCACCTCGATCCCCTGTTTCGTCACCGCCTACCTGGAGGCGCACCGATGAACGACATGGACGCGGGCGACCGGCTCTCCGACGCCCAGCGCATGGCCGCGCGGGTCCACCGCCGCAGCCGCTGGACGGTCCGGGTCTACGCCGCCATCGGCACCGCCGGGGTCATCTACATCACCATCTGCGGCTTCGAGGTGCCCAACCTGGTGTTCCAGGCCGCGTTCGTGCTCTGGATCGGCACCGTCTGCGCCGCGACGATCTACGCCAAGCGCCAGCCCGTCGAGCCGCGCGGCTACCGGCGGCGGTTCAACCGTACGGTCGCCGTCTGGTTCGTCGTCTGGATGGTCGTCTTCATCGTCGGGTTCGCGTTCTTCCGCCACCAGCCCGCCTGGTGGGTGGGCGGCGGCGTGGTCAGCGCGCTGATCATGTACGGCGGTGCGTACCGGGAGATCAGGGAGGCCCGGCGGTGACGACCCGTCATCCACGCCACGGCCTCGACGAGGTGATCCACTCCCCCGTCCGCTTCTCGATCATGGCGGCGCTCGCCGCGGCCAGCAAAGCCGAGTTCGGCTTCGTGCGCGACACCGTCGAGGTCAGCGACTCGGTGCTGTCCAAGCAGGTCGCAACCCTGGAAAACGCCGGATACGTGAGCGTGACGAAGGGCTATGTCGGGAAGCGGCCGCGCACCTGGCTCTCGCTCACCCCCAACGGCCTGACCGCGTTCAACAACCATGTCGCCACTCTGCGCGCGATCGCGGAGGCGGCCGTACCCCAGCCGGAGGAATGAGATGAGCGTGCTCGAGACCGCCGTCAGCGTGGACGGCCTCGTGAAGACGTACGGCAAGGTCACCGCCGTCGACGGCGTCGACCTCGACATCTACGCCGGAGAGATCTTCGGCCTGCTCGGCCCGAACGGCGCCGGCAAGAGCACCACGATCGAGACGCTGGTCGGGCTGCGCACACCCGGCGGCGGCCAGGTCCGCGTCCTGGGCCTGGACCCCGGCGACGACCGCGCCGGCCTGCGCGAGATGGTCACCATCCAGCCGCAGGAAGCCGCCATGTTCCCCACGCAGACGGTCACCGAGACCCTGCGCCTGTGGGCCGCGCTGCACACCGGGTCGCGGGCGCCGGAGGAGATCATGCGGGCGCTCGACCTCGACGGGTCGCGCGACGTCCAGGTCCGCCGGCTGTCCGGCGGCCAGCGGCAGCGGCTGCTCGTGGCCACTGCGATGATCTCCCGGCCGCGGCTGATGATCCTCGACGAACCGTCCACCGGCCTCGACCCCAACGCGCGCGACGCGCTGTGGGAGGCCATCCGCGACTGCCGCGCCTCCGGCAGCACCGTGCTGCTGTCCACCCACGCGATGGAGGAGGCGCACGCGCTGTGCGACCGCCTGGCCATCGTCGACCACGGCAAGGTCGTGGCCTGCGGCGCGCCGGACGACCTGATCCGTAAGCACGCCCCGTACCAGGAGATCACCTTCACGTCCGGGGCCGCCGAGCGGTGGGACGACCTCAGCGACCTGCCCGGCGTCTCCCACGTGGCCACCGAGCCCGCGGGCGGCGGCACCCGGGTGGCCGTGCAGACCAGCGAGCCGGACACCGTCCTGCGCGCGGTCCTCACCGGCCGCGACGGCGTACGCGACGTGCAGACGCACGACGGCGGCCTCGGCGCCGTCTTCCGCGCCCTGACCGGCCGCACCTTCGACTAGCCCAGAGAACCTCCAGAGAGCGGAGCGCCCCGTGCCCACTTCGATCTTCCGCGAGCTCGCGCTGGTCCAGACCCGCGAGATGTTCCGCGACCTGAAGACCCTGTTCCTGTCCGTGCTGTATCCGTTCGTGATCCTGGCGATCTTCATGTTCGTCGGCGCGGTGACGCCGAAGTCGCCCGGCGGCCCGAACATCCAGGCCCTGTCGATCGCGATGACGCTGTTCCTGTGCGTCGGGTCGTTCGGGTTCTTCGGCCTCGCCGTGCCACTGGTCGCGATGCGCGAGCGCGGCACGCTGCGGCTGCTGTCGACCACGCCGCTGCGGCGCGCCACGCTGCTGGCGTCCCAGGTGCCGGGGCGCGCCGCGGTGGCCGCCGGGCAGATCGTGGTGATCGTCGCCATCGGCCTCGGCATGGGCGCCGTCACGCTCGCGAACGTCGCGATGCTGCTGGCCGCGTGCCTGCTCGGCCTGGTCCTGTTCGCGTCGCTCGGCTACCTCGTCGGCGGCCGTGCGCCGTCCAGCGAGTCGACCAGCACGGTGACGGCGATCGGCCTGGTCGTGCTGATGTTCGCCGGCGGCCTGGTGTTCCCGCTCAGCGGCCTGCCCGCCGCCGTGGGCGCCGTCGCCCGGTTCCTGCCCACGACGTACCTCGGCGACATGCTGCGCCACGCCGCGCTCGGCACGCCCGCGCAGTACGCGCCGCTGCTCGGGGTAGGCGTCGTCCTCGCGTACGCCGCCGTGTTCGCCGCGATCGCCGTGCGCACGTTCCGCTGGGACGCCGGCGAGCGCGCCTGACGCGGACGCCCGCCCGCCCCACCTGCGCCGGCGGACACGCGGAACAGTAGTGTGCCGCCCGGTACGGAACCGCGTTCCAGTCGCGGAATAAACTCCGGTGGGTACCCGAAGGAGGAACCGTCCGTGCGCAAAGTCCTGATCGCGAATCGCGGGGAGATCGCGGTACGCATCGCCCGCGCGTGCACCGACGCCGGCCTGGCCAGCGTGGCCGTGTACGCCGAGCCCGACCTCGACGCCCTGCACGTCCGCGTGGCCGATGAGGCGTACGCGCTCGGCGGCGCCACCCCGGCGGACAGCTATCTGGACATCCCGAAGCTGCTGAAGATCGCCCAGCAGTCCGGCGCCGACGCCGTCCACCCCGGCTACGGCTTCCTCGCCGAGAACTCCGACTTCGCCCAGGCCGTCATCGACGCCGGGCTGACCTGGATCGGCCCGCCACCCGCGGCGATCCAGGCGCTCGGCGACAAGGTGCAGGCGCGGCACATCGCGCAGAAGGTGGAGGCGCCGCTCGTCCCCGGCACACAGGACCCCGTGTCCGGCGCCGACGAGGTGGTCGCGTTCGCCGAGAAGCACGGCCTGCCGATCGCGATCAAGGCGGCGTTCGGCGGCGGCGGGCGCGGCCTGAAGGTGGCCCGTGAGCTGGGCGAGGTCGCCGAGATGTACGACTCGGCCGTACGCGAGGCCACCGCCGCGTTCGGGCGCGGCGAGTGCTTCGTGGAGCGCTACCTCGACCGTCCGCGCCACGTCGAGACGCAGTGCCTCGCCGACCAGTACGGCAACGTCGTCGTGGTGTCCACGCGCGACTGCTCGCTGCAGCGCCGCCACCAGAAGCTCGTCGAGGAGGCGCCCGCGCCGTACCTCACCGACGACCAGATGCGCACACTGCACACCTCGTCGAAGGCGATCCTCCGCGAGGCCGGCTACGTCGGCGCCGGCACGTGCGAGTTCCTGGTCGGGCAGGACGGCACGATCTCCTTCCTCGAGGTCAACACCCGCCTCCAGGTCGAGCACCCGGTCACCGAGGAGGTCTCGGGCATCGACCTCGTCCGCGAGATGTTCCGTGTCGCGTCCGGCGAGCAGCTCGGCTACGACGACCCGGAGCTGCGCGGCCACTCCATCGAGTTCCGCGTCAACGCCGAGGACGCCGGGCGCGACTTCCTGCCCGCGCCGGGCACGGTCACCGGCTGGCACCCGCCGTCCGGCCCCGGCGTACGCCTCGACGCCGGCTACGAGAAGGGCATGACGGTCCCGGGCGCGTTCGACTCCCTGATCGCGAAGCTCGTCGTCACCGGCGCCGACCGCCGCCAGGCGCTGGACCGCGCCCGCCGCGCGCTGGCGGAGTTCGAGGTCGACGGCATGCCGACCGTCCTGCCGTTCCACCGCGCGGTGGTGGTCGATCCGGCGTTCGCCCCGGCGGGCGACGCCCCGTTCACCATCCACACGCGGTGGATCGAGACCGAGTTCGACAACCAGATCCCGCGCTACGCCGGCACGGTGGCCGACGGCTCCGAGGAGGCCGAGCGGGAGACCGTGACGGTCGAGGTGGGCGGCAAGCGCCTGGAGGTCGTCCTCCCCGCGGGCCTCGGCGCCGCGGCGGAGCGGCCGGCGGCGAAGCGGCCCACGCGCCGGACGACCGGGGCGTCCGGGTCGGCGGCCGCCGGCGGGGACACCCTGGTCAGCCCGATGCAGGGCACGATCGTGAAGGTGGTGGCCGCCGACGGCGCGCAGGTCGCGGCCGGCGACACGATCGTCGTGCTCGAGGCGATGAAGATGGAGCAGCCGCTGGCCGCGCACAAGGCCGGCACCGTGACAGGGCTTTCGGCCGAGGTCGGCCAGACCGTCGCCAACGGCGCCACCATCTGCGAGATCAAGGACTGACCGGCCGGGTTATCCACAGCGCGAGATCGGCCCCTGCACGCCGCGCTGGCTGGGCGGGCAGAATGGGTCCTGGTCGCCGCGGTTTTTGTTCGCTCTTTGCATAACGGGAACTCGGCGGCTCGGCCCGTTCGTCTGACCTCCAAAGGAGGAGGCCGTTCCATGACCCGTATCCGTCGCCGGTTCGCCATTCCGGCGGTGCTCGCTGCGCTGTTCCTGCTGATACTCGGCGCACCCGCTCGCGCCTCGGTGAACGTCGACGCGGTTGCGAGCTCATTGAAGGACAGCCACGTCTATGTCGCGCCCGGTGTGCAGAGCCAGTTCACGTCAGGTGACGCGAGCAAGGTGTCCAGCGCCGCGAAGTCGGCGGGCAACACCTATTTCGTCGTCGTGTCCATCGGCGACCTGCCGCAGAACAACAACGCGTACGTCTCGCTGATCAAGAAGGTCGCCGACCAGGTCGGCGACGGGTCGTACGCCGTGGCGGGCCTGCGCCCCAACGGCGGCTACCACCTCGACGGCGGTTCGAACGTCCTGGAGAAGGGCACCATGGGCGGCCTGATCCAGCAGGCCGGCAGCGCCAACCGCGGCGACCTCACCGGCGCGCTCACCGATCTCGCCGGGTCGATCAAGAGCGCGCCGCACACGAGCGGCTCCTCCTCCAGCGACTCCGGTTCGGGGGCAGGCGGAATGATCATCCTGGGTGTGCTCGTCGTCGTTGTGGCGGGCGTCGTCTTCATCGGGCTCTACATGCGGAAGAAGCGCCGCGAGCGCGAGGCCCGCGAGCTCGCCGACCTCAAGCAGACCGTGCAGGAAGACGTCACCAAGCTCGGTGAGGACATCACGAGCCTCGACACCGACGTGGCCGCCGCGGGCCTCCAGGAGGAGACGCGCGACGACTACCAACAGGCCCTCAACTCCTACGACATGTCCAAGCGTGAGCTGGAGATGGCCAAGTCCCCGCAGGACATGCAGTCCGTCACCCGCGCGCTCGAAGACGGCCGCTACGCGATGAGCTGCGTCCGCGCGCTGATCAACGGCCTGCCGCGGCCCGACCGGCGTGCCCCGTGCTTCTTCAACCCGCAGCACGGCCCGTCCACCACCGACGTCATGTGGGCGCCGATGGGCGGCGCACCGCGCCAGGTCCCCGCCTGCGCGGCCGACGCGGAGCGCGTGCTGCGCGGTGAGGACCCCGAGGCCCGCATGGTCGCGGTCGGCGGCGAACGCCGTCCGTACTGGGACGCCGGTCCCGGCTACGCGCCGTACGCCGGGGGCTACTTCGGCGGCTTCGGCGGCAACCTGCTCGGCGGCATGCTGGTCGGCACCATGCTCGGCTCGATGATGGGCGGCGGCTGGGGCGGCTACGGCGGAGGCTGGGGCGGCGGCTTCGACGGCGGCGGCGGAGATTTCGGTGGCGGTGACTTCGGCGGGGGCGACTTCGGCGGAGGCGGCGGCTGGGACTTCGGCGGCGGCGACTTCGGCGGCTTCGGCGGAGGCGGAGATTTCGGTGGCGGTGGTGACTTCGGCGGAGGCGACTTCTGACGGGTCTCCCAGGTGACCCGGGCCCGTTCGGCTGGCTGGCGTACGCCCTGGGCTTCCGCCTCAGCAAGCACATCGAATGGGTCCGGCACGACCTGACCGACGCGGGGTGGCGCGGCCGCATGATGGCCCGCCACCTCGTGGTCATCCTGCCCATCTGCGCCGCCTTCGCCCTGCTCCCCGGCGGCTGGGCCATCCGCCTGGGCACCGCGGGCCTCCTCTTCCTCGGCGGCGTCTTCACCGTCGCCACCTCAACGGACCAGCTCCGTACGGCCCGCCTCCGCCAACACGGCCTCCTCCCACCCCAGCGCCCCGGCCCCCCAACCCCCACACCCCCCGACCCCGGCGACCGCTGACCGCTGACCGCGAGCCCGACCGTCGCCGCGGAAAACTCACGCGACACCCCGCGCCCGCGGGTGGCATCCTCGTGACCTCCGGAGATGGGAAGAGGTCGCAGGCATGGGGGCGGGGCGGTCGGCTTCGTGGCATCGATGGGCGGTGCTGGCGGCCCTGATGCTGGCCGCGTTCACCTTCAACACCGCGGAGAACCTCCCGGTCGGCCTCCTCGACCTCATCGCCGCGGGGTTGCGGGTGCCGGTGTCCGCGGTCGGCTACCTGGTCACCGGCTACGGCCTGACGGTCGCCGTCGCATCGCTGCCGCTGGCACACGCCACACGTGCCGTGCCGCGCCGCTACGTCCTCGCAGGGCTGCTGGCCGCGCTCGTCGTCTCCAGCCTGGTCGCGGCGGCGGCGTCCGCGTACGGCGTGCTGCTCGGCGCGCGGCTGCTGACCGCGCTCGGGCAGGCGCTGTTCTGGGCCGTGATGGGACCGGTCGCGGTCGGGCTGTTCCCGCCGCGCGTACGCGGCCGGGTGGTCGGGGCGGTGTCCGTCGCCGGATCGCTCGCCCTCGTCCTCGGCGTCCCCGCCGGAACCTGGCTGGGCCAGCGGACCGAGTGGCAGGTCCCCGTCGCGTCCCTGGCCGCCCTCGGCGCCATCTGCCTGGTCACGATCGCCGCCCTGCTGCCGACCTCGCGCCCGGAGGAGGGCCACGCCGCACGCGGAACCACCCCCGACGTCCGCAGGTTCGCGACCGTGCTGGCCGCCGGCCTCCTCTCCGCCACCGGCGCCTTCGCCGCGTTCACCTACGTCGTCCGCTTCCTCGTCGAGGAGAGCCACTTCCCCGAATCCGCGATCAGCGCCCTGCTCATGGTCTTCGGCCTCGCATGCCTGGCCGGGGTCGCCATCACCGGCGCCCTCCTCGACCGCTTCCCCCGCGCCACCCTCACGGCCGCCGTGGCCGTCCAGTCCGCCGGCATCCTCGGCCTCTACGCCACAGCGGGCAGCCGCCCCGCAGCCGTAGCCTTCCTCACCTTGATGGGCGCCGCCCTAGGCCCGGTCTTCATGGCCACCCAAAACGAAATGCTCCACTGCGCCCCAAGCCGCACAGACACAGCCCTGGCGGCCAACTCCGGCACCTACAACCTCGGCATAGCCGCAGGCGCCGCCCTAGGCGCCCTAACCCTCCCACTAACCGGAATCCGAACCACCTTCCTCATAGCCGCCCTCCTCACCACAACCTCCTGCGCCCTCCTCCTAGCCGAACCCCTGATCCCCCACGCCCCTACACCAAGCCGCCGCCACCCGAACCGAGGAGCAGTCCGCCGGTAACACCCGGCAGCCCACTCTCACCGCACCCTCGGAGGCCAACAACCCTCCGCAGCCACTACGGGCCATGCCGCTTGTTGAAGCCCTCTCCCGGTGGGAAACTTTCACGAACCGATATCTTGGAGTGCATCATGACCGTTCCTGTGGCCGCGGCTTTCACCGACCGGTTGCCCGGTGACGTGGTGATCGGCGCGGACGAGCGGCTTGTGGTGATCCCCCGGAGGATGCTCGTCGCGGCGAAGCCGGATATCCCAGATGGCTGAGCGCGACGGACGCCTGATCGAGGTGCCCGGTGTATGGCTGGATCTCGACGCCTACTCCGATGCCTACGACGACGCGTACGAGAACATCGTGTTCCGGAAACTGGAGCGGCGGCAGCACTATCGCGAGCCCGGGGTGCCGAGCTGGGAGGCGTTCGCCACCGGCGACTGGGCACGCGCGATCGAACTGAACGAACGGGAACGCGGCGCGGTCGCGGACAAGGTCGCCGAGGACGCCCGGCTTGGGGTGGAGTCGCGGCGGGTCAGGATCGTGGAGAAGCCGATCACCGCGTACATCCAATGGGAGATGCAGTATTTCCGGCTGCTCGCCGAGGCCGGCGAGTCGATCCGCGTGGTGGACGCGGATCAGGTACGGCGGTGGGAGTCTGCGGGCCCGGTGCCGGAGATGGTGGTTCTCGGTGATCGGGTGCTGTTCGAGGTGGTCTACGACGCCGCCGGCACCGCTACGGGTGCGCGGCGCGTGGATGACCCAGCGGTGATCCGCGCCGCTGCCGCCGAGATCGAGGAACTGCACGCGGGCGGCGAATCGCTCCTGGAGTTCTACCGTCGGGAGATCGCGACGCTGCCGCCGCCGACCGTATAGCCGAGCGGTCGAGGAGGCGAGACGCCGTCGTGCGACGAGTGACAGGACGGGCCCGGACCTCACTCACCGTTACGCTGATCCTCATCGTGATCCTCGGAGTGGGCCTGATCGGAGTGTCGCCGCTCGCCTTGGGCGTCTTCGGCGGAGCGACCGGCCATTGGGAGCGGCTGAGCTACATCGGCGGCACGTACGGCGCGGCGTCGGCCATCCTGTCAGTGCTCGCCGTGATCGGTGTCGCGGTGGCCCTGGTACTGCAGGGCCGTGATTCGCGCGCCGCGCGTCTGCACGCCATTCGCGACAACCACAACCACCTCATCGAGATGGCGATGGGCGATCCCGAGCTGAACAAGGTCTGGGGGCCAGGCGGCCTGGGCGATCCGTTCGTGGATCAGCGCCAGAGCATGTACGCCAACATGATCGTCTCGCAGTGGCAGATGTCGTACGAGACACGCTCGCTCACGGAGACCCACCTGCGTTTCCTCGCCCGCGAGTTCTTCGCCGGAACGATCGGCCGCGAGTTCTGGCGGGTCGCCCGCGAGGACCGGCTCAGTACCTCGGAGAACCGGCGCATCCGCAGGTTCCACCTGATCCTCGATGAGGAGTACCGGGCGTCCTTGGCCAGACCCGCGATCCCGCCTCCTGAACCCGCTCCCGTGGCGTCGACGCACACCGGTGCTCGACACCGCATCCGCACGTTGCTCCTCACCGGCGCCGCGGCGGCGGGAGTCGTGGCGCTCGTACGGATGGTCCGGCGTGGGCGGTCTCCTGAGGCGTGAGCTCGTGTCAGTCGGTGCTCGGGGTCATGAGGCTTCGGGCCGCCTCGGTGACGCTGCCGGACATGGAGGGGTAGACGGAGAAGGTGTGGGCTAGCTGGGTTGCCGTGAGGCGTTGTTCGACGGCTACCGAGACGGCCAGGACGAGTTCGCTGGCGTACGGGGAGACGATGACGCCGCCGACGACGATCTCGGTGGCGGGGCGGCAGAAGAGCTTGACGAAGCCGTCGGAGAAGCCGCGCATCTTGGCGCGGGGGTTCGTGCCGAGGGGGAGCTTCATCACGCGGGCCTGGACCTCGCCGGACTCCACCTGCTTCTGGGTGACGCCCACCGTGGCGATCTCCGGGTCGGTGAAGATCGTGGCGGCGACGTTCGAGAGCTTCAGGGGCTCGACGGCCTCGCCGAGGGCGTGCCACATGGCGATGCGGCCCTGCATGCTGGCCACGGACGCGAGCATCTGCACGCCGGTGCAGTCTCCGCAGGCGTAGACGCTGGGCACGGACGTACGCGACACCCGGTCGGTGGTGACGAAACCGCGGGAGTCCAGCGAGACCCCCGCCTCCGCCAGGCCAAGTCCGTCGGTGTTGGGGATCATGCCGACGGTCATCAGGCAGTGCGAGCCCTCGAGCGTACGGCCGTCCTCCAGCGTGACGACCACGCCGTCGCCGACGCGTTTCACGCCCGCGGCGCGCGACCGGCTCATGACGTTCATGCCGCGGCGCCGGAAGACCTCTTCCATCAGCGTCGCCGCGTCGGCGTCCTCCTGCGGCAGCACGCGGTCGCGCGAGGAGACCAGCGTGACGTTGGAGCCGAGCGCGAGGTACGCCCCGGCGAACTCCGCGCCGGTGACGCCGGAGCCGACGACGATGAGGTCTTCGGGCAGTTCGTCGAGGTCGTAGAGGTGGCGCCAGCTCAGGATGCGCTCGCCGTCGGGCTCGGCGCCCGGCAGGACGCGCGGGTGCGCGCCGGTGGCGATCAGCACGACGTCGGCCGGTACGCGGCGGTCGCCGACGGCCACGATGCGCGGGTCGACCAGCCGCCCCTCGCCCTCGATGACCTCGACGCCCTCGTCGATGACGCGCCGGGTGATGTCCGCCGACTGGGCGCGGGCGAGCGACTTCACGCGCGCGTTCACGGTGATCATGTCGGCCTCGGCGCCGCCGTCGGCGCCGCAGAGCCGCAGGCCAAGCCGGTACGACTCGGCGAGCGCCATCATGCGTACGGACGAGGCGATCAGCGTCTTGGACGGCACGCAGTCGGTCAGCACGCAGGCCCCGCCGAGGCCGTCGCGGTCGATGAGCGTCACCTCCGCGCCGAGTTGCGCGGCCACCAGCGCCGCCTCATATCCACCGGGTCCGCCACCGAGGATCGCGATTCGCGTCACTTGCTCATCTCCCGCGCGGGGTACGCCAATCGTTTTCGGGGCACCGCCCGCGCTCGCGTGTCGAGCCGACATTCACATCAGTACCTGTCCCATTGTCGCGCACGTCGCAGATGGTTCGGCCGGTCGCCCGCGTCCGTCGCCGCGTCCGGGCCCGCGACCCCGTACGCTTCTGTGCGTGTCCCTGTACGCCGCTTACGGAAGCAACATGGATCCCGCGCAGATGGCGCACCGGTGCCCGCACTCCCCTGTGCGCGGCACGGGTTGGCTGCCCGGGTGGCGCCTCACCTTCGGCGGTGAGGACGTCGGCTGGGAGGGCGCGCTGGCGACGGTGGTCGAGGACCCCGCGCCCGGCGGCGGGGTCTTCGTCGCGCTGTACGACCTGACCGAGTACGACGAGCGCGAGCTCGACCGCTGGGAGAGCGTGTCGACGGGCGTGTACGACAAGATCCGCGTACGCGTCCACTCCCTCGAGGGCGAGGACGTCGCCTGGCTGTACGCGCTGCGCGCGTACGAAGGCGGCCTGCCGTCGGCCCGCTACCTGGGCATCCTCGCTGAGGCCGCGGAGAAGGCCGGGGCCCCGGACGACTACGTGGCGGACCTGCGCGCCCGCCCGTGCCGCTCCCTGGGCGACTAGCGCCCGTACCCCGCGGGTAATCGACGCCCGTACGCGGCGCGTGGCAGCGTCGCGCCATGGACGAGAGCACCGCGGAGAAGAACAGAGAACTCGTGACGGACGGCTTCGCCGCGTTCGCGTCCGGCGACGTCGAGGTCCTCCGCACCCGGCTGAGCCCGGACTTCATCGAGCACAGCCCCGACAACCCGTCCGGCCGCGACGCGTTCATCGCGTACATCGCCGGGACCCCCGTCGCGAACGCCCGCCTGGCCCTCAAGCGCGTCATCGCCGACGACACGTACGTCACGGTGCACTACCAAATGACCGAGCCGGGCGACGAACGCGGCGCCGCTGTGGTGGACATCTGGCGCGTAGACGAGGGGTTGATCACCGAACACTGGGACGTGGTGCAGCCGGTACCGGAGGAGTCACGCGTACCTAACGGGATGTTCTGACCGGTCCAGGCGCGCGGCTCCTCCATGAGGATGCGCGACCAAGGTCGCGGGGGGCGGTCGCGCGGGGCGGTCGCGGGGGCGGCCCTTCCCGAGCCGAGCCCAGGGCCCCACCGAGACCGCCCGCTGAGGGGGCTCTGCCAAGGGCGCAGCCTCGCGGCCTAACCATGAGGATGCGCAACGAAGGTCGCGGAAAACGCTGTCGCGCGCAGCGTGGCCTTTGCACCCCCCGAGGCATCTCCACCAAGAGCGGCAGCCTCGCGGCCCAGCCACGAACACGCATAACCAAGGTCGCGGGAAGACAGTCGCGCGGAGCGCGGCCTTTCCCCGGCCGCGCCCGAGGACCCCCCAAGACCGGGCCGCTAGAGGCGGTAGCCCTGCGGGCCAACCACGAGGATGCGTAACCAGGGTCGCGGGGGCACTGTCGCGCGGAGCGCGGCCTTTCGCAGGCCACGCCCGAGGACCATCGAGACGGGCGCGCTGGAGGCGGCATCCCCCGCGGCCCAACCACGAACACGCGGACCAAGGCCGCGGGAAGGCAGTCGCGCGGAGCGCGGCCTTTATCGCCGCTGAGGGGGGCTCACATCAGGAGTGATGAGCCCCGCGCCGAGCCAGGATGCGCGCTTTGAGGATCTGCGGGCGGGGGAGGTGGCGGAGGTCCGGGGGGAGCCGCGGTCGCGGTGGGGCGGGGGGCACGGTGGCGCGGGGGCTGAGCCAGGGTGCCGTGGTTGCGGTGGGGAGAGGGCCGTGGCGCGGGGTGAGGCCAGGGTGCCACCGTTGCGGTGGGGTGAGGGGGCGGCTGAGGTGGTGGGGACGGAGGGTGCACGGTCGCGGTAGGGCGGGCGCGGCCGGGTGGTGTGGGTGCCGGGGGGAGAAGGGGCGGGGTGGGAGAAGGGGGGTCGGAGTAGGGGGTGG
>DASXYG010000019.1:0-13487 GCA_036502625.1 Streptosporangiaceae bacterium
GGGGAGGAGGTCGCGGGCGGGTGAGGGCTCGGGCGGGGTGGGGTCCGCGGGCGCTGGGGTGGGTGGAGGGGCGGCCTCGGGGGTGGCGGTGGGTGCGGGTGTGGGGGTGGAAAGGGCGTGGGGGGAGTTGTCGGATTCGGCTACGCGGCGGAGGAGTTCGGCGGCGGTCTCCGGGTCGAGGCGGTGGAGGGGGTCTCGGGTGAGGAGGCCTTCGATCAGGGGGCGCAGGGGGCCGGCGTTCGTGGGGGCGGGGGGTTCCTCGGTCACCAGGGCGCCCAGGGCGGCGATGGGGGTTTCCCGGTCGTACGGGCCCTTGCCCTCGACGGCCATGAACAGGGTGGCGCCGAGGGACCAGAGGTCGGCGGCGGGGGTGGCGGGGGCGCCGCGGGCGCGTTCGGGCGCGACGTACGGGGGTGAGCCCATCACCATGCCGGCCTGGGTGAGGGACGGGTCGCCCTCGACCGCGGCCAGGCCGAAGTCGGTCAGCACCACGCGGCCGTCGTCGGTGAGCAGGACGTTGCCCGGCTTGACGTCGCGGTGCACGATGCCCGCGGTGTGGGCCGCGCGCAGCGCACCGAGCAGCGGCACGCCGACCGCGGCGGCGCGCTCCGGCGTCAGCGGGCCCGATCTGGCGACGAGCTGCGCGAGCGACGCGCCGCGCAGCAGCTCCATGACGATCCAGGGGCGGTCGTCGAACAGGAACGTGTCGTACACGGTGACGACGGACGGGTGGTCGAGCGCGGCGGCGATGCGGCCCTCGCGGAGCGCGCGGTGCAGCAGGGTGGTGTTCTGGTCGTCGGAGATGCCCGGGTTGACCAGCAGTTCCTTGACGGCCACCTCGCGGCCGAGCCGGAGGTCGGCCGCCGCCCACACAACGCCCATGCCACCGCGGCCGATCGCGCGGGTCAGCCGGTAGCGGCCCGCGATCACGCGGCCGTCGCGCTCGACCGCCATGTGGCCCTCCACCGCGCCGGTCACCGAGATGTTGAAAGCGAAACGGTGTATGACCATACCGCGATCGAGCGCATACCGTGTCCGCTTCATCACCGACCTGCGGGAGCGTCCCGTGGTGCGCAGGTCAGCCCGGTTCGCCGCCCGTCATGGCCAGGACGTCCAGGGCCTTGTCGAGCTGCTCGACGGTGAGGTCGCCGCGGTCGACGTAGCCGCGCTCCAGCACGACCTGGCGGATCGTCTTCCGCTCGGCGAGCGCCTGCTTGGCGACCTTGGCCGCCTCCTCGTAGCCGATGTAGCGGTTCAGCGGGGTGACGACGGACGGCGAGGACTCGGCGTACTCGCGGAGCCGCTGCTCGTTGGCGGTGATGCCGGCGACGCAGCGGTCGGCGAACAGCACGCTGACGTTGCTGAGCAGCTTGACCGACTCCAGGAGGTTGCGCGCGAGCATCGGCAGCATGACGTTGAGCTCGAAGTTGCCGGCGGCGCCGCCGAAGCCGATGGCCGCGTCGTTGCCGATGACCTGCGCGGCGACCTGCGTGACGGCCTCGGCGAGCACCGGGTTGACCTTGCCGGGCATGATCGACGACCCGGGCTGGAGGTCCGGCAGGTTGATCTCGGCCAGTCCCGTACGGGGGCCTGAGCCCATCCAGCGGATGTCGTTGGCGATCTTGTTGAGCCCGGCCGCGATGGTCCGCAGCGCGCCGCTGGCCTCGACGAGCGCGTCGCGCGCGCCCTGCGCCTCGAAGTGGTTGCGGGCCTCGCGCAGCGGCAGCCCGGTCTGGAGGGCGATCTCGCCGATGACGCGGCCGGCGAACCCGGCGGGCGCGTTGACGCCGGTGCCGACCGCGGTGCCGCCGAGCGGCAGTTCGGCCAGCCGGGGGAGGACGGCCTCCAGGCGCTCGACGCCCAGCCGTACCTGCGCGGCGTAGCCGCCGAACTCCTGGCCGAGGGTGACCGGCGTGGCGTCCATCAGGTGGGTGCGGCCGCTCTTGACGACCGACGCGAACTCGGCCTCCTTGCGGTGCAACTGCCCTTCGAGCCGGCGCAGCGCCGGGATCAGGTCGTTCACGACGGCGTCGGACGCGGCGATGTGGATGGACGACGGGAACACGTCGTTGGACGACTGCGAGGCGTTGACGTGGTCGTTCGGGTGGACGGGCTTGCCGTACCGCTGGGTGGCCAGGGTCGCGATGACCTCGTTGGCGTTCATGTTGCTCGACGTGCCCGAGCCGGTCTGGAAGACGTCGATGGGGAACTGGTCGTCGTGCCGCCCCTCGACCACCTCGATGGCGGCGTCGTGGACGGCCTTCGCCATGTCGGCGTCGATCACCCCGAGGTCGGCGTTGACCTTCGCGGCCGCGGCCTTGATCCGGGCCAGTGCCGCGATGTGGCGGCGGTCGAGGCGGTGCCCGGAGATGGGGAAGTTCTCCACCGCGCGCTGCGTCTGCGCCCGCCACAACGCCGTAGCCGGGACCCGTACGTCGCCCATCGAGTCGTGCTCGATCCGGTACTCGCCCACTTCTGGCACCTCTCCGGTCTGCTCGGTCCACGTCGCTTTCGCAACCGATAACCACGACCGGCGGCGGGAAACTCCCTCGCGGCGGACCGCTGGTCGGCTCGTGCCCCACGACTTTCGTCGGTACACGTCCGTTCGTCCGGCCGTTTCCGGCACACCGTAGGCGTGGCTTGACTGCCGGTGACCATCCACGGAAGAAGGAGACCGCCGCAGATGCGTACGGGGAACAGGAAGGCCGCGTGGACGCTCGTGGCGCTCACGCCGGTGATCGCGGAGCTGGCGCTCGGCAGCACGCCCATCCGGATGATCTGGCTGCTGCCGTTGTGGACACCGATCTACGGCGCGGGGGTGCTGCTCATCAGGGAGGCCCTCCGGCGCGTGGGCGGCGGGCTCGGCAGTCTGCTCCTGCTCGGCGTGGCGTACGAGGTGGTCGAGGACGGCATCGGGCTGCAGGCGCTGACCAGCCCGCACCTGTACGGCGCGGCGAAGCTGGCGCCGCGCGTCCTGGGGTTCAACTCCGCGTACTGGGAGGCGAACCTCGCGTACCACGTCGTGTTCAGCGTGCTGATCCCGATCGCGCTGACCGAGCTGCTCTTCCCGAGCCACCGGGACCGGCCGTACCTGAAGCGCACCGGGCTGATCATCACGGCCTGCTGCGCGGTGCTCGGCGTCGCGCTGCTGCGCGTGACCGTGCCGCTCAGCCAGGACCCCGGCTACTCGGTGCCGGTTCCGGTGCTCGCCGGGTACGTCGTTGCCATCGCGGTGCTGGCCGTGTTGGCGCTGGTCGTGCTGCCGCGCCGGAGGCGGGCCGATCCGCCGCGCGCGTACGACCCGTCCGGCCGCGTGCCCGGTCGCGCGGCGCTCGCGGCGATCGGCTTCGCCGGCACCGCCGTCCTGGCCGGCCTGGTGTTCCCGGTCGGCGGCGCGGACCATCTGCTGTTCACGCACGGCGCCTGGTCGTTCGTGCCGATGGCGGTGGCCGCGGTCGGCGGCGTGGCGCTCCTCGTGCTCATCCGCAGGTGGACGCTCCTGCCGTGCTGGACGGACCGGTCGGCGCTGGCGCTGATGGGCGGCGCGCTCGTCGGGCACACCGTGGTCGGGATGCTGTCGATGCACGGCGAGGTGATCGACCGTGTCGGGCTCGGGGCGATCGCCCTGCTGACGATCGGGGGCTGTGCGCTGCTCGACCGGCGGCTGGCGCGGCGGGCCGCACCCGCGGCCGAGGTGGGCGCGGGGGCGGATATGTTCGACGCATGAGCCTTCGCAGCCGCCGGTGGCGGCGCGCGCCCGGCCTGCTCGCGGCGGTCGCCTTGGTGGGCGGAACGGTGTTCGCCGGGGGCCCGGCGCGCGCCGCCGCACCGTCCGTACGCATGAGCGAGCAGCGCGTCACGGTCACCGACGGCCCGAAGGGCGATCAGCGCATCGCGCTCGACACTTCGTACTTCACGCCGTCCGGCGGCGGGCGCCACCCCGCGGTGCTGCTCGGCCACGGGTTCGGCGGCTCCAAGGCCGACGTCGCGGGCGAGGCGCGGTCGCTGGCCGGGGCCGGATACGCCGTGCTGACCTGGTCGGCGCGCGGGTTCGGCGCGTCGGAGGGGCAGATCGGCCTCGACTCCCCCGACTACGAGGTCAAGGACGTCCAGGGCCTGGTGAGCTGGCTCGCGAAGCGCCCCGAGGTGCGGCTCGACGGCCCGGGCGACCCGCGCGTCGGCGTCGCGGGCGCGTCGTACGGCGGGGGCATCGCGCTGATGTCCGCCGCGTTCGACCACCGCATCGACGCGATCGCGCCGCAGATCACCTGGAACGACCTCGCCGGGTCGCTGTTCCCCAACGCGGTCGAGGGCTCCTCGCCCAGCCAGGGCGTGTTCAAGAAGATGTGGGCCGGGCTGCTGTTCACCAGCGGCACGGCCGGGTTCGGCGGCGCGGGCGGCGGCGCGCTGCCCGGGGTGGCCGGCCTGGCGTCGGAGACCGAGCGCATGGCCACCGGGTCGTGCGGGCGGTTCCGGCCCGAGGTCTGCGCGATGTACGACGACGTCGCGCGCACCGGGAAGCCGACCGCGAGCGCGGTCAAGCTGCTGCGCGCGTCCAGCCCTGGTTCGTACGCCGGGCGCGTGCGGGTGCCGACGCTGCTGATCCAGGGGCAGAGCGACTCCCTGTTCCCGCTCGACCAGGCGAACGCCAACGCGAAGATGATCGCGCGTACGGGCGCGCCGGTCGCGGTCGTGTGGGGCGACGGCGGCCACGACGCGGGCGGCACGGCGGTGGCCGACGCGCAGGGGCTGACCCGCCGCTGGTTCGACCGCTTCCTCAAGCCCGCGACGCCGCCGAAGACGGCCACCGGGCCCGGCTTCTCCGTGACGCGCTCCGGCGGGGTCAATTCCACCCGTGGCGAGGTCGTGACGACCACCGCCGACGCCGCGCGCTACCCCGGCCTCGACGGCACCGCCACCCGTACCGTTCCACTCGACGGCCCGGCGCAGGCCATCGCGAACCCGCCCGGCGGCTCGCCCGCGTCGATCTCCGCGCTGCCCGGCCTGGGCTCGCTCATCGGCGGCGGGTCCGGCGGGGGCGGTTCGGGCCGCATCGGGTCGGTGGCCGGCATCGGCGGCCTGTCCGTCGACATGCCCGGCCAGGCGGCCGTGTTCGAGTCCGCGCCGCTGGCCGCGCCGCTGCGGGTGACCGGCTCGCCGACCGTGCGCCTGCGGGTCTCCGGAGCCGACGACATCGTGGCGTTCGCCAAGCTGTACGACGTCGGCGCGGGCGGCCGTCCGGCGCTGCCGCACCAGCTCGCCGCGCCGATCCGGGTGACGGGGGCGGCCAAGGGGCGGACGGTCACCGTGCGGCTGCCCGCCATCGACTACGAGTTCGCCCGGGGCGACCGGCTGCGGCTCGCGGTCTCCAGCACCGACATGGCGTACGCCACCCCGGCCGCGGGCGCGACGTACACGATCGCCACGTCCGGGCCCGGCATCGGGCTGCCGACCGACACCGCGCTGCGCGCCCGGCCTGCGGGGATGCCCGCGTGGGTGTGGATCCTGCCGTGCGCCGCGGTGGCCGCCGCGCTGGTGATCACGTTCGCCCGGCGCCGCCGCCGGCGCTCTGGCAGCGCGTACGACCCGGAGCTGGCCGAGGTGCCGCTGGTGATCACCGGGCTGACCAAGGGCTACTCCGGCGACCGGCTTGCCGTCGACCACCTGTCGTTGCGCGCCGGCGCCGGGCAGGTCGTGGGGCTCCTGGGGCCGAACGGCGCGGGAAAGACCACCGCGCTGCGCATGCTGATGGGGCTGCTGTTCCCCGACGACGGGGAGATCCGCATCTTCGGCCACCGGGTGACGCCCGGCGCGCCCGTCCTGTCGCGGCTCGGCTCGTTCGTCGAGGGCCCGGGGTTCCTGCCGCACCTGTCCGGGCGGGCCAACCTGGAGCTCTACTGGCGGGCCACCGGGCGGCCGGCCGCGGACGCGCATCTGGAGGAGGCGCTGGAGATCGCCGGGCTCGGCGACGCCGTACGACGGCCGGTGCGCACGTACTCCCAGGGCATGCGGCAGCGGCTGGCGATCGCGCAGGCGATGCTGGGCCTGCCGGACCTCCTGGTGCTCGACGAGCCCACGAACGGGCTCGACCCGCCGCAGATCGCGGAGATGCGCACGGTCCTGAACCGCTACGCGCGCGACGGCCGTACGGTCATCGTGTCCAGCCACCTGCTCGCCGAGGTCGAGCAGACGTGTTCGCACGTCGTGGTCATGCGCGCGGGCGTGGGCGTCGCGGCGGGCACGGTCGCGGAGATCGTCGGGCAGGGCGCCACGCTCGTGCTCGGCACACCGTCGCCGGATCAGGCCCGCGAGGTGCTCGGCCGTACGCCCGGCGTGGTGGACGTCCGCGCCAACGGTGCCGGCCTGGTCGTACGGCTCGACGGCGCGACGTCCTCGGAGGTGCTGGCCGAGTTGGTCGCCGCCGGGGTGCCGGTCGACAGCGCGGTGCCGAACCGGCGCCTCGAGGACGTCTTCCTCGCGCTCATCGAGGACGGATCGCCGGGAGGCGGCGCATGACGGCGGGCGAGACGGCAATGGCGCACGGCTACGCGGCGCGGCGCACGCTGCCGCTGCGCGTCGAGGCGGTACGGCAGATCCGCAGGCGGCGCACCTGGATCGCGTTCGGGCTCGCGGCGGTGCTGCCGTGGGTGCTGATCATCGCGTTCCAGATCGGCGGCGCCAGCGGCGGCGGCGACGGGAGCACGTCCCTGTTCGACCTCGCCACCGCGGGCGGGCCCAACTTCGCGGTGATGGTGCTTTTCGCGTCGTCGAGCTTCCTGTCCGTCGTCGCGATCGCGCTGTTCTGCGGCGACACGGTCGCGGGCGAGGCGAGCTGGTCGTCGCTGCGCTACCTGCTGGCCGCGCCGGTGCCGCGCGCCCGGCTGCTGCGGCAGAAGCTGATCATCGCCTTGGCGTACGGCGCGGCCACGGTCGTCGGCCTGCTGGCCATGGCGTGGGTCGCGGGCGGGCTGGTCTACGGCTGGACCGGAATGCGGCTGCTGACCGGCGGCGAGCTCCCGGCCGGCGTCGCGCTCGGCCGGCTGGCCATCGCGGTGGCGTACGCCCTGGTCAGCCTGCTCGTGGTGGCCGCGCTCGCCACGCTGCTGAGCGTGTGGACCGACTCACCGCTCGGCGCGGTCGGCGGCGCGGTCGGCCTGGTGATCGTGTCCAACATCCTGAACCAGGTCACGGCGCTGGGGAACTGGCGCCAGGTGCTGCCCACCTACTGGTCCTACGCCTGGCTCGACCTCTTCCAGCCGAACGTGGAGTGGCGCGGCGTGATCCAGGGGGCGGCCGTCTCGGTGTCGTACGCCATCGTCCTGCTGGCCTTCGCCTTCCGCCACTTCCGTACGAAGGACGTCGTGTCCTGAGGCGGGGCTCACCGGCCACAGGCCGTGCTGCCGCCCGGTGGAGGGGGCGGCGGCAGCACGGAGCCTGTCGACCTCGTTATCCAGCAACGGAACGGAGTCGCCGGGCCGGTCTGTCGTACGGACGAGAGCTTCGACGCCCGCTGTGCGACCGGCATGTCCTCAAGACTGCCGTGCGCCTCGTACGTGGGGCAATGCAGTTGAGCATGATCTGAGTGAGGCGGCCCGGGGACCGGGCGGTTGCGGTGTGCGGGCGGGTGCCGACATGCTCTGGGGCGTGATGCCACCCCCCGGGCCACCCGGGCCACCGCGGATGGAGCTGCACTCCGGGCTGTCCGGTGCCACCAAAGGCGTGCTCGGCTGCCTGCTCGTGTTCTGCGTGGTCGTGCTCGTGCCGATCCTGGCCGCGATCTGCGCGGCGTTCGCCAGCCTGGCCAGCGTGGTGCTGGCGTGGGTCGTCGGCCTGCTGATCGCGTTCGGCACCTGGGCGCTGGTGGTCGGCCGGCTGCTGTGGGTGCTGCGGTCGGCGGCGTGGATGGAGGGCTCGACGCTGGTCGTGCGCGGCGCGTTCACGACGCGGCGCGCGGACCTGGCGCGCACACCGCGGATCATCCTCGACTCCGTGGCGGAGACGACGTCGGTGCCGGTGGGCGGCAGCGCGATGGTCGTCGCGACCGGGCGCCGCATCCCGCGGCTGACGGCGTTCGACCCGGCGGGGAAGGCCGTACGGCTCAACCTCGTGAACCCGTCGGCCCGGCAGTGGCTGGCGCCGCCGAAGCTGCTCGCGCTCGCCGGCGCGATCGTCTCCGCGCCGCGCCCGGAGCCGCTGGCCGCCGAGGCGTGGCGCGTGGCGTCGGGCCTGCGCGCGATGGCCAACGACCCCACGGGCCAGATCCGCTGACCGAACGGCCGTGTACGGCCCGAGCGGGTCGGCCGGTCGGATCGAACGGCGCCGTACGGCCTCGTGGGGGTCAGCCGGTCGGGCAGGAGGAGGCGTAGTCGGGCTTGGCGTCGGTGAAGACGCCGTTGGCGATCAGGAGGCCGAACAGGAGGCCGACCGAGGCGACGAGGCCGAGCAGGACCGCGACCGTGATGCGGCCGGCCTTGCGGGCCAGGATCGCCTGGCGGCGGGCGCGGATGGCCAGGACCAGGCCCACGACGGCGGCGATCACCCCGACGAGGCCCAGGGCGTAGCCGTACCACGGCATGGCGGGGGCCTTGGTGGCGAAGATGTTCTGCGACTGGCAGGAGGCGTAGCGGACGGCCTCGATGTGGCTGTCGACGAGCATGGCGGCGACGGTGGCGGCCACGCCCGCGGCGACGGTGCCGCCCGCGACGGCCAGCGCGCCCCAGGTGGACCGCGCGGCGGGCGGCGCGGCGCGGCCGATGGCCGTCATGCCCGGCTCCCGATGGTCAGGACCGGGCCGGTGGTGTCGGCGAAGAAGTCGTTGCCCTTGTCGTCGACCACGATGAACGCCGGGAAGTCCTCGACCTGGATCTTCCAGATCGCCTCCATGCCCAGCTCGGGATACTCCAGGACCTCGACGGACTTGATGCAGTCCTGCGCGAGGCGGGCCGCCGGGCCGCCGATCGAGCCGAGGTAGAACCCGCCGTGGGTCTGGCAGGCCTGGGTGACCTGCTTGGAGCGGTTGCCCTTGGCGAGCATGACGTACGACCCGCCGGCGGCCTGGAAGCGCTCGACGTAGGAGTCCATGCGGCCCGCGGTGGTGGGGCCGAACGAGCCGGAGGCATAGCCCTCGGGGGTCTTCGCCGGGCCCGCGTAGTAGACCGCGTGGTCGCGGAGGTACTGCGGCATCTCCTCGCCGGCGTCGAGCCGCTCGGCGATCTTGGCGTGCGCGATGTCGCGGGCGACGACGAGCGGGCCGGACAGGGACAGGCGCGTCTTCACGGGGTAGCGGGACAGCTCGGCGCGGATCTCGGCCATCGGACGGTTGAGGTCGACGCGCACACCCTGCTGGCCGGGGTTGGCGTCGAGGTCGTCGTGGGTGGTCTCCGGGAGGTAGCGGGCCGGGTCGCGTTCGAGCTGCTCGAGGAAGACGCCCTCGGCTGTGATCTTGCCGAGCGCCTGGCGGTCGGCGGAGCAGGACACCGCGATGGCCACCGGGCAGGACGCGCCGTGGCGGGGGAGCCGGACGACGCGGACGTCGTGGCAGAAGTACTTGCCGCCGAACTGCGCGCCGATGCCGAGCCGCTGCGTCAGCTCGAAGACCTGCGCCTCCAGCTCCACGTCGCGGAACCCGTTCGCGTCCGTCGAGCCGGTCGTGGGCAGGGCGTCGAGGTAGTGGGCCGAGGCGTACTTCGCGGTCTTCATGGCGAACTCGGCGCTGGTGCCGCCGACGACGATGGCGAGGTGGTACGGCGGGCAGGCCGCGGTGCCCAGCGCGCGGATCTTCTCCTCCAGGAAGGCCATCATCCGCTTCGGGTTCAGGACCGCCTTCGTCTCCTGGTAGAGGAAGGACTTGTTGGCCGAGCCGCCGCCCTTGGCCATGAACAGGAACTTGTACGCATCGCCGTCGGTGGCGTAGAGCTCGATCTGCGCCGGGAGGTTCGAGCCGGTGTTCTTCTCGTCCCACATGGTCAGCGGCGCCATCTGGGAGTAGCGCAGGTTGAGCGTGGTGTACGCGTCGTAGACGCCGCGGGCGATGTGGCGTTCGTCGTCGCCGGCGGTGAGCACGCGCTGGCCGCGTTTGCCCATGACGATGGCGGTCCCCGTGTCCTGGCACATGGGGAGGACGCCGCCGGCGGCGATGTTCGCGTTCTTCAGGAGGTCCAGCGCGACGAACCGGTCGTTCGGGCTGGCCTCGGGGTCGTCGAGGATGCGGGCGAGCTGGGTGAGGTGCGCCGGGCGCAGGAGGTGCGCGATGTCGTGCATGGCCTGCTCGGTGAGCGCGGTGAGCGCCTCGGGCGCCACCCGCAGGAACCGCTCGCCGCCGACGTCGAGCGTGGAGACGCCCTCGGTGGTGATCAGGCGGTAGTCGGTGTCGTCGGCACCGAGCGGCAGGAGGTCGGAGTACGAGAAGTCGGCCATGGCATCCTCTGGCGGCGGGTGGGGGATTGCGGTTCAGAGATTAGTCCCGGGCCGGTGCTCCCCGCGCGCCGGGATCGCCGCCTTGTGGATAACTCCGCCGCCGTACCCCCCGTACGTCGATGACCACCAGGACGACGGCCGCCGCCGCGCCCAGCAGCGCGGCGAGACCGGCGAGCCGGAACACCCAGGTGAACAGCATCAGCATGGTCAGGACGTCCGGCCCCGCGTACGCGAACCCGGCCATGTCCGCCCCGCCCCCGGCCACGCCGGCGGCCTGGAGCAGGACCGGCACGAACAGCGCGGCGCACGCGACCCGCCGCACCCACGCGCGCCGCGAGAACGACGCCGCCAGCCCGCCGGCGCCGGTCGCGAGCAGCAGCGCGCCCATCAGCGTCGGGTTGCCGGGCGCGGCGATGAACGTGCTGTCGCCCGATGTCACCGGCATGCCGCTCTGCACCGCGCCGTACAGCGCCAGCGCCGCCGACGCCAGCACGATTTGCCCGCAGAGGAGCATCCGCGTCCAGATCATGGCGGGCCACCCTAGTAGCCGAGCAGGGCGGTCAGGTCCCCGTCGACGGCCGAGCTGAGGAAGGCGTCGCCGTCGACCCGCGCGTCGTCCAGGCGGACCCGGACCGTGCGCACGGCCGCGGCGACGATCTCGATGCGGGTCGTGGCGGGCAGCGGGCGCACGGTGTCGCCGTCGGCCACGGCGAAGCCGGCCGCGCGCGAACGCACCCCCGCGGCCAGCGCGGACGCGGTGCTCCCCGGTGCGGGCAGCGCGCACAGCACGTTCGTCACGCGGCGGCCCGCGACGAGCGTGCCCGCGGCGTACGGGCCCCGGCCGGGCACGATGACCGCCGCGCGCACGTCGCCGAGGCAGGCGGCGAGCTCGCGGAACGGCGACAGGACGGCGAGGGTGCGCGTCCTGGCCTCGGTGACGTCGGCGAGCGCGCCCGGGTTGCCGCCGTACGCGACGAGCCCGCCGCGGACCGCGATGTGCCGCAGCACCGGCGGCAGCGTCACCGGGTGCGGACTGGCCGGGGTGCCGCCGCTGATCGTGAACTCGGTGGTGGGGGCGAGGGTGAAGCGGGTGATGGGGCCGGAGCGTGTGCCGGTGGCGCCGAGGGCGGCGAGCCGTCGCCGGCGGTGAACGCGGCGCGGGCGCGGGCCACGGAGAACCCGAGCGGCCCGCCGAGGTGGCGGCCGACCTCGCCGAGCTCGCCGTAGCCGTACGGCGTGAGGTCCGTACGGGCGTCGACGGGCGCGGCGAGCGCGGCGCCGTACGCGAAGCCGGTGCGGGTGGCCGGCGAGGCGCGGACGTGCGCGAGCGCCTGCCGCAGCCCGGTGGGGCGCGCCGGGCCGGGCCTGACGGTGGCCACGCCGGGCGGCGCCGCGCCGGTGGACGGGTCGTGGCGCCAGGCCACGCGCTGGTCGTCGGGCGCGCAGCCGCACAGGCATAAGGACGAGGTGACGACCGCCAATCCGGCGGCCACGACGACCGTTCCCGCGCGCATGGCATCACCCGTCTCGCTGCAACGCCTGGTCTCCGGCCGGGGCCTCGCCCGCCGGGAGCGGCGGGCGCGCGGGGGATGCGGGCCACAGCCCAATCACGAGACCGATGACCACCACGGCGCCGCCGATGAGGTCGGCCGTGCCGGGGGAGCCGATACCGAGGACACTAGCCGTGACCATCGTGCCGATGGGAACGAATCCGTAGAACAGCCCGGCGCGGGCGGGCCCGAGCCGCGGCAGCGCGCCGTACCAGAGCAGGAACGCGCCGCCGCCGACGACGACGCCGAGGTACGCCAGGCCCGCCGCCTCCGCTCCCGTCGGCATCCGCAGCGCGCCGCGCCCGGCCGTCACCACGCCGGTGAGCAGGGACAACGGCGCCGCCGTGGCCGCGGCGTACATGGACACCCGTACGGCGCCCAGCTTCGGCAGCAGCGGCACGGCCAGCAGCGAGAACCCGACCTCGCAGGCGAGCGCGCCCGCGGACAGCGCGAAACCGGCCAGGCTGCCGTGGCCGAGTCCGGTCGCCGCTCCCGCGCCCGCCGCCACCACGACCGCGCCCATCGTGACGCGCAGTGACGGCCGCCGCCGCGCCGCGAGCGGTCCCGCGATCGCGAGGACGACCGGCGTCGCGGCGATCACCGTGCCGACCGTGGACGCCTCCGCGTACCGCGTCGCGCACACCTGGCAGACGCTGAACCCGACGAGCCCGATCGCGCCGAGCGCGACGATCAGGACGGCGTCGCGGCCGGTCAGCCGTGCGCGCGGGGGCCGCTTGACCCGCACGATCCCGGCCAGGACCAGGGCGGAGACCGCGTAGCGCAGCGTCTGGCCGCCGAACACCGGGTACGCGTTCAGCGTCGCGGCGGTGGCGGTCGAGGTGCCGACGAAGAACAGGGCGGTCGAGGCGGCCAGGGCGGGTCCGAGGGTCCGGATGGTGGGGGTGCTCACGACGTGCCACGCTAGGAACATCAGTGGTCCGCTGTCCGGGCCAATCATCGCGAGTATGAGCGGGCCAATCGGAGGGTGCATGCAGGATCTGCATCTGGAGCTCGACCCGGCGTGCGGCGGCCGGGCCGCGCAGATCGCCGACGCCATCCGGTACGCCGTACGCGCGGGGCGGCTGTCCGCCGGCCACCGGCTGCCGCCGACGCGGGCGCTGGCGTCCGATCTCGGGGTGTCGCGCGGCGTGGTGGTCGAGGCGTACGAACGGCTGAGCGCCGAGGGGTTCCTGGTCTCCCGGCAGGGCTCGGGCACCCGCGTGGCACCGCGTGCCACACCGGACGGCGCGGCCGACGCCTCCGCGGACGTCGACGCGCTGCTGGACGCCGCCGACGTCGGCCCGATGCCGCCCGCGCCGCTCGACGTCCGGGCCGCGATCGAGATCGACCGCGCCTTGTACGACGCGGCCCGACAGGTCGCGCGCCAGGGAGCGCAGCTGGCGGAGAAGGCCGGCCTCGTCGCCGAGCCTCTCGTCGTGGCCGACCAGCTGACCGCGGCGGACACGTTGTTGCGCGTGGCGAAGGAACGTGACGCGCAGGCCGTGATCGTCGGTACGCAGC
>DASXYG010000020.1:0-51520 GCA_036502625.1 Streptosporangiaceae bacterium
CCCGCGCCCTCCCCGACCTGCGCCCCGCGCCGACCTCAACCTGTGCTCCGCGCCGACCCCGATCCAGGCTCCGCGCCATCCTCGACCTGCGCTTCGCGCCATCCCCTCGACCCACCCCGCCCCTCCACCAGTACGAACCGCACCAACCTCAACCTGCGCAGGGGGGCCCGCCTCAAATAACCCGCAGCAACCCCCGCCCCCTCGACCAGGAGAAACCGCACCAACCTCAACCAGCGCGAGGGGACCCGCCTCACCCCTCCTCCAGGAAGAACCGCACCAGCCTCAACCAGCGCTAGGCGATCTCGCCTCACATCCCGACAGAGCACGGAGCCTCGGCAGTCTCAGGCGGTGCGGGGGCGACCGCGGCAATCCCCCTAACCAGCGCTAGAGGGGAGCCCGTCGCACATGTGACGGCGGATGAACCTCGGCGGACCCGGGGTGGGGTACCGCAGGAACCCCCGGGGAGAAACCCACCTCACACCTCGACGGGAGACGGGCCTGGGCGGACCTGGACGGGTGGGGGCTACCGCAGGAACCCCCGCCCCAGGGAGGAGCCGCCTCGCATGTCGACGGGGGAGGGGCCTGGGCGGTCTCGGGTGGGGCGGGGGCTATCACGGGACGCTCCCCTCGACCCACCCCGAGGGGAACCGCTTTGCATGCCGGCGGCGGAGAGAACCTGGGCGGACCTGGACGGGTGGGGGCTACCGCAGGAACCCCCGCCCCAGGGAGGAACCGCCTCGCATGTCGACGGGGGAGGGGCCTGGGCGGTATCGGGCGGGGTGGGGACTACCGCGGGACGCTCCCCTCGACCCACTCCGAGGGGAACCGCCCCCATGTCGGCGGCGGACCGGAACCTGGGCGGACCTGGACGGGGCGGTGGCTACCGCAGGTACCCCCCAGGGAGGAGCCGCCTCACATGTCGACGGGAGACGGAGACCCGGCGGAGGCGGGTGGGCCGGGTTGGTGTCCGGGAGGGGTGGGGACGCGGTGGTGGATGGGGCCTCGGCGGCGGCGGTGGTGGGCGCGGTGCCGCATATCGACGCCGGACGGGAGCTCGGAGGTCTCGGGTGGGGCAGGGGGTGTCCGGGAGCGGGGCCTCGGCGGACTCGGATGGGGTCTCGGGGGAGGCAGGCGAGGCCGGGGCGCGGCGGAGGGTGGGGATGGAGCGGGGCCTCGGCGGAGGCGGATGGGGCTGGAGGTGGTGTCCGGGAGCGGGTGAGGACGCGGTGGAGGGTGGGGGCTTCGGTAGAGGCGAGTGGGCCGCCAGGGTGGTGTCCGGTAGGGGTTGGGCGCGCGGTGGAGGGTGGGGCCTCGGGCGCAGTGGTGGGTGTCTCGGAGTAGGGGGCGGTGCTACATGTCTACGGCGGAGGGGGCCTCGGCGGAGTCGGAGGGGGGCTCGGTGGAGGGCGGGGCTGGGGTTGTGTCTGGGAGGGGTGGGGGGGTGCCGCCGAACTCTGGGCAGCGTTGCTGGTGGTCGCACCAGTCGCAGAGGCGGCTGCGGCGGGCGCGCCATTCGCCGGTGCGCTTGGCTCGGTCGATGGCCTGCCAGAGGGCGGCGAGTTTGCGTTCCGTGGCGCGGAGGTCGGCCTCGTCGGGGGAGTAGCGGAGGATCTCGCCGTTGCCGAGGTACATGAGCTGGAGCAGCCGCGGGATCGAGCCGCGCAGGCGCCACAGGACCAGGGCGTAGAACTTCATCTGGAACAGCGCGCGGGCCTCGAAGAACTCGCTCGGCGCGGAACCCGTCTTGTAGTCGACCACGCGGACGTCGCCGCTGGGGGCGACGTCGACGCGGTCGATGTAGCCCCGCAGCTTCAGGCCGGAGCCGAGCACGGTCTCGACGTACATCTCGCGCTCGGCGGGCTGCAGGCGGCGCGGGTCCTCCAGCTCGAAGTAGCGCTTCAGGAGCGTTCCCGCCTCGTCGAGCCAGGTGGCCAGGGACGCCTCGTCGGGGAACATGGCCGCGATCTCCGGGTCGGACTCGCGGATGCGCGCCCACTCCGGCGGCAGCAGCTCGGCGGCGGCATCGGGCGTACGCCCCTCCGGCGGCAGGTCGTACAGCCGTTCGAGGACGGCGTGGACGACGGTGCCGCGCACGGCGGCGGGGCTCGGCCGCTCGGGGATCTTGTCGATCACGCGGAAGCGGTAGAGCAGTGGGCAGGTCATGAAGTCACCCGCGCGGGACGGCGACAGCGCGCCGATCACCGGGATCTCGCCGCCTGCCGCGTCGCCCGCCTCGTTCGCCATCCCCCGACCCTAGTGCCGCCCGACGACATTCGCGGTCGCGCCGGACCCACCTGTGGACAAGGGCCGCGCAGGTAGCATGGGCCCGTGGCAGACAGCTCACGGGACGACCGGCCCGACGCGTCAGCGGACCGGCCGGGCGTGCTGATGGGGCGTCCGTTCGGCATCCCCGTGTACGTATCGCCCACCTGGTTCTTCATCGCCGCCCTGATCACCTGGGGCTACGCGCCCATCGTCGGCTACCGGCTGCCCGAGATCGGCGCGATGAAGTACGCCGTGGCGTTCGCCTTCGCCGTGCTGCTCTACGTCTCGGTGCTGGTGCACGAGCTCAGCCACTCGATCGTCGCCCGCGCGTACGACCTGCCCGTACGCCGCATCACCTTGTACATGCTCGGCGGCGTCTCGGAGATCGAGGAGGAGCCGCAGACCCCGGGCCGGGAGTTCCTGATCGCGTTCGCGGGGCCGCTGCTGTCGCTGGTCCTCGCCGGCGTCGGGTGGGTCGCGTACCAGTTGCTGCCGCCCGCGAGCATCGCGGGCGTGCTCGTCTTCGAGCTGACCATCGCGAACTTCCTCGTCGGTGTGTTCAACCTGCTCCCCGGCCTGCCGCTGGACGGCGGCCGCATGCTGCGCGCCGGCGTGTGGCGGCTGACCCACCGGCCCTCCACCGCGACCATCGCGGCCGCCTGGGCCGGGCGCGGCCTCGCCGTGCTGGTCGTGCTGGTGCCGTTCGTCGCGGCGGCCGTTCAGGGCACCCAGCCGAGCTGGTTCACCGTCATCTGGGCGGGCTTCATCGCCGCGTTCATCTGGCTCGGCGCCACCCAGTCGATCCGGGTGGCGCGCATCCGCGACCGCCTGCCGAACCTTCACGCGCGCGGCCTGGCGCGCCGCGCCCTGCCCGTCACGGCGGACGTCCCGGTCTCCGAGGCGGTGCGCCGCGCGGCCGACGTCCACGCGGGCGCCATCGTCGTCGTCGACTACTCCGGGCGGCCCATGGCGCTCGTCAGCGAGTCGGCGGTGTCCGCGACGCCGGAGCAGCGGCGGCCGTGGATCCAGATCGGCACGCTCGCCCGCACGATCGAGCCCGGCATGACGCTCACCGCCGACCTCAGCGGCCGCGACCTGCTCGACGCCATGCGCACCCACCCGGCGGGGGAGTATCTCCTGGTGGACACCAATGGCGACGTCTACGGCGTGCTCGTGGCAAGCGACGTCGACCGCGCCTTCGCGGGCGTCTGAGCCCTTCCGCGTCCCCATTTCGCGTATCACCGCCATGCCGATCAGATCTGCGCGGCGCCGGTAATCCGCGTCCGCGCAAGGGGCTTCCCGGCCGCGGGCTGAACGGTGGAGGGGGTCGCCCGCGGCCGGGTCGCCGGGGTCCACACTCGTCCGCGCACCGCCGCCTCCGGGCATGATCTGAGGAACATTTGAGGGTTTTCCCCTGGCGTGTGATTCGCCACTATTGCAGGATGTCATTGCAGGTCATCGATGCGAAATCGGGGCGATGCCGTTTGCCGTGACCGATTCGACAAACCGGACGAGCAATGTACTCTCCCGGAAAACGTTCGATCCGCGAAGGTCATATCGGGTAGGCCGAAGATGTGTGATTGGCGGGATAGCAGAGATCTCGCCGGACAATCGGATGGCCACGGGAGACCCATCGCGACATCGACGCGATAACCCCCGTGACAAGGGAGGCCCGGATTATGGATGGGCAAGTGCAGGAGCGGCCGGCTCCGTCGGAGCGCGCGATACGCAAGGCCGTCGCAGCCGCCGCGATGGGGAATGCCGTCGAGTGGTTCGACTTCGCTCTGTACGGCTACCTCTCGGCGATCATGATCAAGATTTTCTTCCCCTCCCAGAGCCCCGCCGTGCAGGCGATGGCCACGTGGGGGATCTTCGCCGTCTCGTTCCTCATCCGGCCGATCGGCAGCATCGTCCTCGGCCCGCTGGGCGACCGGATCGGCCGCAAGGCCGTCCTCGCCGTCACGATCATCTCCATGTCGGCGGCCACGCTCGTCGTCGGCCTGATCCCCGGCTACGCCACCATCGGCGTGTTCGCCCCGGTGCTGCTCATCCTGGCCCGGCTGGTGCAGGGCTTCTCCACCGGCGGTGAGTACGGCGGCGCGGCGACGTTCATCGCCGAGTACGCCCCCAACCGGCGCCGGGGCTTCCTCGGCAGCTTCCTGGAGTTCGGCACCTACGTCGGCTTCATCCTGGGCTCCGGCATGGTACTGATCCTCTCCACGGCGCTGTCCGAGACGAGCATGAACTCCTGGGGCTGGCGCATCCCGTTCCTGATCGCCGCACCGCTCGGCCTGGTCGGCACCTACCTGCGCAGCAGGCTCTCCGACACGCCGGAGTTCACCGAGGCCAACGAGCGCGGCGAGATGCGCATGCCGTTCATGCAGCTCATGACGCAGGCCTGGCGGCGCATGCTGATGCTCGTCGGCATCGTCATCCTGCTGAACGTCGGCTACTACATCCTGCTCACGTACCTGCCGTCGTACCTCACGCAGGTGATGAAGCTCAGCGAGACGCAGGCGGCGCTCACCGAGATCGGCATCTACGTCATGATGCTGATCCTCATCGCCCCGGTCGGCATGCTGTCGGACCGGTTCGGCCGCCGGCCGATGCTCAAGATCGCCTGTTTCGGGTTCTTCCTGCTCAGCGTGCCGAGCTTCCTGATGATCAACACCGGCACCGTCTGGGGCATGGGCATCGGCCTGGTCGTCATGGGGCTGCTGCTCCTGCCGATGGCGTCGACGATCCCGGCGACGCTGCCCGCGCTGTTCCCGACCCGGATCCGCTACGGCGCCTTCTCGATCGGCTACAACGTGTCGACGTCCCTGTTCGGCGGCACCGCGCCGCTGATCGTCACCGCGCTGATCACCGCGACCGGTTCGAAGCTGATCCCCGGCTTCTACCTCATGGCCGCGGCCGTGGTCGCCGCGCCGGCGATCATGCTGATGCCGGAGACCGCGAAGATCTCCATGCGCGACGCCGGAACGTCGCGCGAGAAGGCCGCGCAGAACGCACCGCTCGCGACCGCCTGAGGCGCCGTACGACACGGGCCTCTTCTTCGGGCGCGCCGACCACACCGCCATGGGGTCGGCGCGCCCGCGCGTGTGCGGGCCCCGTACGCGAACACGCTCGTCCGGTAGGGTGAACACGCGCCACCGATTTCCCGAACGGGAGAGCGCCCCGCCGCCAGCGGGGTGCGCCGAAGGAGCAACCGCCCCGGAACCTCTCAGGCAAACGGACCGTACGGGACAGGCGCCTCTGGAAAGCGGGCGTTCCGCGCCCCACCGACGGTGCAAGCCGCGCCAGGCAGGCCGGTGAAGCTCTCAGGTCCCATGACAGAGGGGGAGCTCACCCAGCGTGCTCCGGCAAGCCCGTCGCCTGAGGAGACCCCCAGATGAGTGACCCGCACTTCCCGGTCGAACCGTCGGCATTCGCCGACCGGCACATCGGCCCGTCCGCCGACGACCGCGCAACGATGCTCACGACGGTCGGCTTCAACGACATCGACGACCTGGTGGGCGCGGCCGTGCCCGCGGCGATCCGCTCCGGCAGGCCGCTCGGCCTGCCCCAGCCGCTCGACGAAGCGGCCACCGTGGAGCGGCTGCGCGCCATCGCCGGCCGCAACGAGGTCGTCACGTCCATGATCGGCCTGGGCTACCACGGCACCCACACCCCGGCGCCCATCCGCCGCAACGTGCTGTGCAATCCCGCGTGGTACACCGCGTACACCCCGTACCAACCGGAGATCTCCCAGGGCCGGCTCGAGGCGCTGCTGAACTTCCAGACCGTCTGCGCCGACCTCACCGGCCTGCCCATCGCCGGCGCCTCGCTGCTCGACGAGTCCACCGCCGCCGCCGAGGCCATGACGCTGGCCCGCCGCGCCACCCGCCGCGAGGCCGACGCGTTCGTCGTCGACACCGACTGCCTGCCGCAGACCCGCGCCGTGCTGGCCACCCGCGCCGAGCCGCTCGGCATCCGGCTGATCGACACCGACGTGTCCGCGCCCGAGGCGCTTGAGGCCGTGCTCGCCGCCGAGGGCGACGCCGTGTTCGGCGTCCTCGCGCAGTACCCCGGCGCGTCCGGCGCGATCCGCGACCTGGCGCCGCTGGCCGAAATCGCGCACGCGCACGGCGCGCAGCTCGTCGCCGCGGCCGACATCCTCGCGCTGACCCTGCTCACGCCGCCCGGCGAGGCGGGCGCCGACATCGCCGTCGGCTCCACGCAGCGCCTCGGCGTGCCGCTCGGCTTCGGCGGCCCGCACGCCGGCTACATGGTGGTCCGCGAGGGCATCCAGCGGCAGATGCCGGGCCGGCTGGTCGGGGTGTCCGTCGACGCCGACGGCAACCCGGCGTACCGCCTGGCGCTGCAGACCCGCGAGCAGCACATCCGCCGCGAGAAGGCCACCAGCAACATCTGCACGGCGCAGGTGCTGCTCGCCGTGATGGCCGGCATGTACGCCGTCTACCACGGGCCTGACGGCCTGACCGCGATCGCCGCCCGCGTCCACGGCCGGGCCGCCGCGCTGGCCGCCGGGCTGCGCGCCGACGGCGTCGAGGTCGTGCACGACGCGTTCTTCGACACCGTGCTCGCCCGGGTGCCCGGCCGGGCCGCCGAGGTCGTGCGCGCGGCCCGTGAGCGCGGCGTCAACGTGCGCCTCGCCGACGCCGACCACGTGGGCGTGACCTGCGACGAGACCACCACCGACGCGCACCTCGACGCCGTGTGGGCGGCGTTCACCGACCGGCCGGGCGACCGTCCGCACCACGCCGCGCCCGTGCTCCCGGACGCCCTGCGCCGTACGTCGGAGTTCCTCACCCACCCGGTGTTCCACACGCACAGGTCCGAGACCGAGCTGATGCGCTACCTGCGCGCGCTCGCCGACAAGGACCTCGCGCTCGACCGCACGATGATCCCGCTGGGCTCGTGCACGATGAAGCTGAACGCGGCCACCGAGATGGAGGCCGTCACCTGGCCGGAGTTCGCGGCCGTCCACCCGTTCGCGCCCGACGACCAGACCGCCGGCTACCGCGAGCTGATCGGCGAGCTTGAGGGCTGGCTCGCCGAGGTCACCGGCTACGACGCCGTGTCGCTGCAGCCCAACGCGGGTTCCCAGGGCGAGCTCGCCGGGCTGCTTGCCGTACGCGCCTACCACGCGGCGCGCGGCGACTCCGGGCGCGACGTCTGCCTGATCCCGTCGTCCGCGCACGGCACCAACGCCGCGAGCGCCGTCATGGCGGGCATGCGCGTCGTGGTCGTGGCCTGCGACGACGAGGGCAACGTCGACCTCGACGACCTGCGTACCAAGATCGACAAGCACCACGACGCGCTCGCGGTGATCATGGTCACCTACCCCTCCACGCACGGCGTCTTCGAGGAGTCCCTCCCGGACGTCTGCAAGGAGGTGCACGCCGCGGGCGGGCAGGTGTACGTCGACGGCGCCAACCTCAACGCGCTGCTGGGCCTCGCCCGGCTGGGCGAGATCGGCGCCGACGTCTCCCACCTGAACCTGCACAAGACGTTCTGCATCCCGCACGGCGGCGGCGGCCCGGGCGTCGGGCCGGTCGCCTGCCGCGCCCACCTCGCGCCGTACCTCCCCGGCCACCCGATGGGCGGCCCGCGTACGGAGGTGGGCCCGGTGGCGGCCGCGCCGTACGGCTCGGCCGGCATCCTGCCGATCTCCTGGGCGTACGTCCAGCTCATGGGGGCCGACGGGCTGCGCCGCGCCACGGAGTCGGCGGTGCTGGCGGCCAACTACGTCGCGCGCCGCCTCGCGCCGTACTACCCGATCCTCTACACCGGCCGCGGCGACCTCGTGGCGCACGAGTGCATCGTGGACATCCGCGAGGCCACCAAGCGCACCGGCGTCACCGTGGACGACGTCGCCAAGCGGCTCATCGACTACGGCTTCCACGCGCCGACGATGTCCTTCCCGGTGGCCGGCACGCTCATGGTGGAGCCCACCGAGAGCGAGAGCCTGGCCGAGCTGGACCGGTTCTGCGCCGCGATGATCGCCATCCGCGAGGAGATCGACCAGGTCGAGGCCGGTACGTACCCCGCCGACGGCAGCCCGCTGCGCGGCGCGCCGCACACCGCGGAGTCGCTGATCCGCGACCCGTGGGACCAGGCGTACACCCGCGAGCAGGCCGCCTACCCGCTGCCCGCGCTGAAGGCCGGGAAGTACTGGCCGCCGGTGCGCCGCATCGACCAGGCGTACGGCGACCGCCACCTGGTGTGCGCCTGCCCCCCGCCGGAGGCGTTCGAGGCGTGAGCGGTGGTCCACCCCGGGGCGGGCCTGTGCACTACCGGTTGTAGTGTGTCTGCGTGCGCCGCTTCCTGACCCTGCGCTGGTTCCGCTACCACCTGATGATGATCCTTCTGGTCGTGGCGTTCCTCGCGCTCGGCTGGTGGCAGTGGACGCGCGGCGAAGGCGGCAACGCGCGCAGCTACGGCTACGCCCTGGAGTGGCCCGCGTTCGCGATCTTCGTGGTGGTGTTCTGGATCCGGCTGATGCGCGACGAGCTCAAGCCGCCGCGCGCGGACGACGCCGCCGCGGAGGCGTCCGACGGCGCCGGCGGGGAACCCGCCGAGCCGGAGTTCCCCGACGTGGTGCGCCCGGAGATCGACCCCGCGACCGATCCCGAGCTCGCCGCGTACAACGACTACCTCGCCCGGCTCAACGCCGGCGCGAAACGGAAGTAACGGGAGAGACGATCTCGTGGACGCAGCCCTGACCCGATTCCGCGTGATGGCCTACGTCACGGGCGTCGGCCTGCTGATCCTCTGCGGCGCGGTGGTCGTGCGCTACGGCTGGGACAAGCCCGAGGCCACCGCGCTGATCGGGTTCCTGCACGGCATCTTCTACATGGCGTACCTCGTCACCGCGTTCGACCTGGCGTTCCGCTGCCGCTGGAAGCTCACCACCGCGCTGCTGATCCTGGTCGCCGGCACCATCCCCGTCTGCTCGTTCATCGCCGAGCGCAAGGTCGTCGGCTGGGTGCGCGAGGGCAAGGGCGCCCTCGCCCGCTGATCGCGAAGATCAAAAGGCTCTGTAGTCGCGGCAATCCGAGACCTCGCCGCCGTCGGCGGATACGCTTCGGGGCGTGAGCGTGCCCGGCGATGCGATGCACGGGGGAAGACGATGACCGCGACGCCCGATGAGGCAACCGTGGACGCCCGCTGCGAGGAGGCCAGGAGGCTGGCCACCGACGGCGACCTAGAGGCCGCCGAGCGGATCTTCGCCGAGGTGGTGGCGCTCGGCGACACACCGGCGCGGGCCCAGGCGGCGATGGGCCTCGCCGCCGTCCGCTACGACCTGGGCGACGCCCCCGGCGCCCGCGAGGCCGACCGCGTCGCCATCGCCAGCGAGCACCCCGAGTACGCCCCGCGCGCCGCCTGCCACCTGGCCATGTGCGCGGAGCACGACGGCGCGGCCGACGAGGCGCGCGCCGCCTGGCAGCGCGTCCTCGGCTTCGGCAACCCCGCGTACCTCCCCGCCGCCCACTACTCCCTCGGCAACGTCGCCGAGCAGTCCGGCGACATCGAGACCGCGACCGGCCACTGGCGCGAGGCCGCCGCGTCCGGCGACACCCACTACGCCCCGCTGGCCGCCCACGCGCTGGGCGCGAAGCTGCTCGACGACGGCGACCCGGCCGCGGCGGAACGCGTTTTCGCCGACGTCGCGGGGCGCGTGCCGGCCGAGGACGCGGCGCGGCTGTGGACCAGCCTGGCGATCAGCCACCTGGAGCAGGCGCTGGGCGCGCTCGGCCGCGCGCTGGACGCCGACGACCCGGAGGTCACGCCGCTCGCGGTGGAGCTGATGGCCCGCATCCTGCCGCTGCGCGGCCACGACGACACCGCGGCCCAGGTCTGGGAGCACGGCCTCGGCCACGCCGACCCGCGCGTCGCCGACGACGTGCGCGCCCGCCTGCGCCGCGGCTTCGGCATCGACGACCACGACCACGACCACGAGACCGCCGACGACGGCGACGGCGGGCCGCGCACGCCGTACTGGTGGGAGCCGTACCTGGAGACCGCGGCGTACCAGGGCACGCTGCCGCTGCTGACCGCCGAGCTGTTCGGCGCGATCGACCGGCTGCACGACACGGTGGCGGTGCCGTACGTCCGCGCCGGGCGCCGCGTGCCCGCCGAGATCCGCGACGCCCTGGGTGCCGCCGTCCGCGTGCCCGGCGACTACGCCTGGGGCGGCGACCTGCACGACAGCTTCCGCGGCCGGTTCGCCGAGGCGACCGGATCCCGCGACACCCTCCCCGAGGGGTGGCCGGACGACGGCACGGGCGCGGCGCGGTAGGCTGCCGCCGAGGAACGCCGGTCATCAGTTCCGTAAAGATGCGGTGACTAAGCGCGAACGTCCAGCGTTTTCACAACTCCGGGCCGTATAGTGCGGGTATATGGGATGGAAAGAAGTGGTCAACTCCGCGCTCAGCGGAGTTAGTGGCTATGAGCTCACGCGCCGTGGTGAACCGGGCGCCTCGAACCGGCGGCGCGGCGATCGGCAGCTACGGTCGCCGATATTCCTGCATTCGTCGGTGCGGTCCGGTTCGACGCTATTGCGCGTCATCCTGAACGGCCATTCCGAACTGTTCGCCCCGCACGAACTGCACCTCGTCGACCTCAAGGTCGAACTCGCGACACACTACGTCGAAGAGGCGATGGAGGAGCTCGGGTTCACCCAGCGTTCGCTGGAGAACCTCCTGTGGGACCGCGTCATGGCCCGCGCGCTGGATGCCAGCGGCAAGACGTACATCGTGAACAAGACGCCGAACAACGTCTTCATCTGGCGCCGCATCGCGTCCTGCTGGCCCGACGCCCGCTACATCTTCCTGATCCGCCATCCCGCGTCCATCTGCCAGTCGTGGCACAGCGCCCGCAAGCAGTGGACCGAGGACGAGGCCGTCGAGTCCACGCTGAAGTACGTCGAGCGGCTGGAAGAGGCGCGCAGCGAGCTGCAGGGCGTCACCGTGAAGTACGAGGACCTCACGGCCGACCCCGAGCGCGAGATCCGGCGCATCTGCGCCCACCTGGAGATCGAGTACGAGCCCGAGATGATCGACTACGGCTCGAAGGACCACGGCAAGATGAAGGCCGGCCTCGGCGACTGGACCGGCAAGATCAAGTCGGGGAAGCTCCAGGAGGCGCGCCCGCTGCCGAACCCGGACGACGTGCCGAAGCGGCTGCGCGAGATCAGCGCCAAGTGGGGCTACATGGAGCCCGAAAGCGTCACTGACTGACCGACTCCACGAAGCGCGTCGCGTCGACGAGCGACATCCCGGTCTCGGTGGCCACCAGCTCGATGGCCTCGCCCGTGCGATCGTCGGCGCGCAGCTCCCGCACCCGGGTGGCGAGGTCGGCAGCGCCCGCCGGGGACGCCTCGCGCGGGGGAGCCGCACCGCCCGCGGGGCGCCCGGCGGCCATCTCCGCCTCCATCGCCTCGGCGGTCTCCTTCGCGTCGCGCAGCCCCATGCCGGTGTCCTCGCGGATCGCCTTGATCGCATGGATGAGCTTGCGGTCGGCGATGAACGCCTCCGCCCGCGCCCGCGTCGCCGGCGACATCCGCCGTATCTGCTGCGCGCGATCGGCGGCGCCCGCGATCGTCCGGCGCCGCATCTGCTCCGGGCCGGGCGCGGGGCGCCCGGCCGCCATGGCGTCCACGACGTCCTTCGCCTCGGCGAGGCCCATGCCGGTCTGCTCGCGCAGGCGCTTGATCGCGGCGATCTTCTTGCCCGACGCCAGGAGCGCCTGGACGTCGGTGAGGCCGGACTGCGGGAGGTCGGCGGACGCGCCCGGCGCGATGGGCATCGGCGGCTGCGGCCGGTTCAGCGCCCGCACACGGACCGCCGCGACGAGCGCCACGACCACGAGCACGCCGACCGCGACCGCGGCCACCACCCATATCTGCATGGCTGAGGAGTCTATGGGGAGAGGGCGGGCGGACGAATCACCGCGATACGGGAAACCGTTACGGCCGGGGAGCCGTCCTATCGGCGTGTCGGAACGAATGCATTACCACAAAGGAGCACGCTGGTCACAACCGGCCCAGTCCGAAGGGAGCACCCCATCGGCGCTGGGAAATCGTCACAAGGTGCTATGTCGTCTCCCGGGACGGCACAGGAGACTGGAGCTGTCAACGTGAGCGTGGCCACTCGTCGGGCGGGGGACAAGATCTCCGGGACGGGGTTCCACTGGAACCAGCCGCCATGGCGAGGACAAAGAACATACGGGGAAGAGCGAAGAAATCCGGAGGCACTCGAAATGTGCCAGCACCAACCGTCGTGTCCGTCATCCGAGGCGCCGAACAGGGAAATGGCGCGCACCGTGGTGAACCACCCCGAGCAGGGGTGGAGCCTGCTGTGCAACGGGGTCGTGCTGTTCGACGACACAGGCGAGCTCCTGCCGGACGGCGAGGTCATCGCCCCGCACCGGCCCACCGATCACCCGCAGCCGTCGGCCGCCTGACCGCCGCGCCGCGCAGCACCACCGAACACCGCACCGTCCCCCTCAGCGGGCACCGGCTCGGCGCAACCGCCGAGCCCCCCGCCGACAGGGGGACTAGTCATTTCTGGTGATCTTGAACGACGGCCGCGATCCAGTCGCCCACGATCACCCCGACGGCGGCGGCGTCCCGGTCCAGCGCATGCCGCTCGCCCGGCCGTACGCGAAGATCCACACCGCCGACCGGCTCCGGCACACCGAACGGGTCCCGGTCACCGTTGACCACGAGCACCGGCACACATTCGGCCGCCGCCCGCAGCTCCTCCAGCCGTGACCTCTCCGGCCTGCCCGGAGGATGGAGCGGGAAGGCGAGCGCCACGACGGCGCGCGCACCCGCGGCACCGGCCGTACGACACGCCACGCGCGCGCCGTTGCTCCGCCCGCCCTGCACCACCGGCGCGTCGCCGCCCACGGCGGCGCGCACGGCCGCGACGATGTCGAGCCACGCCTCGTCCTGCTTCACCGCCGAGCCCGGCGCCCGCCGGCCCGCGAGCCGGAACGGCTGCGTCACCCGGGCGACCCCGCCGCCGCGCGCGGCCACCGCGTCGCGTACGGCGAGGACGTCCGGCGCGTCCACGCTGCCCGCCGAGCCGTGGGTCAGCACGACCAGGTACGGCGGGGGGCCATCGGGCAGGTCGAGGGCGGCCGCGGCGGGCCCGTGTCGCGTCTCGATGTCCACGGGTGTCACCGTAGACTGCCCCGAATGGAACGCATGACCGACGCGCAGTGGCGCGCCTTCCTCGTCGCCTCGCCGCGCACCGCGAAGCTCGCCACGATCCGCGCCGACGGGCGGCCGCACATCGCGCCCGTCTGGTTCGCCCTCGACGGCACGGACGTCATGTTCAACACCGGGGCCGACACCGTGAAGGGCCGCAACCTGCGCCGTGACCCGCGCGTGAGCCTGTGCGTCGACGACCCGGCCGACCTCTACTCCTACGTCGCGGTCGACGCCACCGTGACGATCACCGAGGACCCCGCGGAGCTGCTCCACTGGGCGACCGTCATCGGCGGCCGCTACATGGGCGCCGCCCACGCCGAGGAGTTCGGCGCCCGCAACGGCGTCCCCGGCGAGCTGCTCGTCCGCGCCACGCCCACCAACGTGGTCGGCTTCACCGGCATCTCCGACTGAACCCGTACGCGCGCGACCGGTCACGGTGCGTCATGGTCCCGGTGGCGGGTTGGCCATGACGCACGGTTAGGCTGGCAGGCGTGCCGAGAACCCTGAGCGTCGTCGTGGGCGCGATCGCCGTCGCGTCCGTGATCGTGGGCGTCCAACATGTGGTCAGTTCCGACACGACGCCCAAGGACCAGGCGATGCGTCCGGGCGTGCGCACCACCACCGCCGCGCCGAAGCACTGCCGGCCGGGCACGGACCGTTACATCCAGGTCAAGGACAAGACGGCGCACGGCGGCAAGCGCGAGATCTGGGTGCACCGCCCGGCCGGCGCTGACAGTGCCGGCATCCCGGTCCTCTACATGCTGCACGGCTCCACGACCGACGACCGGCTGTTCCCGTTCGTGAAGCTCGGCAAGATCCTCGACAAGCAGATGTGCCGTACGGGCCGGCCGTTCGTGATCGCCGCGCCGGACGGCCAGAGCAAGGACGGGCGGGACACCGAGTTCGGCGACTCCGCCGACGGCAAGGTGCGCGTCGAGTCGTTCATCACCGGCACCGCCATCAACCGGGTCGAGGGCAAGAACCGCCGCCCCGCGCGGCTGCGCGCGATCGGCGGCGTCTCGATGGGCGGCTACGGCTCGGCCGCGATCGCGCTGCGCCATCCGGACCTCTACACCCAGGTGGCGTCGTTCGCCGGCTACTTCAAGGTCGACGACCCCTCGGAGACGTTCGGCAAGAACAAGAAGAAGGTCGCGGAGCAGCACGCCCCTGACCACCTCATCTACCGGCCCGGCGTGAACGGCATCCGGTTCCTGCTCGTCGAGGGCAAGGCCGACCACACGCCGCTGCACCCGGGCACGATCCACGGCGAGGCGGACCGCTTCGCGAAGCTGCTGCGCGCCCGCCACATGCCCGTCGAGGTGCTGCACCCGCCGGGCCCGCACAGCTTCCACAAGTCCTGGAGCCACGCCATCCCGCAGTTCGTCGACTTCCTCACCGCGGGCTGGAACGCCTGACCCGCACGCCCGCGGCGACCAGGTCCTCGAGGAGCGCGGCGGCGCCGAGCGCGCAGAGGAGACGTGAATGGCGAGTGAAAAGCTGGCGGCGGCGCGTGCCGAGGTCGGGGCGGCGGTGCAGGCGCACCAGCGGTCCGTCGACGCCGTCGACGAGGCGGCCGCGGCCGCCGTGGGCGTGAACCGTACGGACCTGCGGTGCCTGGACCTGCTGATGGACACGGGCGCCATGGCGCCGAGCCGGCTCAGCACGGAACTCGGGCTGACGACCGGCAGCGTCACCGCGATGCTCGACCGCCTGGAAAGGCGCGGCTACGTCACCCGCACACCCGACCCGGCCGACCGCCGCAAGGTCGTCATCGAGGCGACGGACGAGGCGCGGCGGAAGGCCTGGGCGGTGTACGGGCCGCTGGCCGAGGAGGGCGAGAAGATCCTCGCCCGCTACACGGCCGCCGAGCTGGCGGTGATCACCGACTTCCTGAACCGCAGCCGGGAGCTCCAGGAGGGGCACGCCGCCCGCGTCCGCGCCATGTGACGCCTCACGCCGGGGCGGGCGCCGTACGCCGGGTGACCGCGGGGACCACCACCAGGGCCAGGGCGCCGATCACCGCGCCGACCAGGAAGTCGGTGGTGAACGCGCCCCCCGTCGGGTAGGCGGTGCCCGTCGGGGTGGCGGCCACCAGGATGGCGGCGGCGATCTGGGCGGACAGCGCCATCGAGATGTGCCGCATGATCGTGTTGACGCCGTTGGCGGCGCCGCGCCGGTCCGGCGTCACGGCGTCCTCGATCAGCATCGGGAAGACCGCGAACGCGGCGCCGCCGCCGATGCCGACCAGGGCGCTGCCCGCGAGCAGCAGCATCGGGCTCGGGCCGCCGAGCGCGAGGACGGCCAGCCCGGCGACCGTGGTCAGCGGGCCGACGATCAGCGGGAAGCGCACCCCGAGGCGGGGGACGAGCGCGCCGGTCAGCGGTCCGGTGAACAGCACCGTCACCGAGGCGGGCAGCAGGTAGAGGCCGGACTCCAGGACGTCCGCGCCGAGCCCGGTGCCCTTGGGGAGCTGGGCGAGCTGCGGGACCAGCAGGAACGACATCGACTGGCCGAACGTCACGAGGAAGGCCACGGCGTTGGCCACCCAGACGTTGCGCAGCCCCATCGTCGGCAGGTGGATCAGCGGCGACCGTACGCGCGACTCCACCAGGAACAGCACCACGAGGGAGACGACGCCGACCACCCAGCAGGCCAGCGTGGGCACCGACGTCCAGCCCCACGCCGAGCCGCGGCTGATCCCGACGAGCGGTGTGCCGAGCCCGACGGCGAGCAGGATCGCGCCGAGCCAGTCGATGCGCGCGGGATCGGCCGTGGTGGCCGCGGCGGCGTCGGACGACGAGCGCGGTACGAGGGCCGCCACCATCGCGAGCGCCACCACCGTCATCACGACCGTGAGGGCGAACAGGCCGCGGTGGCCGAAGCGGTCGGCGATCAGGCCGCCGAGCGGGAGGCCGATCGCGCCGCCGAGGCCGTACATCGAGCTGATGAGGCCCATGCCGAATGCCGCCCGGTCGCGGGGGAGCAGGTCGCCGATCAGCGCGTACGCGAGGGGGAAGACGCCGCCGGCGGCGCCCATGATGACGCGGCCGGCGATGACCGCGGTGATGGAGTCGCCGAGCACCGTGCACAGGCCGGCGCCGACGCCGAACAGCGCGAGGATGGCCAGCAGCACGCGGCGCTTGCCGAACAGGTCGCCGAGGCGCCCGGCGATGACGGTCAGCGCGGCGGAGGAGACGAAGAACCCGGTGACCACCCAGGCGCCCGCGCTGGGGGAGCTGTGCGTGGCCCGCTGGATCTCCGGGAGTGCGGGGACGATCGTGGTCTGTGCGGTCGCGTACGTCAGCCCGGCGGCGAGCAGCGGGATGATCACCTTCCCGGCACGGGCCTTCGGCGGATGTTCCTCGGGGCGGACTAACACCGGCTGCTGCTCGTGCTGGGTTCCCGGCACGCTGCGCGTCCCTCCAGATGACAGTCGTGTGCGGGGCGCCGTATTCGGACAGAAGGCGGCAAACCCCGCAGACATCGGATATCCCGACAACTATCTCACGCCGCCTTCCGGTGCGGTCGCGGCGGACGGGCCGGTTCCGGGGGCGGTCCGGGTGTGCGGTGGACGGCCCGAGCGGGTACCTTGATGTCGAGATATTAGCCGTGCGTACGAGCCAGGGGGTTGACCATGCGCCAGGCTGCCAAGCGGTTCTCCGCGTTCGCCGATGACTACGACCGGGCGCGGCCGCATCCGCCGCGGGAGCTCACCGAGGTGGTGGGCGCGTGGGCGGGGCTGGCCGAGGGGGAGCGGGTGCCGGTGGTCGTCGACGTCGGCGCCGGTACGGGCATCTCGACGGTGCTGTGGGCGGGCCGCGCCGAGCGGGTCGTCGCGCTCGAGCCGTCCGCGGAGATGCGGGCCGTGGCCGCGCGCCGGTGCGCGGACGCCGGGATGGCCGTGGAATTCGGCGACGCGGTCGCGGAGGACACCGGGCTGCCCGACGGCTGTGCGGACGTCGTCACCGCGAGCCAGGCGCTGCACTGGTTCGACCCGGAGCGGGCCCTGCCGGAGATCGCGCGCATCCTGCGGCCCGGCGGCGTGTTCGCGGCGTACGACTGCGACTGGCCGCCGTGCGTGGACGCCGAGGTCGACGCCGCCTACCACCACTACCAGCGGATGCACGTGGCCGAGGAGGTGCGCCGCGACGTGCGCCCGCCGTACGCCGCGAAGGGCGGGCACGCCGACCGGATGCGCGACAGCGGCCGGTTCCGCCACGTCGCGGACATCGCCCTGTCGCGCCGCGACTCCGGCGACGCGGACCGGCTGCTGGCCATGGCGCTCAGCCAGGGCGGCACGGTCGCGCTGCTGGCCGAGGGGGTCTCCGAGGAGGCGATCGGCCTGGACCGGCTGCGGGAGGTCGCCGAGCGGCGGCTGGCGGCGCCGCGTCCGTGGTGGTGGACGTACCGGGTGCGCCTCGCGGTCGTCTGAGCCGTACGGGGACTCAGGCGGGGGCGGCGGCCAGCGACGCGATGCCGGTGAGCACGGCGGTGAGGCCGATCTCGAACTGCGCGTCGGGCTCGCGGGCCGCGGCGTAGGAGCGCAGCGCGGCGGCGTGCGGGTAACGGCCGTCGAGCACCGGCTCGTCGTCGGCGGTCTGGGCGTCCTGGATCTCCAGCGTGACGAACCCGATGGCGTAGCCGCGCAGCGTGCGGACGGCGTCGAGGATGGCCGGGCCGCGCAGGCCCGCGTCGTGGCACGCGGTGTACAGCGCCTCGGCCGCGGCGAGCGTCGCGGGCGTGCGCACCGGGCGCGAGGCGAGCAGCGGGAGCATGCCGGGGTGGGCGGCGACGCGGGAGCGGTAGGCGCGCGCCCACGCGCGCAGCCGCTCGTCCCAGTCGACCTCGGGCGCGGCGGTGACCGGCACCGCGGAAAGGTGCTCGACCAGGCCGTCGAGCAGCGCCTCCTTGCCGAGCGGGAAATGGTGGTAGATCGCCATCGCCTCGACCTCGAGCGCGTCGCCGAGCCGCCGCATCGTCAGCCGGCGCAGGCCCTGGGCGTCGACGAGGTGCAGCGCGGCGGCGAGGATGCGCTCGCGGGACAGAGGGGTGTGCGGCGTCTTTTTCACGGCCCGGATTCTAGCTTTACGCGCTAAATGGGCCGGGTCGCGACATGCGGAATCGGGTGCCGTGTTTCCGGCGCGAGAATTCACTTTACGCCGTCAAGGCCGTGGCCTGGGTCGTGGGCGCCGCCGGGCGGCGTAGGCTGGTCCGCGCTGAATCGTAGATGGAGGTAGCCGACGATGGCCCGACGGGTGAGCCCCGAGGCGCAGGAACACCTGGCCGCCGACCGCAAGCTGGCCGACACGTTCCCCGACCTGCTCGACCGCGTGGTGGCGGCCGACGGCGCGCTGCGCGACGCCGAGGCCGCCGGGCGGTCGGACGAGGACATCCGCGCCCTCGCGATCGAGCTCGACACGGCGCTGACCGACGCCATGCGCGCGGCGTACGCGCGGCAGCGGGTGGAGATCGGCGCGCGCGGCTACGACGACTGGATCTACCGCCGGTTCCGCAAGGCCAGGCCGTACGTCAAGCGGTGGACGGACGAGGCCGAGCGGCTGCTGACCATGCGGGAGGCGAACCGGCTGACGGGCGTGCCGAACCTGCCGGTCTACACCCCCTGACCCGGTGGCCGGGGCCGACGGCACGCGGCCGGCGTACGACCGCGCCGCGTACGAACGGCGGTTCCGGCGCGCGGGGCTGCCGCTGTTCATCGAGGACCGTTCCGCGACGCGCGACGTCTTCACCCGCGCCGTGCCGTTCTTCGGCCTGGTCTTCGTCGGGGAGATGCTGACCGCGACGCGGTTCACCTGGACGTGGTGGCAGAACCTGCTGGCCACGCTCGGCGCGCTCGCGGTGCTGATCGTCGCGTTCGGGCTGCTCAACCTGGCCAGGCGGCGGCGGTTCTTCGCGCTGCCGCACCGCTTCGGCGTGTTCGAGCTCGGCCTGTTCGTGCTGGTGCCCGCGCTGCTGCCGGTGATCTTCAACGGGAGGTTCGGCAAGGCGGGGCTGACGGCCGGGGCGAACATCCTGCTGGTCGGCGCGGCGTACGTGGTGATCGCGTTCGGGCTGCCGGCGATCGGGGCGTGGGCGGCGCGCCGGATGGCCGGGCAGCTCGCGACGTCGCTGCGGCTGCTGACGAAGGCGCTGCCGCTGCTGCTGATCTTCTCGCTGACCCTGTTCATGTCGACGGAGATGTGGCAGATCTTCGCGCGGATGGGCACGGTGCGCGTCGTGGCGATCTCGGCGCTGTTCGCCGCGATCGCGCTGGTGTTCATGGGCGTACGGCTGCCGGCCGAGGTGCGGCTGCTGGAGGCGGAGGCCGGGGGCGGCGGGCCGCCGCTGTCCGGGCGCGAGCGGTTCAACGTGGGGCTGGTGCTGCTCGGCGGCGAGGTGCTCCAGGCGCTGGTGGTCAGCGTCGGCGTGGGCGTGTTCTTCGTGGTGTTCGGCGCGCTGGCCATCGACGCCCACCTGCTGCGCGCCGACTGGGGCATCGGCGTGGTCCACCAGGTGGGCCCGGCGATCCCGTTCCTGGTCGAGCACCACGTGGTGGTCAGCCGGGAGCTGCTCAACGTGTCCGGGGCGATGGCCGCGTTCACCGGCCTGTACTTCGCGATCGCGATGCTCACCGACGCGACGTACCGGGGCGAGTTCCTCGACGAGGTCACCGGGGAGATGCGGGACACGTTCCGGTTGCGCGGCGAGTACCGCGCGCTGGCGCGTCCCTGACCCGTTCGTACCTACTTTCTGTAATCATGTTGCGACTCACAGTTTCTATCTGGGGGAGTGGCATGGGTGCGATGAGGACGACGGCCCGGTGGTGCGCGGTCTCGGTGGCGGGCGCGGCGGCGGTGGCGGCGCTCGCCGGGTCCGCGGTCGCCGCCGACCGGGCGAGCGGCGCCGGGCTGGCCCTGTCCGTCCACCATGGCGAGAGCGCCGACGGGGCCGAGCTCGCGGCGGCGACGCTGACCTGCTTCCCCGTCGGCGGCTCCCACCCGCACGCGGCGGCCGCGTGCCGCGCGCTGGCCCGCGCGGGCGGCCGGATGGAGCGGATCCCGGCGAGCACGGGCGTCTGCCCGATGATCTACAACCCGGTCACCGCGGTCGCGTCCGGCCACTGGGGGCTGCGGCCCGTCCGCTTCACGCACGTGTACCCGAACTCGTGCGTGCTGGGCAACACGCTGCGGCCGGTGTTCGACTTCTAGTCCGGGTCCAGGCGCAGCGCGCCGACCAGGTAGGCGGCGTCGGTGTCGCGCGGCGGCACCACGCCGTCGCCGAGGACCAGCTCGACGAACGCGTGGTTGACGCAGCCGCCGGCGAGCAGCCGGGCCGCGCCCAGCGGGTCGACGCCGGCGTGCACCCGGCCGCGCTCGCGCTCGGCCGACAGGTAGCCGGCGATCGGCTGGTAGGCGCGGTGCGGGCCGATGTCGTTGCCGAGGAGCGCGCGGCGCAGCGCCACGACCTGGCCGGGGCTGTGGAACGCCGCGGTGCAGGCGGCGAGGGCGTCGCCGTAGAAGTCCATCGCGGCGACGGCCGCCTCGATGAGGTTCGCCGCGACCGTACGGGTGCCCGTACGGTCGCGCAGGCCGTACAGGGCCGTGGCGAGCATCGGCAGCCGGTCGAGCAGGACGGTGAGGTAGGCGCCGCCGGGCGGGTCCGCGGGATGGTGCGACATCACCTCGACGGCGGCGGCGAGTACCCGGCGGCGCGCCTCGGACGCGGGGTGTGCGCCGGGCAGGCCGCGCTCGGGCGGATCTTCGTTCTCCATGGTCAACAGAGGATGGGTAACCGTACGTGAAGGCGTCAACACGACCGTGCGGTGGCGTGGTGATCTTTATCGATGCGTGCTCCTGGCGGATGCGCAATCGTTGCCGATCCGGCCGGGAGCGGGTTGGCATACCGTACGGGAACCTGCGAATCTGACCCTTCCGGATTTGCGGGGAAACGCGCACTGGGCCGGTGGGGGCTCGTCTTCGGGAGGGACGCGTGGATCTGTGGCCGCGCGCGCGGACCCTGGCGTCGTTCCTGGACGGCGTGACGGTGATCGGCGAGCTCGCGGCCACGTTCACCACCGTCGACTGGCACGCGCCGACGCCCTGCGGCGACTGGCGCGCCGTCGACCTCGCCGGGCATCTGCGGTGTGTCGCGGACGACCTGGGCGAGAACCTCGACACCGCGCCGTACGGCAGGCTCGCCACGCTGATGGCCGCCGATGTCGACGCCGAGGAGCGCGACCGGATGCTGGCCAGGCAGAACGCCGCCGAGCTCGTCGCGCTCGGGCGGGTGACGGGGCCGGTGAGCGTCCGCGCGTTCGCCGCGGCGGCGCGGGCGCACGCGCGGCGGCTCCCCGAGCTGTGGGGGCGGACGTACTACCGCTACCGGGGGGACGACGTCACGGTCGGTGAGGCGGTCGGGGCGCTGTGCGTGGAGTGGCACGTCCACGCGTGGGACCTGGCGCGGGCGCGCGGCATGGACTACCGCCCGGCCGACCCGGCGACCCTCCTGGCCGGCTGGCGCACGGGCCTGCCGCACCGTCCGGTGGGCGGCGGCGACCCGTGGCTCGCGGTGCTGCGCGCGTACGGCCGCGGCGCCCTGGCCGAGGGCGTGAGCGCCCCGTGGAGCCCGAAGCACGCGGTGTGACGATGGGCCGTCACACGGATGTAAGCCGCGGGTAGCGACCCGGCAACACGGGCCTGCAAGAGTCGGTCCCGTTGCCCAGGCCACCCGGTTCGGGCCTGGTCAACGGGGTAACCGCGGCTCCCGAGCCCGCACCGCCGGTGGGCGTTCGGGAGATGTCCGCGGAGGAATGGGGATCGTGGTGGCGCCCCGGCCAAGGCAGCCCGGCGCGCCACCACGAGTTCCCCCCTCTCCCGGAAGCCACCCGCGCCGCGCGTCTGTCTTCCCACTCCTCCAGCCCGAGGTGGCCGCCGCCCAAAGGCCGTGCTGCGTGCGTCTGTTTTCCCGTTCCCCAGCCCGAGGTGACTGCGCAAAGGCCGCGCTGCGCGCGTCTGTTTTTCCGCGTCCTGAGGTGAGCGGGTTCGGGGCTGGGCCGCGGGGCTGTCGCTCTACGCCGGGCATCAGGCTGGGCCAGAGTTTGGGCGCCCGGGCTGAGCCGGACTCGGGGCGTCCGGGTCGAGCTGAGGCCGCGTGTCGAGGCCGGGCAGTGCCCGGGCGCTCGGGCTGGGCTGGGCTGGGCTGGTGGTGTTCGGGGTGCGGGCGTCTGGCGCGCAATGGCCGCGCTGCGCGCGACTGTTTTTCCGCGTCTTCAGGTGAGCGGGTTCGGGGTTGGGGCGCGGGGCTGTCGCTCTTGCCTGGCGTTCGGGGTGGGCCGAGCCTCGGGCGTCCGGGGTGAGCCGGACTCGGGGCGTCCGGGTCGAGCTGAGGCGGCGCGTCCCAGGCTGCGCGGAGCTCGGGCGTCGGGGCTGGGCTGGTCCCCGGGGTGCGGGGCCTGGCGTGGAAAGGCCGCGCTGCGCGCGACTGTTTTTCCGCGTCCTGAGGTGAGCGGGTTCGGGGTTGGGGCGCGGGGCTGTCGCTCTTGCCTGGTGTTCGGGGTGGGCCGAGCTTCGGTGTGGCGGCGGAGCTCCGCGTCTCGGTTGAGCTGGGCCCGGGAGTCTCGGCTGAGCTGAGTCGGGGGCGTACCGGCTGGGCCGGGTTCGGGTGTGTTCGGCTGGGCTGGGCCCGGGCGTTTCGGCTGAGTTGAGCGCGGGCGTTGGGGCTGGGCTTGGATCCGGGGCGGGCTGGGGTGAGCCCTGGGCGTTGGGCTGGGCGCTGGGCTGGGCTTGGAGCCGGGGCGTTCGGGATGGGCTGGTCTTGGGGGTGTTCGTGATGCGCGGGGGACGGCGTGCAAAGGCCGCGCTGCGCGCGACTGTTTTTCCGCGTCCTGAGGTGAGCGGGTTCGGGGTTGGGGCGCGGGGCTGTCGCTCTTCGCGTGGTGTTCGGGGTGGGCTGGGGGCCGGGGCCGGGGCCGGAGCCGGAGCCGGGGTCGCGGCCGCGGCCGCGGCCGGAGCTGGAGCCGGGGCCGGGGATGGAGCCGGAGCTGGGGCTGGGGCCGGGGATGGAGCCGGAGCTGGGGCTGGGGCTGGAGCGGGAGCCGGGGCCGGGCAGGGGGCGTTCGGGCTGGGCTGGGCTCAGTGGGATCGGGATGGGTTTGGAGGTTGGGAGGCGCACTGAGACGTAGGGAGGTTTGGTGTGTGGGCGCGGTGACCGGGGGGGGCGTTATGTGTTGAGGGGGTGGAGGGACTTGAGTAGCGCGTCTACTGCTGGGGTGAAGCCGTGTTCGGGTGGGGTGCCGTAGCCGATTACCAAGCCGGATCTTGGGGGGGTGGGGGTTGCGTAATAGTCGGCTAGGGCGTCTACGGCTAGGCCGGCGCGGCGGGCTTGGGATTGGGCCTGGCGTTCGGCTTCGGGGGTCGGCAGCGGGAGGAGGGCGTGGAGGCCTGCTTCGATTCCCGTTAGGGCCAGGCCTGGGGCGCCCGCTGCCAGGGCGTTGACCAGGCGGTCGCGGCGGTGGCGGTAGCGCGTACGGCAGCGGCGGATGTGGCGGTCGTAGCCGCCTGAGGAGATCAGGTCGGCCAGGACGAGCTGGCTCAGGGTCTCGGAGTAGCGGTCGAGGTGGGACTTCGCCTTTGCCACCGGGGCGACCAGGTGGCCGGGGAGGGCCAGCCAGGCCAGGCGGAGGCCGGGGCTGATCGTCTTGGAGGCCGTGCCGGCGTAGACGATGCGTTCGGGGGCCAGGCCCTGGAGGGCGCCGACCGGCTGGCGGTCGTAGCGGAACTCGCCGTCGTAGTCGTCCTCGACCAGCAGGCCGCCGGTGGCGCGCGTCCAGTCGACGAGCTCGCCGCGGCGGCGGGCGCTGAGTGTGACGCCCATGGGGTACTGGTGGGCGGGCGTGACGACGGCCGCGTCCGCGCGCAGGTCGCCGATGCGGGCGCCCTCGTCGTCGACCGGGATCGTCGGCGTGGCGAGGCCGGCGCGGCGCGCGGCGGCGGGCAGCTTCGGGAGGCTGGGGTCCTCGAACGCGAACGCCCCGCGCCGGCCCTGCGCGGCGAGCACGTGGCAGAGGATCGTGACGGCCTGGGCGTAGCCGTTGCACACCACGATCCGCTCCGGCGCCGTCACGACGCCGCGCGCCCGCCCCAGGTACGCGGCGAGCGCCTCGCGCAGCTCCGGCCGCCCGGCGGGGTCGGCGGCGCCGAACGCCTCGGCCGGCGCCTCGTTGAGCACCCGGCGGGTCGCGGCCAGCCACGCGGCGCGCGGGAACGTCGTCAGGTCGGGGGTGCCGGGCCGCAGGTCGTGGCGTACGCGGTCGGTGCCGCGCCCGGTGGGCGCCGCGGGCGTACGGGCGGGGACGAGCGGGCGGTCGGCGACGTACGTGCCCGACCCGTGCCGGCCGATCAGGTAGCCCTCGGCGACGAGCTGGGCGTACGCGTGGGTGACGGTGCCGCGCGAGACGCCGATGTCGCGGGCGAGACCGCGCGACGCGGGCAGCCGCGTGCCCGCCGGCAGCCGTCCGGCGCGGATGGCCTCGCGCAGCGCGCGTTCGAGCCCGTCGCGGCGGCCCGCCTCGGGCGCCGCGCGGAGGAACAGGTCAAGGCCCGAAGTGGCCCATTCGGCGCGCATCGATTCGGACGATATAGGAGGGCCGTTTCCGCCGTACGGCCCGGGGGCAGGTCATCGTCCGGTCATGATTGCCCCTGGCCTCGCCTTCGTCGGCGGATCAGGGGCCGGGGGCTACGTACGTTGGCCGTATCGGGCGGAATGTGACGCGTGGCGCGTCCCCCTTGGGGCGCTCGGCGACGGGGGAGTGCGCGGGTGTTCAGGCGGGTCGGGATGCGTGCGCTGCGCGGGCACGCGGTGTTCGGCGTGGTGCTGCTGGCCGGTACGGCGCTGCGGGTCGCGGCCATGATCGGCTACCGGGGCGCGCTGTGGTTCCCCGACTCCCGCTCCTATGTCCGCTACGCCGTGCACCTGGAGCCGAGCGTGGCCAGGCCGCAGGGCTACGCGTTCTTCCTGCGCGCCCTCGAACCGTTCCACGACCTGGGCGCGGTCGTCGCGGTGCAGCACCTGATGGGGCTGGCGGTCGGCGTCGGGGTGTACGCCGTGGCCCGGCGGTACGGCCTGCCGGGGTGGGGCGCGGCGCTGGCGGCCGCGCCGGTGCTGCTCGACGCGTACGAGATCCAGCTCGAACACGTGCTGCTCTCGGACACGCTGTTCCTGTTCCTGGTGGCCGCGGCGGTGCTGGTGCTGCTGTGGCGGCCGCGGTCGGCGGGGGCCGCGGTGGTCGCCGGGCTGCTGGTCGGCGCCGCGACGGTCACCCGCTCCGTGGGGCTGCCGCTGCTCGCCGTCGTGGTGGCGTACCTGCTGGTGCGGTGGTGGCGCGGCGCGTACGGCCCGCGGGCGCGCGGCTGGCGGCCCATCGTGGCGGTGGGGCTCGCGGGCGCGGTGCCGGTCGTGGCGTACGGCATGTGGTTCCAGGCGACCTGGGGCTCCTTCGAGCTGACCCGGTCGGGCGGGGTGTTCCTGTACTCGCGGACCACCACGTTCGTGGACTGCGCGCGGGTGCGGATGCCCGCGCCGGAGTCCGCGCTGTGCCCGGCCGAGCCGCTGGGCGCGCGCTACCCGGCGCCGTCCTACATCTGGCACGAGGGCGCCCTCGGCCGCCTGCCCGGCGGCTACGACGCCAAGTTCACCCCGGCGAACTCCCGTACGGCGGCGGCCTTCGCGCGCCGCGCCATCCTCGGCCAGCCGGGCGCGTACCTGGGGGCGTCGCTGACCGACCTGGGCCGCACGTTCGCGTGGACGCGCACCGACTACCCGCGCGCGTACGACACGGCGCACTACGAGTTCCCCGACGCCGCGCAGGTGACGTACCCGGGGGCGTCCGGCGGGCCGCTGGTGGCGCTGTCCGCGGGGCGCGGCACGCGGAACGCGGTCGCCGCGTACGCCCACGGCGACGGGCGGCCGGTGGTCGTGGAGCCGGCGGCGGGGTTCCTGCGCGCGTACCAGGCGGTGGCGTACGTCCGGGGGCCGATGTTCGCGGTGCTGCTGCTCGGGGCGCCGCTGATGGCGCTCGTACGGCGGGTGCGGCGGCGGGGGGTGCGCGGGGAGGCGCGCGGCGGGTGGGCGCTGGCGTGGGTGGTGGGCGCGGTGCTGGTCGCGGTGCCGCCGTTCACGGCCGCGTTCGACTACCGGTACGTGCTGCCCGCGGTGCCGCTGGTGTGCGTGGGGTTGGCGGTGGCGTGCGGGCGGCGTGCCGTGGTGGCCGAGGAGCCGGTGGACGTGCCCGAGGTCGCGGCTTCCGAGGTCGCGGACGCGCCCGTTGAGGAGAGCGCGGCGCCGGTGGCCTAGGCGGCGGCGGGTGATCGCGGAAAGCGGGGGCGGCGGGCCGGGATCGGGCGTAGCTTTGGGTGCTGGGTCTGTTACTGACGGTTCGGACGAGGTGTCCGGGGGCCGTCTTCTGAAGGGGGGACCCATTGTGATCCGGTATATGGCCGCGCTGGTGACCGCCGCGATCGCCGGGATGGCGGGGGTGTGGCTGGCGCTCGCACCGCTCGCGCTCGGCTACCCGGAGGACCGCGCGTACGGCTCCATCGCGGGGCGCATCGATCTGGGCACCGGGGGCGGGCTGTGCGCGGTGGCCGTGCTCACCGGGGTCGTGTGGGCGATCGCGTGGCGGCGCCGCCTGCGTACGGACGGGGTCCTGCCGCGGCGTACGGCCCGCCCGGCCGTACGCGCGGTCCCGCCCGAGGAGGCGCAGACCCAGGTCATCCCGGTCCCCGAGGAACTCCGGACCACGCCCGGCGCGCCCGCGGCAGCGGCCCCGGGCCCTGCGCCCGTGCCGGGCACCGAGGGCCTGGCGTCCACGGTGACCACCGTCGCGGCGGAGCCCGAGCGAGCTGGTGCGGGGGTCGCGAGCGCCGAGGCCGCAGCGGTCTCGGGCGACGGCGGGCCGATGGACCTGCGGGCGCTGCTGGCGCCGCTGGTGGACGCGCTCGCGGAGGATACCGCGCGGGGCGGCGGCGAGCGGGGGTTCGCGGGGCGGCCCGCGTACGACTACGCGGAAGAGACCTGGTGAACGGGGTGTACGGGTGAAGCGCACGGGGCTGGCCGGGATCGCGGCGGTCTTCGCGATCGGGGTGTGGCTGTGCGCCGCGCCGTGGGCGTCGGGCCAGCAGCCGCGCGGCGCCGAGTGGACCGTGGCCACCCGCAATGACGTGTGGCTCGGCGCGGCGCTCGCGCTGACCGGGTTCGCCGGGTTCTTCACGACCCTCGCGGGCCAGGTCCGCGAGCTGTACGCGGACGCACGCCGCCGCCCGGGCCGCGTCCAGGGCGGCTGAGCGGCGGGCCGTACAGGGCTGGTGATCTTCGGGAATGCCCATGCGGGGCGGGGCGAAGCGGGCATAATGCTGCCCGCTTCGACATCCGGGAGACGCAGTGGCACAGGGGTTGGCGCGGTGGTCCGCCCGTACGGCCGGGGTGATCGCCGCGGTCGCCGCGTGTGCCGGGCTGGCCGGGTGCGGTGGTGGCGGGGCGAAGAACGCGGATGCCGGGAGCGGGGCCTCTGCCGGGTGTCCGCCCGCGGCCGTGGTGGGGAAGGCGTCCGGGCCCGCCGCGCCGGGGGTGGTCGTGCGGGCCGCGGCGCGCTACCTGGCCGTACGGGAGTCGTGGCTGGCGGCGTGCCGGCCGAGCAGCACCGCGTGGGCCGCGCAGGCGCGGCCGCTCATGACGTCCCGCGGGTGGAAGACGCACCCGCGGGACAAGGTCCGCGTCGGGCCGGTGCGGGCGGCGATCACCAGGAACCGCTGGAACGTCCGCGTGACGGTGGCGTGCATGGCGAACCGCGAGGCGGGGCGGGCGCGCGCTGACTGGCGTCCGCTGTTCTGCTCGCTCACGGACACCACGCTCGACCCCGCGGGCGCCGCGGTGCCCACGGGAAAGCTCCCCGGCGGCTGGCCGTTCGCCGGCGAGCAGAACCCCGTACCGCTGACCATGGTGAACCGCGGCGGCACCTGGCTCGTCGACCAGGACCTCACCGGCCTGGCCCAGTAGCGCGCTTCAGGAGGCCGTCTCCGTACGGGCCTCCGGCGGGGCGCCGGACGCCGTCGGGAGGTGGGCGGCGAGGGCGGCCCGGCCCGTGTCCGTGAGGCGGACGGCGCGCTGGGGCTGGCGGGCGCGGACCAGCCAGCCCGCGTCGAACCACGCGGTCGCGACGGCGGCGCCCAGGCGGCCGGCCAGGTGGTGGCGCTGCTCGGTCCAGTCGAGGCAGAAGCGGAGCAGGGGGCGGCGGGCCGCGGTGTCGGCGCGGAGGGCGGGGAGGTCGACGCCGAGGGCCGCGAAGACGGCGTCGGCGTTCGGGCCCGGTTCGTACGGGTGGGCAGGGAGCTGGGCGGACAGGGGGTCGCCCGGACGCCGCGCGGTGGACGGGTCGCCGTCGGTGGTGGCCAGGGCGCCCTCGTCGACCAGGGCCGCCGTGACGGCCGCGCCGAGGCGGCCGGCGAGGTGGTCGTAGCAGGTGCGGGCGGCGCGCATGGCCTGCGCGCGGGTGCCCTCGCGCAGCGACCGTACGGGACGGGTGGGGGACAGGCGGGCGAGCGCCTCGATGACGTCGGCGACCATCGGCCCGGACAGCCGGTAGTAGCGGTTGCGGCCGGACCGCTCGACCTCCACGAGGCCCGCGGAGAGCAGCTTCGCGAGGTGGGCGCTCGCCCCCTGCGGGGTGAGGCCCGCCTCGGCGGCCAGCAGCGAGGCGGGCAGCGCGCGGCCGTCGGCCAGCGCGGTGAGCACGCGGGCGCGCGACGCGTCCGCGAACATGGTCGCGATCGGCGCGATGTCCGCGTCGCCCTGGCTCACCTGTGCGGCGGGTGCGATGTCCCTGACCTTTGCAGCCATGTCCCCAGGATGCCTCAGGGACGTTTCCGTACGGGTGGAACCATCCCGGGGGGAGCCTGGGACGCGTGACGACATCGACGGGAGCGGCGCCGCTGACGCAGGGCGAGCGCACGCGGCGCGGCATCGTGCTGGTGGTCATGTGCGCGGGGATGTTCCTGATCCTCCTGGACGTGACCATCGTGAACGTGGCGCTCCCGAGCATCGGGACGGGCCTCGGCGCGGGTGTGTCGGACCTCCAGTGGGTGGTGGACGCGTACGGCGTGGCGATCGCCGCGCTGCTGATCGCCGGCGGCGCGGTGGGGGACCGGCGCGGCCACCGGGGCGTGGTGGTCGCGGGGCTGGCGGTCTTCGGGTGCGCGTCGCTGGCGTGCGGGCTCGCGCCCGGCGTGGCGGTGCTGGTGGCGGCGCGGGTCGTGCAGGGGGTGGGCGCGGCGCTGCTGCTGCCGGGGACGCTGGCGATCATCACGCGGGCGTTCCCCGAGCCGCGGGAGCGCGCGCGTGCGGTCGGGGTGTGGGCGGCCTCGGCGTCGCTGGCGCTGCCCGGCGGGCCGCTCGTCGGCGGCGCGCTGACGTCCTGGCTGGGCTGGCGCGCGGTGTTCGTGGTGAACGCGCCGGTCGTGGCGGTCGCGATCGCGGCGACGCTGCGGTGGGTGGCGCGCGACCGCCCGGCGGTGGCCGCGCGGGTGGACGTGCGCGGCGCGGTGCTCGCCGCCGTGACGCTCGGCTCGGTGGTGTTCGCGGTGATCACCGCCGGGCGTACGGACGGGCTCTCCGTGGTCGTGCTGGTCGCGGCGGGGGTCGCCGTTGTCGCGCTGGCCGGGTTCGTGGTCGTGGAGCGGCGGGTGGCGGATCCGATGCTGCCGTTCGGGCTGCTGCGGGTGCGGGCGTTCGTCGGGGCGAACCTCGTGGCCGCGTCGATGAACACGGTCGGGCAGGGCGTGCCGTTCGTGCTGACGCTGTACCTCCAGCGGGTGCTGCACTACTCGCCGGTGCTCGCGGGCCTGGCGGCGCTGCCGATGTTCGCGCCGCTCGTGCTGTTGTCCCCGGTCAGCGGGCGGCTGACGGCGCGGTTCGGGGCGCGGGTGCCGATGGCGGCGGGGCTGCTGCTCGGCGCGGCCGGCATGGCGACGCTGCTCGGCCTGCCGCCGGGCGCCGCGTACGGGGACCTCGTCCTGGCGCTGCTCGGGCTCGGCGTCGGCATGGGGCTGCTGACGGCCGCGGTCGTGACGGCCGCGATGTCGTCCGTGCCGTCAGGGAAGTCGGGGCTGGCCAGCGGCGTGAACAACACCGCGCGGCAGGCGGCGGGCGCGATCGGCGTGGCGGTCTTCGGCGCGGTCGCGGGCGATCCGGCGTCCGCGGGCTTCCTCGGCGGCCTGCACCGCGTCGCGTTGATCAGCATGGTCCTCTGGACGGCCGCCGCCGCGCTCACCGTCTGGACCGTCCGAACCGCCCGTGACCGGCCATGATGCGGCGTACGCCGGATTTAGGACGGTTCCACGCCCCGTAGCGCGACGATTCCTGCGAAAGTAGGGTGTGCGCGAATGATTACGGGCTGCGGGAAAGGGTGGGCGCCGGTGAAGGTGTGCGGCGATGCGGCCGATCGTCGGCTGAGCGCGTCCGCCGCGTCCGGGCTGCGCGTCCTCGGCCGCCACCCCGGCACGCCCGTGACGATCCGCCCCGACGCGGCCGCCGCCCTGCTCGACGCCTCGGTGCCCGAAGCCGTGCGCGTCCTCAACGAGCTGACCGGCACGGGCCGCGCGTGGCTGGTCCCCGCCGCCGACGACGGCCCCGTGCGCTACACGATCCCCGAAGAGGTGCTGCGCGCCGCGCGGGACGACGACGCCGAGGCGTCCACGGAGGCCGAGCGCGAGCGGTCGGCGCGCCGGCTCACCGAGTGGTACCTCCACGGCGCCGTCCGCGCCGACCGCGCGGTCAACGCCTACCGCAAGCGCTTCGGCCCGCTCTACCGCGACGCCCAGGTCGGCGCGCCCGCGAGCGGCGGCTGGAGCGGCGTGTCCGCGGGGCTCGACTGGCTGGAGTCCGAGCGGCACAACCTGCGCACCTGCGTCGAGTACGCCGGCGCGCAGGGCTGGCACGACCTCGCCTGGCAGCTCTGCGAGGCGCTCTACGGGCTGTACGTCACGCGCCGCCACTACGACGACTGGATCGCCACCCACACCGTGGGCCTGGCCGCCGCCACCGCGCTCGGCGACCCGGCCGCGCAGTACCAGCTCGCCGCGCAGCTCGGCTACGCGCACATCGAGCAGCGCGACTTCGCCCGCGCCCAGCCCGTCCTGGAGAACGCGCTGCGCGCCGCGCGCGCCACCCGGCTGCACGTCCACGAGGCCGCGGCGCTCGAGGCGCTGGGCGGCGCGCGGCTGGCCTCCGGCGAGTACCCCGCGGCGATCACGTACCTCACGCAGGCCCGCGCGCTGTACACCGTGATCGACTCCGCGCACGGCATGGCCCGCACGTCCTACGACATCGGCCGCGCCCGGGTGTGGCTCGGCGCGTACGCCGGGGCCGTCGCGCAGTTCCGCTCCGCGCACGCCCTGTTCGGCCGCGTCGGCGACATCACCGACCAGGCGCGCGTCCTGATCAGTACGGGCGAGGCGCTGATGCTGTCCGGCGAGCCCGGCGAGGCGCGCCGCCCGCTGGCGCAGGCCAGGAAGATCATGGCGCGGCAGGGCCGCCGCTTCCACGAGGCCGTCGCGCTGGACCTCCTCGGCACCGCGGCGCAGCGCTGCGGCGACGTCAACGCCGCACGCGCCTTCCTCACCGAGGCCATCGCCGGCTACGCGCGTACGGGCAGCGCCCGCGCGGGCGCGCTGCGCGACCGCCTGGCCGCGATGCCGCCGCCGGAGGCGGCCGCCGGCGCCGTACCAACGGCGGAGCCGCAGCCGCAGCCCTGACCCGGCATAGGACTTTTGTACTGCCCAGGTCCCGACCGATGGATCTGCCGCCGCGAACCGCCGATCCGTAGCGTTTCGGGCATGGCAGAGACCACCATCGCGGCCGTTTTCAGCGGCGTCGTGAAGACCTTCGGCGCCGTACGCGCGGTCGACGGGCTCGACCTCACCATCACCGCCGGTGAGACCGTCGCCCTGCTCGGCCCCAACGGCGCCGGCAAGTCCACCAGCATCGGCATGCTCCTCGGCCTGTTCCCGCCGGACGACGGCCGGATCACGCTGTTCGGCACCGACGTGCCCACCGCCGTACGGCAGGGCCGGGTCGGCGCGATGCTCCAGGAGGCGAAGCTGCCGACCAACACGCGCGTCGGCGAGCTCGTCGACTTCGTGCGCGCCGTCTACCCCGACCCGCTGCCGCGCGCCGACGTCCTCGCCACGGCCGGGCTCACCGACCTGGCCGACCGGCCCGTGGACCGGCTGTCCGGCGGGCAGGCGCAGCGTGTGCGGTTCGCGCTGGCCTTCGCCGGCGGCCCGGACCTCCTGGTGCTCGACGAGCCCACCGCGGCGCTCGACGTCGAGGCGCGCCGCGAGTTCTGGGCGGCCATGCGCTCCTACGCCGACCGCGGCCACACCGTGCTGTTCTCCACGCACTACCTGGAGGAGGCCGACGACAACGCCGACCACGTGGTGGTGATCGACGGCGGGCGGCTGCGCGCGTACGGCACGCCCGAGGAGATCAAGCAGACCGTCGCCGGCCGTACGGTCGCCATCGACCTCGACGGGCGCGGCGCGGCCGGTCTTGAGACCCTGCCCGGCGTCGTGGCCGTCACCGTGCGCGGCGACCGCGCCTGGCTGCGCAGCAAGGACGCCGACGCCACCGTGGTCGCCCTCGTCCGCGAGCGCGGCGGCGTCACCAACCTGGAGGTGGCGGGCGCCGGCCTCGAAGAGGCGTTCCTCGCCCTCACCGAAACCCCCGACCTGGAAGGCAGCCCGGCATGACCGCCGTCGCGATGACCACCGGATACCTGCGCCTGGAGCTGCGGAGGCTGCGCCGCGACCGCGGCTACCTCATCGGCAGCGTCATCATGCCGCTGGTGATGTACCTGCTGTTCACCAACCTGGGCTCGCTGACCGGCGAGCAGAAGGGCGTCGCCGCGACGTACTCCATGATCAGCATGGCGGCGTTCGGCGCGATCGGCGCCGTGCTCAACAACGGCGGCCAGATCGTCGAGGAGCGCACCAGCGGCTGGCTGCGGCAACTGCGCACCACCCCGATGCCGCCGCTGCGGGTCGTGGCCGTGCGGGCGGCCTCCGGCATGCTGGTCGCGCTGCCCGCCATCGTCGCCGTCTGCCTCGCCGGCGTGCTCGTCAACGGGGTCAGCCTGGACGCCTCGCAGTGGGTGCGCATCCTGATCCTGCTGTGGCTCGGCGTGATCCCGTTCGCGCTGCTCGGCCTGGCCATCGGCCACATCGCGACGGCCCGCACGCTGCCCGTCATGAACATGCTGTCCTACCTGGGGCTGGCCATCCTCGGCGGCCTGTGGATCCCGCTTGACGTGTTCCCCGCGCCGCTGCGCGCCATCGGGCGGCTCATGCCCACGCACGGCTACGGCGACCTGTCCTGGCGCATCGCGTTCGGGCAGTCCATGTCCGTCGGCGACATCGCGGTGCTCGGCGCCTGGCTGGTGGTGTTCGGCGCGCTCGCCGCGTTCGCCTACCGCCGCGCCGGGCGTACGACCTGACCCCGCGTTCGGGTTGAATGAGGCCGTGATGCGCGCATGACCACGACCACACCACCCGGCCGGGCGGCCGCGGAGCCGCCCGGCCCGCGGCCGTCCGGGGCCACGCTGGACGCCGGCGCCCTGATCTTCTGGCTCGTCATCATGGGCGGCGCGGTGTTCGACATCGCGCGCGGCCGGGCGCACCCCGTCTGGCTCGCCGTCCTCGCCCTGGTGTCGTTCGTCGCGCTGTACGTCGCGACCGCGCTGTCGACCCGGCGCCCCGGGCTCTCGCCGTACGTCCGCTACGGGCTGCTCGCCGCGCTGGCCGTCGTCTCCATCGCGTACGTCCTGCGGTTCGGCCACAACGCCACCGAGTCGCTGACCCTGCTGGCCATGGCCGCGGGCGCGGTGCTGCCGCTGGTCGTGCCCGCGGTGGCCGGTGTGGGGCTGTGCACGATGATGGCGCTGTTCATCGGGTTGTCCGGCGACTCCAGCAGCGTGTCGGGGCTGGTGTCGGGCACGGCCACCGCCGGCATCGTCATCGTCGTGCTGCGGCGGCTGTTCACCACGATCAACGAGCTGCGCGCCACCCGCGAGGAGCTGGCCCACGCCGCGGTGTCGCGCGAGCGGCTGCGGTTCGCCCGCGACCTGCACGACCTCCTCGGCCACACGCTGTCGCTGATCGTCGTGAAGGGCGAGATCGTGCAGCGGCTGGCCGTCCGCGACCCCGAGGCCGCCGCCGCGCAGGCCGGCGACATCATCGGCATCGGCCGCGCCGCGCTCGGCGAGGTCCGCGAGGCGGTCAGCGGCTACCGTACGCGCGGCGTGTCGGCCGAGCTCGACGACGCCCGCATCGCGCTTGACGACGCGGGCGTGGAGGCCGTGATCACCCGCAGCGGCCCGCCCCCGTCCGCCGACGCCGACCTGCTGTTCGGGTGGGTCGTCCGCGAGGCCGTGACCAACGTGATCCGCCACGCCGCGGCGCACCGCTGCCGCATCGACGTCACCGGCGACGCCGCGGCCGTACGGCTGACCGTCACCGACGACGGCCGCGGCGCGCCCGGCGGCGTCACCAGCGGCAACGGCCTCACCGGGCTGGCCGAGCGTATGGCCGCGGCCGGGGGCGCGCTGCGCGCGGAGCCCGGGCGGCGCGGCGGCTTCACCGTCACCGCTACCCTTCCCGTCGAAGGGGAGGCGGGCGCATGACGATCCGGGTGCTGCTGGCCGAGGACCAGGCCATGATGCGCGGCGCGCTGGCCCTGCTGCTCGGCATGGAGGACGACATCGAGGTGGTCGCCGAGGTCGGCGGCGGCGACGAGATCCTGGACGCCGCGCGCCGCACCCGCCCCGACGTCGCCGTGCTGGACATCGAGATGCCCGGCGGCAGCGGCCTGGACGCCGCGGTCCGGCTGCGCGCCGAGCTGCCCGGCTGCCGGGTCGTCATCGTGACGACGTTCGGCCGCCCCGGCTACCTGCGCCGCGCCATGGAGGCCGGCGCCGGCGGGTTCCTCGTCAAGGACAACCCGGTGCAGGACCTCGCCGGCGCGATCCGCCGCGTGCTGGCCGGCGAGCAGGTCATCGACCCGACGCTGGCCGCCGCGGCGCTGGCCGCGGGCCCGAACCCGCTGACCGACCGGGAGCGCGACGTACTGCGCACCGCCGCCGACGGCGCCACGGTCTCCGACGTCGCCACCCGCCTGCACCTGTCGCCGTCCACGGTCCGCAACTACCTGTCCTCGGCCATCGGCAAGACCGGCGCGCGCAACCGCATCGAGGCCGTCCGCGCCGCACGCGACCAGGGCTGGCTGTGACGCGCAACCGCCCGGCCCGTCCCGGGGTTCCGCGGAGATGAGCGAGCTGTTCGGCAGGGAGCGTACGGAGGTGGCGCCCGGCGCGGTGCACCTGCCCGGGTGGCTGGGCGCCGAGGCGCGGCGCGAGCTGGTCGCGGCGTGCCGCGAATGGGCGCGCGGCCCGGCCGGAATGCGGCACACCCGGCTGCCGCGCGGCGGCGTGATGAGCGTCCAGACCGTCTGCCTCGGCTGGCACTGGGAGCCGTACCGCTACACCCGCACCCTCCCGGACGGCACCCCCGTCAAGCCGTTCCCCGGCCTGCTGGCCCGCCTCGCCCGCGCGGCCGTGGCCGACGCCGGGCTGCCCGCCGAGCCGTACGCGCCCGACGTCGCCCTGGTGAACTTCTACGACGCGCACGCCCGCATGGGCCAGCATCAGGACCGCGACGAGACCTCGCGCGCCCCCGTGGTGTCGCTGAGCCTCGGCGACGCCTGCGTGTTCCGCTTCGGCAACCCCGAGACCCGCGGCCGCCCGTACACCGACGTCGACCTCCGCGGCGGCGACGCGTTCGTCTTCGGCGGCCCGTCGCGCCTGGCGTACCACGGTGTGCCGCGCACACTCCCGGGCACCGCCGACCCCGGGTCCGGGCTCGCGGAGGGACGCCTCAACATCACCGTCCGCGAGTCCGGACTGGCCGCTACACCAGGAGATCCTCCGGGGTGACCGGGAGGTCGCGCACGCGGATGCCGGTGGCGTGGTGCACCGCGTTCGCGATGGCCGCGCCCACACCGGACGCGCCGAGCTCGCCGATGCCCTTGCCGCCGAGCGCGCCGCTGTGCGGGTCGTACTCCTCGACGAACGAGGCGTCGAGGGTGTGGACGTCGGCGTTGACCGGCACCAGGTAGCCGGCCAGGTTCTTGGACACGAACCTGCCCAGCGCCGGCTCCGGCACCGACTGCTCGAGCAGCGCCTGGCCGATGCCCCAGATCATGCCGCCGGTCATCTGGCTGCGCGCGGTCAGCTCGTTGATGATGCGGCCCGCGCTGTAGACGCCGGTGATGCGGGAGACGCGCGGCAGCCGCAGGTCGGCGTCCACCCGGACCTCCGCGAAGACGGCGCCGAACGTCTTGATCGTGTAGCCGTCGTCGTCGGGGGAGTACGCGCCGTCCGCGGACACCTGCTCGGCGCCGGTCTGGCCGAGGAGGTCGCGCAGGCTGATCCGGCCGACCGGGCCCTCGCTGAGCACGACGTCGGCGCCGTCGATCACGACGGTCTCCGGCGGCGCGCCGCCCTCGGCGAACGCCATGGACGCCAGCTTGCCCGCCAGCGCGCGCGCCGCCGCGCGGACCGCCGACCCGACGGACGCGGTCGTCGACGACCCCGCCGTCATGCCCGCCTCCGGCAGCAGCGTGTCGCCGAGCGCGATCGTCACCTGGTCCGGCGAGCAGCCCAGCACCTCGGCGGCCACCTGCGGCATCACGGTGTAGACGCCGGTGCCGATCTCCTGGGTGCCGACCTCGATCAGCACGCTGCCGTCGGCGCGGATCGTCACCCGGGCCGACGCTGGCATCCGCGCCGTGAACATGGTCGTGCTGGCCATGCCCCAGCCGACGAGGTCGCGGCCCTCGCGCAGCGAGCCCGGCGCCATCGGCCGGCCCGCCCAGCCGAACCGCCGCGCGCCCTCGACGTAGCACTCGCGCAGCTTCTTCGACGAGAACTCCCGCCCGGTGGACGGGTCGCGCTCGGCGTAGTTGCGCAGCCGCAGCTCCAGCGGGTCGACGCCCAGCTCGTACGCCAGCTCGTCCATCGCGGACTCCAGCGCGAACATGCCCACGCCCTCGGCGGGCGCGCGCATCGGCGTCGGCAGGATCGTGGCCACCGGCGCCACCCGGTGGCTGGTCGCGATGGCCGGCGCGGCGTACATGGAGTTGGTGCCGTCGCCGGCCAGCTCCAGGTGCTCGGCGTACGTCGACGTGGCGTTCACCGAGGTGTGCCGCACGGCCGTGAGCGTGCCGTCCGTACGGGCGCCCAGCGCGACCGTCTGCCGGGTGGCGGGCTGGTAGCCGTGCGAGGTGAAGCTCTGCGCCCGGGTGAGCACCAGCTTGACCGTGCCGCCCACGGTGTACGCGGTCATCGCCGCGATGATCTCGTGCGGCCAGATGAACCCCTTCGCGCCGAACCCGCCGCCGGTGTAGGCCGCGATGACGCGGACCCGCTCCTTCGGCAGGCCGAGCGCGGACGCGACCACCGCGCGGACGTTGAACACGCCCTGGCTGGCGTCGTACAGCGTCAGCTCGCCGTCGGCCCAGGTGGCGACCGTGGCGGCGGGCTCCATGGGGGAGTGGTGGCGCGACGCCGTGGAGTACGCGCGCTCCACCACGACGTCGGCGGCGGCCAGCCCGGCCGGGACGTCGCCCACCGAGCTGTCCACCCGCGCCGCGGCGGCGGGAGAGTACGCCTTGTCGAGCGCGTCGTCGACGTCGACGACCGCGTCCGTACGGTCGTAGGCGACCCGCACCAGCGCGGCGGCCTCCTGCGCGCGCTCCAGGGTGTCGGCCACGACCACGGCGAGCGGCTCGCCCTCGTACCGCACCAGGTCGTCGTGCAGCGGCAGCAGGCCGTGGACGTACGGCCCCTCGGTGACCTCCGACAGCGGCGGCGCGTTGCGGTGGGTCAGCACGGTGACGACGCCGGGCGCCGCCTCCGCGGCCGAGGTGTCCAGCTCGGTGACGCGGCCCGCCGGGATCGTCGCCGTCACCAGCGCGACGTAGCGGACGCCGTCGCCGTGGCGCCAGTCGGCGGCGTAGCGCGCCGCGCCGGTGACCTTCGCCGGGCCGTCGGCCCGTGTGCGCGCCGTCATTCGGCACCCCCCGCCGCCAGCGCCAGCGCCCGCACGACCGTGCGCACCGCCAGCTCCACCTTGAACGCGTTGCCGGGCAGCGGCCGCGCGGGCGCGAACGACGGCTCCACGGCCGTGCGCACGGCCGCCTCGTCGTCCGCGCGCACGCCGGCCAGCGCCGCCTCGGCGTCGGGCAGCCGCCACGGCTTGGGCGCGACGCCGCCGAGCGCGATGCGCGCCGCGGTGACCACGCCGTCCGCGACCTCGACGGCGACCGCGGCCGACACGAGCGCGAACTCATACGACGCGCGCTCGCGCACCTTGAGGTACGCCGAGCGCGCGGCCAGCGGCGACGCGGGCACCGTGATGCCGGTGACCAGCGCGCCGTCGGGCAGCACCGTGTCGCGCTCGGGCGCGTCGCCGGGCAGCCGGTGGAAGTCGGCGAGCGCGATGACCCCGGCGCCGGCCGGGCCGGTCACGTGGACCTGGGCGTCGAGCGCGGCCAGCGCCACGGCGACGTCCGACGGGTGGGTGGCCACGCAGTGGTCGCTGCCCCCGAAGATCGCCTGCGTACGCTGCTGGCCCCGGTCGCCGAGCGCCGCGCAGCCGCTGCCCGGGGTGCGCTTGTTGCACGGCAGGACGGCGTCGGCGCGGAAGTACGGGCAGCGGGTGCGCTGGAGCAGGTTGCCGCCCATCGACGCCATGTTCCGTAGCTGCGGCGACGCGGACAGTTCGAGCGCCTGGGCGATCATCGGGTAGCCGGCGCGGACGGCCGGGTGGGCGGCGACGTCGCTCATGCGGGCCAGCGCGCCGAGCCGCAGCCCGTCGTCGCCGGCGGCGATCTCCGCCAGCGGCAGGCCGTTGATGTCGACCAGCAGGTCCGGCTCCTCGATGCGCTCCTTGAGGAGGTTCACCAGCTCGGTGCCGCCGGCGATCGGCCGCGCTCCCGTGCCGGCCGCGGGGTCGAGCACGGCCAGCGCCGACCGGGTGTCGCCGGCGCGGGTGTAGGCGAAGTCACGCATCGGCGCGCACCTCCCCGGCGGCCTGGCGTACGGCCTCGACGATCTGCGGGTAGGCCGAGCAGCGGCAGATGTTGCCGCTCATCCACTCGCGGATCTCCTCGTCGGACCCGGTGTGCCCCTCGGCGACGCACGCCGCGGCGGACATGACCTGCCCCGGGGTGCAGAACCCGCACTGGAACCCGTCGCGCTCGACGAACGCCCGCTGCACCGGGTGCAGCCGGTCGCCGTCGGCCAGCCCCTCGACCGTGGTGATCTCCGCGCCCTCGGCCATCACGGCGAGGGTCATGCACGCGTTGATGCGCCGCCCGTCCGCGTGGACCGTGCAGGCGCCGCACTCGCCACGGTCGCAGCCCTTCTTCGTGCCGGTGAGGCCGATCACCTCACGCAGCGCATCGAGCAGCGTGACCCGCGGCTCGATGTCGATCGTGTGCTTCGTGCCGTTGACGGTGAGCGTCACCGGCACGGTCGTCGCGTCCGACACGCGATCTCCGATCATGATGTAAGTGGGATTACACGCTAAGCCCCTAGAAAGCCGGGCGCCAAGCGAGTATTCCCGTACCCACCGCCAACCCCGGGGCACCCTGACGGCGTTCATAGAGCGGAAGGGAGGACCGTGGACCGATACGAGGGGTTCCGCGAGTTCGTCGCCGCCCGCGAACGCGCGCTGCTGCGCACCGCGTTCCTGCTGTCCGGCGACGCGCATCTCGCCGAGGACCTGGTGCAGACGGCGCTGGCCAAGGTCGCCGGGCGCTGGCGGCGGCTGGCGCGCGACGGCAACCCGGAGGCGTACGCCCGCAAGATCATGTACCACGAGCACATCTCCTGGTGGCGGCGGCGCGGCCGGCGGCAGGAGTACCCGCAGGCCGACCCGCCCGAGCCCGGCGCGCTCCCGGACATCGCCGACCGCGCCGTACGCCGCCTCGCCCTCGAACGCGCGCTGGCGCTGCTGACGCCGCGGCAGCGCGCCGTGATCGTCCTGCGCTTCTACGAGGACCGGTCCGAGGCCGACACCGCCGACCTGATGTCCTGCACGGTCGGCACCGTGAAGAGCCAGACCCACCGCGCCCTGCGCCGCCTGCGCGAGCTCGCCCCGGAGCTCGCCGAGTTCATCGGCGCGCCGGACCGAAGCGAGGTGCTGCGATGACCCACCTGGGAGAGCTGCTGACCGACGTCGCCGACCAGGCGCCGCGCACCGGCATGGCCGAGCGCGCCCTGCGCGCCGCGCGCCGCCGCCGCGCCCGTACGCTGGCCGCCGCGCCCGTCGCCGTGCTGCTGGCCGCCGGCGTGGTCGTCGGCGGGACGGCCGCGCTCGAACGCCTCACGCCACCGGGCCCCACCGGGCAGGCCGAGCGCCTCGGGGTGCTGAACGCGCACGTCCCGGGCCCGCTCCCGGCGCGCGGCGTGGCCCCCGCGCGGCTGGCGTACATCGACTACTGCCGGGCCACCGCCGAGCGCGCGGCCGGCCGCGCGTGCTCCGAGTGGCGCGTCCTCACCAGCGACGGCATGCAGTACCGCGTGCCGCACTCCCTCGGCGCGTACCGGGCGGGGACCAACGCCGACGGCAACGTGGCGACGCCGTCGCGGCTGGCCGCGCTGTCCGGCGACGGCCGGCGCATCATGTACTACCGCGCGGACAGCGAGCGCGTCGTCGTCCGCGACCTGGCCGCCGGCACCGAGCGCACCGTCGCCCGCCTGCCGCTGCGCACCGTGCGCACCCGGCCGGTCGAGTTCGTCCTCAACCGCGACGGCACCTGGGCGGGCGTGGAGACCGGCGTCGTGACCCGGTCGGACGCGTCGCCGCACCCGTCGCGGCCGATGCTGGTCAACGTCGCCAGCGGCACGGTGGCGCGGATGCCGGCCGGGCGCGTGTTCGACGCGATCAACCCCGACGGCACGTCGTACATGGAGGCGGCGGGCGCCGACGAGAACTCCGTCGCGAAGTACGACACCGGCGGCCGCGTGCTCGAACGCGTCGCCGACCGCTCGGGGTTCGGCCCCGTGTCCCCGGACGGCAAGCTCCTCGCGGACCTCGGCGTGCCCTGGTCGCGGATGCTCCAGACGCGCGACATCCGCACCGGCGGCGTGCACGCCACGCTGACGCCGCGCGGCCTGCCGACCGGGAACTACGCGGTGCAGGCGTGGCCCCGGCCCGCCACGATCACCATCGCCGGCCGGTTCACCGCCGGCCATCAGGTCGACGACACCAAGACGGGCCGGTTCGGCTTCTACCTGATCGACGCGGGCTCCGGCCGCATCGAGGGCAGCGGCACGTTCACCATCACCGGGCGGCGGACGCAGATCGTGTACGGCGCGATCACGCCACCCGGTGGCGGCTGACCGCGTCCTCGTCCAGCACCGCGCCCAGGCCGGGGCGGCCGGGCACGCGCAGGTTGCCATCGGCGTCGATGTCCACCGGCTCGGCCAGGAAGAAGTCGCGGCGGGCAGGGGTCCACCCCGGCGGGTCGTACGGGAACTCCACGTACGGCCCGCCGCCCACCCCGGCCACGACGTGCAGGTTGGCCAGCAGGCCGAGGCCGTTGGACCAGGTGTGCGGCGTGAAGGACCGGCCGCGCAGCAGCGCCAGCTCGCCGAGGGTGCGGGTGCGCGACATGCCGACGGACAGCACGGCGTCCATCTGGTAGACGTCCAGCGCGTCGGCGTCCATCAGCGCCAGCACGTCCGCCGGGGTGGCCAGCATCTCCCCGGCCGCGACGCGCGCGCCGGTGGCCGCCCGCAGCTCCGCCATCCCGGCGACGTCGGCGTACGGCAGCGGCTCCTCCACCCAGAACACGCCCAGCTCGGCCAGCTCCGCGACCACGCTGCGCACGGCCGGGCGGTCCAGCGGCGTGCCCGCGTCGCCGGCCGTACGCCAGGCCTGGTTCAGGTCCACCATGATCGTGAAGTCCGGCCCGACGGCGTCGCGGACCGCGCGCACGGCGGCGACGCCGGCGGCCGGGCGCGTCCGGTCCACGCGGATCTTCATCGCCCGGAACCCGCGCTCGCGCAGGGCCAGCGCAGACTCGGCGCGGTCGTCCGGCGGCAGCGCCGCGCCCGTCGAGGCGTACGCGGGCAGCCGGTCGCGGGCGCCGCCGAGCAGCGTGGCCGCCGGCACCCCGGCGGCCTGCCCGGCGATGTCCCACAGCGCGGCCTCCAGCGGCCACAGCCGGCCGCCGTGGAAGTTCACCGTCTCGATGACGCGGGCGTGGCGGGCGATCGCCAGCGGGTCGTGGCCCACGAACAGGTGCGCCGCGTCGTCCAGCCCGGCGAGGGTGTCGCCCGAGGCGACGCCCACCAGGCCCTCGTCGGTCTCGACGCGGACCAGCGCGGCGTCGAACACGCGCCGCGGCACGGGGTCCCACGCGGCGTGGAACGGCGGGTCGAGGTCGACGCGCAGCCGTTCGGCGCGTACGGCGGTGATCCTCATGACCGCGCACCATACCCCGGAGACACCGCGACCCCGCGCCGGGGACGGGTCGGCGCGGGGTCTATCCAGGATGGTCTGCGCGGTTCGTTACGTGGCGGAGAGCGTAAAGGACATCACACCGCGAAGTCGAGCAAGGGGAGGGCGTTGCTCGGGTGGCGCAGCTTCGACAGCGACTCCTTCTCGAGCTGCCGGATGCGCTCTCGGGTGAGGCCCATCTTCTTGCCGATCTCGTCGAGCGTGTGCGGGTTGCCGTCGACCAGGCCGAAGCGCAGCGACATGATCGTCGCCTCCCGCGGCTCGAGGACGTCGAGCGCGCGGTGCAGTTGCGACGCCATGAGCTGGCGGTCGACCATCTCCGACGCCTCCGGGGCGTCCATGTCCTCGATGAGGTCGCCGATGCGGGTCTCGCCGTCCTCACCGATGGTGGAGTCGAGCGAGATCGGCTGGCGGCTGGTGCGCAGGAGGTCCTCGATCTGCTGCGGCGTGCGGTCCAGCTCGACGGACAGCTCCTCGGGGGTGGGCTCGCGGCCCAGCCGCTGGTGCATGTCACGCTCGGTGCGGGACAGCTTCGACAGCATCTCCAGGACGTGGACGGGCAGCCGGATCGTGCGCGCCGAGTCGGCGAAACCGCGCTGTATGGCCTGGCGGATCCACCACATGGCGTACGTCGAGAACTTGTAGCCCTTGGTGTAGTCGAACTTCTCGACGGCGCGGATCAGGCCGAGGTTGCCCTCCTGCACGACGTCGAGCAGCGTGAGCCCGCGGTCGCCGTACTTCTTCGCGACCGACACCACCAGCCGGAGGTTCGCCTCCAGCATGTGGGACTTCGCACGCTGGCCGTCCTCGGCGACCTCGGCGAGCTCCTCGCGGAGCTTCTCGTCGATCTCCAGCCCGGGTTCGGACAGCTTGTGCTCGGCGTAGAGGCCCGCCTCGATGCGCTTGGCGAGGTCGACCTCCTCCGCCGCGGTCAGCAGCGGCGTGCGCCCGATCGCCTTGAGGTAGGTGTGCACCGAGTCGCCCATGGCGGGGGACTGGTCGTCGAGGTCGCGTACGGCCTCTTCCTCTTCCTCTTCGGCGTCGTCAACGGCGTCGGCCTCGGGCTTCTCGTCTCCGAGCCGGACGCCCGCGTCGGTCAGCTCACGCAATATGGAACGGCCCGCGGCGGGGGCGATGCCCGCCTCCGCGAACGCGCGGCGAAGCTCTGCCAGCGACAGGTGACCCTGCTCGCGCCCACGTGCGACGAGCTCGTCAACGGTCGCCGTGGTCGCCTCCACCGCCGGTGTGGTCGCTAGAGCGGAACGCGGCATGAGGACACCCCCCTCTCATCGAGGTCCCGATCATCACTGGATTTCGCGCCTCCATTTGAACGCACCCTGTTCAACGCTTGAGACGGCCAGATGTTCCCACCGTGACGAGCACCACGGCCATTGCGGTGCGCGCCACCCGAAAGGATCGGGTAATGGCGCGCGACCGCCCCTTTAGACGACTCGGGGGCGCGAACGGTTCCCGCCAAGCAATAGGCTTTTTGGCATGAGTGCACACTTCGACGTCGTCGTGCTGGGCGCGGGCCCAGGGGGGTACGTCGCCGCCATCCGGGCCGCGCAGCTCGGCAAGCAGGTGGCGATCATCGAGGAGAAGTACTGGGGCGGTGTCTGCCTGAACGTCGGCTGCATCCCGTCCAAAGCGCTGCTGCGCAACGCCGAGCTGGTGCAGATCTTCGGCAAAGAGGCGCAGACGTTCGGCATCAACGTCCAGGGCGACGTCACGTTCGACTACGGCCCCGCGTTCAAGCGCAGCCGCAAGGTCGCCGACGGCCGCGCCAAGGGCGTGCACTTCCTGATGAACAAGAACAAGATCCAGGAGTACTCCGGCCGCGGCACCTTCGCCGACGCGCACACCATCGACGTCGCGCTCACCGACGGCGGCACCGAGCGGGTCACGTTCGACAACTGCATTCTCGCCACCGGGTCGGCCACCAAGCTGCTGCCCGGCACGAGCCTGTCCGAGCGCGTCGTGACGTACGAGGAGCAGATCCTCTCCGACACGCTGCCCGAGAGCATCGTCATCGCCGGCGCGGGCGCGATCGGCGTCGAGTTCGCGTACGTCCTGTCCTCGTACGGCGTTCAGGTCACCATCGTGGAGTTCCTCGACCGCATGGTGCCGCTGGAGGACGAGGAGGTGTCGAGGGAGCTGGCCAAGAGGTACAAGCGGCTCGGCGTCGACGTCCTCACGTCCACGCGTGTCGAGTCGATCGACGACTCCGGCGCGAAGGTGCGGGTCACGGTGTCCAAGGACGGCCGGCAGCAGGTGCTGGAGGCCGACAAGGTGCTGCAGGCCATCGGCTTCTCCCCGAACGTCGGCGGCTTCGGCCTGGAGAACACCGGGGTCGCCCTCACCGAGCGCGGCGCCGTGGACGTCGACGGCTTCTGCCGCACCTCCGTTCCCGGCTTCTACGCCATCGGCGACTGCACCGCCAAGCTCATGCTGGCGCACACCGCAGAGGCCATGGGCGTGATCGCCGCCGAGACCATCGCCAGCGCGGAGACCATGGAGCTCGACTACGCCATGATCCCGCGCGCCACCTACTGCCAGCCGCAGATCGCCAGCTTCGGCTACACCGAGGCCCAGGCGCGCGACCTCGGCTACGACGTCAAGACCGCGAAGTTCCCGTTCACCGCCAACGGCAAGGCCCACGGCCTCGGCGACACGACCGGGTTCGTGAAGCTCATCAGCGACGCGAAGTACGGCGAGCTCATCGGCGGCCACATGATCGGCCCGGACGTCACCGAGCTGCTGCCCGAGCTGACGCTGGCCCAGCAGTGGGACCTCACGGTGCACGAGGTCGCCCGCAACGTGCACGCCCACCCGACGCTGTCCGAGGCGGTCAAGGAGGCCGTCGAGGGCCTCGCCGGGCACATGATCAACTTCTGACGCCTGCGCGGAGGGCGGGCCCGGTCGTACGGCCGGGCCCGCCTCGCGCGTCAGACCGGCTCGTCCGCGAGGTACGGGGGAGCGGGCTCGTACTGGATGTAGCGGCGCACGGCGCGCGCGTGGTCGCGGCCGTGGATGCGGCCGGTCAGCCACAGCGCCATGTCGATGCCGGCCGACACGCCCTGGCTGGTGACCAGGTTCCCGTCCACGACGTACCGGGCGTCGCGCACCACCGTCACGTCGCCGCGCGAGTCCAGGGTGTCCTCGAACGACCAGTGCGTGGCCACCCGACGGCCGCGCGCCACGCCCGCCGCGTAAAGCAGGTACGAACCGGTGCACACGCTGGTCACCCAGGTGGCGCCGGCGGCCGTCTTGGCGATCCACGCGAGCAGGTCCGGGTCGTGCGGGTCGCGGGTGCCGCGGCCGCCGGGGACGAGCAGCACGTCGAGGGGCGGGTGGTCGGCGAGGGTGTGGTCGGGGAGGACGCGCAGGCCCTTGGCGCAGCGCACCGGGCCGGTGTCCGCGGCGATCAGCACCGCGGTGTCCGCGTCCTCGCGGAGCATCGACGACGCGGTGAACACCTCCCACGGGCCGACGAAGTCGAGCTCCTCGGCGTCGGGGAAGACCAGCAGGCCATACGTTGTCATACGGGCTCCTTCGCGGTTCGGAATCGGTCGCGGTAGTCGGCGGGGGCGACGCCCACGTGGCGGTGGAACGCGCGGCGCAGCGTCTCGGCCGTGCCGAAGCCGAGGCGGCGCGCGATGGTCGCGACGGGCTCGCCGCCCTCGGTCAGCGCGCGCCGCGCCGCCTCGATGCGCACCAGCTCGACGTATCCGGCGGGCGGCACGCCGAGCTCGGCGGGGAAGCGGCGCTGCAGGTGGCGGGGGCTGAGCCCGGCGCGGGCGGCCAGCGAGGCCACCGTGTGGCGGGCGCCGGGGTTTGCGTGGACGGCGTCCACGGCCGTACGGATCGGGTCGGACTCCGGCGGCCGCGACCACAGCGGCACGCTGAACTGCGACTGGCCGCCGGGGCGGCGCAGGAACATCACCAGCTCGCGGGCCACCGTGTGCGCGAGCTCGCCGCCGTGGTCGTCCTCGACCAGGGCGAGCGCGAGGTCGATCCCGGCCGTCACCCCGGCCGACGTCCACACGGGCCCGTCCCTGACGAAGATCGGGTCGGGGTCGACGATCACGCCCGGGTACTCCCGCGCGAGCTGCCCGGCACGCCCCCAGTGCGTGGTCGCCCGCCGCCCATCAAGCAGCCCCGCCGCGGCCAGCAGCAGCGCCCCGCTGCACACCGAGGTCACCCGCCGCGCCCCCGCCGCCGCGACCGCACCGATCCAGGTGGGCAGCACACCCCCGTCACGCGCCGCATCCACCCCCGCCCCACCCGCAACAACCAAGGTGTCGACGTCACCCGCGTCCACGTCCCCAACCCCGTACGGCACATCCACGCTCAACCCCCCATCCGACCGCACCACCCCCGCCTCCGCCGCCACAACAAGCCGCCCATACCGCTCCCCCGCATGCCCGAACACCTCATGCGGCCCAGCCAGATCCAGCACCTGAAACCCATCAAAAACAAGAAAGACGACGCTCCGCATGACCCCAGGCTGAGTCCCGGCGCCTCATGGCGTCAACGCCAAGCACCCCACAATTCGCGCCACACCCTTCGAGCGTGCGGGGGAGGGGTGGCAGCCACGCCACGTACACGACCAGCGCGGCAACTCCGTATCCCCCACGAATCCCGCTACGCCCTCCGAGCGTGCGGGAGGGCAGCCATGCCACGTCCTCACGAACCCCCTTCGGGCGGGCGTGCCAGGGGTGGTGGCCACGCCCCCGACCCGGCCAGCGCGGCAACTCCCCATCCCCCATGAATCCCGCTACGCCGTTCGGGCGTGAGGCAGGGGGGCGGCCACGCCCCCTACGCGACCGGCGGGACGCCCGCCGTACGGGTGGGCAGCCAGCGGCGCATCGCGGCAGATCCCGGGCGACTCATGAGTAGCGCGTCGCGCGGCGGGCGTGCAGGGCGGGGGCATCGCGGCAACGCCGCGCGCCTCAGGATTCGCGCAACGCCCTTCGGGCGTGCGGGTCAGGGGGTGGCGGCCATGCCGCGTCCTCACGATCCGCCCTTCGGGCGTACGGGTCAGGGGGAGTGGCGGTCACGCCGCACCCTCACGATCCGCGGTCGCGCGTGCGTGGTGAGGGTGCGCGGGGTCAGGTGGTTACGCGGGCGAGGATGTCGAGGAGGCGGGCTACCGGGAGGCCCGGGTCGCCGGGGAGTTTGGCGGCGTCGTCCCAGAGGCGGAGGTCGACGGCGTCGCCGGCCCAGGGGTGGGTGGCGAAGTGGTCGGCCTCGGCGGGGGTCATGGGGCCGCCCTGGACGTGCAGTGAGCGTACGGATGCGGGGCTGAGGCGGTCGGCGTAGGCGGCGTCGGTGGCTACCAGGTAGCGCTTGGCCGGGACGTGCTGCTCGATCACCCAGGCGACGCGCTCCCCGATGTAGCGCCGCGCGAACGCGCCGCCGGCGGCCTCGTGCGGGCCCGCGTACGCCCGGCGCACCGGGCCGGCCCTGCCGATGTCGTGCAGCGCCGCCGCCAGCACGAGCTCGTCGTCGGCCGACGCGTGCACCGCGAGCGCCGCCGCCTGCATCGCGTGCGCGTGCTGGTCCACCGGCTCCCCGCCGTACGGCAGGTCGCGCAGCCCGTCGAGCAGCGCGGCCAGCTCGGTACGGCCGAGCCGGTCCGGCAGGCCGTCCGGCCCGGTGCTCCCCGTCATGTCCGATCCTCTCGTCGCCATCGCCGTACGACACCCAACCAACGCGGTGCCGGTGACGTGGCGCTGTCCGCGGACGTAACGGTCACCGGCACGGATGTGACAGGTCAGCGCCGCGCCGCCCGGCTCACACGGCGGCGCGGAGCCTCTCCTGTTCGGCGTCGACCACCACGCGGACCCGGGGGATCGCGAAGACCCGCATTGCGGCCACCCCCACCACGAGCAACCCGATCGCGGGGAGCTGGGACATCAGCCCGGCCTGCAGCACATCGTGGATCGGGTACGCGTACACGACCACCACCCGCAGCACGGCCTCGGCCAGCAGCACCACGCCCGCCCCGGCGGTCATGGCGACCTCGATCCGGCGGAAACGCGCCGCGCCCTCGGCCGTGCCGTCGGCGAGGCGGTCGAAGGCGGCCTCGCGCAGCGGGTCGCCCGCCACGGCCATCGGCTTGCTGAGCACCATCAGCAGCGGCCGCGGCGTGAAGCAGGTCACCAGGGCGTACACCCCGGCGATCGCGACGTACACCGAGGAGCGGGCGAGCAGGAACCGCGGGTCGCCGGACGTCATGCCCAGCGCCGTGCCCGCGGCGACCTCGGCGATCACGAGGAGGCCGAAGCCGTCCAGCCGGCCGCCGCGCACCAATGCGACGACCACCCCCACGAGCACCGGCACCGAGCCGATCGTCATCGCGTACGGGTCGGACACGCCGGCGGCATGCAGGGCGAACATGATCACCAGCCCGGCGCCCACCTGCGCTGCGGCCGCGGCGACGGCGCCGCGCGGATGCCGGGCGCTGACGCTGCCTACCTGCGCCTTGCCCCCGACGACCAGCCCGCCCGCCGCGATGGCCAGGAACGGCGGCACACCGAACAGGCGGAGCAGCGCGTAGACGACCGTCGGGATCAGCATGTCCACGACGAAATCGGCGAGCGTGCCCATCAGGACCCGCCGCTTCACGCGGCGTCGTTCGACAACGGTCATGGCCGTGCCTCCTCGGGTTCGGCGGCGCGCGGGCCCCCGCGGTCCGCGCCGTACGCCCGTGACCGCGCGACGGCCGCGAAGCCGTACGCGCGCATGCGCTCCTCGTACGCGGCCACGGCACCGACGACGCCGCCGCCCCCGCGGACGGCGTCGTCGAGCAGGCCGCCGAGGAGCGCGGCGTCCCGCAGCGCCGTGTTCGCCCCGGTGCCGCCAGCCGGGGTCATCGCGTGGATCGCGTCGCCCAGCAGCGTCACCCGGCCCGGCCGCCACGGCGGAACCGGGAGCGCGACGCGGATCGGCACCGTGAAGCACCCGCCCCCGCGCGCCACCAGGGTCCGCAGCCGGCCGTCCCACCCGGCGACCGCGGCGCGCACGTACGCGTGGAGGTCCCCGGGAAGCGGCTCGGCGCCCGGCACCATCAGCGCCCACATGACGTACGGCGCCACCGGCGGGAGGCACGCGCCCGGCACGGCGGCGGCCGCGGCCTCCGGTGCGGTGGCGGGCCGCCACGCGCCCGCGACCAGCGTCCGCCCGCCGGGCCCGGTGAACGCGCTCACCCGGTTGGACCACGCGGGTTCGTCCGCGATCTCCGGCACCGCGGCCAGGTCCGTACGGCCCCAGACGCAGCGCACGCCCAGGTCGGTGAGCGCGGCGCCGGGCAGCAGCGCGCGGCGCAGCGCCGACCCGGCGCCGTCGGCGGCGACGAGCAGGTCGCCGGCCACCTCCGTGCCGTCGGCCAGCCGGGCGCGGACGCCGCGATCGGTGCGCGCGAAGCCGGTCACCGCCGCGCCGAACCGGGGCCGCAGGCCGGTGAGCAGCACGCGCCGCAGCGTCAGCCGGTCGACCGAGGTGTACGGATGGGCGGGCGCGGCGGTGCGCACGGACCGTTCGGCGAAGTCGCTGCCGTACATCACGACCCGCCCGCCGTCGGGCCGCCCGGACGTCGCGCGGAACAGCGCGAACAGCTCAGGCGGCAGGCATTCGCGCAGCGCCCCGCCGCCGTCGGCGTTGACGGTCAGCCGGTAGCCCTGCGCGCGGGCGTCCACGGCGGCGTCGCGCTCCAGGACGGTCGCGGTGACGCCGGCGCGGCCGAGCCGCTGGGCCAGCGCGAGCCCGCCCGGCCCGGCGCCGGCGATCAGGACCCGCATGGCCTCACGCCCCCTCACCGCGCTCGCGCCAGCCCGGCCGCGCCCGCCGCGCGGCCCGTTCCTCCTCCTCGCCGACGGCCGCCTTGGAGGCCTCGAACTTGGCGAGCAGCCGGGTGAACTCGCGGACGTCGGCGGCGTCCCAGTCGCCGACGAACGTGGTGAACCGCGACATGCCGACCTCGCCGAGCCGCGCGACCTCGGCCGTGCCGTCAGGCGTGAGCGAGACGAAGCAGGAGCGGCGGTCGTCCGGATCGGCCTCGACGTGCACGTGGCCGGCCTCTTCGAGCGCCTTCACCTGGCGGGTGATCTGCGACGGATGGACGTCGAGCGCGGCGGCCACGTCGGACGGGCGCACCCGCCCGCCCCACGCCACCACCTGGAGCACCGACAGCCGCGCGGCGTCCTTCTTCTTCCGGCGCGCCCGCTCCAGGCCGGCGGTGACGGTGAACAGCGCCGCCACCATCTGCTCGACGTCCGCGCGTGTGGGCTTCATACCGGCGAGCGTACGATAATTGATTGCCGCAAGCAACTAGTTTGGACGGCAAAGACGGCCGCCGCCCGGTCGGACGGCGGCGGGGGAGTGCGGTCAGCGGCGGGTG
>DASXYG010000021.1:0-31647 GCA_036502625.1 Streptosporangiaceae bacterium
CCCGGCCCCCACCCGCGACCCCGCACCCTCCGGCACCACCCGTCCGGACACCACCCGCGACCCCGCACCCCTCGACACCACAGGCCCGGCCGCCGCCCGCGCCCCTGCGCCCCTCGGCACCCCCATCAGCCCGGAAGGCGACCCCAGCCCCGAACCCGGCGGCGCCACCACCGGCCCAGCCACCACCCGCCACCCCGCACCCCTTGGCACCCCCGGCCCGGAAGGCGACCTCAGCCCCAAGCCCGGCGGCACCCCCACAGGCCCAGCCGCCACCCGCGACCCCGCACCTCTCGGCACCCCCATCGGCCCGGGAGGAGACCGGATCCCCGAGCCCGGCCGCGCCCCAGACAGGGCCGGGGACTCAGGGCGAGCGGCTCCACAGGCCGCGGAGGATACGGGGAGGACCGCCCCGGGGACCCCGGAGAACGCAGGCCGGGCCGCTCCAAGGGCCGCCGCGACGCGGGACGGCACGGACACTCCGGACGGCGCGGCGATTCGGGACGGCGCAGAGGCTGCACGGCGGACCGCTCCAAGGGCCGCGGAGCCTCGGGACGGCACGGAGACTCGGCGCGACGCAGAGACTCGGCACGGCACGGAGACTCGGGACGGCACGGACACTCGGGACGGCGCAGAGACTCCACGCGGCGCGGCGACTCCGGGAACCGCGAAGCCCCCGGGCGATGCGCCCTCCGGGCCTCCACTGGTCGCGCCCGCTGAGGCGGAGCGGCTGTGGTTGCGGTGGCGGGATATTCAGGCCGGGTTCGTTGATGATCCGGGTGTGGCCGTGGCCGCGGCGGAGGAGATCGTCGGGGAGACCATCCGGGCGTTGAGCGCGGAGCTGGAGCGGCGCACCGCCGGGCTGCGCGCGGCCGCGCACCGCGAGGGCCCGCCGGACACCGAGGCGATGCGCCAGGCCCTGCGCGGCTACCGCGCGATCATGGACCGCCTCCTCGGCTGACTCCGCGGCAGCTCCCGCGCTGGCTCCTCGACCGCCTCACCGGGCCCACCTCCCGCGTCCACGGCCGCCTCACCGGGCCCGCCTTCCGAAGAGGATCGTGGCGGTTACGCCCGCGGCCGCCGTGAGGACCGCGCACCAGATCACCGCGGCCGCGCCGCTGGACCCCACCGGGGTGCCCATGAGGAGGGCGCGGAGGGTGTCGGTTACCGGGGTGGTGGGCTGGTTGTCGGCGAAGGCCTGGAGCCAGCCGGGCATGGTCGAGGTGGGGACGAAGCCGCTGCCGAGGTACGGCAGGAACAGCATGAAGAAGCCGAACCCCTCGGCGGCCTCGGGCGAGCGGACCAGCAGGCCGATGACCGTGGACACCCAGGAGACCGCGAGGACGTACAGCAGCAGCACACCCACCACGGCCAGCCACGCGAGCGGCGACGCGGCCGGGCGCCAGCCCAGCAGCAGCGCGGCCGCCACGACCAGCGACGCGGAGATCAGGTTGCGCACCAGGCTGCCGGTCACATGGCCGGCGAGGACGGAGAAGCGCGCGATCGGCATCGAGCGGAACCGGTCGATCACGCCGAGCGCCATGTCGCGCGCGACGGCCTGGCCGGTCGCGGCGGCGCTGTATCCGGCGCAGAGGAGGATCACGCCCGGCACGACGTAGTCGATGTAGCGGACGCCGCCGGTGCGGATGGCGCCGCCGAAGACGAACACGAAGACCAGCAGCAGCATGATCGGCAGCAGCACGGCCACGAACAGCGCGTCAACCGCACGGAACACGTGGCGGACGCTGCGGCCCATCATCGTCGCGCTGTCGGCCAGGGCATGCCGCCCCGCGCCACCGGGCGGAGTGGGCGGCGCCTCGGTGAGCGTCATGCCGGGACCTCCTCGGGTTCCGCGGCCGCCGGTCTCTCCGGCCCGCCGGTCAGGCTCAGGAACACGTCGTCGAGCGAGGGCCGGGTGAGGTGGACGTGGCGGACGCGGACGCCGCGCGCCTCCAGGAACACCAGCACCCGCCGCACGTCATCGGCCGAGCCGTCGGTGGCGACGCCGACCGTCAGCCCAACGGGATCGAGCGCGACGCCGCCCTCGGCGCCGCGCCAGGCGCCGAGCTCCGCGGCGGCCCTGTCGTACGCATGAGGGTCGCCGAGCTCGAGCTCCAGGCGCTCGCGCGCGGAATGGCGCTTGAGCTCCGCGGCCGTGCCCTCCGCGATGATCGAGCCGTGGTCGAGCACGCTGATGCGGTCGGCGAGGTGGTCGGCCTCCTCGAGGTACTGCGTGGTGAGCAGGATCGTGACGCCGTCGTCGAGCAGGCCGCGGATCGCCTCCCACATCGACCGGCGGCTGCGGGGGTCGAGGCCGGTGGTCGGTTCGTCGAGGAACAGCACGCGCGGGCGGGCCAGCAGGCCCACCGCGAGGTCGAGCCGCCGCCGCATGCCCCCGGAGTAGGTCTTCACCGGGCGGCCCGCCGCGCCGGTGAGGTCGAACATCTCGATCAGCTCGGCCACGCGCCCGCGCCGTTCGGCGCGGCCCAGGTGGAACAGCCGCGCCATCATGCGGAGGTTCTCCGCGCCGGTGAGCGGTTCGTCGACCGCGGCGTACTGCCCGGTGAGGCTGATGGCGGAGCGCACCCCGGCGGGATCGGCGAGCACGTCGTGCCCGGCGACCACCGCGCTCCCGCTGTCGGGCCGCAGCAGCGTGGACAGGATGCGCACCATGGTGGTCTTGCCCGCGCCGTTCGGCCCGAGGAGGGCGCGGATCGTGCCGCCCTCGACGATGAGATCGACCGAATCGAGCACGGCGTTAGTTCCGTACGCCTTCGACAGGCCGGTGACGCGGATCGCGGTCGGCATGTGGCCCCCTCCCCCGCGCCCCGACGGACACGAGAACAACTGTGTGCGCTATAAACGATTTATAGAGTACACAGTTTCGTGTACGGCGCAAACAGTTAAGCTGGATCCGATGACGAACGAGGAGAACGACACCGACCCGGCGGTCCGCATCCCCCGCCGCTACCAGCGCCTCTGGGGCGTGGCCGAGCCCAGCCGCCGCGGCCCGCGGCCCCGCCTGTCGCTCGACGCGGTCGCCCGCGCGGGCATCGAGATCGCCGACGCCGAGGGCATCTCGGCCGTCTCGATGAGCCGCGTCGCCAAGGCCCTCGGCTACACCACGATGTCCCTCTACCGCTACGTCGACAGCAAAGACGAGCTGATCGAGGTCATGGTGGACCGCTCCGGCGACCCCCCGCCCGACCCCGACCCCGGCCTCGACTGGCGCGCCGCGCTCGAACGCTGGGCCTACGCGCAGCTCGACGTCTTCCGCGACCACCCATGGACGGCCACGCTGCCGGTCAGCGGCCCGCCCCTGTCACCGCGCGCCCTGCGCTGGATGGAGGCCGGCCTCGACGCCCTGGCCGACACGCCGCTGACCCACACCGAGCGCGTCGGCGTCCTCCTGGCCGTCACCATGTCCGTGCTGAACGCCGTGCGCCTCGGCCTCGAGCTGTCCAGCGGCGACGACCTCAGCCCCGCCGACTACGGCCGCGCCATCGGCACCCTGGTCACCGACGTCACCCACCCGCACCTCACCGCGGCCGTCCGCGATGGCGCCTTCCACGGCGACCAGCCCAGCAGCGCCGACAGCACCGACGACGACTTCGCGTTCGGCCTCGGCCTCACTCTCGACGGCGTCGACGCCCTGATCGCCCGCCGCGGGCCCCGGCCACGACCACGGCCCCGTACGAAAGCCGCGCACTGACGGGTCAGATGCGCCGCCCGGTCTCGGTCCAGTACGGCTCGCGCAGCCGCCGCTTGAACAGCTTGCCCGAGTCCTCCCGCGGCAGCGCCTCCTCGAAGACGACCACCTTCGGCGCCTTGTACCCGGCCAGGTGGTCGCGGACGTACGCGCGCACGGCCTCGGCCGTCACCCCCGGCTCGGCCTCCACGTGCGCGGCCAGCGCCTCGCCGAAGTCGGGGTCGGGAATGCCGAAGACGGCGACATCGCGCACCCCGTCCATGCCGATCAGGCAGTTCTCGATCTCCGCCGGGTAGATGTTCACGCCGCCGGAGATCACCATGTCGTTGCGGCGGTCGGTGAGGTAGAGGAACCCGTCGCCGTCCAGGTAGCCCATGTCGCCGACGGTGAGGTAGCCGGCGCGCTCCATCGCCGCGCGCTTGGCGCCGGCGCCGAGGTACGTGAAGTTCGGCCAGGCGGGCGGCGGCTTGAGGTACACCTCGCCGATCTCGCCCGTCGGGACGTCCGTGTCGTCCGGGCCGAGCACCCGTACGCCCGCGCCGGCCACCGCGGTGCCGACCGTGCCGGGGTGGGCCAGCCATTGCGGGCTGTCGCAGGCCACGACGACGCCGGTCTCCGAACCTCCGTAGTACTCCAGGATGATCGGCCCGAACCAGTCGATGATCGCGCGCTTGACGTCCGGCGGGCACGGCGCCGCCGCGTGCACGACCGCCTTCAGCGAGGACAGGTCGTACCGCTCGCGCACCTCCTTCGGCAGCCGCAGCAGCCGGACGAACATGGTCGGCACGGTCTGGATGTGCTCGATGCGGTTGGCCTCGATGAGCCGCAGGAACTCCTCGGGGTCGAAGCGGGGCATCGTGGTGACGTCGCAGCCGAGCGTGACCGCCATCAGCGCGTGCGTGTTCGGCGCGGTGTGGTACATCGGCGCGGGCACCATCGTGCGCGCCCCGGGCCGCAGCCCGAACGCCGAGAACACCAGGTGGGCGAGTTCGAGCGCCTGCTCGGCGCCCATCGGCTCGCGCAGGATGCCCTTCGGCCGCCCCGTCGTGCCGGACGTGTAGATCATCCCGGACTGCGACTCCGTAGGCGCCTCGCTCAGCGGTTCGTGCGCCGCGATGACGTCGTCGATCAGCGGGTACTCGCCGGTCGGCGCCGTGGACAGGCCGTACGCCGCGACCAGTTCCGGCGCCGGCGGCACCTCGACGATCCGCATGCCCTCGGGCGCCGCGGCCGCCACGCCGGGCAGCAGGTCGGTGTGCGCGAACGCGACGACGCTGCCGCTGTCGGCCAGGAGGTACGCCAGGTCATCGCCGGTCCAGTGCCAGTTCACCGGCACCGGCACGGCGCCCGCGAGCCCGGCCGCGATGCTGGCCTCGAGGAACGCGATCTCGTTGCGCAGCACGACCGCGACACGGTCGCCGGGCCGGACACCGTACGCGCGCAGCGCGGAGGCGAGGCGTGCCGCGCGCGCCTGCGCCTCCGCGATCGGCCGTACGGACTCACCGGATCGGATGGCGGGCGCTTCGGTCATGGTCAGCCTCCTGGATCGGCAGGTTCCACCGGAGCCGTCCGCGCCAGCATCACCCGGATCGGCCGCGCGGGCCAGCCCCGGTCACCTCCGGTTCAGTGGCCCGCGGGCCGGTCCGCGTCGGCGGCGGCGATGCCCGGCGGCGCGGATTCCAGCGCGGACGTGATCGCCGCGATCAGCGCGCGCCCCGACTCCTCGGTCAGCTCGACGGCGACCCGCGCCGACGGGCCGATCTCCGGGTTGATGAAGTCGATGTTCAGCGTGTGCGCCTGCGGGGCGTGGACGGGATGGTCCACGTACACGCTGGCCCGGCTCAGGTGGAACCAGCCCTGCGCGCCCTTGCCGCTGCCGAACATGTCGATCCGCTCGGTGATGTACGTGCACATGCCGTGCTCCCCTCAGGCCAGGTGCTCGCCGTAGAACGCGAGGATCTTGCCCCACGCGTCGACGGCGGCCTCCGGGCGGTAGCTGGGCCGGTCGACCGACAGGAACGCGTGGCCCGCGCCCTCGTACGTGTGGAACTCGTGCGGCTTGCCCAGCCGCGTCAGCTCCGCGTCGAGCTCGACCATCTGGTCCGGCGACGGGAACTGGTCGTCCGCGCCGAACAGGCCGAGCAGCGGGCACGAGAGGTCGGCGGCCTTGTCGATGAGCGGCGTCACGGCCAGCGGGAACCCCTCAGGCGGCGTGCCCACCACGAACGCGCCGTAGCAGTCGACGGCGGCCTGCATCGGGAGGCTGACCGCGGCCAGGAACGACTGCCGGCCACCGGAGCAGAACCCGATGGTACCGACCTTGCCGTTGGACGAGGTCAGCTCCCGCAGCGCCTGCGCCGCACCGGCCACGTCGCCGACCAACTGCTCGTCGGGGACGCCGCCCTGGGCGCGCGCCGCCGCGGCCGCGTCGTCCGGGCTGGCGCCGGGCGCGATCCGCGAGTAAAGATTCGGGCAGATCGCGGCGTACCCCTCGGCGGCGAAACGCCGGGTGGTCTCCTTCGACTCCCTGTCGTAACCCGGCATGTGGTGGATCACCACCACGCTCCCGAACGGCCCCGGCCCCATTGGCCTGGCCAGATACGCCTCGATCCGGTCGCCGTTGTGCCCGCCGATCGTCACCGTCTCCGCCAGCGTCGCGTCATACACGGTGAGCTCCTTTCATCCAGCAAGATCGCATCCCCCATTTCTATGCCTCCCCCGCCGCTCCTCGCACCCGGACCCGCACAGAGCGCATCCCCCGTCCGAACCGAACGCCGTTCGGCCGCGCCGGTTACAGTGCCCGCGTAGCCACCCGCGAGGAGGTCCCGTGAACGCGAGCCCGGTGCAGACGTCCGACGCCGCCGACGGCGTACGGCTGATCACGCTGAACCGCCCCGACCGGCTGAACGCCATGAACGAGGAGCTGATCGACGGCCTGCACGCCGCGCTGGACGCCGTGGCCGCCGACCGCGACTGCCGCGTGGTGGTCCTCACCGGTGCCGGCCGCGGCTTCTGCGCGGGCCTCGACCTGTACGGATACAGCGAGCAGCATCCCGACCGCGGTGCGCGCAGCCCGCAGGTCCGCATGGAGACGCAGCAGGCCATCGCGTCGCTGATCCCGAAGCTGCGCGGCCTGCGGCAGCCGACGATCGCCGCGGTCAACGGCCCGGCGGCCGGTGGCGGGCTGGCGCTGACGCTGGGCTGCGACCTTCGCGTGGCGGCCCGCTCCGCGAAGTTCAACGTCGCGTTCGTACGGATCGGGCTGTCCGGCTGCGACATCGGCGTGAGCTGGCTGCTGCCCCGGCTCGTCGGCGCGTCGCGCGCGTTCGAGCTGCTGCTCACCGGCCGGTTCGTCCCGGCGGACGAGGCCGAGCGCATCGGCCTGGTCGGCCGGGTCGTGGACGACGGGCAGGCGGTCGCCGCCGCGCTCGACCTGGCCGCCGCGATCACCGCCAACTCCCCCATGGGCGTCTGGATGACCAAGGAGGTGATGTGGGACCAGTTGGAGGTGCCGAGCCTCCAGGCGGGCATCGACCTGGAGAACCGCACCCAGATCATGACCACGTTCACCGCCGACCACCCCGAGGCGATGGCCGCGTTCCTGCAGCGCCGCCCGCCCGTCTTCCGCAACGAGTGACCGCGCGCGCCGCCCGCGGGGGACAATCACGGCATGGCGACGTACCTAGCGCTGCTGCGCGGCGTCAACGTCGGCTCGAACAAGGTGATCATGGCCGACCTCCGTGCGCTGTTCACCGAACTCGGCCACGCCGACGCCCGTACGCATCTCCAGACCGGCAACGTGGTCTTCACGGCGGACACCGGCGACCGCGCCAAACTCGCCGCGACGATCGCCGACGCCATCGAGTCGGCGATGGCCGTCACCACGACGGTGCTGCTGCGCACCCGTGACGAGCTGGCGGCGCTCATCGCCGCCGACCCGTACGGCGCGCAGGGCATCGACCCCGCGCGCCGCTACGTCACGTTCCTCGACTCCGCGCCGGCGCCCGGCCTGGTCGCGGCGCTCGACCCGGCGTACGGCGCGCCCGACGAGTTCACCGTCGGCGACCGCGCCGTCTACGTCCACTGCCCGAACGGCTACGGCCGTACGAAGCTCAGCAACGCGTTCTTCGAGCGCCGGCTGAAGGTGCCGGCCACGTCACGCGGCTTTCGCGTGACCGCCAAGCTCCTCGACCTCCTCGACGCCGAGCCCGGCTGACGCCCCCACCGGCTCGGGAACCGGCTCCGGTACGGGGGCGGGCGCGCGCGCCCGGTCGCCGCGCGCGGCGCCGATGCCCGCGACCACGACCAGCGCGATGCCCGCGACCTGGATGAGGCCGGGCACCTGCGCGGCGATCACCAGCCCGGCGAGCAGGCTCACGGCGGGCTCCATCCCGGCGACCGTGCCGTACGCGGACCGGCTCATCCGCTGGAGCACCGACATCTCCAGCAGGAACGGCACCAGCGGCATGAGAAGCGCGACGCCGAGCCCGGCGAGCAGCAGCCCGGGGCGCGGGTCGGCGACGATCGCGGGCGCGCCGAACGGCGCGGTGACCAGCGAGCCGACGGCGAGCGTCAGCGCCAGCCCGTGCTGCACCTTGAACTTGCTGCCGACGTGCTGCGCGCCGACGATGTAGCCGCCCCAGCAGCACGCGGCGGCCAGCGCGAACAGGATGCCGGTCAGGCTCGCGTCGCCGGACCACGGCCGCGTCATCAGCAGCACGCCCGCGATGGCGGCGCCGATCCACATCAGCTCGCGGCGGCCGCGCATGCCGACCACGGCGACGGTGAGCGGGCCGAGGAACTCCAGGGCGGTCGCGGTGCCGAGCGGGATGCGGGCGGTGGCCTGCGCGTAGAAGAGCATCATCCCGGCGCTCACGACGCCGAGGCCGACGGTGGCGAGCAGGTCGCGCGCCGACGCCGCGCGCACGGCCGGCACGAGCGTACGGCCGGTGGCGGCGAGGAGGATCAGCGCGGCGAGCGTGAGCCGCATCCAGGTCACCCCGGACGGGCCGACCTCGCCGAACAGGTGGGTCGCGAACGCGGCGCCGGAGTGCAGCAGGGCCATCGCGACGATGGCGAGCGCGACCGGCGGCATACGGGTTGGGCTGAGGAAACGGAGGTTGATCGAAGTCACCGGATCATTTCACCCAACGCGTTCGTTTCTGTCCACGGGCCGTTAGTGGATGGATCGTGTACTTTTAGTGGATGGATCTGACGCGCCTCAAACTGCTCGTCGAGCTGTCCCGATGGGAGACGATGGCCGCCGTCGCCGAGGAGACCGGCTACGGCACGTCAGCGGTGTCCAAGCACCTCGCGATCCTCGAACGCGAGGCCGGTGTGCAGCTCCTCGCCGCCGACGGCCGGCGCGTACGGCTGACCCCCGCGGGCAACCGCCTCGTCGAGCACGCCAAGGCGATCCTCGCCCGCCTGGAGGAAGCGCGCGCCGAGCTCGAGGGCGACACCGAACCGGCGGGAACGGTGCGCGTCGCGTCGTTCGGCACCGCCGCCGAGCCGCTGCTGGTCCCCGCGCTGCACCGGCTTGCCGCCGACCACCCGCCGGTCGACGTCCACCTGTACGAGCACGAGCCCGACACGACGGTCGAGCTGGTCCTCGCCGACCGGATGGACCTCGGCATCATCTACGACTACAGCCTCGTGCCCCGCGAGCTGCCGTCCGAGCTGACCGTGCACGAGCTCGGCGGCGAGCCGCTGTTCCTCGCGGTCCCCGCCGACGGCAGCCGCACCGCCTCGCCGGCGCCGCTGAGGCTCAAGGACGTCCGGGCGCTGTCGGAGGAGTCATGGTTCGCGAACTCGCGCGGCGAGGAGGACGCCGAGCTCGCCCGCCGGCTGTGCGCCTCCGCCGGCTACACCCCGCGCATCGCCCACCGCGTCGACAGCGTGCACATCGTGACGTCGCTGGTGGCGGGCGGCCTCGGGGTGGCGCTCGTGCCACGCCTCGGCGTTCAGCCGAACCGGGACGACATCGTGTACCGGCCCGCGGCCGACGTAGCGGGGGCGCGGCGCATCTTCCTGATCAGCCGGCCCGGCGGCTGGGCGTGGGCCCCGATCCGCACGGTCGGCCGCTACCTCCTCGACACCGCGCGGCGCACGCCCCTCGACCCGACCGAGTAGCCGCGCCGCGACCATCGTCACCACGGCCGTGAGCAGCCCGCACGCCGCGAGCAGCACGGTGCGCGCGCGCCCGTCGGGCAGCGCCCCGGTGAGCTGCCGTACGACCACGACCAGCACGGCCGACGCCGCCAAGCCGTAGAACGCGGCGTCGACCATCGACTCCCACCGGTCCCGCGTACGCGCTTTCCGCATGCAGCGATCCTCGCGGTGGGCGGCGGCGCGGCGCAGGGATGCCAGCCCCCGAGTGGGGGGCGTTTTCGCCCACCCCCCTGGTGGGGTTTCCCCCACTGAGCGCGCCCGGCGGATCACCGACAATGGGGGTGGCGAACCCGCCACCGACCCATCCGACCGCAGAGGACGAAAACGATCATGGCGACCGCGGAGACCATCCGCCAACCCGGCCGATTCGGCCTGCTCACCGCGTCCCTCCCGCTCGCGATCGCGGGGCTGGTCGGCGGCGTGGCCTGGGCGTTCTCCGTCATCGGCACGCTCGCGAGCGCCCTGTGGATCGGCGTGCCGCTGCTGGTCGTCTTCACCGGGTTCGTCCGCGGCCTGGCGAACCTCCACCGCTGGTGGGCGGGGCGGGTGCTGGGCGAGCGGATCGCCCGGCCGTACAAGCCCGCGCGTACGGGCATGTGGCCGCGCGCCTGGCGGATCCTCAGCGACTCGGCGACCTGGCGCGACGTGAGCTGGCTGCTGGCCAACTGCACGCTCGGTGTGCTGCTCGTGCTGGCCAACCTGCTGCTGTTCCTGTCGGTCCTGTTCTACCTGGTCGCCATCCCGATCATCTGGCAGACCCCGGCCGCCCACCTCTTCGTCCAGAACTTCAGCCTGTTCACCGTCGGCCCGCGCGAGAACGCCTGGATCACCGGCGTCGAGGCGATGATCTGCCTGCTGCTGTGGCTGTGGCTGAGCAAGCCGCTGATGCGCGCGCATGCCCGTCTGGCGCGCGGCCTGCTGGCGCCGGGCAAGAAGGCGCGGCTGGCGCAGCGCGTCCAGCAGCTCACCGAGCAGCGCACCGAGACCGTCGACAGCCACGCCGCCGAGGTCCGCCGCATCGAGCGCGACCTGCACGACGGCGCCCAGGCGCGGCTCGTCGCCCTCGGCATGAACCTCGGCCTGGCCGAGGAGATGCTCGCCTCCGACCCCGAAGCGGCGCGCAAGCTGCTGGCCGAGGCCCGCGAGTCCACCGGCTCGGCCCTGTCCGAGCTGCGCGATCTCGTACGCGGCATCCATCCGCCGGTCCTCGCCGACCGCGGCATCGACGGCGCCATCCGCGCGCTCGCCCTCGCCGGCGCCCTGCCGGTCGACGTCGACATCGACCTGCCCGGCCGCCCCACGGCGCCGGTCGAGTCCGCGGTGTACTTCGCGGTCGCGGAGGCGCTGACCAACGCGGCCAAGCACAGCCACGCGACACGCGCGGCCGTCACCGTCGCGTACGACGACGGCCGCCTGCGCGTGTCGGTCCGCGACGACGGCAGAGGCGGCGCGCACATCGGTCAGGGCGGCGGTTTGCACGGCGTCGCCCGGCGCCTGGCAGCATTTGACGGGACACTGGACCTCGACAGCCCCGTCGGCGGGCCAACCGAAGTGCTCATGGAGGTACCGTGCGCGTTGTCCTCGGCGAGGACCTCGCCCTCCTCAGGGACGGACTGATCCGCATCCTGACGGCCCACGATTTCGAGGTCGTCGAGTCGGCCGACAACGGCCCGTCGCTGCTGCGCGCCCTGCTGACCCACCGGCCGGACGTGGCCGTCGTCGACGTCCGCATGCCGCCGACGTTCACCGACGAGGGCCTGCGCGCCGCCATCGAGGCGCGCACCAAGATCCCCGGCCTGCCCGTCCTGGTGCTGTCGCAGTACGTCGAGCAGCTCTACGCCCGCGAGCTGCTGTCCGACAGCGGCGGCGCCGTCGGCTACCTGCTGAAGGACCGCGTCTCCGACGTCGCGCAGTTCATCGACGCCGTACGCCGCGTCGCCGCCGGCGGCACCGCCATGGACCCCGAGGTGATCTCCCAGCTCCTCACCCGCCCGCGTATCGACGAGCCGCTGAAGCAGCTCACGCCCCGCGAGCGCGAGGTGCTGGGGCTGATGGCCGAGGGCAGGTCCAACGCGGCGATCGCCGCCCGCCTGTACGTCACCGAGAAGGCCGTGGGGAAGCACACCAACAGCATCTTCACCAAGCTCGCCCTGGAGATGTCCGAGGACGACAACCGCCGCGTCCTCGCCGTCCTCGCCTACCTCAACACCGAGTGAGCACCGGCCGCGGCGGCTGGGGCGGCACCGCCGCCGGGTCCGTCGACCCGGACGTGCCGTCGCCGGCCCGGATGTACGACCTCTGGCTGGGCGGCAAGGACAACTACGCGTCCGACCGCCTGGCCGCCGACAAGGTGTCCCGCGAGATCGACGACATCGACGAGGCCTGCCGCGACAACCGCGCCTTCCTCGTACGCGCGGTGCGCTACCTGGCCGGGCACGGCATCGACCAGTTCCTCGACCTCGGCTGCGGCCTGCCCGGCGAGGTGAACGTGCACGAGATCGCCCAGCGTGTGGCGCCCTCGGCGCAGGTCGTCTACGTCGACAACGACCCCATCGCGGGCATCCACGGCCACGCCCTGCTGGAGAACCGCGACACGGCGACCGTCCTGGCCGCCGACTTCCGCGACACCGAGGCGCTGCTGTCCCACAGCGCGGTCACGTCCGCGATCGACTGGTCACGCCCGGTGGGGGTGCTGCTGCTCGCGGCGCTGCAGCACGTCACCGACTCCGACGGCCCGAGGGCCGTCCTCCGTACGCTGCGCGCGCGCATGGCGCCGGGGAGCTACCTGGTCGTGTCGCACCTCAGCGGCGACGGCCTGCCGAGGCCGCAGGTGCGCGCCGCCACGAAGATCTTCGCCGGGGCGTCGGCCCCGACGGTGTTCCGGTCGCGTATGGAGCTCAACGACCTGCTCGACGGCTTCGACCAGCTCCCGCCGGGTCTGGACCGCCCGTCACAGTGGTGGCCGGACCCGGATGTTCCGGGCCCGACCACCGAGTGCATGTGGGCGGTAGCCGCCCAGGTTCCGCCCGAAGTCGAGGGGTGACCCCGGCCGTCACGCGTAGCCGCGCGCCGCGTAGCTCGCCATGTTCCCGGCCGGGCTGACCATCGGGCTCCCGACCGGTTCGTACGCCGGGGTCTCCGGGACGTCGAGGCTGACGGGGATCGTGAAGTACGAAACCCACTCGGCCTCGCCGCCGGAGTCGCGGCGCACGCGGTAGCGGAAGCTGCCGTCGGCCTGCGGTGCGGCACCGAGCACCGTGGCCGTGCCCTTCTCGTAGGCTCCCGGAGTCGGCTCACCTGCGTAGTGAACCCTCGTCTCGGGCGGATATGGATGTACGGGCACGGCCACTTCGCTCCCCCTCCGTTGGTACTTGTCGTTCAACTCAGTAGATCGTCGAACTCTCCGGACTTGACGCCGCGCACCAGCGCGTCGATCTCCGCGGGAGTGTATATAAGCGCCGGACCCTCAGGGTGACGCGAGTTCCGCATTGCGACCTCGCCCGAGCCGAGCCGTGCTAGCTCGACACAGTTGCCCTTGGAGTTGCTGTAGCGGCTCTTGCGCCATGTCGCCCCGATGAGGTCGCTGGCGGGCATCCCGTTGTAAGTGTTCATATGAGACTCCCTCAGCCTCGCTCGTGCACGTGCATCTGCTCTTGCCGATGCACGCCATTACGCACACGATAACGCACGTGCAACCACACACCGAGGGGAATTCGAAAGTGGGTGCTGATTCCTTCAACCCGAGGACAGCGGGCCCCCACCCTGCATACGACCGCTTCTCCGGAGGCCACAATGGGCCGAGGACACGGAGGGGCGCATGAAGCTGAAGCTGGATCTGCACGACATCTACAACCGCGGCGCCGACATCGACCGCGCCCTCCAGGGGATCATCGACGAGGCCGTGCGGAAGAAGGCCACCCTCGTCGAGATCATCCCTGGTAAGGGCTCCGGCCAGCTCAAGAAGCGGGTCCTGCGGTTCCTCGACCAGAAAGAGGTCAAGGCGCAGTACCACCGCATCGAGAAGGACTCCAAGAACTTCGGCCGCGTCTTCGTCCACTTCCGCTGGAAGTAGCTGGAAGTGGGGGGCGGCGGCCCGGAAAACCCGTTGAGGGATGGCGATCGGGTCGCTAGCTTCGTTGGGACGTACGGGTACCGCGATCGAGAGGAGATGGGCCGACGATGACTGTCGCTGACGTGTGCGCGCCGTCCAGTTCTCTCCTCTTCGGCGCCCGGTTGACGCTGTGAGCTGACGGGCGCCCGTACGAAAGGTGCCCAAGTGTCCGACCACACGTCCGGACTCCCTTTTCCCGGCCTCATTCCGCTCGGCTGGGATTCCACCGCCGCTGAGGCATTCGTCACCTCCGCGGGTGACGATCCTCACCTTCGTCCCGGGCGCGTCGCGTCCGTGGTGCGGGGCGCGGCCGATGTGGTCACCCCGTCCGAATGCCGCGCCGGCTACGCCGCCGGGCTGCGGGAGGCGGTGGCCGGCGATCCGCTGGCGCTGCCGTGCCCCGGCGACTGGGTGGTGCTGCGCGGCGACGCAGACGGCGAGATCGTGATCGAGGCCGTGCTGCCGCGGCGTACGGCGATCGTCCGCGCCGGGGTCGGGGGTGACTCGCACGGGCAGGTGCTGGCGGCCGGGGTCGACACGGCGCTGGTCGTCGAGCCCGGCGAACCCCGGCCGCGGCTCGGGCGGATCGAGCGGCTGCTCGCGCTGGCGTGGGCGAGCGGCGCGACGCCCGTCGTCGCGATCACCAAGGCCGACCTCGTCGGCGACGTCGGCGAGGTGACCGGGGAGATCGCGGAGGCCGCGCCCGGCGTCGCCGTCCACGCGGTCAGCGCGCTGACCGGCGACGGGCTCGGCGAGCTCGGCGCGTACGTACGGGACGGGTGCGCCGTCGCACTGCTCGGGCCGTCGGGGGCCGGGAAGTCGACGCTGGTCAACGCGCTCGCCGGGGCCGAGGTGATGGCCACAGGCGAGGTCCGCGGCGATGGGCGCGGGCGGCACACGACGGTCGGGCGCGAGCTGATCGTGCTGCCGGGCGGCGGGCTGGTGATCGACACGCCGGGGCTGCGCAGCGTCGGGCTGCAGGACGCCGCCGAGGGCGTCGAGCAGGCGTTCGCGGACATCGCGGCGCTGGCCGACGGCTGCCGGTTCGGCGACTGCGGGCACGACGGCGAGCCCGGGTGCGCCGTACGCGCCGCGATCGACGCCGGTGAGCTGCCGGAACGGCGGCTGGCTAGCTGGCGGAAGCTGCTGCGCGAGCAGGAGTGGATCGCGTCGCGCTCCGACGGGCGGCTGCGCGCCGAGCGCACGCGCCGCTGGAAGGTGATCCACAAGGAGATGCGCCGCTCCCACCGCTACCGGCCGTAGGGAGGTCGGGCGCTGCCAGGTCGCGGTCAGGTGGCGAAGGACGCCATGCGCTCGCCGATCAGGACGGCGGTCGCGGCCGGGCCGCGCCGCATCGGCACGGGGATGACCGAGGTGTCGGCGACGCGGAGCGCGGCCACGCCGTGGACCCGTCCGTACTGGTCGGTGACGGCGTGCGGGTCGTCGGCGGCGCCCATGGGGGCGGTGCCGGAGAGGTGGAACGCGGTCTGCAGGTTCGCCCTGATCCAGGCGTCGAGGTCGCGGTCGGTGGCGTCGGCGCCGGGGGCGAGGACGGTGCCGGCGTGGTCGCGCAGCGGGGGTGTGGCGAGGATCTCCCGGCCGTGGCGTACGGCGGCGCGCAGGCGCGTCCGGTCGGCGGCGGGTTCGAGGTAGCCGTAGTCGAGGCGGGGCGGCGCGTCCGGGTCGGCGGACGCCAGGCGCAGGCGCCCCCGCGACTCCGGCCGCGGCAGGCCGATGACCAGCGCCAGCTCGACGCCGTCGGCGACGCGGGCCGGGGGCTCGGGGGCGAGCGCGGCGGCCATGGGGACGCCGGTGGACAGGTACTCCGCGTCGGGGGTGTCGAGGGCCGTCTGGGTGAGGATCATGCCGGGGCGGACCGGGACCGGGGCGGCCGTGCGGTACGTGAGCCAGAGCTGCGGATGGTCGGTGAAGGACGCGCCCACAGGGGCGTCGCGGACGACCGGCAGGCCGTGGCGGCGCAGGTCGGCGGCCGGGCCGATGCCGGACAGCAGGAGCAGGTGCGCGGTGTTGACCGCGCCGGCGCACAGGATGACCGCGCCGGCGCGCAGCACCGTGCGCACGCCGCCGGCCTCGGCCTCGACGCCCACCGCGCGGCCCCGCTCGATGACCACCCGGCGGACCGTCGTACCGGTCGTGACGGTCAGGTTGGGGCGGGCCGCCGGGTCGGCGGGGAGGTAGGCGGCCGCGGTGCTGACGCGTTCGCCGTCGCGCGTGTTGGCGGGCACCGGCCCCGCGCCGGGCGGGCCGCCGCCGTTGCGGTCGGGCTGGTCCGGGTGGCCGAGCGCGCGGCAGGCGGCGAGGAACGCGGCGGGCGCCGGGCCGAGCAGGTCGCCGGACGGGCGGGTGACCGGCATGGGGCCCGCGTCGCCGTGCGCGCGGCCGGCGAAGTCGTGGTCGGTCTCCATGGCGCGGAAGTACGGCAGGAGCCGGTCGTACGCCCACGCCGGGCTGCCGCGCGCGGCCCAGTCGTCGTAGTCGGCGGGCGTGCCGCGGGTGAAGTAGGCGCCGTTGACCGCGCTCGACCCGCCCAGGATCCGGCCGCGCGGCACCGTGAACGGCCGGTCCGGCGTGAGGTGGCCGGGGAAGGACCAGGTGGCCGGGTGTCCGGGCACGCTGCCCGCCAGGGACGTCGCGGACCGCAGGTCGTGCCGTACGCCGGCCGCTCCGGCCTCGATCAGCCGTACGGACCGGCCGGGGTCCGCGCTGAGCCGGGCCGCGACGACGCATCCGGCCGTGCCGCCGCCCACCACGATGACGTCGTCCACACCGACGATCATGCCCTGCCGGTCAGGGGCGGTTGAGGAATGCGCGCACCTGGTCCATGTACGGCTGCCGGTCGTAGGAGCCGACGAGCGCGCCGGACATGCGGACCGGGTCGCCGAAGAAGTAGTGCTCGTACAGGGTCTGGCGGCCGGCGAAGTCCGACAGGCAGGCGTCCCAGGCCAGGTGGAACAGGCGCAGCCGCTCGGGGCCGTCGAGGTTGCGCGACTGGAGGTACGCCTCGATGTCGGCGCGGCCGCCGCCGGCGAGGTCGGCCTCGGTGGGCAGCGCCATGAGGCCGCTCGCGCCGAGCTTGCGGACGATCGCGGGGAACCGCTGGTACAGCCGCGGATACCAGTTCCGGCAGGCGTTCAGCGGCTCCCACTTGGGCGTCAGCACGCCGTACGGGTTGGGCGCGGCGTCGGCCTCGGCGGCCCGGGTGAACGCGCGCACGGTCTCCAGCGCGATGACGATCTCGGCGACGTCCTCCTGGACGTGCTGGAACCCGTCGATGCCGATGGCCTCGGTGAGCAGCGACACCAGGCCGAGCATGAACCCGGTCTTCGCGGCCGTGCGCACCACGACCTGGTGCGTCATGTGCGTGACGGCGGAGGTGCCGGTGTAGAACGCGTTGCACAGCTCGGGGTTGCCGAGCATGAAGCAGCGTTCGTACGGCACGTGCACGTCGTCGAAGACCACGACGGCGTCCGTCTCCTCGAACCGCGACGACAGGGGCGCGTCGAAGTGGCCGCGGCCGTGGTCCATCGGCTGGCGGCAGAGGAACCGCAGGCCGGGGGTGTCGCAGGGGATGGCGAACGCGAAGGAGTACGGCGCGTCGTCGGGGGTGCCGCGCAGCACCGTGGACGGGAAGACCAGGAGCTCGTCCGCGATGGGCCCGATGGTGGCCAGCATGCGGGCGCCGCGGACCGTGATGCCGTTGTCGTCCTCGGCGACGATGCGCGCGGTGACCGTGCCGCCGGCCTGCTGCGCGCCGGACACGCCGCGGTTGACCTGCGGCGGGATCAGGGTGTGCGTGGTGAGGAGGTCGTTCTCGCGTACGTGCTCGTAGTAGGCGGTCACGTTGTCGGCGAAGGCGCGGTCGGCCTGGCCGAACCACTCCCCCGCCTCGCTGAGCGCCATCAGGCAACTGTTGAGGTAGTCGCCCGTGCGGCCGAGGACGCCGAGGCTGTGCTCCGCCCAGGTGCGCATCATCTCGCGGCGGGCGACCAGGTCGCCGGGGGTGCGCGGGACGAGGAAGGACATGCCGACGCGGTCGCCCGTGGTGGGCGAGGTGTACGTCATGGTGTCGCGCAGGGCGGGGTCGTGCTGGAGGTCGTACAGCTCGGCGAAGCTGCGGGTCACGCCGCGGAAGGCCGGGTGGGCCGTGACGTCGCCGTCCAGCGTCTCGCCGTCGACCTGGACGGCCGGCCGTGTCGCGCCGAGCCTTTCGAGGTAGTCCGTGCCCGTGCGTGCGCCCATGCCGCGTCTCCGATCAGATCAGGTACTCGTGGCCGAAGGTCGGTTCGGTGACCGTGGTGAACCGGCTGTTGGCGTACGCGAGGGCGTCGCCGTCGCGGTACGCGTATCCGGTGACCTCGCCGAGGAACAGGGTGTGGTCGCCGCCGTCGTACGCGCGCCAGGGGCGGCAGGCGAGGTGGGCGAGGGTGCCGGCGAGCCGCGGCGGCCCGTCGTCCGGCGGGTGCCATTGCGGCACGACGGTGTCGCCGCCGGAGAACGCCCGCGCGTACGGCTCCTGCTCGGCGCCGAGGACGTTCACGCAGAACGGGCGGCCGCGCAGGAGGTCGTGCGCGCGGGCCCGCCGGGCGATGCTCACCAGGACGATCGGGGGTTCCAGGGACACCGAGGTGAAGGCGTTGACGGTGATCCCGTACGACCGCCCCTCGCACGCGAACGTGACGACCGTGACCCCGGTGACGAACCGCCCGAGACAACAGCGCAGGCCGTCCTCCGGCCGCATCCCGAACACCGTCTCCCGCAACCCGCGCCTCCCTGAGGCCGCCTCGCGCATTCGATAATCGAACACCCGATTCACATTCAGAGCGAGCATAAAAACCCCGTCCCCGCGAGACAAGAGCCGCGCGGTGGTCAGGCGTGGGTGCGGACGTCCGGGGCCGTGTCGGTGGGGAACCAGGGGTTGACGATCGAGGCGCGCTTGAGGGTACGCAGGCCGAGGGTGACGTCCAGGTCGCGGATGCCGGTGATGGCGCCGAGGTGGTCGCTGAGGAAGCGGTGCAGTTCGGCGTGGTCGGCCAGGGCGATCTCGCCGTAGATGTTGTGCTCGCCCGCGGTGGCCGACAGCAGGAGCACGGCCGGGTGGGTGGCGAGCCGCCTGGCCACCTGGTCGACCTTGCCGGGGTCGACGCGCAGCCAGATGAACGCGGTGACCCGCAGGCCGAGCGTCGCCGGTTCGACGACCGTGCGCAGCCGGAGCGCGCCGCCGGTGAACAGCGCGCCGACCCGGCGGCGCGCGGTGCTCTCCATGACGCCGGCGCGGGCGGCGAGGTCGCGCCAGCGCATGCGGCCGTCGTCGGCGAGCGCCGCGACGAGCGCCTCGTCGGTGTGCGTCAGCGCGGGGGCCGCGGACTCCGGCTGGGCGCGGTCCCACCGGTCGGGGCGCTGCGCGCGCAGCGCGGTCACCGCCTCGGCGGGGAGCAGACCGGGGTCCCAGCTCACGCCGGTGGTGTAGCGGCGGAGCACGACGACGGAGCTGCTGCCCTGCACGCCCTCGATCCGGGGCAGCTCGACGAGGGTCTGGCGGAGCAGGTCGTCGTTGTCGGTGGCGACGATCTCGATCAGGCAGTCGGCGAAGCCCGAGACGAGCGCGACATAGCGCACGGTCGGCCATTCCGTGAGCGCGTTGGCGACCTCGACCGCCGTGCCGGGACGGCACCTGATGCGCACGAAGACGGGGACGCCGCGGCCGGTGGCCAGGACGTCGAGCGTTCCGGTGGCGTGCACGGTGCGGTCGGCGAGCAGGCGCGCGGCGCGGCGGGAGACCGTCGCCTCCGAGGCGTTGACCGCCGCGGCGATGACCGGCCAGCCGGCGCGCGGGCTCAGCAGCAGCGCCGCCACGATGCGGCGGTCGAGGGCATCCATACGCGTTTTCCGTCATCAAGCGGATGTGTGTTGATTGATTGTTGCACATGCATTCGCAACCTTGCCTGTTCCTCTCGTCCCAGGCGAGCATGGGTGCACCAACCCCGGACGGACGGCCCGGCCGGGCCGTTACCCAACGGAGCCCTCATGACGTCACCCACGGTTCCGGCGCCCGGCGCCGCCCGCGACGGCGTGCCCGGCCGCCGTTCCACGGCGCGCGCCCTGGCGGGTGGCACGATCGGCAACTTCGTCGAGTGGTACGACTGGTCCGTCTACGGCTTCTTCACGCCGTACTTCGCCCACCAGTTCTTCCCCGGCAGCGGCGCGTCCGCGACGCTGCTGACCCTCCTGGTCTTCGCGATCAGCTTCTTCATGCGGCCCGTCGGCGCCGCCGTGCTCGGCGTCTACGCCGACCGCCACGGCCGCCGCCACGGCATGACGCTGACGATCATGCTCATGGCCCTCGGCAGCCTCCTGATCGCGATCACCCCCGGGCACGCGACGATCGGCGTGCTCGCCCCGGTGCTGCTGATCCTCGGACGGCTGCTCCAGGGCTTCTCGACCGGCGGCGAGTTCGGCACGTCCGCGTCGTTCCTCGTCGAGTGGGCCCGGCCCGGGCGGCGTGCGTTCGCCGGGTCGTTCCAGCAGGTCTCGGTGTGCCTCGGCATCCTGCTCGCCTCGCTCAGCGCGACGCTGCTGACCCGCGTGCTCGACGAGCCGTCGCTTGACTCCTGGGGATGGCGCATCCCGTTCGCGATCGGCGCGGTCATCGGGCTGATCGGGCTGTACATCCGGCGCCGACTTGAGGAGCCCGCGGCGTTCCGGCGGCTTGAGGAGACCGGTCAGCGGGCCGAGCGGCCGATGGCGCAGATGGCGCGCGGCCACCGGCGCGGCGCGTGGTTCGTGTTCGGCATCTCGATCGCCGGCTCCGTGGTGACGTACATGTGGCTGACCTACATGCCGGCGTACGCCGCGCTCGCGGCCGGCGCCGACCCGGCGGACGCGCAGCTCGCGAACACGATCGCGCTGGCGCTGTTCGTCGTCGCGCTGCCGTTCGCGGGGCTGCTCAGCGACCGGTTCGGGCGCCGGCCGACGATGCTGGTCTACGCCGCCGGGTTCGTGGTGCTGCCGTTCCCGCTGCTGCTGACGATGCACGGCAGCTTCGCGAGCGTGTTCGTCGTCGAGGTCGTCGGCATGGCGTTCCTGGCGCTGAACCACTCGAACCTGGCGACGGTGTTCGCCGAGATGTTCCCGCCGCAGGTGCGCACGATCGGCATCGCCCTGCCGTACGCCATCTCCAACGCGATCTTCGGCGGCACGGCGCCCAACGTCATGGAGTTCTTCGGCGGCCGGCACAACCTGTGGGCGGTCCCGCTGTACGTCACCGTCTGCGCGCTGGTCACCGGGGTCGTCATCTCCTTCATGAGGGAGACCAAGGACATGAACGCAAGCGATGTGGAGGCGCGCGCGTGAGCTCACCGGCCGTACCCCTGGCCACCGATGTCGGGCGGCTGCCCGATCACCCGCTCGGGCTCGACGACGCCGGCCGCGCACGGGTGGACCGGCTGCTCGGCGGAACCGTCGTGTCGCTGCACGACCACCCCGTACGGCTGCCCGACCCGCTCGACGCGCGGTCGTGGGCGGCGCACGCGGCGACCGGGACCGATGTGCTGGGCGAGGCGGGGCTGCGGTCGTCGCGGCTGAGCGCCGTGCTGGCGAGCGCGCTGGCCAGCGACGATCTCGGCGGGCTGACGGGCTGGGCGCGGGCGCTGCGCGGGCAGCTCGCGGCGTCCGCGGACCTCCGGGAGGCGCTCGCGTGGGCGGACGTCGCCGGTCCGCGTACGGCGGTGTTCCTCGCGCTGGAGGACCTCGGCGCGGTCGGCGCCGACCTGAACGGGATCGACGCGCTGTACGGCGCGGGGTTCCGCGCGGCCGGGCTGACGTACAACGCGGGCAACCCGCTGGGCGGGGGGCTCGGGCAGGCGGTGGACGAGGGGCTGACGGCGCTCGGGCGGGACGCCGTACGGGTCATGGAGCGGATCGGGATGGTCGTCGACCTCGCGCACGTCGGCGACCGTACGTCGCTGGACGCCGCCGGGGCGGCCGGCGCGCCGGTGATGGTCAGCCATGCGGGGGCGCGTGCGCTGTGGCCGAGCCCGCGCATGAAGCCCGACGACGTGCTGCGCGCGGTGGCCGCGACCGGCGGGGTGATCGGCGTGGAGGCCGCGCCCGGGTCCACGCGGGTCGACGGGCGTGCCGCGCACGACCTCGACGCCGTGATGGCGCACGTCGAGTACGTCGCGGAGCTCGTCGGGGCGGCGCACGTCGCGCTCGGCCCCGACACGTTCTTCGGCGACCACGCGGGGCTGTACGCCGCGGCCGGGTGGCGGCCCACGCCGGTGCCGGGCCGCGACGCGCCGCTGCCGCCGTACGTCGCGGGCATGGAGAACCCGGCCGAGGCCCCGTACAACGCGGCGGCCTGGCTGGTGAACCACGGCTGGGCGGATGCGGACATCGCCCGGGTGCTCGGCGGAAACGCGGCGCGGCTCCTGGGGGCGGTCCTGTGACGGCTCACGGGGCCGAACGCGAGACTGGGCGCGCCGCCGGGCGTGGGGCCGGGGCCGAGGTGCACGCGCGGATCGGGGCGTACGTGGAGGCGCGGGCCGACGCGCTCGTCGCGCTCAGCCGGGATCTGCATGGGCGGCCCGAGCTGGCGATGGAGGAGCGCTACGCGGTCGAGCGGCTGACCGGGGCGCTGGCCGATGAGGGGTTCGGCGTACGGACCGGGGTCGGGGGGCTGGCGACGGCGTTCCGTGCCGAGCGCGGTTCGGGGGCGCCGGTGCTGGCGTTCCTGTGCGAGTACGACGCGCTGCCCGGCATCGGGCACGGCTGCGGGCACAACCTGATCGCGACCGGGGGGTTCGCCGCCGCGACCGCGCTGGCCGCGGCGATGCCGTCCGCGGCGGGCACCGTCGCCTGCGTCGGCACGCCCGGCGAGGAGGGCGCGGGCGGGAAGGTGCTGCTGCTCGACGCGGGCGTGTTCGACGACGTCGACGCCGCGCTGATGTTCCACCCGGGCGACCGCACGCTGCCGATCCGGCACGCCACCGCGTGCCGCCACCTGACGCTGGAGTTCCACGGCCTGGCCGCGCACGCCGCGGGCAGCCCGCAGGACGGCCGGAGCGCGCTCGCCGCGGTCATCCAGTTCTTCACCGGGGTCGACGCACTGCGGCAGTTCGTACCGGAGACCAGCCGGATGCACGGCGTCATCGCCGACGGCGGCCAGGCGCCGAACGTCGTGCCCGACTACACGCGCGCCGAGTTCATGGTGCGCGGCCTGACCACGGACGTGGTGGACGACCTCGGCGAGCGGGTCGAGGCCATCGCGCGGGGCGCCGCGCAGGCCACCGGCACGACGGTGACCGTCACGCACGGGATCACGTACGCCGAGCGGAAGAACAACCACGTCATGGCCGGGCTGGTCGCCGGCCACCTGACCCGCCTCGGCGTTGACGTGGAGGAGCCCGTGCTGCGCGGCGGCACCGGGTCCTCCGACATCGGCAACGTGAGCCTGCGGCTGCCGACGATCCACCCGTACCTGCAGATCATGGACACCGGGACGCCCACGCACTCGCGCGCGATGACCGAGGCCGCGGTCGCGCCGCGCGCCCACCGCGCGATGCTGGCCATGGCGACGGCGCTGGCCTGCGCCGGGGCGGACCTGCTCGCCGACCCCGGCCTGCTCACGGCCGCGCGCGAGGAGTTCGCCGTACGCGGCCCGGACCTTCCCGGATGACCCCGGTCTGGGATCCGCGCGACGTCGTGGCGGTCCGCCGCGACCTGCACGCGCACCCGGAGCCGGGGTTCGCCGAGATCCGTACGGCCGCCGCGGTGGCCACGGCGCTCGCGGGGCTGGGCTGGTCCGTGCGGGCGGGCCGCGAAGTGGCGGACGTGCGGGGCGTGGCCGGGCTGCCGCCGGAGGCGGAGCTGGCCGCGGGCGCCGAGCGTGCGGCGGCCGCCGGAGTGCCGGCCGACCTGGTGCGGCGGCTGTCCGGCGGCCACACGGCCGTGGTCGCCGAGCTGGCGGGCGACCGGCCCGGCCCCCTGGTGGCGCTGCGGCACGACATGGACGCGCTGCCCGTACGCGAGCCGGCCGAGGCGGGCCACCGGCCGTACGACCTGGGCTTCGCGTCGAGGCACCCCGGGGTGATGCACGCCTGCGGGCACGACGGGCACGTCGCGATGGGCGTGGCGCTCGCGGCCGCGCTGGCGGACCGGGACTTCCCCGGGCGGGTGCGGCTGGTGTTCCAGCCGGCCGAGGAGGGGGTGCGCGGCGCGGCGCCGCTCGTGGACGCCGGGGTGTGCGCCGGGGTGGACGCGTTCCTGGCCGTGCACCTGGGGTTCGGGCTGCCCAGCGGGGCCTGCGCGGGGGCGGCGACGGAGCTGCACGCCACGACGAAGACCCGGGTCCGGTTCACCGGGCGCGCCGCGCACGCCGCGAAGGCGCCGGAACAGGGCAGGAACGCGCTGCTCGCGGCGGCGACCGCGGCGCTCAACCTGCACGCGCTGCCGCGCTTCGCCGGCGCGGCCACGCGGGTGAACGTCGGCCGCCTCATCGCGGGCACGGCGGCCAACATCGTCGCCGCCGACGCCGAGCTGCACTACGAGACGCGCGCCGACCGTACGGACACCGCCGCCGAGCTGCAACGCCGCGCCGCGGCGATCGTCGCGGCCGCGGCCGCGATGCACGAGGTCACCGCCGAATCGGTGGCCACGGGCCGGGCGACCGCGGCCGCGACGGACGCGCGGGTGGCAGATGCGGTCCGCGCGGCGGCGTCCGGGCTGGTCGACGTGCGGGCGTCTCATCCGCTGGGCGCGAGTGATGACGCGAGCCTGCTCATGGACGCCGTGCGGGCGGGGGGCGGCGTTGCGGGATACGCGGTGCTCGGGGCGGACAGTCCGGGGCCGCCGCACTCCCCCGCGTTCGACATCGACGAGGACGTCCTCCCGGTCGGCGTTCGGCTGCTCGAACGGCTCGTCCGCGGGGGCTTCGGCTTGCGTACGGAGGAGGAGAGATGAGCGGGTACACGGTCGTCGGGGGCGGGGCCATCGGGGGCACGCTGGCGTTCCATCTGGCGCGGGCGGGCCATGCCGTGGCCGTCGTGGACACCGACGCGGAGCATGTCGCCGCGATCCGGGCGCACGGGCTGCGCATCCGGCGGCCGGACGGGCGCGAGGAGGCCCAGGCCGTACGGGCGACCGGGCCCGGCGACGCGGACGGGCCGCTGGGCGCGGTCATCCTGGCCGTGAAGGCGCAGGCCACCGGCGGTGCCGTCGACTGGATCGCGCCGCGGCTCGCCGCGGACGGCTACGTCGCCAGCCTCCAGAACGGCCTGTGCGAGCCGGTGATCACCGACCGCGTCGGGGCGGGCCGCACCGTGACCGCGTTCGTCAACCTGTTCGCCGACGTCGTCGAGCCGGGCGTGATCGCGGACGGCGGCGCCGGGGCGCTGGTCGTCGGGGAGCTGGACGGCACGCTCAGCCCGCGTGTCCGTACGCTCGCGGACGACCTCGGCGCGTGGGGCCCGGCGGTCGCGCATCCGAACGTGGCCGGGCACCTGTGGTCCAAGCTCGCGTACAGCGCCGTAGCGGCGGCCAGCGCGACCGTTGACGCGCCGGTGGCCGACACGATCGAAGGACACCCGGAGCTGACGGTCGCGCTGGCCCGCGAGGTGTACGCCGTGGCCGCCGCCGAGGGCGTACGCCCGGAACCGTTCGACGCCTGGCGCGCCGCCGCCTTCCTCCCCGGCGCGGCGGACACGCCCGAGGCGCTCGACCACTTCTGCGCGTGGCTGCGCACCCAGCCGAAGGACCGTACGGGCATCTGGCGCGACCTCGCCGTACGCCACCGCAGGACGGAGGTGCCCGCGCTGCTCGACCCGGTGATCCGGCTCGCCGATGCGTACGGCCTGCCGTGCCCGGGGGTGCGCGCGGTGCGGCGCGTCATCGGCGAACTGGAGGACGGCACGCGGCCGCTGTCCGCGGCCAACCTGGACGACCTGGAGCGGGCCGCGACGGCCCGCCCGTGAGAGGGGCACCATGAGCCGGCACATCCTCATCACCGGGGCCGCGGGCGGCCTCGGCCTGGCCGTCGCGGACGCGTTCGCCGCGGGCGGCGACCGGGTCACCGGCGCCGACGTCCGCGTCGAGCCGCTGGACGCCGCGCTGCGCGCGATCGGCGAGCGGCACGGCGTCGACGTCGCGGCGATCGCCGCCGACCTCGGCGCGCCCGGCGCGCACACCGTCGTCGACACCGTCTGGGACCGGCACGGCCCGGTCGACGTCCTGGTCAACGCGGCCGGCATCTGGCCCGCCACGCCCCTGCTCGACATGACCGAGGACGTATGGGACCGCGTCATGACGGTCAACACCCGCGCCCCCGTCATGACGTCGGTCGCGCTGGCCCGCCGCGCCGTCGCCGACGGGCGCGCGCCCTGCGTGGTCAACATCGCCTCAGGCGCCGCCCTGCGCGCCCGCCCCGGCGCCGCCCACTACGCGACGTCCAAGGCGGCGCTGGAGATGGCCACGCGGTCCTGCGCGCTGGAGTTCGGCCCGTACGGCATCCGCGTCAACGCCGTCTCCCCCGGCTTCGTCCGCGTCGACAGCGCCGTCAACCCGATCACCGACGCGTACGCCGACGCCGTCTCCCCCAACCCGCTCGGCACCCCCGGCCACCCCGAGGACGTGGCCGGCGCCGTGCACTACCTGGCGTCCGCCGCGGCCCGGTGGATCACCGGCACGGTCATCCGCGTGGACGGCGGCTCGTCCGCGGGCAACGGCGCGCTGCCCGTCCACTGGTCGGGCGCCACCGAGATCCAGGCCCCCGGCTAGCGGACGCCGTGGTCGCGCAGCGGGCCGACGGACCAGCCGCGGGCCTGGCACGTGTCGAGGATCCGCGGGAGCGCGGCGAGGGTGCGGCGCCACGAGCCCGCGGCCGACGTGCAGTCGGAGTCGTGCAGCAGGATCGTGCCGCCGGAGCCCAGGCCGCGCGTGACCGCGTCGTGGATGGATCCCGGCGTGCTGCGCCCGCGCCAGTCCTTGCCCCACGCGGTCCACAGCACCGGGTCCAGGTTCAGGCGGCGGCAGGCGTGGTGCGCGGAGGCGGTCATGATGCCGTACGGGGGCCGGAAGTACGCCGGGGGCGTGCCGGTGATGGCGGCCAGGGTGTCGCGGGCGCGGGCCAGCCCGTCATGGGTGGAGCGCGGGCCGCAGAGCAGCAGCGGGCGGTGGTGCCAGCCGTGCAGGGCGATCTCGTGCCCGGCGGCGGCGATGTCCTTGGCGACGCCCGGGGAGCGGATCGCCATCGTGGCGAGCAGGAAGAACGTCGCCCGCACGCCGCGGGCGTCCAGGAGGTCGAGGAACCCGGGCGTGCCCGCGTGGTCGGGTCCGTCGTCGAACGTCAGCGCGATGTGGCCGGGCCGCCCGCGGCCGGCCAGCCGGGGCATGAGGTTGTTGCGCAGCGGCGCCACGGCGGACAACGCCGGCGCCGCGTGCAGTGTGGCGGCCGCGCCGACCAGTACGGCGCCGGTCCGCAGTCCCGCGCGGGCCGGTGTCACGGACGTGCCCCGTCAGGAGGTGCGGCCAGCACGGGCGTCGGCCCCGCGCTGACCGCACCCCGGCGCGCCCGCCGGGCCACGGGTGGGTGTGGTGCCCCGGCGAGCGCGGTCAGGACGGCCGGCACCGGTCCGGTGGCGCGCCGGTGCAGCGCCAGGCCCGCGGCGCGCTGGTCCCGGCCGCGGCGCCCGTACAGGAGCTCGCCGAGGACGGGCCCCAGCTCGCCGCGCTCGCGGATCCAGACCGCGAGGCCGGCGGCGTCGAGCGCGGCCGCGTTGGCCCGGCCGTGTCCCGGGATGCACCGGTAGCCGGCCACCGGAAGCCCCGCCGCGAACGACTCCAGCGAGGTCAGCCCGCCCGCGTTCTGGACCAGCACGTCGCAGGCGTGCATGAGGCCGGGCATGTCCGTCACCCACTCGAACACGTACGGGACCCCGTCACGGCGCAGCCGCTCGGCCAGCGCGGTGTTCCGGCCGCACACGACCACCGGTATGGCGGTACCGGTGGCGTGCACGTCGGCGGCCGCCTGGCGGACCTCGCCGACCCCCCACGAGCCGGCGATGAGCAGCGCCAGGAGACCCGTCGCCGGCAGCCCGAAACGGACACGGGCCGCGCCCCTGACCCCCGGGCCCGGCGGCCCGAAGCGGGGGTCGACCAGCGGGCCGCAGACCGCCGTCGCCGCACCGCGCGACCGCGCCTCCGCGGCGGGTGCCGGGTGCACCGCGAGGTGCGCGTCCACGCCGGCGGCGACCCACAGGGCGTGCACGGAGAAGTCGGTCAGGTACGTGATCACCGGAACCGTCAACCGCCCGCTGCGCCGGAGCGCGCCGAGCACCTGGCTGGCGCCCGGATACGTCGAGATCACCGCGCACGTCCCCGGCGCGATCGCCGCCAGCGTCCGCCGCCGCGCCGTGGCGAGCAGGGCGCGTACGGCGGGTCCGGGGCGTTCGTCGTCCTCGGTGGCGGCGTAGAGGCGCTGGTAGGCCGGCGGAGCCAGCGTCAGCATCCGGTGGTACGTGCCCGCGATGAGCTGTCCCGCGCCGGCCGGGAGGAGGTCGAGGAAGTCGCGCCGGTCCACCCGGAAGCCGGCCGCGGCCAGCCGGCGGGCGAGCTCGGCGGCGGCCCCGTCGTGTCCGCCGCCGATGCTGGCCGAGATGATCGCGATACGCGCGGGAGAAAGCACCCGACGAACCTACTACGTACTTGTAGAAGTTGACACCCCGGTCTGGTCCCTGCGGGTGACGGCGAGGTAGACGACCAGTCCGAGGATCGTGGCCAGGAACAGCACGCTGGTCGTGATCGTGCCGAGGCCGAGACCGCCGTCGCCGTGGGCCTGGGACAGGTAGTCGCCGATCGAGGCGCCGAACGGGCGGGTCAGGATGTAGGCGATCCAGAAGGCCGTGACGGCGTTCGCCTTGAGGCCGAAGCGCGCGGCGGCGACGAGGGCGATCAGCGCGCCGAACACGGCTGCGGCGACCCAGTAGCCGAGGTCGAGCTTCTCCGACACGAGGTCGCCCGCCGCGGTGCCGAGGGCGAAGGTGAACAGGATGGCCGCCCAGTAGAACGCCTCGCGGCCGGTCGTGCAGATGGTGTGGATGGACAGCGTCCTCTCGGCCGCGTACCAGATGGCGAAGGTCGCCGCGAGCACGACGGCGAACACCGCCGTCGTCGCCTCCAGCGGTACGCCGAGGTTGTCGGTGAGGTTGTCGGTGATGAGCGTGCCGACGACGCTGATCAGCACGACGGTGAGCCAGTAGACGCCGGGCACGTACCGCCGGACGCGGAACTGGACCACCATGGCGGCGATGAGCAGGGCGCTCATCACGATGGTGGTCATGGTCAGGCCGAGCCCGAGGTTCTCGTTCAGGAGGTCGGCCGCGGTCTCGCCCACGGTGGTGCAGAGGATCTTGATGATCCAGAAGTAGAGCGTGACCTCAGGGACCTTGTTGAGCATCCGCCGGCCCGTACGGGCCGCTGCATGGCGTTCGGTGTTCGTGGTCATGCCGCGACGGTGGCACCGCGCGCCTGAACGGAACCTGACCACGTCACGCGGGCGGGAGCCGGATCTCGAACGTGGTGTCCCACGCGGGCCGGGCGAGGACGACGTCGCCGCCGGCCGCGCGTGCCAGCCGCCGGGCCAGGGCCAGGCCGAGGCCCGCGCCGTCGTGCCCGTCGTCGGGGTCGCCGCGGCGGCCGGGGTCGAACAGCGCCGTCGCCAGGTCCGCCGGCACGCCGGGGCCGTCGTCGCTGACGGAGATCCGTACGCCGTGCTCGGCGCGCACCGTGAACGTGACCTGGTCCGCCGCATAGCGCAGGGCGTTGCCGAGGATGGGCGTGAGGATGCGCTCGACGATCTCCTCCGGAGCGTCGGCGACGACGTCGTCGCCCGCCTGCCGTACGCGGACCGCCGGGCCCGCGGGGTCGGCCGTACGGGCCTCCTCGGCGAGGCGCTGGACGAGGCCGCCGACGTCGCACCGCCCGGCGGACCCGGTCACGCCGGCGCGGGCCGTCGTGAGCAGCGTCTCCAGGATGTCGCCCATCTGCGCGGCGCCGGCGGCGATGGCCTCGTACGCGGTCCGCCGCTCCGCCGCGCCGCGCGGCCGGGACAGCAGGAGCTCGGTCTCCGCGCTGATCCGCGCCAGCGGGGTGCGCAGCTCGTGGGACAGCTCCGCGGACAGTTGGCGTTCGTGGCGGAGGGCGGCGGCCAGCCGGTCGAGGAGCTCGTTGAGGTTGCCGGCGAGGGCGGCCAGCTCCGTCGGGCGGCGTGCCGTCCCGAACCGGTGGTCGGTCTCGTGCTCGCTCCACTCGGCCGCCTGCGCGCTCATCTGGGCGACCGGATCCAGCGCGCGCCCGATCACCGTACGGGTCACGACCTGCACGCCGGCGAGGATCAACAGCGCGAGCCCCGCCGAGCCGGCCAGCGCGAGCCGGGCCATCCGGCGATAGGGGTCCGTGCTCACCGCGACGACCGCCGTACCGGCCTGATGCCGTCCGTCCATGATGGGCAGCGCGTAGAAGCGGGTCCCCGCGGGTTCGTCGAGCCCGCCGAAGCGCGCCCCCGTACCGGCGAGGGCGTCGGCGCGCGCCTGGACGGCCGCGGGCGCCCGGGGGCGCTCGATCGCGCGGCGGCCCTGGTAGATCCAGGTGCCGGTGTCGAGGGCGCTGTCGTCGCGCGGGTCGCGTACGGTCAGCGTCCCCGCCGGGCTCGTCCCCACGGTGGCGGAGACGGCGGCCGCCCGGGTGTGCAGCAGGTCGTTCGCCTCGGCGCGCAGCCGTGCGCCGAGGAAGACGTTGAAGCCGACCGTCAGCACGATCATCCAGCCGGCCGTCGTGAACAGCGCCAGGAAGGCGAGGCGGCCGCGCAGGCTCGCCGGCCGCCGGAGCGTCATGGGCATCGGTTCCGCACCGTCACCGGAAGCGGTAGCCGACGCCGCGTACGGTGCCGATCTCCCGGTCGCTGCCGAGACCGCGCAGCTTGCGCCGGAGCTTGGCGATGTACTGGTCGAGGGTGTTCGGCGTGACGACGGCGCCCTCGGGCCAGCCCGCACGCCGCAGCGCCAGCCGTGGCACCACCGCATCGCGGTTGGCCATCAGGCATCCCATGATCCGGAACTCGGTCGGCGACAGGACGGCGGAGCGCCCGGCCAGCGAGAGGTCGTGGGTGGCGGGGTCGAGCCGCAGGTCCGCGGCGCGCAGGCCGGTATCGCCGCCCGTACGGCGGAGCGTCGCGCGCAGCCGGGCCGCGAGCTCGGCGACGTGGAAGGGCTTCACGAGATAGTCGTCGCATCCCGCGGAGAAGCCGGAGAGCCGGTTCGTCACGCCGTCGTACGCGGTCAGGAACAGCACGGGAACGTCGATGCCGCGCGCCCGCATCGCCTGGCAGACGTCGCGGCCGTCGGAGTCGGGCAGCCCCACGTCCAGCACCACGGCGTCCGCTCCGCCCTCGACCGTACGGAGGGCGGAGGCGCCGTCCGCCGCCGTGGTGACGTGGAAGCCCTCCTCGCGGAGCCCGCGGGCCAGCACGTCACGTACGCCGTGGTCGTCCTCCACCACGAGCACCCGATGAGCCGTCACCCGGTCAGTATGGCCGGTCACCGTGCACTCCCATCGCCGTCTCCAGCCTGCTCACGGCCTACGATATGGGCAT
>DASXYG010000022.1:0-28597 GCA_036502625.1 Streptosporangiaceae bacterium
GCCGCCCAGAGCGCGAGGAGCGGGCACGCACGCCCCTACCCCCACCGCAAACCAGCTCCAGGGATCGCCCAGACACTGCTCGCACCGAGGAGAGAGCACCCGGCCGTCCCCCGCAACCAGGTCCACCGGCCGCAAGCGACACACGGGTTTCCCGCGACCACCTCCGGCGGCCACGCATGAACACAGCTCGGCGGGAGGAACACACTCCCCGGACCCCCTTCCCTCGTCACCAGGTCCACCGGCCGTACCCGGGAGTGGCCCGGGCGGGAGGGGTACCCGGCACCCAGGCCGCGACAGGCGCCACGGGGTGCACAGAGCACACAAGGCACGGGCACGCAGCACGGGTGCACCCGGGGCACGGGACGCGCGACGCACCACCCCTAGCCCCAGCCACTAGCCCCAGCCACGCCGTGACGCCGCGCGCGGAGCGCCGAGCCCGGCTGCGCGCGGAGCACCCCCAGGCACCCCCAGCAAGAGCGACAGCCCCGCGGCCCCACCCCGAGAACGCTCACGCCAGGACGCGGGAAAAGCGCGCGCGCAGCGCGGCCTTACGCGTACGAACGCCGCACCCCCGCACGCCCCGGGAAACGCGAGACGGGGCGCAGGGGACACGGGGCTGCGAGGCCCGCGGCGGAGACACGTGACGCAGGAGTTACGGGGCGCAGGGGACACCCGGCTGCGAGGCCCGCGGCGGAGACACGTGACGCAAGGGTCACGGGGCGCAGGGGACACCCGGCTGCGAGGCCCGCGGCGGAGGCACATGGCGCGGGAGTTACGGGGACGGGCGAAGTACCCGGCTGTGGCCGCGGAACTCGGCGATGACCGACTCCGCTCGGGTGACGCGTACGTCGTAGATGCCGCTGCGGCCGTACACGGCGCGTTCCTCGGCTACCGCGAGGAGTTCGTCGCCCTCCTTTGCCGAGGCGACGAACGTGATCTCGGCGCCGGCGGCTACCGCGGCGGGGCCGTGGCTGTTGCAGGCGCAGGCGAACGCGGTGTCGGCCAGGGTGAAGACGTAGCCGCCGTGCACGATGCCGTGGCCGTTCACCATCCGCGCCCCCACGGTCATCCGCAGCGCGGCGCGGCCCTCGGCGAGCTCGACCAGCTCCATGCCCAGGGCGCGGGACGCCTCATCCGCGGCGAACATCGCCCGCGCCGCCGCGACCCCAGAAGCCTCCGACGCGGACATGCGCCTCCCCTGCCAGGTTCCAACCCGTCCGCCTCAGCGTACGGACAACCTCAAGGGGAACCTCCCCGCCCTTGCCTCAGCCCCGCGGAATCTCTAGGTTCCTGGCGTATGGCCGGTACGGGTGTGATCGACGCGCATCAGCATCTCTGGGACCTCGGGCGGGCCAGGTACGACTGGCTCACCCCCGACCAGGCGCCCATCAACCGGACGATCGGCTGGGACGAGGTGGCCCCGCTCATCCGGTCGACGCCCGTCGAGCGCACCGTCCTCGTGCAGGCCGCCGACAACGCCGAGGACACCTCGTACATGTTCGAGGTGGCCGCCGCGCATCCCGAGGTGGCGGGGGTGGTGGCCTGGGTGCCGCTCGACCGGCCCGATGACGCGGCCGACCAGCTCCTCGACCTCCGCGGCCGCCCGAAGTTCGCGGGCATCCGCAACCTCATCCACGACCAGCCGGACCCGGACTGGCTCGTACGCCCCGACGTGACCCACGGGCTGGCGCTCCTGGCGGACGCCCGCGTGCCGTTCGACGTGGTCGCCGTCCTGCCCCGGCATCTCGAACACGTGGAGACGCTGTCCGAGCGGTTCCCCGACCTCCGCATGGTCATCGACCACCTGGCGAAGCCGCCGATCAAGGGCGGGGCGTACGAGGGCGGGCCGGAGCGCTGGCGCGGCCTCATGACGCGCGCCGCGGCCAACCCCAACGTGTACGCCAAGGTCTCCGGCCTCTACCCGGCGTCCGGCGACCAGCGCGACTGGACGCCGGACGACCTCCGCCCGTACGTCGACCACGCCTTCGAGGCCTTCGGCGCCGACCGCCTCATGTTCGGCTCCGACTGGCCGGTCTCCGTCCACGCGGGCGGCTACCTCCCGGTGTGGACCGGCCTCGGCACCCTCTTCGCCGAGCTCACCCCGTCCGAGCGCTCGGCCGTCACGCACGACACCGCCGTACGCTTCTACGACCTCACGCCCTGACGCCCTGCCTCAGCCGGTGACCGGGAGGTCGTGGTGGACGGGCGTGGGCGCGGGGGCCTGGTGCGCGGGCGGCTGCTGCGGTGCGGGGGTCGTCGGCTGGGCCGCGGCCTTTCCGCAGGTCACCGAGGAAACCGAGACGGTCTCCAGCTTGCCCGCGATCGGCACACGGGCCTCGATGGCCGTGACCCGGAGGCTGCCGTCGGCGGCGCGGACCTGCTTGTTGAGCGTGACGGTCGCGGTGCCGAGCGGGCCGAGGTGGGCGCGTACGGCGGAGTTCGGCGCCGGGCTGACCGCGAGGTGCTGCTTGCCGAGCCGCGCGGCCACGAGGTCGACGCTGCCCTTGCCGTGCGTGCAGAGCGCGGTGACGGCGCTCGCCGAGAGGCCGAGCTTCTTCACGAGGAGGTCGGCGACCGAGGCGCGCGCCATGGCACGGTCCGCCGTGGTGTGCAGCGCGGACGCCTTCACCAGCGGGTTCTTCGGCAGCGACAGCAGGCTGCGGTCGGCCTTGCGGCCGGTGGACGCGACGGCGCTGATCGCCGGTACGGCGACCGGGCCCGCGGCGTTCAGCGCGTACGCCGAGCCGTGCCCGGTCGTGCGCGCCGGGGCGGCGAGCGCGGGGCCCGCGGCGACGCCCACGGTGGCGACGACGGTGGCGACGACGGTGGCCGCCATGGCGGCCGTACGGGTGAGACGGGATGCGGACATGCGTGGTACTCCTGTTCGGTCGGTGATCTCGCGGGGTGGCGGGGTCAGGTGATCTGCACGGGGCTGCCGAGCGGCACGCGCGACAGGGTGCCGAGCGCGGCGGGCGGCGTACGGACGCAGCCGTGGCTGACGTCGTGCCCGAAGACGGACTTGTCGGGCCAGCCGTGCAGCGCGACGGTGCCGGGCCCGCCGCCGAAGCTGTCCAGGGAGTTGGAGTGGGTGCCGAGCGGCAGGATGAGCTTGCTGTACGTCGGCTTCGGCGGGGACAGCGACGCCAGCAGGAACGTACGCCCGGCGGGCGTGGGGTTCTTGGCGGTGCCGACCGCGACCGTCCACGCGCCCAGGCGGCGCCCCGCCTCGGTCAGCGTCAGCCGGTGCGCGCCGCGGTCGACGGCGATCCGGTACGCCGACGTGGCCGTGTGCTGCGTCTTGTCGGTCGGCAGCCAGCCGGACGTGTGGTCGGGGCGGCTCGGCAGCAGCACGCGCCGCCATCCGCCCTGGTCGGCGATGACCGGAACCCAGGTGGGCCCGTCGAGTTGCTTGGCGGGCAGCACCGCGATCGGCTTGCCGCCCGGCCGGTCGTAGACGGGGGTGTCGCGCGCGGGGTGCACCACCGTGCCGTCGAGCGGCGCGTTCGGCGCGGGGTCGGCGGGCGCGCCGTGGACCGTGCCGTACGTCGTGGCGTGCGGCAGGCGGGCGAGGCGCGCGGCGCTCACCGGCGCGGCCTTGGGGCCCGCGGCGGACGGGGTGCGGGCGGCCTCGCCCGCGGTGCCCTTGGCGCTGGCGCCGCATCCGGAGGTCAGCGCCGCGACGAGGCCGACGATGACGAACGCGCCACCGTACGTGCGTATGACGTGCAAAAGCCCTCCAACACCGGACGGGAAGTGAGGAGGACGCTACAACACGTCATTTCATGATCACCGCAACGTACGCACCTATGTATTCGGAGCTATCGGACGAAGCTCCAGAAAGCGCATCCCGCACGATGATCACAAAACGTAATCACCGCAGCGCGATACGCGTGCCGATCCAAAAGGTAAATTCTCGGACTCACGTGTTTGGGCGCCGCCCCGGTTGCCCGGAGCGGCGCCCTCACTATCACGGATGTATCACGATGATCGGCGCCGAACGTTACGACGCGGCACTCTCCATGACCTGGTCGCGCAATTCGGCGCAGGTGCTCGCAATCAGGCGTGATACGTGCATCTGGGAGATTCCGAGCTTCTCGGCGATCTGCGCCTGGGTGAAGTTGCCGTAGAAGCGCAGCAGGAGGATCTTCCGCTCCCTGATGGGCAGCCGGGGCAGCGCCCAGCGCAGCGCCTCGATGTCGACGACCTGGTCGATCCCCTCGTCCTCGCCGCCGACCAGGTCGGCGAGGGTGGTGTCGGGATCATTGGGGGCGGGGGCGTCCAGCGAGACCGGACGGAACGTCGCGGCGTCGGCCTCGGCGACCTCGCGCTCGCCGGCGCCCATCCGGGCGGCGATCTCGCGGGGTGTGGGCTGGTGGCCGGTGCCCTGCGCCATCTCCTCGCGCACCTTGCGGATGTCGGACTGCAACTCCTGGAGCCGGCGGGGAAGCCGGATCCAGCGGCGCCGGTCGCGGAAGTGGCGCTTCACCGTGCCCAGCACCGTGAGCTTGGCGAACGGCAGGAACGCACCGCGCTCGGCGTCGAAGCGGCTGATGGCCTCCATCAGCCCGACGTACGCCTCCTGGCGCAGGACCTCGTGGTCCTCGCCGCGCCCCGAATAGCGCGATGCGACCCATCGGACGAGCCATTCGTGCCGCTTGACGACCTCGTTCACCGCGGCATTTCGCGTGGGGTCGTCCGTCGCCAGGCCTGAAACCGTGGAGAGGAGCGTTTCCGTGGTCACGCTCTCCGTCTCCGCGGGGCGGATCAACTCGAGCGTCATTATCATCACCGGATCCTGTCGAGGGCTCTCCATTCCGTTGGTGAGTGTCGCCGAGAGGCTCCTCCATAAACTTCCGCGAGGAAACAGATTCCGCCCGTACAGATCACCGCAAACCGTCGCCGCCGGTCACGGGGTTATCGACGTTTCGTCGTAAATTCGCCTTTTACCTGCGACGACTCCGCGCGCCCCGCCGCCCGTACGCACCGCGACCGGCAATCCGGTCAACCGGAACCCGCGTTTTTCCATGTGGAAACATCACCGGCATCCCGGCAGGCCACGGAAGGATTCAACCCGCCTACACGGGTAGGCGGCCTCGCGATGGCGATTCCGATGGGACGCGCGAGGGTGACCGTGGCGAGCCGAGGTTCGTGGGCCGAGCAGGAGACCGAGGGCGACGTGCGCACGGTGGAGGCCGCCTGCGCCGACCTCCACCGCATCTGGGAGCGCGCGCTCGAGGAGCTCAGCTCCACCCTCACCCCGGTCCAGCTCCGCGCCCTGCTGGCGATCGACAGGTCGGGCCCGTTGAGCCTGAACACCCTCGCCGGCGAGCTGCACGCGTCACCGTCCGCGGCCAGCAAGGTCTGCGACCGCCTCCAGCACGCGGGCTTCATCACCCGCAAAGCCGCCCGGGACGACCGACGAGGCGTCGTCCTCTCGCTGAGCCGCGCGGGCGCGGGCCTGGTCGCCTGGGTGCACAGCCGCCACCGCGAACGCCTCGCCGCGATCGTCGAGTCGATGAGCGCGGACGGCCGCGCCGCCCTCCTCACCGGCCTCCGCGAACTGCGCGACTCCATCAGGCGCCGCACCTGACCCACCGGAATGGGGCCGGGACCTATGTCCCCGTATCGGCGGACGTGCGCCCCGTGAGCCGGGACGGCCGCGCCCTTAGCGTCGTAATGCTGAAGGGAGCGCGATGAGCATCCAGACCGCGAACGGCCACGCACCGGCAGTAGCGGACCTCCTCGTCGAGGAGGTCATGCGCACGGCGCCCGACCATATCGAGACCAGCGAGTCGACCATGATGGCGTGGGAGATGATGCGGCGCGGTGGCTACCACCACATGCCGGTGGTCGCGCCGGACGGCACGTACGCCGGAATGGTGGACACCGAGACGCTCGCGGCCACCTGGCCGGGCGGCGGGCCCGACCACGCCAGGCGCGAGGTCGCCGACATGCTGGGCAGCCAGCACCATCCGCGAGTGCGGGCGGGCGATCCCGTACGCGCCGTCGCCGTCGCCATGCTGCACTGCCGCACCCACGCGGTGGCCGTGGTCGACGACAAGGACCGCCTCATCGGCATCGTGACGTCCGCGGACCTCCTCGCCCTGCTCGCCGGACCCCCGGACCGGCTGACCCGGTCTCCGCTGTTCAGTGCCGTGGGAACCCGGTGACCGGCCTCTCGTAGACGACGGCGTCCGGGGTGGTGAAGCGGGTGACGCTCGACCCCACGAGGACGCCGAGGGCGATGGCGATCACCGTGACGACGGTGGTCACGACGTCGTCGATGCCGCCCGCGAGGCCGAGCGTGACGGTCTCCGAGACGCCGGTCAGCCCGGCGGCGCCCGGCACGAGCAGCCAGAACGACGGCAGGAACGCGACCTGCGCGGGCGGGCCGCCGCGCCGCGCCTGCACCCAGTACGCGACCGGGGTGATCACCAGGCCGCCGAGGAACGCGCCGAGCAGCGCGCTGCCCAGCGCCGCGCCGGCGAGCTGCGCGCACCACACGGCGTACAGCACGAGCAGCAGCCACGGCAGCGACCGGCGCGGCGCGGAGTTCGTGACGTAGAAGCCGGCGCCGACGAGCAGCACGCCCAGCCACGGCGCCCACCAGCCGAGCGCGTGCGGCGCCGCCGGCCCCGCGTGCGTACCGGCGATCTGGCCGCCGGCGAGGATGCCGAACGCGAGCAGGAACAGCACGTTGAAGCCGTACACCAGCCGTGTCGCGCCGGCCACGATGGCGCCGGTGGCCAGCTCGATGGTGCCGATCGTCAGCGCGGCGCCCGGCAGGAACGTGACCAGCGGCGGGATGACAAGCGCCGCGGGCGGGCCGGCGTCCAGCAGCCGGCCGAACCGCAGCGCGAGCACCGTGACCAGCAGCGCGGCGGTCACCGGCAGCGCCAGCGACAGCGCGCGGAACCGCTCGGCCAGCAGCCGCAGCGCGCCGACGGCGAGGCCGAGCACGGCGTACGCGGCCAGCGCCATCGGCACGGGATCGCGGACGAGGCCGAGCCCGAGCGTCAGCACCATCACGCCGGGCACCGTCAGCGCGCGGGCGTGCTCCGGCGGCCGCGCCAGGATCGCCGCGAGCCTGCGGCTGCCCTCGCGCGGCGGCATGTCGTCGGTCAGCGCCTCGTCGACCAGGGCGTACAGGCTGCCGATCTGGTCCAGGCGCAGCGGTTCGCCGCTCGCCGGCGCGAAGTCGGACGTGGCGTCGTCGCCGGCGCCGATGCGGACGAAGATCCCGGTGGGCAGCACGAAGAACCCGACGGTGTCGGCGTGGTAGCGGCGCGCCAGCTCCTCGAGGATGCCGGAGATGCGGTTGGTGGCGTCGCCGGAGTCGCACAGGGCGCGGCCGACGTCGCGGAGGAACGCGATCAGCTCGCGGGGCGGCGGCGGCGCGACGTCCGGCGCGGCGGCGCCCGCGCGGTCCGCCGGGGGCTGGCGGAACAGCCGGTCGCGCCAGGCGGTCATCGGGGCTCGCTCTCGCTGGTCAGGTCGCATCCGGGGTCACCCTACGCAACCGGGAGCCGCTGACGTGTGACCGTGCGTGAGCGGGTTCAGCTCGCGGCGGGCGGGCCGTACGGGTCGGTGTCGGACGGGCGCGGCGGTTCCGGGCCGTCGCTGCCCAGCCGTACGGCCTGCTCGACGCGGACCACGCGGTAGTGGCGGCCCTCGACGCGGATGTCGTCGAGCCGGTGGCGGTCGAGGTCGTCGGCGGCCCGGCGGTAGCGGGCGCAGACGTCGGCCCCCGGGCTGGCCCGCTTCATGATCACGGCGGCGCGCGCGGCGGCCGGGTCGGTGCTGTCGGGACCGGGGATGACCACGCGGAAGTAGTCGGTGAGGGCGTCGCGCGCGGCCTGCGGGGTCGCCGCCAGGCCCCAGCCCGCGGACCGCCAGTCGCCGTCGACCTCCTCGGCGATCATGTAGTCGGCGGGCAGCAGCACCAGCTTCGGGTGGGTCTCCAGGGCGCGTACGGCGTCGCGTTCCATCTCCGGCGTGGCCGGGGCCAGGGCCTTGTTGCGCATGACGTAGCGGACGATGGCCGCCGCGGTGCCGCCGAGCGCGTTGGCGTTCAGGAAGCCGAGGGCGCGGCGGTCCAGCTTGCCGCCCACCCCGATGGGCGACTCCGGGTCCGACGCACGCGGCGTCTCCGGCCCGTCGGCGCCGACCCGTACGAACTTCTCCAGCCGGCCGACCCGGTAGCGGTGGCCGTCCATCAGCAGCTCGTTCGCGGTCTCCCGGTCGAGGATCTCGTACGCGGCCTCCAGCCGGCCGAACAGCTCCGGGTCGGAGGTCTGGCCGGCGAGGACGCGGAAGTGGTGGGCGAGGGCGTCGCGGCCGTCCTGCGGGTGGTGGTGCGCGGCCGAGATGATCCGCCAGCGCCGGTCCACCTCTTCCATGCAGGTGAACTCGACGCCGGCGGTCATCATCCGCGGGTACGCGTCCAGCGCGCGCCGCGCCTCGTCCTCGGCGCCGTCACTACCGGTCATGCTGCCATCATCGTCCGTGCACAGAGGCGGCGCATGAGGATCGATCAATTTGTACTATTGGACGCTTCGTTGTATTCCGTTGGACGCGTTGAGTTACCGTTCGCCCGTACGGCGGCGGGGCAGGAACGCCACGCCCATGGTGCCGACGGCGGTGATCACGGCGGCCAGCCCGAACGCGGAGGCGTATCCCGCGGCCAGTCCCGCGCCGCCGGAACCGCCGTGCGCGGCCGTGGCCGAGGCCGCCGCGGTCGCCATGACGGTCAGCCCGACGGCCCCGCCGATGGTGCGCGCGGTGTTGACGATGCCCGCGACCGCGCCGGACTCGTCCGCCGCCGCGCCCACCGTGGACGCCTCCACCAGCGGCGTCATGAACAGCCCGAACCCGATCGTCATGACGATGCCGGGGCCGAGGATCGACCCGAGGAACGTGCCGTCCGCCGGCATCACCATGCTCTGCCAGGCGAAACCGGCCGCCGCGAGCAGGCCGCCGAACCCGGCGAGCAGCCGCGTGTCGACGAGGCTCATCAGCCGCGGCGCCAGCTTGGAGCCCACGATGATGCCGGTGGTGTGCGGCAGGAACGCCAGGCCGGCCTCGATGGCCGTGTAGTGCAGCACGTTCTGCATGTACAGCGACAGGAAGTACCACATCGCGAAGCCGCCCGCCATGGCCACCAGCGTGGCCAGGTTGCCGACGGCCACGCTGCGCAGCCGGAACAGCCGCAGCGGCACCAGCGGCTCGGCCGTACGCGCCTCCACCACGACGAACGCGACCAGCGCGGCCACCCCGACCCCGAGCGGCACCAGCGATCCGGCGGCGGCCCACCCGTACGCCTCCGTCCGGCTGATCCCGAAGTCCAGCAGCGCGACGCCGCCGGTGACGAGCACCGCGCCCGGCAGGTCGAGGCGGCGGCGCGGCCCGTCAGCGCGGTCGCGGCGCAGCCACCGCGCCGCGATGACGGTCACGACGGCGCCGATCGGCACGTTGATCAGCAGCACCCAGCGCCAGTTCAGGAAGTCGGTGAGCAGCCCGCCGATGAGCCCGCCCGCCGCGCCGCCCGCGGTGCCCACGGCCGTCCACGTGGCGATCGCCCGCGTCCGCGCGGGCCCGGCCGGGAACGTGCTGGTCAGCAGCGACAGCGTGACCGGCGAGAGCACCGCGGCCCCGATGCCCTGGACGGACCTGGCCGCGATGAGCATCGCCGGGTCCTGCGCCAGCCCGCCCGCGAGGCTGGCGACGACGAACAGCCCGAGCCCGGTCAGGAAGATCCGCCGCCGCCCGAACAGGTCCGCCGCCCGCCCTCCGAGCAGCAGGAACCCCGCGAACGTCAGCGAGTACGCGTTGACGACCCATTGCAGCCCCTCCGGCCCGAGCCCCATCCCGGCCCGGATGCTCGGCAGCGCCACGTTGACGATGGCGATGTCGAGAACGACGAGGAACTGCCCCACGCTCGCGGCGAGGACCACCGCCCACCCCGGCGCCTCACCCCGCTGCCCCGTACCCGATACCGACCCTTGACTCTCGACCCCTGCGACACTCATGCCTCACATGCTCATACGCCGCACCGCACCGCCGCCTCGGCCACCGGCCCCGTTCCCGCCCGGCCCTTCGGCCTAGGCCCACACCGTCAGCACCGCTCGTCCTCGCATTCGTGGCGCGACGTGACGTCCGAGGTCTCGACGATCACCATTTCGCGCTCGTCCCGGCTCAGCACCTTCAGGTAGCCGGACGGCGTCTCCAGGACGTAGCCCTGGATCACGCCCGCCTTCGTGGCGATCCGCTCCAGCGGCACCCACGGTGTGCGCACGGTCGCCGCGATCACCAGCGCGGCCAGCACCGTCAGCACGCCGATCTGCCGCATGATCCACAGCACCGCCGTACGCCCGCCGCCGCGGTCCCGGGTGCGCAGCAGGACCACGAGCACCGCGGCGATGACGGCCGCGCCGCCGAGCAGCCACCACGCCCGGTACGTCACGACCAGCGCGAGCGTCGCCACCACCAGCGTGATCAGCCAGGCCAGGTGGCCGTCGTGGCTGCGGTCGCGCAGCCCGAACCGCGTCTGGCGCACGACCGCGAACGGGAGCAGCAGCATCAGCACGGACCCGCTGATCACCTGGTCGGCCATCAGCGTGCCGAGCACCACGGACGGCGCGTCGTCGAACTGGATGGTGTCCACGATCGCGAACGCGGTGTGCCAGTCGTACCGGGTGATCGCGAACAGCCGCAGCATCAGGAACAGCACGGCCGCCCCGGTCACCGACAGCCCCGTGGCCCACCCGCGTGAGGCGCCCCCGCCGTCGCCCTCGGTCGCCCGCGCCTCGTGCTCCATGCGTGGCCTCCTACCCCGCCGGACCCCGCTCGGAGCCCGCGGATCCCGGGACGTCACCATGGGTGGTACGCCAATACGAAGGACCGGTGATGACCAGCACCCCCCAGACGACCTCGGCCGACACGATCACCCGTCCCCCGTTCACCATCGCCGCCGCGTCGTTCGTCTCCAGCTTCGACCGCTTCGCCGTCACCCCGATCCTCGTGATGATCGCCGTCGCGATGCGCACGCCGCTGTCCGCGACGGTCGCGGCGGCCAGCGGCTACTTCCTGGCGTACGGGCTGTCGCAGCCGCTGTGGGGCGTGCTGTCCGACCGCTACGGGCGGGTGCGGATCATGCGCGCCACCCTGCTCGGCGCGGCGGCTACCGGCGTGGCGTCCGCGCTGGCGCCGGACCTCGCCGTGCTGATCGCGTCCAGGATCGTGGCCGGCGCCTGCTTCGGCGCCGTCGTGCCCACGGCCCTGACGTATGTGGGCGACACCGTGGCGCCCTCCGGACGGCAGCGCGCGCTGACCGACCTCATGGCCGCGCAGGCCATCGCCACCGCGCTGGCCACCGTGATGGGCGGCGTCCTCGGCCACCTCGCGGGCTGGCGCGCGGTCTTCGCGGTGCCGGCGGTCTGCGCGGCCGTCTGCTCGTTCGCGCTGCGCGGCCTGCCCGAGCCGCCGCGCGGCGCGGTCGGCGGCCTGCGCGCGCACCTCGGCTCCGTGCTGCGCCGCAAGTGGGCGCTGCTCGTCTTCGCGCTCGGCTTCGTGGAGGGCGGCGTACTGCTCGGCACGATGACGTTCCTGGCGTCCGCGCTGGAGCACCACGGCGTCGGGTCGGCGATCGCGGGGCTGGCCACCGCGGCGTACGGCGTGGGCGTCGGCATCCTGTCCCGCCTGGTGAAACGGCTGTCGCAGCGATGGCGCCCGTGGTGGCTGATCGCCGCGGGCGGCACCCAGATGTGCCTCGGCTACGCGCTGGTCGCCGCGCGCGTCGACATCGCGACGGTCGTGGTCACGGCGCTGCTGCTCGGCGGCGGCTGGGCGTTCATGCACTCGACCCTGCAGACCTGGGCGACCTCCGTTGCGCCGGAGGCGCGCGGCACTGCGGTGTCGTTCTTCGCCGCCGCCATGTTCGTCGGCAGCGCGCTGGCCTCCGCCGCGGCGGGACCGCTGGCGCAGCACCAGTGGTACGCCCTGCTCTTCGGCATCGCGGCCCTCCTGACGGCGCCGCTCACCGTGGTCGCGACCGCCACCAGGCGCCGCTACCGCGCGCCCGCCGCGTGATGGCCGGTGGCGGGCTGCACGGTCAGCAGCGGCCGTAGCGGGGTGTGTCTTAGCCGTACGACCAGCGCGGACAGCGCCCGCGTCGCCGGGACCAGGAACGCGCCCGCCACCACCGCGCCGACCACCAGGCCGGCCAGGACGTCGTGCGGATAGTGGGCGCCGACGTACACCCGCGACGCGGCCATGAGCAGCGCCGCGACCGCGGCGACCACGCCGAGCCGGCGGGACACCGCGAACAGGCCCACGGTGGCGGCCGCGGCGATCGTCGCGTGGTTGCTCGGGAACGAGTAATCGGCGGCCCCCGGGCACGGCAGTACGGTGTGCACCGCCGCGATGACCTGGCACGGCCGCGGCTCGGCGACGAACCCCTTGATCACCACGTCGATGGCGTACGCGGCCACCGTGGCGATCGGCGCCCACAGCGCCGCGGCCATCCGCGCCGCCGAACCCGGCCGCGCGATCCACCAGCCGGCGAGGAACAGCGCGGCGAACACCAGCAGCCCCCAGTCGGTCCACACCGCGGCGGCACCGTTCAGCCAGGTGCTGTGCGTGGCCAGGTCGGTGGCGCGGACGTACCAGCCGGCGTCGAACCAGCCCACGGCGCTCGTCATCACGTGCATTCCCCACTCTTCACCATCTTCTACGAACGTGTAGAAGATAGCCCACTGTACCGCCACCGCACGCCGCCGAGCGCGGCGCCCAGTGCCAGGCAGGCGAGCGGCACGGCCGGAATGACGTACCGGTAGTCGAACGCGGCCGTGAACGGCGGCACGACGAGCAGCACCACCGCGGACGCCCACGGCAGCAGGGCGGACGCGGCACGGCGGCGCCGCACGAGCAGCACGACGCCGCCGCCGGCCAGGATCAGCGCGAGCGGCGGCCCGCTGAGGTAGAAGACGTGCTGGTACACGCGGAGGAACGCGGCGTACCCGGGCTCGACCTTCGGTAGGCCGGTGGAGTCCGACGCGGTGTACGTGTCGATGGCGCGGCCGAGGGTCACCCCCGGAAGCGGCTTCGAGGTCGGCTTCTGCGGCTTCACGCGCGCCGGGAAGTCGTACAGGCTCACCGCGTACCTGGTGGGGTACGGCATGCGGCCGCCGCCGAACGTCTTCGCGACGTCGCCGAGCCCGGTCGCGAGGTACGCGCCCGGCTGCGCCAGGATCGCCCGCTTCGCGAAGTCGCCGGTCCAGGCGTTCACGGCCGGGGAGAACTTGCGGTGGTTGGTCATCGGGCCGAGCACGCCGAGGTGCCAGATGTAGTTCGGCGACGGCCCGCGCCGCCCGACGGGCTCGCGTGGGCACAGCGCGCGCTCGCTCGCCGGCGGCCTGATCACCGAGCAGTCAGCGAAAGCGGCCGTACGGCTGTAGAGGAACACCCCGTCGCTGTTCGTCATGGCGTACGTGCCCCACGTGCCGTGGAACCACAGCGCGTACGCCGCGATCGGCAGCGCGCACGCCCCCGCCGTGACCAGCACCGACCGCCACCGCCGCCGGACGAGCAGGTAGGCGGCGAACACCCCGAGCAGCGGCAGCCCCACGCTCCGGGTGACCGCCGCCAACCCCAGCGCCAGCCCCGCGCCCGCCAGCGCCGGCCACCACCGCGGCCACCACAGCACCAGCACCACCGCGACCAGCACCAGGAACCAGAACAGCGCGTCCGACAGGAGCATGTGCTCCATTTCGAGCTGGTACGCGTCGAACAGCACCGGCGCCACGCACAGCGCGGCCACCCACCCGGGCGTACGGAACCGCCGCAGCGTGAGGTAGATCAGCACACCCGCGGCCAGCCCCATGGCGTGCTGCACACCCGCCACGAAGGCGAGGCTGTGCACCGGCTCCAGCATCCGCAGGAAGAACGCGTACCCCTGCGGCCGCGCCGGGAACGGCGTCGGCGCCACCGCGACGGCGAGGTACGAATGCGAGTCGGGGAACCACAGGACGCCCTGGTACGCGATCATCGCGACGACCCGCAGCAGCGCCGCGAGCACGAACATGATCGCGAACGGCAGGTGGCGCAGCGCGCGCCGCGCCGGCCGCTCCCCTCGAACGGCCGGCAGCGGCCCGGTCCGCTCCGGTGTCAGGACCGCCATGCGTCACCTCCCCGCGCCGTCCTCCCACCGACGCTATGAGGCGTCCGGAATACGCGACGCCGCCTCCGGGTGCACGCTCGGCAAATTCCCTCGCCGCAGGGGTAATGCGCGGGCTACGCGCCGGGCACGAAGTCGCCGCGCCGCGGTCTCCGCACCTGGCATCCTCGTCGGCGGGGCGTTCGCCACGCCCGCCGCCGCGGACGACCGGAAGAGGAACACCATGCCCATCAGGGACGACCAGGTAGCCACGATCCACGCGTTCCTGTCCGCGGAGAACGAGCGGTTCCAGCGGCTCAACCAGGCGCTCAGCGGGTCGCCGGCGGCCAGGAAGGGCTACCTGGTGCTGATCTTCGCCACCTTCGTCGAGGCGGTCGGCCACCGGTTCGCCGCGGAGACGCCGCAGGCCGAGATCATCGAGTACGTCGCCGACGTACGGGCCCGGTCCGCCGACGCGGCCGACCGGATCGACCCCGACAAGGCCGAGCGGGTCATCCGCGCGGTCTTCGACGACGGCGTCCCGCTCGACGACGTCGACGCGGGCGAGCGTACGGAACTGGAGATGGTGCTGGCGCTGGCGATCGTCTCCGACGCCGGGGTCACCGGCACGGACCTCGACGGGTTCCTCGACCGCGCACGGAAGCGCGGCGAGGAGATCCTCGGCTGACCGGCGCCGCCCCCAACTGGCGCCTATGACTTTCGTCGGGGGTGATCGTGGAGGATCGGCAGAGGTGCGCGGGGGTGCCTGATCCGTAGGTTCGGGCGTTATGAAACGCATGTTCGCCGTGCTCGCGGCGCTGGTCGTCCTCGCCGTCGCCGCGCCGCTCGGCCCGCCCGCCCGTGCCGCGTCCGCCGGCCCGCTGACCCCCGCCTCGATCGACGCGTACGCCCGGTCCGTCCGCGCGCAGACGGGCGTGCCCGGCCTGTCGGTCGTGGTCACCCACAACGGCCGGATCATCCGCGCCGCGGGCTACGGCCACACCTCCACCGGCGCGGCGGTCACCGCGCGCACCCCGATGCGGGTCGCCTCCCTCAGCAAGTCGTTCACCGCCATGGCCGTGATGCGCCTGGTCGACCAGGGGAAGATCGCGCTCGACCGCCCGGTGGCCGCGCAGATGCCCGAGTTCCGTACGGCCGACCCGCGCTCGTCCCGCATCACCGTGCGCCAGCTCCTCAACCAGACGTCCAGCCTGGCCGACCCCGGCATCGACCTCGCCGCGACCGACCGGGCCCCGTCCCTGAAGGCGTACGTCGCGACGCTGCGCACGGCCCGCCTGGCCACCGCCCCCGGCACCCACTACTCCTACTGCAACGTCAACTTCGACCTCGCCGCGCGCCTCGTCGAGGTCGCGAGCGGCCGCCCCTTCGGTGCGTACATGCGCAGCGAGGTCTTCGGCCCGCTCGGCATGACCGGCAGCGCCCTCAGCGATCGCGACATCCGCCCCGCGAACGGCTACAACTCGGTGTTCGGCGCCTGGGTCTCCCGCCCCGAGATGCCCGCGTTCCTCGCCGACAGCGGCGCCGGCGGCGTGATCACCGACGCGCACGACATGGGCCGCTGGCTCATCGCCCAGGGCGGCTACGGCAAGCGCCCGGTGTCCGCCAAGAGCCTGGCCACCATGCACACCCCGGTCACCGTGGCCAACAACAGCGACTACGCCATGGGCTGGAGCCGGTCCCGCGACGCGACCGGCACCGAGCGCCTGGAGCACTCCGGCAACCTGTTCACGTACAACGCCGTCGAGATGCTCGTCCCCCGCACCGGCTACGGCTTCGCCGTCATCACCAACGGCGCCGGCCTCACCGACGCCACCTACCAGACCGCCACCGGCCTGCTCGCCATGAGCGAGGGCCACAGCCCCGAGCCCGAGGGCGCGCTGACGACGTTCACCCAGCCGCTGCTGGCCCTGGCCACCGCGGTGTTCCTGGCCCTGGGCGTCCTGGGCGCCGTCCGCGCCCGCCGCTGGGCGCGCCGCCGCGCCGGCCGCCCCGCCTGGCGCACCGTGCTCCGGCTCATCCCCGCGGCGCTCCCGGTGGCCGTCTTCGCCTTCTACCCGTCGGCCATCTCGTTCCTCTCCTCCGGCCGTACGGTCACGTGGTCCCAGCTCACGTACTTCGCGGCGCCCGTGACGATCGCCCTGGGCACGGCCGCCCTCGCCGGCCTCGCGGCAACGGCGCTGCGCGTCACCCACCTCTTCCGCGCCCGCACCCGGCCCGCCCCACCTCATGCGGCCGGCGCACCCGATGTCCCCGTACTCTCGAATCGATGAGAAATGCTGCGCTGCTGCTGGTCGTCGCATCGCTCGGGCTGGCCAACGGGTTGTTCACCGAGCAGCTCCCGGTGTGGCGCCAGCTCCTGTTCCCGGTCCTCGCGGTGGCCGCCTACCTCCTCGGGCGCCACCTCCCGGTCCGCCGCGCCTGGATGATCGCCACCCTGGTGGGCGCCGCCGGTGCCGGCATCGCCGTCCCGTACTTCTGGGAGGGCGTGTCCGGGCTGGCGTGCGCGGGCGTGTTCGTGGCGCTGCCGTGGCTGGCCGGGGCGTTCCGGCGGCAGCAGGCCGAGCTGGTCGCCGCGGGCCGGCTCCAGGTGCGCCAGATGGAGCGGCTGCTCATGCTCAACACCGAGCGCGCCCACCGCGACGAACGCGAGCGCATCGCCGCCGACCTGCACGACTCCCTGGGCCACGAGCTCGCGCTGATCGCGCTGCGCTCCGGCGCCCTGGAGCTCGACGCCGGGCTGAGCGAGCCGAACCGGCGCTCGGTGGCCGAGCTGCGCGAGTCCGCCGTCGCCGCGACCGACCGGCTGCGCGCGACGATCGGCCTCCTGCGCGACGACGCGGCGCTGCCGGCCGATCCCGCCGACGAGTCGATCGAGGCGCTGGTCGAGCGGGTCCGCGCGGCCGGCATGACCGCCACGCTCATCCGCGACGACGCGGCCGCCGTCCTCCCGCCGCTGGTCGACCGCGCCGCCCACCGGGTCGTACGCGAGTCCCTGACGAACGCGGCGCGCTACGCGCCCGGCGCCGAGGTCACCGTGCGCCTGGAGCGCGACGCCGACGACCTCTACGTCTCGGTGCGCAACACCGCGCCGCGGTCCGCGCCGCTCGTGCCGAGCGAGCCGGGCGGCACCGGCCTGGCGGGCCTGCGCGAGCGGGCTCGCATGCTCGGCGGCGCCCTGCTCTCGGGCCGGCTCGACGACGGCTACTCCGTCGCGGCCCGCCTCCCGATCACCAAGGAGGGCCCGTGATCCGGGTGCTGCTGGCCGACGACGAGTCGATGATCCGCGCCGGGGTTAGGTCCATCCTGTCCGCCGACCCGTCCATCGAGGTGGTCGCCGAGGCCGCCGACGGCCACGAGGCGGTCGAGCTGGCCCGCGCCCACCACCCCGACGTCGCCCTGCTCGACATCCGCATGCCCCGCACCGACGGCCTGGCCGCCGCCGCGGAGCTGCGCCGCGTCCTCCCCGAGGTCGCGGTCGTCATGCTCACCACCTTCGACGAGGACACCTACATCGCGCGCGCCCTCACCGAGGGCGCCCGCGGCTTCCTCCTGAAGGCCGCCGACCCCCGCGAACTCCTAACCGGCGTCCACGCGGTCGCCGACGGCGCCGCCTACCTCTCCCCCCGCGTAGCCCACCGCGTCATAGCCGAGCTCCGCGGCGGCAACCTCACCCGCCGCGACCAGGCCCGCCGCGCCGTAGCCACCCTCACCGCCCGCGAACGCGACGTCCTGGCCCTGGTAGGCGACGGCCTCTCCAACCAATCCATCGCCACCCGCCTCCACGTAGCGGAAGGCACGGTCAAAGCCCACGTAAGCGCCATCCTCCCGCGCCTGAACGCCACCAACCGAGTCCAAGCAGCCATAACCGCCCACGAAGCCGGCCTAACCACCCCACCCACCTAACCCCAACCCACTCCCACCCCCACCACCCCCGCACCCCCCCGCACTCTCACTCCCACCCCACCGCAACCACCCACCAAACCGCCCCCACGCCCAACCGCCACCCACCCACAAGCCAGACCCCACCCACCCAACCCGCCCCACCCCCAGCCCCCGAACCGACCACGCAGCAGCCCACCTGCCCCCACCCCCAACTCGCAGCCCACCCCCAACCCCGCACCCCCGCCCCCCTGCCGTGCCCCAAGCCTCCGCCCACCGGCGCTGCCCCGCACTCCGATCCCTAGCTCCCGTCCCGCCGCGCGCCCAGCCCAGCCCCTGACTCCGATCCCAAGCTCCCGGCCCGTGGCACACCCCCGGCCCCGCGTCCCAGCCCCGCGTCCCAGCCCCGCGTCCCAGCCCCGGCCGCGCCACACGCGACCGGCCACCAACCCGAGCGCGGCAGGCACACCCAGCTCTCCCCAGGCGAAGCCCCCGGACCAGGCCACCACCACGCGAACGCGGCAGACGCAGCCAGCCCGGCCCGGGCGAAGCCGCCCGGACCCGGCCACCACCGCCCGAAACGCGGCTGCCGCGGTCAGCGCGGTTCGGCGGCCCCCACCAGCCGCAGGACGCTCTCATGCAGGGCCTTGCGCGCGGCCGGTGCGGTGAGGCGGCCCGCTGCCCGCTCCGCGCCCGCCGCGTGCGCCAAGGCGATGACCCCCGTCACCAGCCACGGCACCGGCAACCCGGTGTCGAACTCCCCGCCGCGCCGCCCCCGCCGCAGCACGGCCTCGATCCGGTCGGCCACCGGGGTGTGCCGCGTACGGTCCTCGTCCGCGCTCACGGGCAGCGCGCCGATCCGCTGGAGCAGCGCCCCGTGGCGCCCCGGCGGCCCCGCGGCCGCGTCGAGCATGCGGAGCAGGGCATCCGCGGCCGGACCCGCATCGGGCTCGGCCGCGTCCATCGCGGCCACCGCCTCCTCGGTGATCCGGTCGAGCACCGCGTACAGCAGCTTCTCCCGCGACGGAAAGTGCGCGTAGACGGTCTGCCGGGTCACCCCCGCCGCGGCCGCGATGGCCTCGACGCTGGCGTCCGGCCGGTCGTCGAGCATCGCCGCCGCGGCATCCAGCACGGCCGCACGGCTGCGCACCGCATCCGCACGGCGAGTACGTCCACCAGACGAAGCCATCTCTTACACCTTGTCAGAATTACCGAGATCCCGATACCTTACAAACTGTCAAAGATCATACCGAGACCGGGAGAACCATGAACGCACGCCTCGAAACCGACCCCGGCGTGTTCATCGCCGCCTTCTTCACCGACTTCACCGCCGACCTCCTCCGCGACGACACCGACCCCGCGGAGATCGTCGACCGCTACCACACGCCCGACATCGTGCAGATCGCCGACGGCAACCGCATCGACCGCGCCAAGCTCATCGCCCACACCCGCCCCGTACGCAAGAACCGCCCCGAAGGCCGCATAGAGGTCCACGAGGCCTACGCGACCGCCGACCACCTAGCCGCCCGCTACACCCTGCACGTACACCAACGCGGCAAGACCCTCGCCATCGACGTCCACTTCTTCGGCCACTTCACCCCCGACGGCCGCATGCGCGAGGCCCACATGCTGACCCGCAGCACCACAGCGTGACCCCGCCGCCGCCCCTGGCCGGAAGGTGACACGGTCCCACCACACCCAGGCGAGTGGACGACAATCCCCCCGTGGGAGAACTGCACGGCGGCCACCCCGACCAACCCCCCGAGAAACCGGACGCCCCCAAGCCATCCGGCGACCGCCCCCGTCCCACCGAACCGCCCACCGGCGACAACAACGATCCCAAGGCGATCTGGCGCACCATCCGCCAATCCGACCATCCGGCGTTCGCCACCCCCGGCGGACGCCCGCCCCCACACGTTGACGTCCGCTACGTCACGGACCCCCACACTGACACCGCCCCCAGTGCCGCCCGCCCGTACCGCACGTCCCGCGACCGGCCTCCCTCCCCGGCGTCCGATCCGCCGGACGGGCCGGCCCACCAAGCGCCCGATCTGATTCCCCCCAGAGGCGACGCCCTCCTGGAGTCGGACGCGCCCGATGCGTCGATCCTCAGCCGCCTGCGAAAGCAGGCCCTCGACAAGGAAAGCCTGGAGAACGAGATCGACGTGGTCCAGGAGTCGGGGAACACGCTCGACGACGCGATCTCGAAGCCGACGGGACCCACATACGCGCAAGTGGCCGCCCGATCGGGGCCGAGCATGTTCGAGACCCCGACTCACGGGGTGAATCTGGGTGACACCGGCGCCACGATCGTTGTTGCTGGCATCCTGATTGGCGAAGGCACGCGCTTGGCGTACCACAAGCTGCTTGAGGCGAGGGAGACACGGCATGCCCGTGAGCGATGACATCGTGGCCGCATTCCGTGCGCACCTTCGTGGCGATCGGCAGGAGTGGAACAGGCTCAATGAGGCGCTCGATCGTTCGCCCGCCACGACGGAGCCCTACTTCGCGTTCCTCACCGCGTTGTTCGCCATGGCTGTCCAGCGGCGTTTTGGCAATGCGCCGACGGACGACGAGATCATCGACTTCGTCGCCGACCTGCGCTCCCGTGAGGACGTCCTCGCCGATCGCCTGAGCGCCGATGCGACCGAACGCATGATCACCATGATCGTCAGAGACGACGTCATGACGGACGACATCCCCCGGCAGCAGACCATCGACATCCGGATGGGTGTGCTCACGGCGATCATTCGCGACGAAGCCCCGGACGCGACCGAGATCGAGGACCTCCTCAAGGGTTCGCGCGCGCTCGCCGACGGGCTGCTGAGCTGACCCGTGCCCGTCGAGATCACCGACTGGCACGTCGACCTGCTCCGTACGTATCTCCGACAGGACGACGCGAAGCTGCGCCCCATGGCGCGGATGATCGGTGCGAAGGACGAGCTCGACGGGTCCGGAGTGCTCATGTGGGCCGCGTTCGTGGAGGCGTGCCACCGGCGGTTCACCAGGAAGACCGGGGCCGACATCGTCCGGTTCGTCGCGCACGCCCGCATCCGGCGAGGCCGTAACGCGCCGCCGATCGCCCCCGGTGCCGCCGAGAAGCTGATCATCTCGGCGCTGGCCGGAACCCGGGCCGAGGGCCTGACGGAGCTCCAGCGGGCGCAGCACATCATCCTGCTCAGCGAGCTGATCGAGGACGCCGCACCCACGGAAGCCGAGCTCGAGCAGTTCCTGACCGCCGCCCGCACCTACGCCGAACGCCTCGCCGCCACGGTCTGAACCTCAGCGCCCCGCCCACCCGTCCGTGGCCGCCCGCAGCATCGCGCCCAGCTCGTCAACCCGCGTAAGGACGTCCTCCGGGCGCCCCGACAGCGTGACGGACGCGACCACGTGCCCGGCCCCGTCGCGCACCTGTCTGGCGACCGCGCTGGTCTTCGGTACGGGGCTCGACTCGTTCACCGCGATGCCCGTCTTGCGGATCTCCGGCAGGGCGTCCAGGTAGCGTTCGACCGCCGCGTGGTCGGGGTGGCGCTGGAGGAAACGGTGCAGTTCGTCCTCGGGCAGCGCGGCGAGCAGCACCTGGCCCGCGGCCGTCTCCAGCAGCGGCCGCCGGGCGCGCGTGCGGGCGATGAACTGGAGGTACATCCCCTCGCCCGCGTCGTCGACGTACACCACGTGCTGCCCGACGCGTACGCCGAGCAGCACCGTGCAGCCGGACTCCTCGTTGAGCGCCACCAGGTCGTCGTGGCCGACCGTACGGGCGGGCAGCCGGTTCGCGCGCAGCGTCAGCATGTACGGCGCGGGCCCCAGCAGATAGCGGCGGTCGTGCTCGTCGAGGTAGCCGGTGTGCACCAGGCCGTTCACGAACCCCTGGATGGAGCTCTTCGGGGCGTCGAGCTCGGTGGACAGCTCGGTGAGCGTGCATCCCTCGGGCCGCCCGGCGACGACTTCCAGGATCTGCGTGACACGGTCGATGGTGCGGTGGCTGCGCGACGGCATGGCGCTCTCGATGGGTTCGCGGTTCGTGGCTTCGTGAACGGGTCAATGCTAGGCGGTCAGGTGTTCGGGGACGGGCAGGTGGCGGGCGCGGACCCATTCGGCGAGGGCCTTGGCCTGTTTGTCGAATCGCGTGGTCGACGTCGCGCCCTCGCCGAGCAGCCCGTGGATCACGAAGTTGACGGCGCGCAGGTTCGGCAGCTCGTACCGCGAGATCTCCAGGCCGGCAGCCTCGGGCAGCAGCTTCCGCAGCGCCTCCACGGTCAGCGCGGCGCGCAGCCACGGCCACGCGGCCGCGTCGGGCGCCCAGATCCCCACGTTGCCGTCGCCGCCCTTGTCGCCGGACCGCGCGTACGCCACCCGGCCGAGCGGCAGCGTCCGCGTCGCCCCGCCCGCGTACGGCTCGGGCTCGGGCGCGACGGCCGCCCCCGGCGTCTCCGTGACCGGCGGCGGCGCCACGATCTCGCTGCCGCCGTCCGCGTGCACCACCCGGTGCGCCAGCTCGGCCTGCGCGATCAGCCCCGGCCAGTACTCCCCGTACGAACCGCCCCTGCCCGGCGGCGCCATCTGGTGGTGCCCGGGGTAGCTGGACAGCGCCATCTCCACGAGCATCCCGGAGAACGCCCGCCCGGCCGCCTTCTCCGTGCCGCGTACGGACACCTTCAGCAGCGCCGCGCCCAGCTCCTGCTCGGCCGGGTCCTCCGCGGCCCGCCCGATGCGCGTGAACGTGAGCGCGTCCACGCCCGCGACGCCGTCCAGCCCGGCGCGTACGGTCCGCTCGACGAGGTCGGCCTTCGCGTCGATGTCCAGCCCGGTCAGCACGAACGTGCCCGAGTTCTGCCAGCCGCCGAGCGCGGTGACGGCGACCTTCGTGGTGGGCGGCGGCGGTGTGCCGCGCGCGCCGGTCATCGCCACCCGGTCGCCGCCGAGGTCGCGCAGGCCGAGCGCGTCGAGGTGGGTGGTGACGTCCGGGTTGAGGTACGCGGGGGCGCCCACCTCGTACAGGAGCTGCGCGGTGACGGTGTCCGCCGAGACGCGCCCGCCGGTGCCCGGGTGCTTGGTGATCACGGTGTCGCCGTTGGCGGCGATCTCCGCGATCGGGAAGCCGGGCCGCTCCAGGCCGGGCACGTCGGCGAACCCGGAGAAGTTGCCGCCGGTGGCCTGCGCGCCGCACTCGATGACGTGCCCGGCCGCCACGGCCCCGGCCAGCGCGTCGAGGTCGCCGGGCGTCCACCCCCACCACCAGGCCGCGGCGCCGCTGACCACCGAGGCGTCCGCGACGCGCCCGGTGACGACGATGTCCGCGCCGCGCTCAAGCGCCCGCGCGACGCCGAAGCCGCCGAGGTAGGCGTTGGCGGTCAGCGGTTCGTACGGCCAGGCCGACGGCGGCCCGCCGCCGGTCAGATGCCGCACCAGCCCGTCCTCGCCCAGCCGCGGCAGGACGTCGTCGCCGTCCACGTACGCCACGGTCAGCGCGGCGCCGCGGCGGTCGAGCAGCGCGCGGACGGCGTCCGCGAGCCCGGCGGGGTTCAGCCCTCCGGCGTTGACCACCACCTTGATGCCGCGCTCCGCGATCGCCGGGAGCGCCGGTTCGAGCTGCGCCGCGAACGTCCGCGCGTAGCCCGCCGCGGGGTCCTTCAGCCGCGCCTTGGCCAGCACCAGCATGGTGACCTCGGCGAGGTAGTCGCCGGTGATGACGTCCACATGGCCACCGGTGGCCATGTCGTACAGCGCGGTCATCCGGTCGCCGTAGAAGCCCGAGCAGTTCGCGATCCTGACGGGCCGGTCCTCGCGGCTCATTCGCCGTCTCCCTGGGCCGTACGGGCGGAGGTCCGCGCGGCGGACCCAAGCAGCTCGCGGGCGACGATCATGCGCTGCACCTCGTTCGGCCCCTCCCCGATGCGGCGGATGCGCATCTCCCGGTACCACCGCTCGAACGGCAGGTCCTGCGCCACGCCGAGCCCGCCGTGGATCTGCATGGACCGGTCCACCACCCGCGACGCGGCCTCGCTGGCGACGATCTTCGCGATCGCCGCGTCGGCACGGAAGTCCGCGCCGCCGTCCGCCTTCGCGGCGGCTTCGAGCACCGCCGACCGCGCGTTGCGCAGGTCGATCTCGTTGTCGACGAGCATCCACTGGATGCCCTGCTGCGACGCGAGCGTACGGCCGAACGTCTCGCGGATCTTGGCGTACTCCACGGCCCGCTCGTGCGCCGCGATGGCCACGCCCAGGCACCCGGCCGCGTACGGGATGCGCTGCCGGGCCAGCCGCGCGGCGGCCAGCGTGAACCCGGCGCCCTCGGGCCCGAGCCGGTTCGCGTCGGGCACCCGGACGTCCTCGAAGGTCAGCTCGGTGGCCTCGTGCACGCGCCGCAGCGTCTTCACGACCCGCACCAGCGTGAACCCCGGCGCGTCCACGTCCACGATGAAGCTGGTCAGCCCGTTGCGCCCGGGTCCCGTACGCGCCACGACGATTCCGTAGTCGGCGCCGACGACGTTCGATATCCACAGCTTGGACCCGTTGAGCACCCAGTCGGCGCCATCGCGGACGGCCTTCGTCCGGATCGCGCGCGCCGGGTCGGAGCCGCCGGACGGCTCGGAGAGCGCGAAGAACCCGTGCATCTCGCCGCGCAGCGTCGGATACAGGTACCGCTGCTTCTGGTCCTCGCTCGCCTCGTACAGATGGGCGAGCCCGGCGCCGCCGAACACCCCGTAACAGGGGGTGTAGAGCCCGCCGCGGTGCTGCGCCATCTCGATGGCCAGCAGCGTCTGCGTCACCAGGTCCAGCCCGGGGCCGCCGACGTCCGCGGGCGCGTCCCACGCCCACAGCCCCATCGCCCGCGTCTTGGCGGTGAGCCGCCGGTGGACGTCCGCGGGCAGCGCCCCGGCGTCCGGGTCGAGCTCGTCCTCGGCCGGGATGATCTCCTCGCGGACGAACCGCCGCACCGTCTCGACGAGCATCCGCTGCTCGTCCGTCGGCGTGAACCCGATCATGCGCGCCCCTCTCCCGTACGCCGGACGACCGCCGTGCCCTCAAGGCCGTGCGCGCCGCTCGGATGGTCCTCGTACAGCTCAAGCTCGGCCGTGTCGCCGTCCACCGTGGCCACCCGCGCGCCGTAGACGAGCGTGTCGCCGGGCGTGGCCGGACGCCGCAGCCGGTACGCCGTACGCACCAGCGCCCACCCGGAGCCCAGCCCCTCGGTCACGCAGCGCAGCGCGAGCGCGGCCCGGAAGTGCGAGTGCACGAGCACACCGGGGTGGCCCTCGCTGCGCGCGTACGCCTCCTCGTAGTGGATGCGGTGCGGGTTCCAGGTGACGGCGCTGTAGCGGAACAGGTCGAGCGGCGTCGGCCCGTACGCCAGCCGCGGCAGTTCGTCGCCCGGTTCAAGTTCGGTCATGGCTCCTCGATCGGGTCTCGGCGTACGACCGTGCGGCGGTTGCGGTTGAGGACGGTGCCGTCCGGGGTGCGGAAGACGTGCAGGGTGGTGACGAAGACGCAGGGGCCGCCGCGGGTGTCCTTCGCGACGACCGCGTCGAGGCTCTCGTCCTCGACGATCTCCATCCCGGCGACCGCGGGCGCCAGGATCTCCATCTCCTCGCCCGCGCCCATCGCCCGTAGTCCGTCGCCGGCCTGGTCGGCCCGGGACGGCGTGCCGTCCGGGCCGAGGCCGCCGGGTTCGGTGCCGGCGCCCCACTCGAAGATCGCGGCGAGCAGGTTCGGCGGCGCCACGACGTCGGCGTATCCGGCGGCGCGCGCCGCGTCGCGGTCGTGGTGGACGGGGTCGGTGGCGCCGATCGTCAGCGCGTACCGGCCGATCGTGACGGCGTCGAGCGTGCCGAGCGGGTGGCTGGCGCGGTCGCCGAGCCGGCCGCGCATGTGCGCGTAGTACCGGCCGAGCGGCGTGCCGGGGTCCGGGGTGAATTCGGGCATGGCCTCTTCCCTGGTCACGTGACGGCGTCGGCGGCGCGGAGCGCGGCGATGCGGTCGGGGGTGTAGCCGCAGAGCGCGGTCAGCACGTCGTCCGTGGCGTCACCCAGCGGCGGCGCCACCCGCAGCGGCCCGGTGGCGGAGTCGGCGAGGTGGATGGGGTTGCCGGGCACCCGGACGGTGCCCTTCACGGGATGCTCGACCTCCCGGATCATGCCGCGTTCCCGCAGGTGCGGGTCGTCCGCGACCTCCCGTACGGTCAGCACGGGCGCGCACGGCACGCCCTGGTCCTGCAGCGCCCGCACGACGTCCCACCGGCCGAGCCCCGAGGTCCACGCCTCGATCTCGGCGTCGAGCGCGTCGATGTTCTCCACGCGGGCGAACCGGTCGGCGAAGCGCGGGTCGTCGGTGAGCTCCGGCCGCCCCATGGCCGCGCCGACGCCCTTCGCGTGCCGCTCGGATACGGAGATGACGGCCACCCAGCCGTCGGCGGCGCGGTAGACGTTGTACGGCGCGACGGCCAGCCCCGAGTGCCGGTTCCCGGTGCGTTCCGGCAGGTCGCGGCCGGGGTCGTTGTAGATGCCGCCGAGGGTGGAGGCCAGCGCGGGATAGACGATGTCGTGCATGGCGACGTCGACGAGCTGGCCCCGTCCGGTGTGCTCGCGCTGGTAGAGCGCGGCGGCGATGCCCGCGAAGAGGTGCGTGCCGGTGCCGAAGTCGATGAACGCGGGGCCGGCCTTCATCGGGGGCCCGTCCGGGGAGCCGGTGCTGGAGATCGTGCCGGACATGGCCTGCACGGTGATGTCCATCGCGGCCATCTCGGCGTACGGCCCGGTCAGCCCGTACCCCTTGCCCGTGGCGTAGATCAGCCGCGGGTTGCGGCGCATCAGGTCGTCGGGGTCGAGGCCGAAGCGGCTCATCGTGCCGGGGGCGTAGTTCTCGATGACGACGTCCATCGTGTCGATGAGGTCGAGGAACACCTGGCGTCCCTCGTCGCCGCGGATGTCGACGACGATGCTGCGCTTGTTGGAGTTGAGCATCAGGAACTCGTGCGTCTCGACCGTGCCGACCGAGCGGAACCGCAGCCGCTCGCCGCCGGGTGGTTCGAGCTTGACCACGTCCGCGCCGAGCTGGGCGAGCAGCAGGCCGCAGTACGGCCCGGCGTAGACGTGCCCGAGTTCGAGGACGCGGACCCCGTCGAATGCGGACTTCACGCGTGCGCCTCCGTTTCCCGAGTACGTAAATACGTACACGGATACGTTTATGGATGCGACGGTGCGCCACGGAGGGGCGGTTGTCAATGGGTCGAGATCGGCACCGAATGGACACGAGTCCATCAAGATCATCACGTCCGCGCAGGTGGGAACCTGTGGTGCCGGAGGGTCGCAGGGTACGTGATGACGTTCAAATAACGATCGAGGTTGCGGTGTAGTAGCGTTCGTCCGGCATTGAACAGTGACCACCCGGAGGACCCTGCGTGCCTTCCCCCCGCTCCGTGTGGCCGATCGCCTATCTCGCGCTGGTGCTGGTGGCGCTGATTCCGTCGACGGCGTTCGCGTTGCCGGCCGCACCGAAGGATCCGCTCGCGAGCCTGCGCAAGCAGGCGGAGCAGGCGGTGAGCTCCCTGCAGAAGGCCACCCGCACCTACGAGAAGCACCGCTCGGACCTCCGGCAGGCCAAGAAGAAGCTCCGGTCGACGACCGCCGACCTGCGCACCGCCAGCAAGCGCCTGGCCCGTCTGCGGGTCCCGCTCGCGCGCTACGTCAACGCGCAGTACCAGAACCCCGGCAACGGCATCGCCGACATCGCCCTGGCGGGGACCCCGGCCGACGACATGCACACCGCGGCCGACGCGTACGAGCTGACCATCCAGCGCTCGACGCTCGTCTCCCAGGCCGCGACCCTGCACGACTCCAAGAAGACGCTGGCCAACTCCGCGAAGCGGCTGGTGACCGGCATCGAGGCCGATCAGAAGCGGCTCGGCAAGGAGATCATTTCGCTGCGGAAGAAGGCCAACCGCACGGTCCACACGCTGCTGCGCAAGGCCGCGCGGATGGGCGTGGCCGCCGACCGCAGCGGCCGGCTCACGATGTTCTCCTGCGACGCCGCGTCGGCCGCCGAGGCGGAGAAGTACCCGAACGGGCTGATCCCGAAGCGCTACCTCTGCGACCTGCCGCAGAAGGGCTACCAGCTACGCGCGGACGCCGCCGTGGCGTTCGCCCGGCTGAACTCCGCCTACCAGCAGCACTTCGGCCACCAGGCCTGCGTGACCAGCGCGTACCGCGACATCAGCAAGCAGCGCATGCTGTACCAGTCGAAGCCGCCCGGCTACGCCGCGGTGCCCGGCACCAGCAACCACGGCCTCGGCCTGGCCGTCGACTTCTGCGGCGGCGTCGAGAACCAGGGCTCCGCCCCGTTCATCTGGCTGCGGGCGAACTCGAAGAGGTTCGGCTGGGTGCACCCGGCCTGGGCCTACACCGGCCCCTTCGAGCCCTGGCACTGGGAGTTCGTCCCCAAGGGCGGCAAGCCGTCGTCCGGCGGCGACCAGAACGACCGCTCCGGCCGCTGACGCGGCGCCCCGGTGCCGTACGGCCGTACGGCACCGGGGCGCCGCGTGCCGGT
>DASXYG010000023.1:0-34052 GCA_036502625.1 Streptosporangiaceae bacterium
CGCCGCGTGCACCTCGCCACCATCTGGGCCGCCGCCGTCGGCACGCTGTTCTCCGCGTACTTCATCCTCGCGGCCAACTCCTGGATGCAGCACCCGGTCGGCTACACCATCGACAAGGCGACCGGCCGCGCGCGGCTGACCGACATCGTCGCCGTGCTCACCAACGACGTGGCGCTCGCCGCGATCTTCCACACCACGGCCGCCTGCTTCCTCATCGGCGGCGCGCTGGTGACGGGCGTGTCGCTGTGGCGCGTGATGCGGCCGGGCCCGGACACCGCGGCGTTCCGTTCGGCGACGAAGGTCGGCGCCTGGACGACCCTGGTCTCCTCGGCGGCGCTCGCGCTCAGCGGCGATTTCATCGGCCGGGTGATGTTCGCGCGCGAGCCGATGAAGATGGCCGCCAGCGACTGGCTGCGCGACACCGCGGCGCCCGCCGGGTACTCGCTGATCAAGTTCGGGCCGGTGGACATCCGGATACCGGACCTGCTGTCGCTGCTGGCCACGCACACCCTCGACGGCCGCGTCCAGGGCATGGACCAGCTCCAGGCGGCGGCCGTGGCGCGGTACGGGCCGGGGTCGTACACGCCGTTCGTCCCGGTGACGTACTGGAGCTACCGGCTGATGATCGTCGTCGGCCTGGCCACCGGGCTGATCGCCGCGATCGTGCTGTGGAGGACGCGCGGGGGCCGTACTCCGAAGTCGCGGTCGCTGCTCGGCGCGGCCGTCGGGCTGCCGGTGATGCCGCTGGTGGCGAGCACCGCGGGATGGGTGTTCACCGAGATGGGCCGCCAGCCGTGGCTGGTCAGCGGGGTGCTGCGCACCGCGTCCGGGGTCTCCCCCGGGGTGTCGGCCGCCGAGGTGGCCACGTCGCTGGCGGTGTTCACCGTGCTGTACGCGGTGCTCGCGGTCATCGAGGTGCGGCTGCTCCTGCGGTACGCGCGCGGCCCGCTGCCCGCCGCCGACCCACCGGTGCCCACCCGCGACGCCCTGCCGGCATTCGCGTACTAAGGACGGAGCGACCGTCATGGAACTGACCACCGTCTGGTTCGCGGTCATCGCGTTCCTGTGGACCGGCTACTTCGTCCTCGAAGGGTTCGACTTCGGCGTGGGCGTGCTGCTGCCGCTGATCGGCCGCGGCCGGGACGCCGAGGCGCGCCGCCGGACGATGCTGACCACCATCGGGCCGGTGTGGGACGGCAACGAGGTGTGGCTGATCGTCGCGGCCGGGGCGATGTTCGCGGCGTTCCCCGACTGGTACGCCACCGTCTTCTCCGGCTTCTACCTCCCGATGCTGGCCATCCTCGTGGCGCTGATCCTGCGCGGCCTCGCGATCGAGTACCGCGGCAAGCGCGACGACGCGGCGTGGCGCCGGCGCTGGGACGCCGCGATCTTCTGGGGCTCGCTCGTGCCGGCCGTCCTGTGGGGCATGGTGTTCGGGAACATCGCCGGCGGCGTGCCGGTGGACGCCGCGCACGAGTACGCCGGCGGCCTCGCCGACCTGGTCACCCCGTACGCGCTGCTCGGCGGTGCGACCACGCTGGCGCTGTTCGTCACGCACGGCGCGGTGTTCCTCGGGCTGAAGACGCGCGACGACGTACGGGCGTCCGCGCGGCGCGTGGCCATCTGGGCGGGCTGCGCGGCGGCCGCGGCGGGCACCGCGTTCGTCACGTGGACGCTGCTGCGCCACCCCGACCCGGTGGCCATCGGGCTGGCCGCGGTCGCGGTCGCCGGGCTGACCGCGGGGCTGGCCGCGAGCCGGGTGGGCCGCGACGGGTGGGCGTTCGCGGGGACGGCGGTGGCCACCGGGCTGGTGTTCGTCGTGCTGTTCTGGTCGCTGTTCCCGGACGTGCTGCCGTCCACGATCAACCCGGCGTACGCGCTCACCACGACGAACGCGGCGTCGTCGCCGTACGCGCTGCGGGTCATGAGCTGGCTCGCGGCGGTGTTCACGCCGCTGGTGCTGCTGTACCAGGGCTGGACGTACTGGGTGTTCCGGCGCCGCGTCTCCACCCGTGACCTGGCCGAACCGCCGCGTCCTGTAGCCGCCCCGCACGGGTGACTGGGGGAAACCGCACCCGGAAACGGCGCTGTACGGCATCGGAATCCGATGGGCACGCTGCGACACTGGACCGGGCCATACGACCACGGACCGTACACAGAAGGGGCCGATCATGAGGCCGCTCGATCCGCGCCTGCTGCGCTACGCGCGCGCCACCGCCACGCACCTCGGCGTCCTCGTGGCGCTCGGCGCGGTAACCGCGGGCCTGGTCATCGCGCAGGCGTGGCTGCTGTCCGGGGCGATCGCGGGCGCTTTCCACGGGGGCGCCTGGTCCGGGCTCGGCGGCACCGTGCTGCTGCTCGCGCTGGTCATCGCCGGGCGGGTGCTGGTCGCGTGGCTGGGCGAGGCGGCGGCGTACCGCGCGTCCGCCTCCGTCAAGTCGCAGCTCCGGCGGCGGCTGCTGGACCACGCGCTGCGGCTCGGGCCGCGCTGGCTGGCGCGCGGCCGTACGGGCGAGATCGCGGCGCTGGCCACCCGCGGCGTGGACGCGCTCGACGGCTACTTCGCGAAGTACCTGCCGCAGCTCGTGCTGGCGGTCATCGTCCCGGTGGCCATCCTCGCCGTGGTGCTGCCCACCGACCTGCTCGCCGGGATCACGATCATGGTGACGCTCCCGCTGATCCCGCTGTTCATGGCGCTGATCGGGATGGCCACGCAGGCGCGCACCCGGCGCCGGTGGCGGGCGCTGGCCGCGCTGTCCCACCACTTCCTCGACGTCGTCTCCGGGCTGCCCACGCTGAAGGTGTTCGGCCGCGCGAAGGCGCAGGCGGACAGCATCAGGCGGATCACCGACGAGTACCGCCGCGCCACCCTCGGCACGCTCAAGCTGGCGTTCGTGTCGTCCCTGGCGCTGGAGCTGCTGGCCACGCTGTCGGTGGCGCTGGTCGCGGTGGGCATCGGCCTCCGGCTGGTGGGCGGCGACCTGTCGCTGCGCACGGCCCTGCTCGTGCTGATCCTCGCGCCCGAGGCGTACCTGCCGCTGCGCATGGTCGGCACGCACTTCCACGCCAGCGCCGACGGCCTCGCCGCCGCCGAGGAGGTCTTCACGGTGCTGGAGACCCCCGCGCCCGAGCGGGGCGTACGGCGCGACGTGCCGCGCCCGGTGCGGGTCGAGGTCGCGGGGGTGACCGTACGGCACCCCGAGCGACCCGAGCCCGCCCCGTACGGCGCGGCGCTCACGCTCACGGCGGGCCGCGTGACCGCGCTGGCCGGGCCGTCAGGCACCGGCAAGTCCACCCTGGTCGACGTCCTCCTCGGCTTCGCCGTGCCCGACGAGGGCCAGGTCACGGTGCACGGCGCGGCGGAGGCCGTGCCGCTCGGCGACCTCGATCCGGACGCGTGGCGGGCGCTGGTGGCATGGGTGCCGCAGGAGCCGCGGCCGCTGCCCGGCACGGTGGCCGGCGCCATCAGGCTCGGCGCGCCCGACGCCTCCGATGACGCCGTGCGCCGCGCCGCGGACGCCGCGGCCCTGGACGACCTGCCGCTCGACGCGGTGCTCACCGAGGACGGCCACGGTGTGTCCGCCGGGCAGCGCCGCCGGATCGCGCTGGCCCGCGCCTTCCTCCGCGCCGACGCCGGCGCCCCGATCCTGCTGCTCGACGAGCCCACCGCGGGCCTCGACGCCGCCACGGAGGCGCGCGTCCTGGCGTCCCTGCGCGGCTACGCCGACACCGGCCACCTGGTCCTGCTGGTCGCGCACCGCCCGAGCGTCCTCACCGCCGCCGACGAGGTGGTCGCGCTCGAACCCACGCCCGAGCCCGTACCCGAACCGGAGGCGATCCGGGCATGACCGCATCCGTGCGCACCACTCCCCCACGGCTTTCGCCCCGGCCCGCGCGGGCCGCGACCACCCGCGCCGGGGCCACCCGGTGGCCGCTGGTGCGCGTGCTCGCGTACGGCCGGGGCGCGTACGGGCGGCTCGGGCTCGCCGCGCTGATGGGCATCGTGGCGGCCGGATGCGCGGTCGGGCTCGGGGCCACGTCCGCGTGGCTGATCGCGCGGGCCGCGCAGCATCCGCCCGTGCTGTACCTCATGGTCGCGGTCACCGCGGTCCGCGCGTTCGGCATCTTCCGCGGCGTCGGGCGGTACACCGAGCGGCTGGTCGGCCACGACGCGGCGCTGCGCATCCTCGGACGGCTGCGGGTCGCGGTGTACCGGCGGCTGGAGCGGCTCGCCCCGGCCGGGCTGGACGCGTTCCGCTCGGGCGACCTGACGTCCCGCCTGGTCACGGACGTGGACGACCTCGCGGACGTGTGGCTGCGGGTGCTGCTCCCGTACGCCGTCGCCCTGGTGGTCGGGGCGGGGAGCGTGGCGCTCATGGCGGCGCTGCTGCCCGCGGCGGGCGTGCTGCTGGCGGTGACGCTGGTGCTGGTCGCGGTCGGCGCGCCGTGGCTGGCCGGGCGGTTCGCGCGGGCGGCCGAGCGGCGCGTGGCGCCACGCCGCGGCGCCCTGTCCGTCGCCGCGCTCGACACGCTGCGCGGCGCCGGCGAGCTGATCGCGTACGGCGCGGCCGACGCCGCCATGGAACGGGTCCGCGCCGCCGACGACGCCCTGGCCCGCGCCCAGCGCCGCTCCGCCGCCGGCCTCGGCGCGTCCGCGGCGGTCGCCGCGCTCGCGGTGGGCGGCGCGGTGTGGGGCGCGCTGCTGGTGGGGGTGCCCGCCGTGCACACGGGCGCGCTGTCCGGCGTGGCCCTGGCCGTCCTGGTGCTCGCGCCGCTCGCGATCCACGAGGTCGTCGCCGCCCTGCCGCCCGCGGCCCAGCAGCTCCCCCGCCTCCGCGCCGCCGCGAGCCGCGTCTTCGCCGTCCTCGACTCCCCCGACCCCGTAGCCGACCCCGCCGCCCCGGCCCCCGAACCCGCGCCCGCCGGACCGTCCGGCCCCCGCTACGGCCTGCGGGTGGACGATCTGTGGGCACGGTGGGCTCCGGACGGCCCCGACGTGCTGCGCGGCGTGCACCTCGACGTGCCCGCCGGGCAGCGGGTGGCCATCGTGGGCCGCAGCGGCGCCGGGAAGTCGACGCTGGCGGCCGTCCTCCTCCGGTTCCTCGACCCCGCGCACGGGACCGTGCGCGTCATCGGGGCCGACCCGCGCGGTACGGACACCGCCGCCATGGAGGGCGACGCCGTACGCCGCCTGGTCGGGCTGTGCGCGCAGGACGCCTACGTCTTCGACTCCACGATCGGCGCGAACGTCCGCCTGGCCCGGCCGGACGCGGACGACGCCCAGGTCCGCGCCGCCCTGGACCGCGCGCGCCTGTGGGACTGGGTGGCCGGACTCCCGCACGGCCTCGACACCCCCGTCGGCGAGCACGGCGTACGGCTGTCCGGCGGGCAGCGGCAGCGCCTCGCGCTGGCCCGTACGCTGCTGGCCGACTTCCCCGTGGTGATCCTCGACGAGCCGACCGAGCACCTGGACGAGCCCACCGCCGCGGCGCTCACCGCGGACCTGCTCACCGCCACCGCGGGCCGTACGGTCCTGCTGATCACCCACCGGACCACCGGCCTCGACGCCTGCGACGCGGTGTACACGCTCGCGGACGGCGCGATCGCGCGCTGAACCGCTACTGCACCGGGCCGAGGCCGTTGTGCTTGGCGACCCGCCCGTCGCCGGAGGACTGGCCGCGCAGCCGCCGGTTCACCCACGGCGCCATGAACTCGCGCGCCCACTCGATGTCCTTGCGCCGCTGGTCCAGCCACGGCACCGGCGGCTCGGCCGGGAACGGCGCGCGCCAGTCGTCGTCCACCGGCAGGCCGAGCACCTCGCACACGCGCAGCGCCAGGCGGCGGTGGCCCTCCGACGACATGTGCAGCCGGTCCTCGCCCCACGCGCGCCAGTCCTGCAGCGCGTCCATCGACCACTGGTCGACCAGCAGGCAGTCGTGGCGGTCGGCGATCGCCCTGAGGTTCATGTTGTACGTCGCGATCCGGCCGCGCAGCCGCTTCAGCACCGGCACGTTCCTGGTGTCGAAGCCGGTGAAGATCAGCACCCGGGCGCCGGTCTCGCGCAGCCGCCGCACCCCGGCCTCGAAGATCCGCGCCAGTTCGTCGGGGTCGCCGGACGGCCGCAGCACGTCGTTGCCGCCGCCGCAGAACGACACGAGGTCGGGGCGCAGCTCACAGGCGCGCGGCACCTGCCCGACCACGATCTCCCGCAGCAGCTTGCCGCGTACGGCGAGGTTCGCGTACGTGAGGTCCGGCGTGGTCTCGGCGAGCCGCTTGGCGACCCGGTCGGCCCAGCCGCGGAACCGGTCGCCGCCGGGATACGGGTCGTCGAGCCCCTCGGTGAAGCTGTCGCCGACGGCCACGAACGACCGTACGCGCGTCACGTCCCATGAATCGTTCACGTTGCCCAATAATGCAACGTGACCGGGCGCTAGGCGACGGTGGGGGTGGCCTCGGCGTGTGCCGCGACCCACGCGCCTATACGGTGCAGCAGCGCGGGGGTGGCCGCGCCCTCGGCGTGGCCGAATCCCGGTTCGAGCCACAGCTCGCGCGGCTCGCGCGCGGCGGCGTACAGGCGGTGCGCGTGCTCGATCGGGAAGTACGGGTCGGCGTCGCCGTGGACGACGAGGAACGGCGTGGGCGCGATGAGCGCGGCGGCCTCGAACGGCGGCACCGGAACCGGGTCCCAGCCGCGCGGCGCGATGCGGGTGCGCAGCGCGTAGCGGGCGACGGCGCGGCCGACGGGCCGCTCGATGGCCCAGTGGACGCGGCGCATGGGCTTCGTGCCGCGGTAGTACCACCGGGACGGCCCGCTGACGGAGACCGCCGAGACGACGCCGCCGACCAGGCCCGCGTGCCGGACCACGACGGAGGCGCCCATGGAGAACCCGACCGTGGCCACCCGGTCGCAGCCCCGCTGCCGAAGGTGGGCCACGGCCGCCTCGACGTCCCAGATCTCCTGGTCGCCGACGGTGGACACCCCGCCGGACCGGCCATGGCCGCGGAAGTCGAACGACAGCACCCGGCCGTAGCGGCTGAGCAGCGCCGCCACCCGGCGCACCGGCGGCTCGCGCCAGCCCCCGGTGAAGCCGTGCGCCACGACGACGCCGGGCCCGTCCGGATCGCGGTCGCCGGTGAGCATGACGGCGTCGAGGCGCACGTCGTCGCGGGTGCGGAGGGTCAGGGGTTCGACGGTGAACGGAAGCGGGGCGGCCATGGAAGCCCATGATGCCGCCCCGCCGCCCCGAACGCCTGGTCGGGGTCTGCTCCGCCGATCAGCCGTCGTCGGCCATGGATGCCTTCTCGTTCTTGTTCTTCTCCTCAAGGGCGGCGCGCAACGCCGTCTCCGCCGCGTCCAAAGCCGCACGTGCCGTGATGGCGTTGGTATGGGCGCGGTCGACATCGTCGAGCTCGATGCAGTCGAAGGCGACCCTCGCGTCGTGGATCGCCAGCTCCAACTGGCGACTCGCCTCATCGAGACTCATACGGTCACCTTCCTCTGGTATCCCCGTCGCCGGGGTTACGTCCACGCGGGCGCTCATGATCGAACGTCTTCCCGCTGAGCTTCCCGGCACACGTAAGCTACCGCGCCATACTCGCTACGCGCACGTACAACTACCTATCGTGTTCACGCCAGTCCGGCCAGAGGCGGCGGGCGACCGAGCGGTCGAGCCGCCCGCCCAGGTGCATGGACCGCCACACGCCGCGGTACCCGGGCAGGATCCCGGCGGCCACCGTCACATGCCCGGCGACCAGCGCCGTGAGCGCGTACGTGGACCATCGGTGCACCCCGACCAGCAGCGGGAACCAGGGTCCGCCGTGCAGCAGCGCGATCGCGGCGCCGCTGGCCACGAGCAGGGCCAGCACCACGACCAGGCCGATGTTCATCAGCCGCTGGCCGGGGTCGAACCGGCCGTCGTGGCGGGCGAACCCGCCGGTGACGACGGCCGCGGGCCACCGGCGCCACCACGTCAGATCCGTACGCCGGACCCGTACGGTCTCGCGCGCGAAGCCGGGCACCCCGCGGATCAGCGCCGCGACGCCCACGCCCACGACGGCCGCGAACGCCCACCCGGTGTAGGTGTGCAGCACGGTGTCCGGGACGCCGAACAGCCGCGACAGCGGGCTCGGCCTCCCCTCGTTCCCGGCGATCAGCCACCAGCCGGTGAACAGCAGCACCAGCACCGCGGCGTAGACGCCCGCGTGGAACCACCGGGCCGTACGCCCGTACCTGCGCACGACCGTACGGCCGGCACGGCGTTCGCGAAGTGCCACGACCGGCCCCCTCAGTAGTTGTACGGACCGCCGCCGCCGGTGCTGCTCGGCGTGCTCGACGCCCCGCCGCCACCGCCGCCCTTGACGTTCACGGTCACCTGGGCGCTGGGCCCGACGGGCGAGTGGTCGGCGTGCTGGAGCGTGACGCCGATGGTGTGCCGCCCGGCCGGGATGTTCCGCACCGTGTACGTCGTCTTCGGCACGACCGTGTAGTCCTGGGTCCTGCCGTCGATGAACACGTGGACGTGGTCCTTGCCGCTGCTGGGCGGCCCGAGCGCCACGCCCGTGGTGAAGCTGAGCTTCACCGGGGCGGTGACCGATGCGCCGTCCTTGGGCGTGAGGATCGTCAGCGCCGCCTTGCCGCCACCGCTTGAGCCACCGCTCGGCGACGCGGCCGCGCCCGTACCGCCGCCCCCGCCCATTCCGCACGCGGCCAGCAGCATCCCCGCGGCCGCCAGGCCGGCGGCGCGTGCGGCGTTCGTGTGTACCCGAGATCGCATGAGCTACCTCCACCGTCATCGACGTGTCCGGTAGTACGCGGACCCGGACGCCAGAGATTCATCCGGTTGCGGCGAAACCATTCCGCCCCGGGCTCCGTACTTAGCTATGACATGTGGTCGGCATCCGATGAGTCCCTGCTCGCGGGCCTGGCGTCCGGTGACCCGGCGTCGTCCGCGGCGTTCGTGCGCCGCTACCAGGCGCGCGTGTTCGGTCTCGCGCTGACGATCGTGGACGTCCCGGCCATCGCCGAGGAGGTCGCGCAGGAGGCGTTCGTACGCGCATGGAGGCACGCAGCGGCGTACGACCCGCGGCGCGGCCGGGTGGCCACCTGGCTGCTCGCCATCACCCGCAACGCCGCGATCGACGCGGTACGGGTGCGCCGCGACCGGCCGATCGACCCGGCCGACGCGGTGCTCCTGCTGGACCGGGGCGGCGCGGCGCCGGCACCCGGATTCGAGGACGCGGAGGAGCTGCGCGACGCGCTCGCCGCCATTCCCGAGGCGCAGCGGCGGCCGATCGTGCTCGCGGTCTACTACGGGCTGCCGCTCGCGGAGATCGCGCGGATCGAGAACGTACCGGTGGGGACCGCGAAGACCCGGCTGCGCCGCGGGCTGATCCGGCTCCGTACCGGTCTGGGGGTCAACGATGAGTGACGCGCCGGGCTGCGCGCACGTCCGCGAGCTGCTTCCCGAGCTCGCCGCGGGGGTCGCGACGGGCGAGGAGCGCGGCGCCGCCCTGCGGCACCTCGCGGGCTGCGCGGACTGCCGCCTGGAGCTCGACGCGTTCGCGCGTACGGTCGACGACCTGCTGCTGCTGGCTCCGGAAGTGGAGCCGCCTGCGGGGTTCGAGTCGGCCGTGCTCGCCAGGATCGCGCCGGCCGCCGACGGGCCCACCGTGCGGCCGGCGCCCCGACGCCGGCCGGGCGCGGTCCTGCGACGCTGGTCACTGCGGGTCGCGGCGCTGGGTGCGGCCGCCGCGCTCGCGGCCGGCGTCGTGTGGTGGCGGACCGCGCCCGACCGGCACCTCGCCGACGGCTACCGGCGCACGCTGAACGTCGCGCACGGCAGCTACCTCACGGCCGGACCGCTGACGGTGTCGTCGAGCACCTGGGGCACCGGATACGGCCGGCGCGCCGGAACGGTGTTCGCGTACCAGGGCGACCCGTCGTGGATCGTGGTCACGGTCAGGGGCGCGCCGGTCTCCGGCGCGTACAGGGTGGTCGTGGTGACCCGCGACGGCGCCGAGCACATGCTGGGCAAGATCCGCGTCGAGGCGGGCTCCGCGTCGTACGGCGAGACGGTCAAGGTCCCGGTCTCCACGATCGGCAGCGTACGGCTCACCCGCCCGTACGCCCCAACCCTGACCGCCCCGCTGACGTACTGACGTCGCGCCCCCTCAGTGCTCGTGGACGATGACGCCGCGCATGTTCTTGCCGTCGAGGAGGTCCTGGTAGCCCTGGTTGACCTCGTCGAGGGAGTAGCGGCGGGTGATGATCTCGTCCAGCTTCAGGTGGCCCTCCTTGTAGAGGGCGACCATGCGCGGGATGTCGTGGAACGGGTTGCCCGAGCCGAACAGCGAGCCGTGGATGCGCTTCTCGAACAGCGTCAGCTCGCCGCCGGAGACGTGGACGGTCTTCTTCGCCGGGTCGGCCAGGCCGGTGACGATCACCGTGCCGCCCTTGCGGATGGCGGAGAACGCGGACGACACGACGTCCTCGTCCACCACACCGACCGTGACGAGCGCCTGGTCGGCGCCCACGCCCCGGGTGGCCTCGATGATCGCGGCCTGCGCCTCGTCGGCCGTCGCGAACGCGTGGGTCGCGCCGAGCCGCATGGCCGTCGTGCGCTTGTACTCCAGCGGGTCGACGACGACCACGTTGGCCGCACCCGCGTACGCGGCGCCCTGTACGGCGTTGATGCCGATGCCGCCGATGCCGTAGATCACGGTGGTGTCGCCGGGCTCGATGCCGCCGGCGTGGATCGCGGTGCCCCACCCGGTGGGCACGCCGCAGCCGATCAGCACGGCGGTCTCCAGCGGCACGTCGTCGTCGACCTTGACGCAGGAGAACTCCGACACCGTGGCGTACTGCGAGAACGTGCCGAGCATGCACATGCCGCCGACGTCCTCGGTGCCGTCGTGGAAGCGGAACGTCTCGTCCGGCATGCAGCCGACCATGAGGTACTGGCCGATGTCGCAGAGGTTCGACCGCCCGGTCGCGCAGAACCGGCAGTGCCCGCAGACCGGCAGGAACGAGCAGACGACGTGGTCGCCGGGCTTCAGCCGGGTCACGCCGGGGCCGACGTCCTCGACGACGCCCGCGCCCTCGTGGCCGCCGACGATCGGATAGCGGGGAAGCAGGTCCCCGGTGCGGATGTGCTCGTCGGAGTGGCACAGGCCGGCGGCGACGAACCGCATCAGCACCTCGCCGGCCTTGGGTGCGTCGACGTCGAGCTCGGTGACCTCCCAGTCCTTGCCGGTCCCGCGCATGACCGCTGCCCTGGTCTTCATGATCTCCTCCCGCGTGCCGCGGCTCGGGATTCGAACGGCACCTCACGGCAGGCGTATCACGCGTGACGGCGCTTGAGGAGAGGTGGCGCGGCCGCGATCAGGGCTATTGCGGGTCGTCGAGGGCCGGCAGCGTCCACCGGAACGTCGTGCCGGGGCCCGCCGAGGCGTCGTCGAGCCAGATCGTGCCGCCGTGGTACTCGACGATCTTCTTGCACATCGCCAGCCCGATGCCCGTGCCGGGGTACTCGGCCTGGCCGTGCAGGCGCTGGAAGATCATGAAGATGCGCTCGGAGTGGCGCGGGTCGATGCCGATGCCGTTGTCGCGGCACAGGAACTCCCACATCGCGCCGGACCGCCGCACCCCGATGTGCACCCGGGGCGGGACGTCGCCGCGGAACTTGATCGCGTTGCCGATGAGGTTCTGCAGGAGCTGGGTCAGCAGGGTGCGGTCGCCGGGCACCTGCGGCAGGTCGTCGGCGGTGACCTCGGCGTCGGTCTCCTCGCGCACCCCGGCGAGGTTGTGCAGCGCGGCGTCGAGCGCGGCGTTCATGTCGGCGACCGCGCCCGCCGGGCTGGACGAGCCGACACGGGAGAAGCTGAGCAGGTCGTCGATCAGCGTCTGCATGCGGCCCGCGCCGTCGACCGCGAACGCGATGTACTGCTTGCCGCGGTCGTCGAGCTGGTCGCCGTAGCGCCGCTCCAGCATCTGGCAGAAGCTCGCCACCTTGCGCAGCGGCTCCTGGAGGTCGTGCGACGCGACGTACGCGAACTGCTCGAGCTCGGCGTTGGACCTGCGCAGTTCGTCGGTCTGGCGGTCGAGCTGCTCGCGGCGCTCGTTGGACTTCCACCATTCGTCGATGATCCGGTGGCGCATGGAGTCGACGCCCTCGGCCAGCTCCGCGAGCTCCTTCGGCCCGCTGACCAGCAGCGGATGCGTGAAGTCGCCGCCGGCGACCTGCCCGGCCTGCTTGGCCAGCACCGCGACGGGCCGTACGACGATGCGGCGCAGCACCACGATGATGAACACCACCGCGCAGGCCAGCAGCAGCGTCGCGGCGCCGAGCGCGACGTACAGGTAGAGCACCTGGCGGTTCAGCTCCTGCTCGGCGGCGTCGCGCAGGCCGGACAGCTCGCGCTGCTGCGCCATGACGCGGTCCTGGAGGTCGCGGAACCGGTGCTCGTTGCGCTTCACCTGCTGCGCGTCGAAACGCGATCCGGCGCCGCGTAGCTGCACCGCGAAGATCATCGGCTCGGCGTAGACGCGCCGCCAGGTGGTCATGCCGGACATGACCCGCGCGAGCCGGGCGCGCGCGTCGTCCGTGCCCGGACGGTCGAGCAGCTTCGACAGCTTCTCCTCCGCGCTGATCTCGGAGATGCGCGCGCTGGCGTAGCGGTCGATGAACCGCGCGTCGGCGGTGAGCGCCAGGCCGCGCAGCGCCGCCTCCTCGGCGGTGACGGCGTTGCCGAGCCGCAGCGCCTGGATCGTCGCGGGGTCGACGACGTCGACGAGCATGTGGCGCGCCTCGGAGTTGCGGTAGACCGCGATGCCGGTGGTGGCGACCGCCACCGCGACGAACGCCACGAGCACCGCAGCGACCAGCGCGAACCACCAGCGCAGCCGCAGCCGCGCGAGGCCGCGGCGCGGCGGCGGCTCCGGTGTGGGGCCCAGGACGGGGGGCGCCTGGCGGGACTCCGACTCAGTCACGGCGGTGCGTACGGTCAGGTCGCCCGCGCGAGCAGCAGGACGGCGAGATCGTCGGTGAGGTCGCCGCCGTTCATCCGCTCGACCCGTTCCACGAGGTCGTCGATCAGCGCGGCGCCCTCGGCGCGCCCGGCCGACGGCCGCCCGACCGTGATGCCGCGGGTGAGCCGCACGAGGCCGTCGGTGCCGAGGCGGTCGGGGCCCTCGCCGACGCGGCCCTCGATGAGGCCGTCGGTGTAGAGCAGCAGCGACCAGGACGGCGGCAGCGTGAGCAGGTGGTCGGGCCAGACGGCGCCGGGGACGATGCCGAGCGCCGGGCCGGTCTCCTCCGGCAGCGCCTGGACGTCGGGGCCGGCGAGCAGCAGCGGCGCCGGGTGGCCGGCGAGGTAGAGGCGCGCGGAACGGCGGTCGGGCGCGATGCTGATCATGCACAGCGTGGTGAAGATCTCGTCCGACCTGCGCTCGTGGCCGAGGATCGTGTCGAGCGTGGAGAGCAGGCCCTGGCCGGTGTGGCCGGAGAGCACGAGCGTGCGCCACGCGATGCGCAGCTCGACGCCGAGGACCGCTTCGTCCGGGCCGTGGCCGCAGACGTCGCCGATCACGGTGTGCAGCGTGCCGTCCTCGGTCTGGACGGCGTCGTAGAAGTCGCCGCCGAGCAGCGCGCGGCGGCGGCCCGGGCGGTAGCGGCTGCGGTAGCTCAGCGTGTCGTCGTCGATCAGCGGCACGGGCAGCAGGCCGCGCTCGATGCGGCGGTTCTCCTGGCCGCGCAGCTCCGCCTCGACCAGCTTGCGCTGGGAGTCGTCGGCGCGCTTGCGCTCGATGGCGTAGCGGATCGCGCGGGCGAGCAGCGGGCCGTCGACCTTCTGCTTGACGAGGTAGTCGGCGGCGCCGACGGCGACGGCGTTGACGCCGGTCTGGATGTCGTCACGGGCGGTGAGCACGACGATCGCGGCCTCCGGCGCCATCGCGAGCACCTGCTTCAGGCCGTCGATTCCGAACGCGTCGGGCAGTTGGAGGTCCATCAGCACGCACTGGGTGCCGGGCACCAGGCGGCGCGCGGCCTCGGCCAGGCTGTGCGCCACGGTGATGCGGACGTTCGCGCCGGCCATGTCGAGCTGTTCCTCGACGAGGAAGGCGTCGCCCGGGTCGTCCTCGATCAGGAGGAGGTCGATGGGCGACTCCGAGCCGTCCGACCCGCGTGGCGCACGGGCGGGCGAGCCGCTCGCACCCGCGCGCGCCCCAGGCGCTGCGTTGGAGAGCTCCACGTGTCACCCGCCTTCACGGTTTGGCGAACCTGATGGGCCTTCCACCCCCCGCGGAACCGGCCCCGGCCAGGCTGCCAGGTTAGGCCGAAAAAGTTCATGATGCCCAACCCAAACGTATCGGTCCGTACGGTTCGCTACGAGAAGAACGACGCAGGAAGCGGATCGGTTCGCCCGGCTGATGGTCATTTCGCGTCGGCATAGCAGCCGACGACGGATATATCGAGAGGAAAGCGTACCGGCGTTTCACCGAATACCAACTTTCGCGCCTCCTCCGCGGCCGCGCGCACCTCGGCCACGACGTCGTCGGCCAGCGCCTCCGGGGTGTGCACCATCACCTCGTCATGCTGGTAGAACACCAGCCGCGGCGCGTCAGGGCGCCAGGCGCGCCCGGCCAGGCGGCGGCGCAGCGCGGCGAGCAGCACGAGCGCCCATTCGGCGGCGGTCGCCTGGACGACGAAATTGCGGGTGAAGCGGCCGCGGCTGCGCGCCGCCGCGCCCGAGCCGCCGTCGGTGTCGTTCTCGGGGTCGGCCGGGCCCGCGACGGTCTCGCGCCAGCCGTCGGACGGCGGCGGGCACGTACGGCCCAGGTGGGAGGACACGACCTGGCCGCGCTCGCCGGCGCGCGCGGCGGCCTCGACGTAGCCGAACGCCTTGGGGAAGCGGGTGCGCATCAGCGCGAGCAACGGCGCCGCCTCGCCGCCGGTCTGGCCGTACATCGCGGCGAGCAGGGCGATCTTGGCGCGCGCCCGGTCGCCGTCGAACGACGGGGCGAGCGCGGCGTAGAGGTCGCCGGCCGCGGCGGCGTCGGCGAGCCCGCGGTCGCCGGCTAGGGCCGCCAGGACGCGCGGCTCGACCTGGCCGGCGTCGGCCACCACGAGCGCCCAGCCGGGATCGGCCACCACGGCGCGGCGCATCGCCTTCGGGATCTGCAGCGCGCCGCCGCCGCGGGTGGCCCACCGCCCGGAGACGACGCCGCCCACGACGTACTCAGGCCGGAAGCGGCCATCGCGCACCCAGGCCTCGCGCCACGCCCAGCCGTGCGCCGCGTGGAGCCGGGCGAGCTCCTTGTACTCCAGGAGGAGCGGCACCGCGGGGTGGTCGACGCCGCGCAGCTCGGCCGACCGGGTGGTGCGGACGGAGACACCGGCCGCGGAGAACGCCTTCAGCACCTGGGCCGGGGAATCGGGGTTCACCGAGCGCTCGAACGCCGCCGTGATGGCCTCGGCGAGCTCCGCGAGCCGCGGCGGCCGCGCGCCGCCGACCGGCCGGGGCCCGAGCGCCTCGGTCAGCACGCCGTCGTGCGCGTCGGCCGACCAGGGCAGCCCCTCATGGCCCATCTCGGCCGCGGCAAGCCCGCCCGCCGACTCGGCCGCGACCATCAGCAAGAACCGCCCGGGATGGGCGGTCGCGGCGATGCGCCGCATCTGGTCGGCGTACACCTCCCGCACCGGCGCGAGCAGGTCGCCGGCCTCGCCCGCGCCGTCGTCCGCCGCGGCCTCGAAGAGGGTGGGCGGTGCGCCGCGCGCCTCGCGGTGCGGTTCGTCCGGCACCGGATCGCCGCGCAGGCGCGCCCAGGCGGCGCCCAGCCAGCGCGACTCGCCGAACCGGCCCTCGTACGCCAGGAGGAGCGCCTCGGCCAGCGCGAGGTCATGGCAGCGCCCGAGCCGGACGGACCGTTCCAGCAGCTCGGGGTAGATCAGCGAGCCGTCGGCCCACACCCACCGCGGCGCGTCGCCGGCCTCGCGCGCGGCCATCGCGACTGCCAGATCGGCCACCGCCGTGGGCGCGCCGACGGGCCGACCGTCGTCGGTCAGCTCCTGGAGCACGCCCGCGCCTTCGGTGGTCGCGGCCACGGCGATCCGCACCCCCCGATTGTCCGCCGGACCACCGACATTCCGGCGTTCACCCCGCCCGCGGCGCCTTGAACAGGTTCAGCGCGAAGCGGGTGTGCACGCCGCCGAGGTCGCGCCCGGCGCCGGTGAGCGCGAGCAGCACCGCGGCGAGCATGTGCACCAGCGCCAGCCACCACGCCGCGGTGACCAGCCAGACCGCGCGCCGCGTGCGCCGCCAGCCGTCCACGTAGACGGGACGCGGCGTGTGGTCGCCGTACGGGGTCAGGAACCAGCGCGCCGAACGGAACGCGGCGCGCCCGTACGGCGCCGTGATCACCAGGGCGTACTCGACCACGCCGGCGAGGGCGTACGCGGCGACCGCCAGGAGGCCGCCGAGGACCAGCCACATGAAGGTCAGCGTGGCCTGTTGGGGTCCGGTCAGCGGCGGTTCGTCCATGAGGGAACGATGGCACCGACCGTGGCCGTACGGGCGGGAATCTCCGCACCTCGCCGCATGGTAACGCGAACAAACGTTACACTGTCGCCATGACCGACCGCGCTAACGAGGACTTCCGCTGGGACGGGGGGCGGCGCAGCCTCGACCTGATCGCCACCATAGGCAACCGCCCGACCTCGGCGCCCGTGGAGCGGCTGCCGACGCCGCGCCGCCTGGCGCAGTGGCTGCGCGACGCCGGGCTGACCGGCCGGGATGCCGCCACGACCGCCGCTGTGACCGACGCCGACCTGGCGCACTTCGTCGGATTGCGCGAGGCGCTGTACCGGCTGGTCCGCGCCGCGCGGGCGGGCGGCGCGCCGGAGGCGTCCGACGTCGCGCTGGTGAACGACGCGGCGGCGGTGCAGGTGCGCCCGCCGCAGATGCGCGCCGCCGCGCGCGCCCTGGTCCGCGCCGCGCCGCCCGCGGACGGCCCGCGCGACGCCCTCGCCCTCGTCGCCCGCGACGCCATCGAGCTGCTGACCGGCGACGACGCCGCGCACATCGGGGTGTGCGCGGCCGACGACTGCGAGCTGTTCTTCGTCGACCCGTCCGGCCGCCGCCGCTTCTGCTCGGCCGCGGCCTGCGGCACCCGCACCCGCGTCGCCGCCCACCGCGCCCGCCGCCGTACGGACCACCCGGACGCCGCCACGTAACAGGTTGACGCGTTACACGCGACGGGTCTAGCGTCCGTAACGCATCAACCCGTTACATCGGAGGCCCGCGTGACCACGACCGACCTGCCCGGCACACGTACGGACACCCGCCCGCACCCCCGTTCCACCGGGTCTGCGCTCGCCAAGGCGGCCACGTCCGGCGCGTTCGTCGCCCTGTGGACCAGCGGATACATCGTCGGCACGTTCGGCACCCGGGCCATGCCGCCGCTCGCGCTCAACTTCTGGCGGTTCACCCTCGCCGCCGCCCTGCTCGCGCTCGTCGCCGTGGCCACCCGCGCGCCATGGCCGCGCACACCGCGCGCCTGGGCGCACCTGGTGGTCACCGGCGTGTTGCTGCAGGCCACGCAGTTCGGCGGCGTCTACATCGGGCTCGCCTCGGGCGTGCCCGCCGCGCTGTCGTCGCTGATCATCGGCGCCGCGCCGCTGCTCGTCGCGGTCGGCGCGACCGCGCTCCTCGGCGAGCGGATGTCCCGGCGCGGCTGGCTCGGCTCCGCGCTCGGCCTCGCGGGCGTGGCGCTCGCCCTGGCGGGCAACCTGCGCGGCGGCGGCGGCGCGGGCATCGCGGCGACGCTCGTCGGCATGGTCGGCTTCGCGGCAGGCACGCTCTACCAGCGGAAGTACGGCGGCGCCATGGACCTGCGCACGGGCGGCGCCGTACAGCTCGGCGCGGGCGCGCTGGCCACGCTGCCGCTCGCGCTGCTCGTGCCCATCGGCGGCCGCACCGGGATCGCCGTGCCCGTCTCGCTCGCGTCGGTGTGGCCACTGGCCTGGATGGTGGCGGCCAACTCGATCGGCGCGATCACGCTGCTGTTCGTGCTCGTACGGCGGCGGGGCGCGGCCGCCGGGACCGGGCTGCTCTACCTGGTGCCGCCGCTGACCGCCGTGGTCGGCGCGCCGCTGCTGCACCAGCCGCTCGGCCCGCTCGTCTGGGCGGGCCTCGCCGTGGCGATGGCCGGCGTCGTCCTGGCCCAGCGCGGCAGGCGCTGAGGGGAAATGCGGCCTACGGTCAGATCCAGCCGTTGGACGACTCGACGATGTCGTGCCCGAGCGGCGTGAGCGACACCGGGATCAGCTTCATGTTCGCGATGCCGAGCGGGATGCCGATGATCGTGACGCACTGCGCGATGCCGGTGAGCAGGTGGCCGAGCGCCAGCCACCACCCGGCGACGATCAGCCAGATCACGTTCCCCAGGCACGACGCGGCCCCCGCGGTGCGCCGGGGCACGGCCGTACGCCCGAACGGCCACAGGCAGAGGCTGGCGATACGGAAGGCCGCGTTCCCGAACGGGATCGTGACGATCAGGACGTAGCAGATGAGGCCGGCCAGGACATAGCCGAGCGCCATCCACAGCCCGCCGAAGACCAGCCAGATGACATTCAGAATCAGCCGCATACCCGTCCCCTGCCCGAAAAAGCGATTTCCTCCACCCTAACGAGCCGAAGACGCGGAATGAGTGGGCTTACCCCTACCATTCCGGCGCGGGATTCCGGAGCCCCCCGGGCCTATCCGGCGGCCAGTGAACCGGTTATGCGCGTGCAGATTTCCCGCAGCACCGGCTCGGACGTCGCGAAATTGAGCCGCGCGTATCCGGTGCCCGGCTCGCCGAAATCCGGTCCCGGGCTCAGTTTCACCTTGGCCTTTTCCAGGAAGTACGCGGCGGGGTCGGTGTCCAGGCCGAGCCCGCGGCAGTCGAGCCAGGCCAGATACGTGGCCTCGGGCGGGTCGACGGCGATGCCGGCCGGGCGCAGCGCCTCCACCAGGATCGCGCGGTTGGCGTCCAGCCGGGCGCGCGCCGCCGACAGCCACGCGTCGCCGTCCTGCCAGGCGGCCATCGTGGCCACCACCCCGGGCAGGTTCGGGTCGCCGAACAGGAACGGCGGGCACGCCGCGAACCCGTCCCTGACCCGCTCCGAGCCGACGTGGGCCACCGCGCAGCGCACCCCGGCGATGTTGAACGCCTTCGTCGCCGACGTCAGCGTCACCGTGCGCGACGCCGCGTCGTCGGACAGCGAGGCGAACGGGATGTGCGCATGCGGGTCGTACACCAGGTCCGCGTGGATCTCGTCCGACACCACGACCAGGTCGTGCCGGCGCGCCACCTCGGCCATCGCCGCCAGCTCCGTACGCGTGAACACCCGGCCCGTCGGGTTGTGCGGGTTGACCAGCGCCAGCGCGCGTACGCCCCGCTCCGCCACGGACCGCTCGAACGCCTCCGCGTCGAACCCCCACGCCCCGGACGCGCCCCGGGTGACCGGGATCGGCACGAGCGCCCGCCCCATGTCCCCCATCGTGTTCAGGAACGGCGGGTACGCGGGCACGTGCAGCGCCACCGCGTCGCCGGGCGCGGTCGCGACGTGCAGCACGGCCTGGAGCGCCTGGATGATGTCGGCGAACTCCCGTACGTGCGCGGGATCCGGCGACCAGCCGTACCTCGTGCGCATCCGCCGCGCGAACTCCGCGCGCAGCGGCGAGCCCTCGTGCAGCCACGCCGGGTAGCCGAGGTCACCGCCGTCCACCAGCCGCGCGAGCGCCTCGCGTACGGGCGGCGGCGCGGCGAAGTCCATGTCGGCGATCCACGCGGGCAGTACGCCGTCGCCGGCGGCCGCCCACTTCGTGCCGGGCTTCCCGCGCAGCCACGCGACGTCCGGATCCAGGTCCCCCATGCGCCCGCTCCCTCCCACACGCCCGATATGCACGGTTCCACGCTAAGCGACGCGCCCGCGGCCGCCGTTGGTCACTCCGTAAGAAACGCACCCCCGAAATTGACACCCTGCCCCCTGGCACCCGCGGCCGCCCCGGTCCAGGGTGATCCGCCATGAGCACGCCGCAGGACGCAGAGGAAGCCCGCGACCGGCCGCAGCGTGCGCTGCGGCGCGACGCCGTCGGTCTCGGCGGCGCCGTGATCATGTCGGCCGCGCTGATGGGCCCGGCCGTGTCGATCTACTTCAACCCGCAGGTCGCGGCAGCGCACGCGGGCGCCGCCACCCCGCTGGTGTTCGCCGCCTCGCTGGTCGTGTCGCTGATCGTCGCGGTCGGCGTCATGGAGATGGCCCGCGAGCTCCCGAGCAGCGGCGCCTTCTACACGTACGTCTCCCGCGCCATCGGACCGCGCAGCGGGTTCGTCACCGGCGGCCTGATGTTCGTCGCGTACGCGCTGCTCGTCCCGGCCGAGCTGGCCCTGATCGGCAACTACGCCTCCGGTGTGCTCGACGGCTACGTCATCCACGTGCACTGGGCGCTGATCTCGATCGCGTTCGGCGTGCTCATGGTGGTGCTGTCGCTGCGCGGCATCACCGGGTCGCTGCGCACGTCGCTGATCCTCTTCTCCGCCGAGGTCGCGATCATCGTGGTGCTGAGCACGATCGTGCTGGCCAAGGGCGGCGCGCACGGCCTCACCGTGCACCCCTTCTCCCCCGCCGCGTCGCCGTCCGGGCTGTCGGGCATCGCGCTCGGCATGGTGTTCGGCATCCTGTCGTTCGTCGGATTCGAGGCCGCGGCGACGCTCGGCGAGGAGGTGCGCAAGCCCCGTCGTAATGTGCCGCGCGGCATCTTCTACTCGCTGCTGTTCGTCGGCGTGATCTACGTCTACTGCACCTACAGCGAGATGGTCGGCTTCGGCACCGACCGGGTCTCCGCGCTCACCGCCGACGCCGCGCCGTTCACCACCCTGGCCGGGACGTACGCGCCCTGGCTGAAGCTGTTCGTCGGGCTGGCCGGCATCTCCAGCATCTTCGCCGTGATCATGAACTCCAACAACGGCATCGTGCGGATCCTGTACGCCATGGGCCGCGAAGGCCTGCTGCCGCGCCGCCTGTCGCGCGTCCACCCCGTGCACCGCACGCCCACCACGGCGATCTGGGCGCAGGCCGGCGTGACGGCGGTGTTCACGTTCGGGGTCGGGTTCCTCGCCGGGCCGTTCAACGCGTACGTCTACCTCGGCGCGATGCTGACGCTGGCGATCATCCCGGTGTACGTGCTCACGAACGTCGCGTGCATCCGGTACTTCGCCCGGCGCGCGGACCGGAGCCTGCTGCGCCACGTCATCCTGCCGGTCGCCGGCGTGCTCGTGCTGCTGATCCCGGTGTACGGGCAGGTGTATCCGCCGCCGGACCCGCCGCTGCGCTATTTCCCGTACCTCGTGGTCGCGTTCATCGTGGCCGCCGCCGTGGCCGCGACGGTCATGGGGCGCCGCAACCCGGGGCTGCTCTCCCGCGCCGGCGCCGTCCTCGCGACCGGCGACTCCGGCGACGAACCGGATCAGCGCGCCACATAGACCACGTCGGGCTCGCCGCGGGCGACCGCGACCGTACGCACCATCACCTCGGCGAACAGCCCACAGAGCCGGTCTTCGAACGCCGGCTCGGCCGACGCGCTCCACACCGCGAGCACACCGCCGGGCGCGAGCCGCCCGCGCAGCGCGGCAAGACCGGCGCCGGCGTACAGCCCGGCGTTGTCCGCGACGACCGTCCACGCCGGGCCGTTGTCGATGTCCAGGCAGATGACGTCGTACGCGGGGCCGGCGCGGGCGATCCAGGCCACCAGGTCGGCGCGCACGATCTCCACGCGCGGGTCGCGCGCCGCGTGGCCGGAGAACGGCGCGAGCGGCCCCCGCTGCCAGGCGATCACCGCGGGCTCGACCTCCACCACCGTGACCGCCGCCACCGCGGGGTGCGCCACCGCGGCGGCCAGGGAGAACCCCACGCCCAGCCCGCCGACGAGCACCCGGGGCCGCGGCGCGTCCGCCCACTCGACGGCGGCGTCCACGAGCAACCGCTCGGACCTGCCGTCGCGGGTGTCCATCAGGAACGTGCCGTTGCTCACGATCTCGTAGTGGCCCCCCGCACGGCGCAGGACCAGCTCGCCACGCGGCGTGACCGTACGGCCGACCGTCTGTGCGGACATCACGGCGACCCTATCCCCGCACGCCGCGCGTCCCCCGGATACGCCGCGGGTGCAGGATTGGGACATGCGCTTCACCAAGTTCACCCACGCGTGCGCCCGGATCGAGGCCGACGGGGTCACGCTGCTCATCGACCCGGGCGCGTTCAGCGAGCCGGCCGCGCTCGACGGCGCGAACGCCGTGCTGATCACCCACGAGCACTTCGACCACGTCGAGCCCGAGCGGCTGCGCGCCGCCGCCACCGCCGACCCCGACCTGCTGATCTGGACGAACGCCGCGGTCGCCGAGCAGCTCGCGGTGCACCCCGAGCTGAAGGACCGGCTGCGCACGGTCGCGCACGGCGACACGTTCACGGCCGGCCCGTCGGCGGGCGGCGTCGACGTCCACGTCTACGGCGAGAGGCACGCCCTGCTGACCCGCGCGATGGAGCCGCCGGCGAACATCGGCTTCCACATCGGCGGCGTGGCCTTCTACCCCGGCGACGCGCTGACCGTGCCGGAGGAACCGGTGCACACGCTGCTCACGCCGACCGACGCGCCGTGGCTGCGCCGCGTCGACCTGGACGACTTCGTGTCCGCGGTGGCGCCCAAGGCCGGCGTGTCGATGCACGACGGCCTGCTGAACGACATCGGCATCATGCTGGTCGACGGGGCGATGAAGGCGTACGGCACGGCACTGTCCGCCGACTTCCGCCGGGTTCACGTCGGCGCGAGCACCGAACTCGGCTGAGGCGCGCCGTACTGCGGGACGGGCGGGCACACGGTAAGCATTGATCCATGGATCTCGCGCTGCCCCCCGGCCAGGAACTCAAGCTGCTCCTTCTGCTGCTGCTCGCGCTCGTGCTCTCGGCGGTGATCGGGTTCGAGCGCGAGCTCAGGCAGAAGAGCGCCGGCCTGCGCACGCACACCCTGGTCGGCGTCGGGTCCGCGCTGTTCATGCTGGTCAGCAAGTACGGCTTCGGCGACGTCCTGCGGCCGGAGCACGTCGTGCTCGACCCGTCCCGGGTGGCCGCGCAGATCGTGTCCGGCATCGGCTTCATCGGCGCGGGCGTGATCTTCGTACGGCGCGACGCCGTCCGCGGCCTCACCACGGCGGCGGTCGTCTGGGTGACCGCCGCGGTCGGCATGGCCTGCGGTGCCGCGCTGCCGTGGCTGGCCATCGCCGTGACGATCGCCCACCTGGCGGTCGTGTTCGGCTTCACCGCGCTCAGCCGCCACATGCCGCTGTCCAAGCACGCGCCGTCGGAGCTGCGCCTGCTGTACGAGGACGGCAGTGGCGCGCTGCGCCGCTCCCTGGTCGCCTGCACCGACGCGGGGTTCGTGGTGACCGAGGTGAGCGTCGACCGCGCGTCGCCCGGCGGGGCCGGCCCCGCGGACGACCAGGTCCTCGTACAGGGCGACGCGCCGCGTCAGTCACGGATCGTGGCGGTACGCCTGGAAGTGCGCGGCACCGGATCCGTGACCGACCTCGCGGCCCGGCTCAGCGACCTTTCCGGAATGGTGCAGGTCACAGCGGGGAATCCGGAGTTCGCGAACGAGTAGGCGGGCCGGGAAGACAACGGATTGGACACGCGCCCCGGAAAGTTCAGGGGGGTCCCTGTACGCCAGAGGCCCGGATGATAACCTCTCCGAGGCCGTTGTTCGTACTGGTCTAGACCCAGCGCGGGCTCCGGGCGGAACACACCCGCTCAGCCGCAGGGTTTTTGATCATACGGCCCTCGCGCGTTTCTGCCGACTGGTAGAAATCTCGGGGATGGTCACCGCGGTCGCCGAACGCCTCGCGATCCGCTCGCTCCCGCCGCCACGTTAGTGACGGATCTGACGGGAACAGGGTGGAGAGCTCACGCGTTGCACTGACAGCGATCGCCCATGGCTGCTTTTTCCAAACGGCGGAACTCAAACGATCTTATTTCGAGGTGGTTAACTCATGTCTCAGGTACGTCGGCAGGCCGCACTCCGCCCTAGCTGGGGGTGGCAGGATGCTGCCGCGTGCCGTGGGGAAGACCTTGTGCTGTTCTTCGGCCCGGACGGCGAGCGCCAGCCGGAGCGTGAGGTTCGTGAGCGCAAGGCAAGGGCCATTTGCGCCCAGTGCCCCGTGCGCACGGAATGTCTCGACTACGCGATCTCCCGGCCGGAGAAATACGGCGTCTGGGGAAACCTGAACGAGGACGAGCGGGCCTCGGAGCGTCGCCGCCGCATGCGTCGCGCGAACGCCGCCTGAGCCGGGAAAGCAGCCCGGTGGTCGTCCGGCCCCGCGTGGTCACGCGGGGCCGTGTGGTGTCCGGGGTCCGTTGCCCGCGAGGTGCCGCCCGAACCACTCCCCGGCCAGCCCGCACACCGCGTCGAGCGCGCCCGGCTCAGCGAACAGATGGCCCGCGCCGCTGACGACCTCCAGGTGGCTCGGCCCCCCGAGCCGCTCGGCCGCCCGCTCGTTGAGCGCACGAACCTCCGCGTCACGACCCCCCACGATCAGCAGCGTCGGCGCCCGCACCCGCGCCAGGTCATCGCCGGCGAGATCCGGCCGGCCGCCCCGCGACACCACGGCGGCCACGTCACCCGGCAGGCGCGCGGCGGCGACCAGCGCACCCGCGGCGCCCGTGCTCCCGCCGTACAGCCCGACCGGCCGCGCGGCCACCGCGTACGACCGCCGCAGCCAGGTCACGACCTCCACGAGCCGGCCTCCGAGCAGCCCGATGTCGAACCGCAGCCGCGCGGTGCGGTCGTCGTCGGCGCGCTCGTCCGGCGTCAGCAGATCGAACAGCAGCGTCGCGAAACCGCGCCCGTGCAGCGCCGTCGCGACGCGCCGGTTGCGCGGGCTGCCCCGCCGGCTCCCCGCGCCGTGCGCGAACACCACCGCGCCGCGGACCAGGTCCGGCACGGCCAGCTCGCCGTCCAGGTCCACCGTTCCGGCGCGCAGCCGCATCGGCAGCTCCCGCACGCTCACGGCGCGTCCCCCGTACGGGCGCAATCCAGTATCCGCACCACGTCCGCGTCGGTGAGCTGGTCGAACGACCGGTACCACTGGCCGACGGCGCGGAAGTCCAGCGGCGCGGCCGGCACCACGACGTCGTAGCCGTCGTCCCGCAGCTCCACCACCGTCTCGATGGCGCCCACCGGCACGGCGAGCACCAGCCGGGCCGGCGCGCGGGCGGCCAGCGCGCGCAGCGCCGCGCGCGCCGTGCTCCCGGTGGCGAGGCCGTCGTCCACGACGATCACGTCGCGCCCCGCGACACCGGGCGCCGGACGGCCGGACCGGTAGACGCGCACCCGCCGCTCCAACTCCACGACCTCGCGCTTCTCCACCGCGGCCAGCTCCTCGCGGGCCAGCCCGACGGTGTCCATCATCCGCGCGTCGTACATCGGCTCACCGCCCTCCGCGACGGCGCCCAGCCCCAGCTCCGGCTGGCGCGGATGGCCCAGCTTCCTGATCACGAAGACGTCGACCGGCGCGCGCAGCGCCCGCGCCACCTCGGCCGCGACCGGCACACCGCCGCGCGGCAGCGCGAGCACCAGCGGGTCGCGCCATTCGCGTGCGGCGAGCCAGGAGGCGAGGACACGCCCGGCGGCGGCGCGACCGGTGTACGGAAGCAGTGGTTCGGTCACGGCGACCACCTCTCCCCACCGGGGGAATCGTGGTCGGTGCGTACCCGGCGCCCGCCGGGTCAACCGCTGCGCGGCTCGTCGTGGCGCGACCGCCACCGGGTCGCGCCGATGCGCATCGGCTGGGTTGCCTGCTCGCGCGCCTTACGCGCCTCACGGGTCGCCGCGATGGGCCACAACTGGTCGATCGAGGCGTTCAGCAGCGCGCCGATGAGCACCGCGAACGCGGTGACGTACAACCAGGCGAGCACGGCGATCGGCGCGGCCAGCGATCCGTAGATCGACACGCCGGACAGCGACACCCCGAGGTACAGGCGCAGCGCGGCGCTGCCGATGATCCAGATCACCAGCGCGAGGAACGCGCCGGGCAGGTTGCGCCACCACGGGGTGCGGACCGGGACGGACGCGCCGTACAGGCCGGTGAGGAACAGCACGCACAGCACGACGAGGACCGGCCAGTAGAAGATGTGCACGACCAGCGGGCTGACCGGGAGCCAGTCGCGGATCAGCGTCGGCCCCATGATCAGCAGCGGGATCACCACGATGCCGCCCACCAGGCCGAGGACGTACAGCGTGAACGACAGCGCCCGGGTGCGGACGATGCCGCGCAGCCCGTTGAGGCCGTACGCGATGGTGATCGTGTCGACGTAGACGTTCAGCGCGCGCGACCCGGACCACAGCGAGATCAGGAAGCTGATCGACACGATGTCGGTGCGGCCGCCGCGCAGGATGCCCTCCAGCAGCGGCACCACGACGGCGTCGACCACGCTGCCGGTGAGCACGGTGTGCGCGGTGTCCATGACGAACGCGCGGATCTGGGTGATCGTGTGCTGGCCGAGCAGCGGGCGGAAGTAGCCGACGAGGCCGATGATGCCGAGCATCAGCGGCGGCAGCGACAGCAGCGCGAAGAACGCGGCCTCGGCGGACAGGCCGGTGACGCGGTAGCGGAAGGCCGAAAGGGCGGTGTGCTTGCCCAGCCGCCAGGTGCCCGAGGCGAGCACGCGGGTGCGCGCGCGGGCCCGGGTGTGCAGCGGCGGGCGGGGAGGGCGGCGCGGTTGCTCGCCGTCGCCCGGTTCGCGCTCGCGTGCGTCCGCCGCCGTTGACATGCCCCTACCGTAGATCTGGGGCGGCACCGCAACCGCCCTGGCCCGATTATGACGGGGCCACGACTACCCAGGAACCGTGACATAATGTCCACAAATTCAGTGAACATTGCGCGCGGCGATGGGCCGGTCCTATTCCCCGGGCCGGGGTGATTCTCTTCATGCGTCCCCGGCGCCCTACCACCTTTACAGGCGGGGCGGGGCGTGTAATTGTCGATCCATGGCTGCCGTGGACCCGTTGCTCGTCGTGCGCAGGCACGTCGATCTCCTGCGTGTCCACAGCGCGATCTGTCCTGACGCCCGCTGAGCCGCCCGTTTATCGATGACGGGTGCGCCACCAGCGCCGGCGTCTTTTTTCGTGCCCCGGTAGCGGACCCGCGCAACGACGCGTGAGGACGGCCCCCGCCCCCCGGCCGCACGTACGCCACGCTGCCCGGCGCCCCGTCCCACCTTCTTAAGGACGCGCGCCATGCCGACACAAACCACCGACGCGCAGGCCAGCCGACGCACGGCCACCCGCCGCAAGCGCGGCGAGGGCCAGTGGGCCCTGGGCTACCGGGAACCGCTGAACAAGAACGAAGAGAGCAAGAAGAACGACGACCCGCTGAACGTCCGCGCGCGCATCGAGAACATCTACGCGCTCCGCGGGTTCGACTCCATCGACCCCGCCGACCTGCGCGGCCGGTTCCGCTGGTTCGGCATCTACACCCAGCGCAGGCCCGGCATCGACGGCGGCAAGACCGCGGTCCTCGAGGACGAGGATCTCGACGACCGCTACTTCATGATGCGGGTGCGCATCGACGGCGGCCAGCTCACCGTGGCGCAGTTGCGCACCATCGCGGGCATCTCCAGCGAGTTCGCGCGCGGCACCGCCGACATCACCGACCGGCAGAACATCCAGCTCCACTGGGTGCGCATCGAGGACGTTCCGGAGATCTGGCGGCGGCTCGAGGACGTCGGCCTGTCCACCATGGAGGCGTGCGGCGACGCGCCGCGCGTCATCCTGGGCTGCCCGCTCGCCGGGATCGCCGCCGACGAGATCATCGACGCCACGCCGCAGATCCGGCAGGTGTACGACGACCACATCGGCAGCCCGCTGTTCTCCAACCTGCCGCGCAAGTTCAGGACCAGCGTCGACGGCTGCGGCTCGCACTGCACCAACCACGAGATCAACGACATCTCCTTCGTCGGCGTGATCGGCCCGGACGGCACCCCCGGCTACGACCTGTGGGTCGGCGGCGGCCTGTCCACCAACCCGATGTTCGGCCGCCGGCTCGGCACGTTCGTCGCGCCGGACCAGGTCAGCGACGTCTGGGCGGCGGTGGCCGCGCTGTTCCGCGACTACGGCTACCGGCGGCTGCGGGGCCGCGCGCGGATCAAGTTCCTCGTCAGCGACTGGGGCGAGGAGAAGTTCCGCGAGGTGCTGGAGAAGGAGTTCCTCGGCTACTCCCTGCCGGACGGGCCCGCGCCCGAGGTCGACGCGGACGAGCGCCGCGACCACGTGGGCGTCCACCCGCAGCGCGACGGCAACTCCTACGTCGGCTTCGCCCCCAAGGTGGGCCGGGTCGACGGCGCGCAGCTCGCCCGCATCGCCGACATCGCGGAGGCGCACGGCAGCGACCGCGTCCGTACGACCACCCACCAGCAGCTCGTGATCCTCGACGTCGCGCCGGACCGGGTCGACTCGATCACCGCCGCCCTGGAGGCCGAGGACCTGCGCGTCAACCCGTCGGTGTTCCGGCGGCACACCATGGCGTGCACCGGCATCGAGTTCTGCAAGCTCGCCATCGTCGAGACGAAGTCGCGCGCGATGGACCTCATCGACGAGCTGGAGCGGCGGCTGCCGGACTTCCCCGAGCCGATCACCATCAACCTGAACGGCTGCCCCAACTCCTGCGCCCGCATCCAGACCGCCGACATCGGGCTGAAGGGCCAGCTCGTGCTGGACGCCGACGGCAACCAGGTCGAGGGGTTCCAGGTCCACCTGGGCGGCGGACTCGGACTTCACACAGGTTTCGGCCGTAAGGTCCGTGGATTGAAGACCACAGCCGTTGACCTGCCCGACTACGTCGAGCGCGTGCTGCGCCGGTTCCTGGACCGGCGCGAACCCGGCGAGGCTTTCGCCGACTGGGTGACCCGCGCGGCCGAGGAGGACGTCACGTGACCGAGCGCGCCGTTCCCTTCTACTGCCCGTACTGCGGCGACGAGGACCTCGTGCCGCGCGGCGACCGCGGCGGCGAATGGCTCTGCCGTTCCTGCGCGCGCGCCTTCGACGTGCGATTCATCGGAATTGAGGCGACGACCACATGACGACCACGATGGACGCCGAGGCGGTGGACGAGGCGGCTCGCGCGCTCGACGGCGCGACCGCCGAGGAGATCCTCCGCTGGGCGACCGGGGCCTTCGGCGACGCGATCTGCGTCACGTCGTCGATGTCGGACGCCGTGGTCATCGACCTGGCGTCCAAGGTGAAGCCCGGCATCGACGTGGTGTTCCTCGACACCGGCTACCACTTCGCCGAGACGATCGGCACGCGCGACGCCGTGGCGTCGGTCTACCCGGTCAACCTGGTGAACGTGACCCCGCCGCGCACCGTCGAGGAGCAGGACCGCGACCTCGGGCCGCGGCTGCACAACCGCAACGCCGACCTCTGCTGCCTGCTGCGCAAGGTGCAGCCGCTTGACCACGCGCTCGAGCCGTACGCCGCGTGGGTCAGCGGTGTGCGCCGCGGCGAGACCTCCGCCCGGTCGGCCACGCGCGTGGTCGAGTGGGACCGCAAGCGCGGCAAGGTGAAGGTCAACCCGATCGCCGCGTGGACCGAGGACGAGGTCGACGCGTACATCGCCGACCACGGCATCCTGGTGAACCCGCTGGTGTACGACGGCTTCCCGTCGATCGGCTGCGCCCCGTGCACGCAGCGCGTCGGCGACGGCGCCGACCCGCGCAGCGGCCGCTGGGCCGGCACCGGCAAGACCGAATGCGGCATCCACCTGTGACCGCCGCGTACGGACCGGGTGCGCCGCCGCTGGTCGCGGTGGCGCACGGCAGCCGCGACCCGCGCGCCGCGCGCGTGGTCACCGAGCTGCTCGAGCGCGTACGCGAGCGGCGGCCGGGGATGGCCGTGCACGCCGCGTTCCTCGACCACATGGCGCCGTCGCCGGCGCGCGTCATGGAACGGCTGGCCGCCGAGGGCACGCAGGCCGCGGTGGTGCTGCCGCTGCTGCTCACCGCGGCGTACCACAGCAGGATCGACCTGCCCGGTGTGCTCAACCGGGTGCGCGCCGACCATCCCGGGCTCGACGTCCGCTACGGCGACACGCTCGGCCCCGACCCGGCGCTGCGCACGGTGCTGCGCCGCCGCCTCGCCGAGGCGGGCGCGCCGGACCCGGACCCGGAGACGGCGGTCGTGCTGACGTCCGCGGGCTCCAGCGACCCCCGGGCGAACGGCGCGGTCGCCGGCATGGCCGACCGCATGGCCGCCGACGCGCGCGCGGCCGGCCCCGGCTGGCACAGCGTGGTGCCGGCGTACGCCTCGGCGGCGGCGCCCGGCCCGGCCGAGGCCGTCGCGGAGCGCCGCGCGGCGGGCGCGCGGCGCGTGGTGGTCGCGTCGTACTTCCTGGCGCCGGGGTTCTTCGCCGACCGGGTGGCGACGGCGGCGTACGGCGAGGGGGCGTACGCGGTCTCGCCGGTGCTCGGCCCGGCGGACGAGCTGGCCGGCCTGCTGCTGGCCCGCTACGACGCCGTCGGCGCGGGCCTGCGCGCGGCCGCCTGAGGCACGCGCCTGCCGGTCACCGCTCGCCGAGGCCGAGCAGCGTGTGGAGGTGGCGCGGCGGCGGCGAGCCGTACGCCAGGGTGAGGTCGTGGCAGCGGTCCTCGGTTGCGGGGTCGCGTTCCAGCGCCTTGACGATCTCGCGGACCTCGCGGTGGCCGACGTAGTACGTGGAGAGCTGCGCGCTGGTGAGCTGCGCGCGGCGCCACTTGCCGACCGCCTCGCCCTCCTCCTGGTGGCCGCGGCGGGTCATCAGCTCCATGGCCTCGCCCTCGGTCATGCCGTGCGCGTGCACCCGGACGTCCAGGATCGCGTTGATGATCGACCGGAGGTACATCTTCAGCCGGACCAGCTCCATGATCGCGCGGTCCGCCCCGGTGTCCGCCGCGGAGGCGCCGACCTCGGCCATCAGCTCCTCCGCGTAGCACGCCCAGCCCTCCACGAACGGGCCGCTCCACAGCGCCGCGCGCACGGGGGTGCGGCCCTGGTAGCCGCGGGCGTGCGCGAGCTGCAGCGCGTGGCCGGGCACGGCCTCGTGGAAGGCCACGCCGCGCAGCACGTGCCCGTTGTACTCCCGGTAGAAGGACGCCACGCGGTCGGCGGACCACGACGCCGGGGTGGGCGACACGGCGAAGAACGTGGGCGGCGGGCCGTCCGGGCCGTCGGGTTCGAGCATGCCGGGCGGGTCGCAGTAGGCCACCGCGACGCCGCGCCGCGACTCCGGCATCTCCACGACGTCGATCGGGACGTCCGGCACGGTGACCAGGCCGATCGACCGCACCCACTCCATGGCCCCGGCCAGCTCGCCCGCGCACAGCGGCACGATCGTACGGTCGTCGACCGGGGCGGACGCGGCGAGGCCGTCGAGCACCTCGCGCACCTGCCCGGGGTCGGCCGCCGTTCCGGCGACGCGGGCGGCGGCCTCGGCGATCTGCTCCTCGACCGCCATGAGGTCCGACTCGGCGTGGGTGAGCAGCTTGTCGGGGGTCATCTCGGTGTCGAGGGTGTACCAGAGCCGGGCGGCGAACGCCGGGCCGCCGAGCCGCGGGTCGCGGTCGGACCCCGGGAGGCGGTCCTCCAGCCAGGCGATGTGGCCGGTGAGCGCGTCGGCGGCGGCGGTGCGTACGGGATCGAGCTCGGCGCGCAGCGACGGCGCGCGCTCCAGCAGCCGGTCGGTCTCCGCGCCGAGCAGCGGCAGCGCGCCGCGCGCCTGCGCGATCGCGGTCTCGACGTGGACGCGGGGCATCAGGCCGAGGGTGTCGCGCGCGGCGGCCAGCGACTCGGGAATGGCGCGCAGCCGCCCGGCCAGCGCCCGCAGCCGCTCCCCCGCGTCGGCCGGGTCGCGGGCGAGCAGGGTGTAGATCGCGTCGCCCGGCAGGTGGACGAGGGGGTCCCAGGTGTGCGGCGCCAGCTCGGTGGCCTCCCACTGCTCCCCCGCGAGCCGGGTGCGCAGGATCTCCAGGTCGACCTGGTCGGCGGGGTCGAGCCGGTCGGTGTCGAGCGCGTCGAGGGCGACGAGCGCGTCGGACAGCATGCGGGCGTAGTCGCCGACGCCGGACGAGGAGAGGTCGGGCAGGCGGCCGTCGTGCCTGTGGTCGCCGAGCTCCGTCGCCCACACGGGCCTGGCCTCGAACAACGCGTCGAGAATGCGGGTCGCCGTCGCCCGGAACCGCTCGGTCGCGGCGGCGTCGTGTGCTGGGTCCTGCCGATCGCTCACCCGTCCATCATGCCGATGAGAACCGACATCGCACGAATCCCAAGGTCTCGATCGTGCGGAGATGGCCGCCGAGACGCCGAACTTCTCGTGTTCCGGCGTCGCGATCGGTGACAATCGGAAGCGGACGGAAACCGTACGGAGGGTTGATGCGCGAAAAATGGCCGGGCACCCCGTATCCCCTCGGGGCCACCTGGGACGGCGCGGGGACGAACTTCGCGCTGTACTCCTCCGGCGCCGAGCGGGTCGACCTCTGCCTGTTCGACGCCGGCGCCGAGGACCGGATCACGCTCACCGAGGTCGACGGCTTCGTCTGGCACGGCTACATCCCCGGTGTGGGCCCCGGCGCGCGCTACGGCTTCCGCGTCCACGGCCCGTACGAACCGGCCATCGGTGAGCGGTTCAACCCGGCGAAGCTGCTCCTCGACCCGTACGGCAAGGCGTTCGAGGCGCCCGGACCGGACGCCGTGAAGTGGACACCGTCGCTGTTCTCCTACGACTTCGCCGACCCGGCCGCGCTGAACACCGACGACAGCGCCGACTCCACGATGCGCAACGTGGTGATCAACCCGTTCTTCGACTGGGGCGACGACCGCATGCCGCGCCGGCCGTACCACGAGACCGTCATCTACGAGGCGCACGTCCGGGGCCTGACCATGCGCCACCCGGACATCCCGGAGGAGCAGCGGGGCACGTACGCCGCGCTCGGCCACCCGGTGATGCTCGACTACCTCACCGGCATCGGCGTCACCGCCGTCGAGCTGCTCCCCGTCCACCAGTACATCCCGGAGCACGCCCTGGTCGCGCGCGGCCTGACCAACTACTGGGGCTACAACACGATCGGCTACCTGGCACCGCACGGCAGGTACTCCGCGTCGGGCGACCGCGGCGAGCAGGTCACCGAGTTCAAGTCGATGGTGAAGGCGCTGCACTCGGCCGGCATCGAGGTGATCCTCGACGTCGTCTACAACCACACGGCCGAGGGCGACCACCTGGGCCCGACGCTGGCGTTCCGCGGCATCGACAACGCGGCGTACTACCGGCTCGCCGAGGACGACCCGCGCTACTACATGGACTACACCGGCTGCGGCAACAGCCTGAACGTCCGCCATCCGCACGCCCTGCAGCTCATCATGGACTCCCTGCGCTACTGGGTGATCGAGATGCACGTCGACGGGTTCCGGTTCGACCTCGCCGCCGCGCTGGCCCGGGAGTTCCACGACGTCGACCGGCTGTCCACGTTCTTCGACCTCGTCCAGCAGGACCCCGTGGTCAGCCAGGTGAAGCTGATCGCCGAGCCGTGGGACGTCGGCGAGGGCGGCTACCAGGTGGGCAACTTCCCGCCGCTGTGGTCGGAGTGGAACGGCAAGTACCGCGACACCGTGCGCGACTTCTGGCGCGGCAGCCCCGGCACCATCGGCGACTTCGCGTCGCGCATCACCGGGTCGAGCGACCTCTACCAGGACGACGGCCGCCGCCCGGTCGCGTCGGTCAACTTCATCACCGCCCACGACGGCTTCACGCTGCGCGACCTGGTCAGCTTCGACCACAAGCACAACGAGGCCAACGGCGAGGACAACCAGGACGGCAGCGACGACAACCGCTCCTGGAACTGCGGCGTGGAGGGACCGACCGACGACCCCGAGGTGCTCGCGCTGCGCTTCCGCCAGCAGTGCAACCTGCTGGCGACGCTGCTGCTCTCCCAGGGCGTGCC
>DASXYG010000024.1:0-15247 GCA_036502625.1 Streptosporangiaceae bacterium
TCAACCCCATGAGCAAGGCACGCGAGCTGCGCGAACTGCTCACCGACTCGAGTGCGCGCGCCCTGGTCGCGCACGAGAACCTGTACGCCGAGCACGCCGCGGACGTCGTGCCGGGCACGTCCGTGCGGATCGCGGTCACCACGAGCGAACGGGACTTCCAGACCCGCGACGACCCGCGCGTGTTCGCCGGCGTGACCCGCGTACGCGCTCCCGGAACCGAGGACCTGTGCGCCCTGCTCGACGCCCACGCCGGCCGGCACCCCGCCCCGGTCGCCACCGGCCCGGACGACGTCGCGTTCCTGACGTACACGTCCGGCACCACGGGCCCGCCGAAGGGCGCCATGAACACGCACCGGAACGTGGTGTTCGCCGCGCAGGTGTACCGCGACTGGATCGAGCTCGGCCCGGCCGACACGATCCTCGGCGTCGCGCCGCTGTTCCACATCACCGGCATCGTCGGGCACACCGCGCTGGCCCTGCTGCTGCCCGCGCCGCTGGTCCTGGCGTACCGGTTCGACCCGGCGGTGATGCTCGACGCCGTGCGCGAGCACCGGCCCACGTTCACCGTCGGCGCGATCACCGCGTACATCGCGCTCCTCAACGCGCCCGGCGCCGACCGCGCCACCTTCCGCAGCCTCACCAAGGCGTACTCCGGCGGCGCCCCCATCCCGCCGACCGTCGTGCACGCGTTCGCCGACGCGCTCGGGCCGAGCATCCACAACATCTACGGCCTGACCGAGACCACCTCCCCGTCGCACGCCGTGCCGCTGGGCGCGAGCGCGCCGGTGGACCCGGTGTCCGGCGCGCTGTCCGTCGGCGTCCCCGTGTACGACACGGTCGTCCGGGTCGTCGGCGAGGACGGCGCGGAGCTGCCGCCCGGCGGCATCGGCGAGCTGGTCACGTACGGCCCGCAGGTCGTGCCCGGCTACTGGGGCAAGCCCGAGGAGACCGAGCACGCGCTCGGCGGCGGGGGCCTGCTCACCGGCGACGTCGGCTACATGGACGAGGACGGCTGGTTCTACCTCGTCGACCGCAAGAAGGACCAGATCAACGCCGGCGGCTACAAGGTGTGGCCGCGCGAGGTGGAGGACGTGCTGTACGAGCACCCGTCCGTACGCGAGGCCGCCGTCGTGGGCGTGCCGGACGCGTACCGGGGCGAGACGGTGAAGGCGTACGTCAGCCTGCGCCCCGGCACGGCCGCCGAGCCCGCGGACCTGATCGCGTTCTGCCGCGAGCGGATGGCCGCGTACAAGTACCCGCGCCAGGTGGAGATCAGGGACGAGCTGCCGAAGACGAACACCGGCAAGCTGCTCCGCCGCGCGCTGCGGGACCGCGGCTAGGCGGCCGCGCCCGGCGTCTCCTCCCGCGCGCGCAGGTAGTGCCGCGCGCGCTCGGTGATGGGGCTGTGGTCGTAGGGCGCGGACGGCGGCCCTCGTCACCGACCTCACCGCCGAGCGCGCGCATCGACCGGACGATCACCGAGCCGGCGGACGCCCCCGGAACGAAGCGGTACGGCACGGGCGATAGGGTCCATTGCCAGATTCATGGCATGATCGCCCGACGTCTCCCCGTCCCATCTGCCACGATTGCCAGGCAGAGCACACACGACCCGGGAAGGACGCATGGCCCACCACGACCCCCTCGAACCGGACGACCCGCGCCAGATCGGCGCGTACCGGCTGACCGGTCGGCTCGGCGTCGGCGGGCAGGGCATCGTCTACCTCGCGGGCTCCCCGGCCGAGCCGGACGAGCACGTCGCCGTCAAGCTGCTGCACACCGACTGGCTGCGCGACCCCACGGCGCTCGGCCGCCTGGCCAAGGAGGTCGCCTCGGCGCGGCGGGTGGCGTCGTTCTGCACCGCGCGCGTGGTCGACGCCGACCTCGAGGCCCGCCCGCCGTACATCGTCAGCGAGTACATCGAGGGCCCCACGCTGCTCACGCACGTGACGCAGAAGGGGCCGCTGTCCGGTTCGCGGCTCGTGCGGCTCGCGGTGGGCGCGGCGACCGCGCTCACGGCCATCCACCAGGCGGGCGTGGTCCACCGCGACTTCAAGCCCGGCAACATCATCCTCGGCCCCGACGGCCCCCGCGTGATCGACTTCGGTATCGCGCGCGAGCAGGCCGTCGACCCCACGGGTACGACCGGCATCGTCGGCACCCCCGTCTACATGGCGCCCGAGCACTTCCTCGGCACGCCCATCGGCCCGGCCGCCGACGTCTTCGCCTGGGCGTCGACGATGGTCTACGCCGCGACCGGCCGCGGCCCGTTCACCGCGCCCACGATCCCGGCGATCATGAACCGCGTCATCAACGACGCGCCCACCACCGGCGACCTCCCCGAGCCGCTGGCCGGGCTGATCGCCCGCTGCCTGGCGAAGGACCCCGAGGCCCGCCCGTCCTCGCGCGACCTCCTCCTGGGCCTGCTGGCCGACACCGAGCAGACCGTCCCCGGCGACGGCCCGGTGTTCGCGGCCGCCTCGGTCGCCGCCCAGTCGGGCCCCACCCCGTTCAGCCCGCCGCCGCCCAACGGCGACCCCGCGGCCGACCACCAGGACACCGACGCCGGGCCCGGCCCGCGTCCGGCCCCGTCGGGCCCCGACCCCGTCCACATGGTCCCGCCGCCCGCGTACGGCGCGCCGCCCACGCCCCCGAGCGGCGGCCACTACGGCGACACCCCGTACGACGCCCCGGCCGCCGCGGCCGGTGGCCCCCCGCCCGTGCCGACCGCGGCCATGCCCCCGGCGGCCTCCGCGGGCACCGGGCCGAACCCGAATGTCCAGGCCATGGCGGGCCCGCCGCACGGCGGTTCCGGCCCGCTCCTCGGCCCCACCCCCATCGGCCCACCCGGCGGCCCCGGCGGGCCGTCCGGTCCGGGCGGCGCCGCCACGCCCGGCGGCACCGGCGGGCCGGGGAAGCCGCGCAGGGGGAAGCTGCTCGCCGGGATCGCCGGCGGCGTCGCCGCGGTCCTCATCGTGGCCGGGGCCGGATACCTCGCCTTCGGCCGTACGACCGACCAGGCGCGCGCCGCGAACGACAGCCCGCAGGCGCAGTCGAGCCCGTCCACCACGCAGACCACGGGCAACGACGCCGCCGGCAAGAACGACTCCAACGCCCAGCAGGCCGCGAAGAACCAGCAGAAGGGCAAGAAGGGGACCCTCGGCAAGGGCAAGCGGCCCGGCAAGAACGGCGGCCGCGACGGCACCGGCGGGACCGGCGGCAAGACCGGCGGCCACCCCGGCAGCACCAAGAACCCGAGCCACCCGAGCGGCAAGAACCCCCCGCCGGCGCCCCCGCAGCCCAAGGCCAACCGCTACACCGCGGGCCAGGCCTGCGGTTCCGGCTACCGCGTGCTGGAGTCCCACGCCCTGTACGCAAAGGGCTACCGGGTCGCCACGACCTACCTGCTCTACAACGACGGCAACGCCTACAACTGCGCCGTCACCATGCGGTCGGACACCGGAACGGGCAGCGGCAGCGGCCGGGTGACCGCGTTCCTCCAGGCGCACGGCTCCGGCGGCCACTCCGACGCCGGCGCGTACAAGTGGTACGCGGGCCCGCTGCGGGTGCACGCGCCGAAGGTCTGCGTACGCTACGGCGGTTCGCTCACGACCGGTTCGGCCACCGCGTCGTGGACCAGCGGCTACATCCGCTGCGGCTGACCCGTACGGCCCACCCGGCCCGCGGGCGGTTCAGCGCCAGGCGGTGATCAGCCAGGCGTTGGCCGCGTCCGGGTCGGTCTGGTCGAGCACCGGCGGCACGGGCCGGTCGTACGCCGCGGCCACCTTCGCGGGGTCGGCGACCTCCACCGTCCAGCCGTAGCCGGCGAGCCAGCCCGCGGGGTCCTCCACCGAGGAGCGCCAGATCTCGTCGATGCCGGCCAGGGCGTCGATGATCTCGCCGCTCTCCGGGATGCGCGCGAGGTCGACCTGCATGTGGTCGCTGATCATGTGGCTGCCCGGCGCGGACAGCCGGGCGATGCGCTCCAGCAGCCGGTCGTTGTCCGGGTCGTCCATGTAGACCATCAGGCCCTCGACGACCCACGCGGTGGGCTGCGACGGGTCGAACCCGGAGGCGCGCAGCGGCAGCGGCCAGTCGGCGCGGAGGTCCACCGGGATCTCCACGCGCGGGCACGTCGCCTTGATGTCCGCCCCGGCGAGCGCGCGGCGCTTGAACGCCAGCACCTCCGGGATGTCCAGCTCGTACAGCCGGGTGCCCTCGGGCCACGGCAGCCGGAACCCGCGCCCGTCGAGCCCGGCGGCGGGCACCACCACCTGGCGGCACCCGGACCGGCAGGCGTCGAGCAGCAGGTCATCGAAGTAGCGGGTGCGCAGCGCGGCGTATCCGGCGTAGAGCGGCAGCATGTCGCTCAGGGTGACGTCGTCGGCGAGGCCGGGGATCTCCGCCTCGGTCTGCGCCAGGTCGACGAACAGGCTCGCCACGGGATCGGTGAACAGGCGATCGGGCCTGGCACTCTCCGCGCGCCGCTCGGCGGCCATGCTCACCGCGGTGATTCCGACCCCGTTCGGCAGATCGCGCTCGACCATGCGATCACCCTAACCCTACGTACGACCCGGGGGGACTCACTGTCGGGAAGGGGGGCGCCAGCCGAAGGCGGACGGCGGGTTCGGGTCGGGTGCGTGGTAGACGGTGTCCCGTCCGAAGGCCTTCGCGTCGTACAGCGCGCGGTCGGCGGCGGCGACCAGGCCGAGGGGGTCGGCGGCCTGCGGCGGTGTCGTGGTGACGCCGATGCTGACGGTCAGCGGCGACGGCCACGACCGGGACTCCTCGCGCAGGTGGCCGCAGATGCGCATGGCCATCGCGTCGGCGTCGGCGGACCCGCAGTCGGGCAGCAGGACGCAGAACTCCTCGCCGCCGTACCTGGCGACGATGTCGGTACGCCGCACCTCGCCGAGCAGCAGCACCCCGAGGCGGCGCAGCGCCTCGTCGCCTGCCTGGTGGCCGTCGGTGTCGTTCAGCCGCTTGAAGTGGTCGATGTCGATGAGCAGGACGGCGAGCGAGCGCCGGTCGCGCGCGCTGCGCAGCACCTCGCGCTCCAGCGCCTCGTCGAACGCGCGGCGGGTGAGCAGGCCGGTCAGCGCGTCGGTGTGCGCCTCGGCGCGCGCGGACGTCAGCGTCTCCATGATGCTGCGCCGCAGCGACGTGACGACCAGGAGCGTCAGCACGACCGTCACGGCGACCGCGAGCAGCAGCGTGACGGTGGCCGTGCCCGCGTACGCGATGGCGATCGGCGTGTACATCGCCAGGACGGCCGCGACGGTGATCCACGCGACGCGGGTGGACAGGAAGTAGCAGGCGAACATCACCGGCCAGATGAGCAGCAGCTCGCCGCCGTCGTCCGCGGTGCGCAGCAGGGCGAGGTCGGCGCAGACGAGCGCGGCGCCGACAACGGGCAGCGCGCGCAGGGCCCAGCGCGGCAGCCGCGCGGGCAGGAGCACGCACACGAGCCCGGCGGCGAGGGCGACCGCGACGGTCACGGCGTACAGCGACGCGTCGTCCGGCGGGGCGCCGCGGCCGTCGACGAGGGCCAGGATGCCGGACAGCACGCCGCCGGCCAGCAGCATTCCGCCGCCGACCAGCCCGACCGTCCGGTTACCGTGCCGGATCGTCACGTCCGAGATACGCACCATCACCGAAAGTACCGGAAGCACGGGTGCTGACCGGTAGTTCCTAAGTGACTACGTACTGACATCCCGAGTAAGACATCTCCCGCCGGGACCAGCGGAAATCAGACACGAATGACAAAACGGATATGGTCGTGGGAATTCCCGGGGCACGGAAGGAGCGACACGAATGGATGAGCATCAGGAGATGCTCCAGCGCGTTTACCACCTGAGCAGTCCGGACGAGGTCGAGGGCACGTACGACGACTGGGCCGGCGGCTACGACGCGGAGCTGCTCGGCGACCTGGCGTACGTCGGGCCGCGCATGGCGGCCGAGCGGTTCGCCGCGCTCGTCGCGCCGGGCGCGGCCGTCCTGGACGCGGGGTGCGGCACGGGCCTCGTCGGCGCCGAGCTCGCGGAGCGCGGGTTCACGACGATCGACGGCGTCGACCTCTCCCAGGGCATGCTCGACGAAGCGCGCGCCAAGGGCTGCTACCGCACCCTCCAGAAGGCCGACCTCACCGCACGACTGCCCTTCGACGACGACACGTACGACGCCACCATCTGCGTCGGCACCCTCACCGAAGGACACGTCGGACCCGAGGCACTCGACGAGCTCATCCGCGTCACCCGCGAGCGCGTGGTCGTCGCGATCCTCTGCCGTATCTGGGCGCCGCTCGGCTACGAGGCGTACATCGCCGGCCTTGAGGAGCGGGGCGCCGCACGGCTCGTCGAGTCGACCGAGCGCCCGTGCGTCGAGGACCAGAACGCCTACGTCTGCGTCATCGAACCGCGATGAGGGGAGAAGCCGCCATGGATGCCGACTACCCGATGCTCGAGCGGGTGTACAACCTCTCCAGCACGGCCGAGGCCGAGAGCGTCTACGACGACTGGGCCGGCACGTACGACACCGACACCACCGACGGCTTGGGCTACGTCGCCCCGGGCATCGCCGCCGACCGCCTGGCCGCGCTGGCACCGGCCGGCGCCGCGGTGCTGGACGCCGGCTGCGGCACCGGGCTGGTCGGCGCGGAGCTGGGCCGCCGCGGGTTCGCCACGATCGACGGCATCGACCTCTCCCAAGGAATGCTCGACCAGGCCCGCGCCAAGGGCTGCTACCGCACCCTCCAGAAGGCCGACCTCACCGCCCGCCTCCCCTTCGACGACGACACGTACGACGCCACCATCTGCGTCGGCACCCTCACCGAAGGACACGTCGGACCCGAAGCGCTCGACGAGCTCATCCGCGTCACCCGCGACCACCTGGTGCTGACCGTGCTGGGCCGCATCTGGGAGTCGCTCGGCTACCACGCCTACATCGACGGCCTCGCCGAACGCGGCGCCGCCCGTCTGGTCGAGGCGGAGGAGCGCCCGTACCACCAGGCCGAGAGCACCTGCCGCCTGGTCGTCCTCCGGACCCGCTGACCGGAGGACCACCGCACGACGACGCCCCCGCATCCGGCGACCGGATGCGGGGGCGTCGCGGGCGTCACTCCCAGACGGCAGCGAGCGTCCAGGAGCCGTGCGTGTTCCGCAGCTCGTACATTCCCAGGCCGCCGGCCGGCCCGCTGGCCTGCACGCGCCAGAGGTCGACCTCGGCGCGGTAGTCCTTCGCGGATCTCACGGCGTAGTGGTCGCCGCGCCACTCGAAGGTGGACGGGCGGCCGCCCGGCGTCGTCTGTACATCGATGCTGTCAGAGTGCACGCGTCTCCCCATGTGATCCCCCGCCGTTCGAACGTGTTCCCGACCCGGGAGCGGCGCGCGAGCCGCCGTTCCCGCCCGCAAGTCTGACTCACGAGGCGCGCCGCCGCCCACGAGCGGGCCCGGCGCGTCGGGGGTCGTACGGACGCCGACGTGGGGTGATCCCGATCGGGAATCAGCTACGAATGGCCAGTTCGCGCCACTCGCCGGTGATCACCACGGTGGCCCACGCCGCGGCGACGCGCGTCAGGGCGCGGCGCAGCTCGTCGACCACGGCCGGCGCGAACACGCGGCGCGGCTCGGTGTCGAGCGCGACGGTGATGCGCAGCCCGTCGAGGATGCGCTGGCCGTGCGCGATCGCCTCGGTGTCGCGCGCGCCGGACTCCGAGAGGTGCGCGCGCAGCCCGTCGCGCAGCGCCACGGCCTCCTCGTGGTGGGCGGGGCTGATCGGGACGGGACCGGACACCAGGCCGTGGTCGCGGAGGAACGCGGCCAGGCCGGGCCGGTCCGCGATCGTGTCGGTCTCGGTCTGCGGGTCGTACGTCGCGATGAAGGCGCGGATTAACTCCGCCGGGGAAGTCTCGGACATGGGGGTCATCTCATCACGCTCACCACGGGTTCGTCCGGTCATCGCACGGAACGGGCCGTCCGTCACCACTCGGCCAGGCGGCCGTCCGGGAGGCGCCAGCCGGGGTCGGGCATGAACCAGTCGGTGGCGCGCTCCCGCACCGCGAGCTCGTCGACCTCGATGCCGAGCCCGGGGCCGTCCGGTACGGGCAGCGTGCCGTTGACGGGGGTCAGCGGCGCGGGGTCGGCCAGGTAGTCGTGCATCTCCGCGGGCGGCAGGCCGGCGTAGCCGCGGTTGTAGTGCAGGCCGAGGCTCTGCTCGTGCATCGGTACGTTCACCGCGCAGGCGGCGACCTGCATCGACGCGGCCAGCGACACCGGGCCGTTCGGGCAGTGCGGCGCCACGGCGACGTCGTACGCCTCGGCCATGCGGCAGATCTTCTCCAGCTCGAACAGCCCGGTCAGCGAGACGTCCGGCTGGATGATGTCCACCGCGCGGCCTTCCAGCAGCCGCGCGAACTCCCAGCGGGAGGCCAGCCGCTCGCCGGTCGCGATGGGCGTGCGCGCCGCGGCCCGCTTGACCTCGCCGAGCGCGTCCTCGTAGCCGGGGCCGAGCGGCTCCTCGATCCACATCAGCCGGTACGGGTCGAGCTCGGTGACCAGCGCCGTCACTAGGGGCCGGTGCACGCGCCCGTGGAAGTCCAGCGCGATGCGCAGCGCGTCGCCGTACGCATCGCGCAGCGCCGCGACGCGGGCCACCACGGCGTCGATCTTGGCGTTGTCGTCGATGTAGTCGAGCTCCTCGGTGGCCAGCATCTTCACGGCCGTGAACCCCTGCGCGACGCGGGCCGCGGCGTGTTCGACGACGTCGGCCGGGCGGTCGCCGCCGATCCACGCGTACAGCGGCACGGCGTCGCGTACGGCGCCGCCGAGGAACTCATACACCGGGACGCCACAGGCCCGCGCCTTGATGTCCCACAGCGCCTGCTCGACCGCCGCGGCCGCGGTGGCCAGCACCGGGCCGCCGCGGAAGAAGCCGTCGCGGCGCATCCGCTGCGCGAGGTCCTCGATGCGGCGGGCGTCCGCGCCGGTGATGTTGGCGGCCAGGTCGGCGACGGCGCCGATGACGGCGTTCGCCCGGCGGGCCAGGATCGCCTCGCCCCAGCCGATCGCGCCGTCGTCGGTGCGCACCCGGACGAAGATCCACCGCGGCGGCACCCGGATCGCCTCGACATGCGCGATGGTCAGCGCCTTCACCACGCCACCTCCGTGCCGCCGAGCGGGTCGGGGCGGCGGCTCAGGCGCCGCCCGCCGTCGACCGGGACGACCGCGCCGTGGACGAACGACGCGGCGTCGCCGGCCAGGAACGCCACCACCTCGGCCACCTCGTCCGGTGTCCCGGCGCGGCCGAGCAGTGTGGGCGGCGGTGCCTCGTCGCCCCACAATGCGCCGTCCAGGGTGTTCCGCGTGGACGGGGTGTTGATCACGCCGGGCGACACGCAGTTCACCCGGACGCCGGTGCCGGCCAGCTCCACCGCGAGGGCGCCGGTCGCGGCGGTGATGGCGCCCTTGGTCGTGACGTACGGGCCGTAGCCGGGCACGGGCAGCGCCTCCTGGACGCTGCCGACGTTAATGATCGCGCCGCCCTGGCCGAGCGCGTGCATGCGGCGCGCCGCCGCGGTGGACAGCACGCCCATGGCGGTGACGTTGACCCGCAGGACGCGGTCCCAGTCGTCGGCCGAGGTGTCGGGGAAGCCGCCGCGCGGCGGGTACGCGGCCGCGCAGTTGACGAGGATGTGCAGGTCGGGCAGCGCGGCGAGGCGGGCGACCAGGCCGTTGAGGTCGCCGCGCGCGCCGAGGTCCGCGGTGACCGCCTCGACGCGCCCGCCGTCGGCCGCCGCCTCCGACGGGAGCGTGGACACCGCGTGGTCGCGGTCGATGGCGATGACCCGCGCGCCGCGCCGCGCCAGCAGCGCGGCCACCGCGCGCCCGATGCCGACCGCGGCCCCGGTGACCACGGCCCTGCTGTCGGTGAACTCCCCCATGCCGCCCCTATCTCAGGCCCGGCCCGGCTCGGCGCCGAGCCCCTCTTCGATCTGCTCCAGGCTGCGGCCGCGCGTCTCCGGCAGCCATTTGTACGCGAACCCGCAGGCGAGCCCGCACAGCACGGCGAACACCACGAACACCGTGCCGGCGCCCACGCTGAGCAGGACCGGGAACAGCAACCCGACGAGGAAGTTGCCCAGCCAGTTCGTCAGCGTGGCCACGCCCATCGCGGTGCCGCGCACGCGCAGCGGGAAGATCTCGCCGAGCAGGATCCACACCATGCCGCCCCAGCTCAGCGAGAAGCACACCTTGAACGCGGCCAGCCCGATGATGGCGAGCCAGCCGCCGGACGCGCTGGTCACACCGGAGAAGAAGACCACGGCGAGGAGGATCATGCTCGCGCACATGCCGATGGCGCCCAGGATCAGCGGTGTGCGGCGGCCCACCCGGTCCACCACGTACATGATCATCAGGACCGTGATGACGACGGTCAGCGCGCCGAGCCCGGCGTTGGCGACGATCGCCGCGGAGTTGCCGTAGCCGAGCTGCGTGAGGATCGTCGGGGCGTAGTAGATGATCGTGTTGATGCCGATGATCTGCTGGAACACCGCGAGGCCGATGCCGAGCCACAGCACGCGCCGCAGCCGCGTGTCGGCGAACAGCTCGCGGAAGCCCGTACGCACCCGCTCCGCCGCGATGACCGAGCGGATCTCGGCCAGCTCCGCCTCCAGCTCCTCAGGCCCTCGACTGCGGGCCAGTACGGCGCGCGCGTCGTCCTCGCGGCCCTTGGTCAGCAGCCAGCGCGGGCTCTCCGGCTGGAACAACGCGCCGGCGAACAGCGCGATCGCGGGCACGGCGGCCAGCGCGAACATCCACCGCCACGCGCCGAACGGGCTCAGCGCCAGGTTGACCAGGTATGCGAGCAGGATGCCCGAGGAGATCATCAACTGGTTGAGGCCGGACAGCCGACCGCGCGACCCGGCGGGCGCGATCTCCGAGAGGTACACCGGGACCGTCACCGAGGCGGCGCCCACCGCCAGCCCCATGATCACGCGGAACACGATGATCGTGGCGACGTCCGGCGCGAGCCCGGCCCCGATGGCGCCGACCGCGAAGAGCACGGCCGACAGCAGCACGGTGAACCGGCGGCCGTAGCGGTCGGTGATGCGCCCGCAGCCGACCGCGCCGATCATGCCGCCGACGAGCAGCGAGCTGGTGACCAGGCCCTTCTCCAGCGGCGTGAGGCCGAACTCCGGGGTCAGGAACAGCAGGGCGCCCGCGACGACGCCGAGGTCGTAGCCGAACAGCAGCCCGCCGAGTGCGCCGAAGAAGTACGTCGACCTGCCGACGGACCGCGTGGCCGAACCGGTTGTAGGCACCGCGCGCACCCCCAAAGGGTCGCCGGCCGTTTCCCCGCCACGCCGTCCGGGTGGGGGCCCGGCCGATGGGTCGAAAGCAGCACTCAGTGGATCACGCGGCGCTGACGGCGGCAAGGGGGGAACCGGCCAAGTAGGGTGTGGTGGTAAGAGATCGGACCACTGACCACGAGGACGGGGATGCCGCATGTGGCGATCGCTGGGGCGCGGCAGCGTCGCGCGGCAGGTCGAGACCCAGGTCGTCGAGGCCATCGAGAAGGGCGAGCTGGGCCCGGGCGAGCGGCTGCCGCCGGAGCGCGAGTTCGCGGAGACGCTCGGCGTGAGCCGCCCGACCGTGCGCGAGGCCATCGGCTCGCTGAAGGCGCGCGGCCTCGTCCGCGTCGTGCACGGCCGCGGCGTGTTCGTGGCCGACCCGGCCACCACACGCGAGCTGCGCTCCGCGCTGGACCACGAAGAGCTCACGATGGACGAGATGTTCGCGATGCGCGAGGTCCTGGAGGTCCCGGCGGCGGGCTGGGCGGCGGTCCAGCAGGACGAGCGGGCGCTGTCGCGGGTGCGCGCCGCGCTCGACGCGCTGAACGCGGCCACCGAGGCGGACCCCCCGTCGTACGCCGACCTCGCCCGCCTCGACTCCGCGTTCCACCTCGCGATCGTCGCCGCCGCGGGCAACCGGTTCCTCCGGCAGACCCTCGGCGTGCTCCAGGAGATCCAGGCGCGCGGCATGCAGACGACGCTCGCCGTGCCGGGCCGCGTGGAGAAGTCGCGCACCGACCACGAGGAGATCCTCACCGCGCTGGTCAACGGCAACCCGACGGCCGCGCGGGCGGCGGCGCGCCACCACGTACGGGCGGCGCACCGCGCGGCCGTCAGGCGCCTGCGCGAGGAGACCCCGGCGAGCTGAGCGCGGGCTCAGGCTCCGCACCGGCGCCGCGCCCGGCCAGCTCGGCGCGCGCCCGGCCGGCGTCGAAGTCGTTCTCCCACCGCGACACCACGATGGTCGCGACGACGTTGCCGACGATGTTCGTCAGCGCCCGCGCCTCGTTCATGAAGCGGTCCACGCCGAGGATCAGCACGATGCCCGCGACCGGCACCGTGCCCAGCGACGACAGCGTCGCGGCCAGCACCGCCAGCGCCGCGCCGGCCACCCCGGCGCCGCCCTTGGACGTCAGCACGAGGATCAGCACCAGCCCGAGCTGCGCCCCCAGCGACAGGTGCACGCCGGTGGCCTGCGCGATGAACAGCGATGCCAGGCTCAGGTAGATCGCGGCGCCGTCCAGGTTGAACGAGTAGCCGGCCGGGATCGTGATGCCGACCACCGACTTCCCGCAGCCGAGCCGCTCCAGCTTCCGCATGGTCTGCGGCAGCACCGTCTCCGTCGACACCGTCGCGACGACGACGAGCAGCTCCTCGCGGAAGTAGCGCAGCAGCCGCAGCAGCGACACCCCGCAGACCCGCGTGACCACGCCGAGCACGACGAACACGAACACCGCGCACGTCACGTAGAAGCAGGCCATCAGCGCGCCGAGGTGGCCCAGGGTGTGCGCGCCGTACTTCCCGGTGGTGAACGCCGTCGCGCCGAACGCGCCGATCGGCGCCGCGTACATGATGATCCGCAGGATGCCGAAGAACACCTGCTGGAAGCGTTCCAGCAGTTCGGTGACCGGCCCGCCGCGCTCGCCGAGGATGACGAGCGCGATGCCGAACAGCACGGAGAACACCAGCACCGGCAGGATGTCGCCGGAGGCGAACGCGCCGACGACGTTGTCCGGCACGAGGCTCGTGAGGAACGAGCCGAAGCCGTGCGGCGCGGACGTGTACTCCTGCGCCTTCGACGCGTCGAGGTCCGCCGGGTGCACGCCCATGCCGACGCCCGGCCGTACGACGTTCGCCACGACCAGCCCGATGGCCAGCGCGAACGTGGACACCACCTCGAAGTAGACGAGCGCCTTCAGGCCGACGCGGCCGACCATGCGCAGGTTGGTGGCGGACGCGATGCCGAGCACGACCGTGAGGAACACGATCGGCGTGATGATCATCTTGATCGCGTTGATGAACAGGTCGCCGAGCGGTCCGAGCGCCTCGCCCGCGCCCGGCGCCACCAGGCCGACCACGGCGCCGGCGACCACGCCGACCAGCACCCAGAAGTACAGGTGCCGGACGAGCCGCCGCCAGCCCGTACGGGGTTCGGCGCCGCCTCCGCCGGGGTCGTCGCCGTCCGTGGGTATGGCCACTGCGCTCATGGGGGGAGCCCTCCGGTTCGTCGCGCTGCGTTCTGGTCAGAGGTCAGGCCATTGGGTCGGTCGGTTCTATCGCGCCGCAGGTACCGAGCACAAGGGCGACCCCGCCTTTGCGCCGAATCGTGCCGCGCGCTAGCGTCAGTGACCAGAGGTCAGACCACCGACCCCAGAGCTCTACGAGAATTCCGGAGGTGACGCCGTGGGTGACACGGCTCCGAAGGACGGCCCACCGCAGTTCCTGATCCACGACGAGGGCGACTCCGTGGCCGTGGCCGTACGGGAGATCGCGCCGGGCACCGCGCACGGCGCGGTCCTGAAGTCCGGCCGCCGCTGCGCGTACGAGGTGCGCCACCGCGTGCCGCTCGGCCACAAGTTCGCGGTGACCGACATCGCGGCCGGGGCGGACGTCGTCAAGTACGGCGTGCGCGTGGCCGTGGCCACGAAGGACATCGCGACCGGCGACTACGTCCACGTCGAGAATGTGAGGAGCGCACGGTGGCAGAACAGCGTCGCCTGACCGGATACCGCCGGCCCGACGGGTCGGTCGGCATCCGCAACCACGTCGTGATCCTCCCGGTCGACGACCTGTCCAACGCCGCCGCCGAGGCGGTCGCGCACGTCGTGCCGGGAACGCTCGCGCTCCCCCACGGTTACGGCCGCCTCCAGTTCGGCGACGACCTGGAGCTGACGTTCCGTACGCTCATCGGCACCGGCCGCAACCCGAACGTGGCCGCGGTCGTCGTGATCGGCATCGAGCCCAACTGGACGCGACACGTCGTCGACGGCATCTCCGGCACCGGCAAGCCGGTCACCGGCATCGCCATCGAGGGCCGCGGCGACCTCCGGACGATCGAGGCCGCCGCCCGCGTCGCCCAGGGCTACCTCCAGGACGCCGGCGAGATCCCCCGCGAGCCCGTCGGGCGCGGCGAGATCATGATGTCGATCAAGTGCGGCGAGTCCGACACGACCTCCGGCCTCGGCTCCTGCCCGACCACGTCCGAGGCCGTGGACCGCTGGGTCGCGGCCGGCGGCACCGTGCTGTTCGGCGAGACGTCGGAGCTGACCGGCGGCGAGCACCTGATCGCCGAGCGCTGCGCCGACGACGACGTGCGCAAGAAGTTCCAGGCCACGTACGACGACTACCTCGCCACGATCGAGGCCACCGGCGCCAACCTCCTCGGCTCCCAGCCGACGCAGGGCAACATCGCCGGCGGCCTGTCCACGATCGAGGAGAAGGCGATGGGCAACATCGCCAAGACGGGCACGGTGCCGGTCGTGGACGCTCTGCGGCCGGCCGAAGCCCCGACCCGCCAGGGCCTGAACTTCATGGACACCTCGTCGGCGGCAGCGGAGTGCATCACGCTGATGGCCGCGGCGGGTGCCGTCATCCACCTGTTCCCGACCGGGCAGGGCAACATCATCGGCAACCCGATCGAGCCGGTCGTCAAGCTCACCGCCAATCCCCGTACCGCGGAGACCATGGGCGAGCACATGGACCTGGATTGCTCGGCGCTGCTGCGCCGGGAGTGCACGCTGGACCAGGCGGGCGATCAGTTGATGGAGGTCATCGACCGCACGGTCCGGGGGCGCCTGACCTGCGCCGAGGCGCTGGGGCACCGCGAGTTCGTCTTCACGAAGCTGTATCCCAGCGCGTGACCGGTCCTGAGCGCGGCGGCGTGACGGTAGAACGCCGCCGCG
>DASXYG010000025.1:0-7860 GCA_036502625.1 Streptosporangiaceae bacterium
CCGTGCCGCCCGCCAACCGCATCGTGGCCGCATGGGAACCGAACTCATGAACCCGAACGCCCGCGAACTGGGCGAACTCGACCGCGCGCAGTGCCTGCAACTGCTCGCCTCGGTACCGATCGGCCGGATCGTGTACACCGAGCAGGCGCTTCCCGCCATCCAACTCGTCAACTTCCGCCTCGCCAAGGGCACCATCGTGATCCGTACGGCACGGGGATCGAAACTGGCCGCCGCGGCACGGCACGCCATCCTCGGATTCGAAGCCGACCGCTACGACGAACGGTCCAGCACAGGCTGGTCGGTCACCGCCATCGGCCACTCCTGGGTCGTGGAAGAACCAGACGAGATCGCATTCCTCGACACCCTGGCGCTACGACCCTGGGCCCCCGGACCACGCGACCACTACATCCAAATCTCCCCCGAACGCCTGATCGGCCGCCAGGTGACCGCCACGGGCAGCGCAAACCTCACGGGAGGCACTCATGAATGACCGGCACAACGCGAGGGCCGCCGAGCGGGAGGACGCCGTGGAGCCCGATCTCGAGGCGCTCGGCGAGGAGGCGTGCCTGCGGCTGATCGCGGCGGGCGGCATCGGCCGGATCGCGTACACGGGCCGGCACGGGCTGGTGATCCTCCCCCTCACGTACGCGTTCCACCAGGGAGCCGTCGTGTTCCGCACGATGCCCGGCAGCGCCATGGACGAGGACCTGCGGACCGGCATCGCCGACGCCGACTACCTGGTCGCGTTCGAGGTCGACCACGTCGACGAGCACACCCGTACGGGCTGGAGCGTCCTGATCAGGGGCACCGCGCAGCACGTCGAGGACGGCCCGGGGCTGGCCGCCCTCGAAGACGCCCGCGTACGACCCTGGCCCGGCGGCCCGAGGGACCTCTACTTCCGGATCGTCCCGACCCGGGTGACCGGCCGCGCCATCCGCCACCACGGATAGCACGATGTCCGCTGCGGTGCCCGGCCCGCCGTCCGTCCCGCCGCCCTACGCGGGCGTCCGGGAGACGCACGCCGGAGTGGTGTTCCTGGTCGGCGACCGGGCGTACAAGCTGAAGAAGCCGTACGACTTCGGCTTCCTCGACTACACGACGCTGGAAGCCCGCCGCGCCGCCTGCCATGACGAGGTACGGCTGAACCGCCGGCTCGCGCCGGACGTGTACCTGGGCGTCTCCGATGTCCGCGACCCGGCGGGAGAGGTGTGCGACCACCTGGTCGTGATGCGCCGGATGCCGGACGAGCGGCGTCTGGCGGCGATGGTCGCCGACGGCGCGCCGGTGCGCGGACCGTTGCGCGATCTCGCCCGGCGGCTCGCGGCGTTCCACTCGGCCGCGCACCGCGGTCCGCGGATCGACGCCGAAGCCGAGGCGCTCGCGCTCCGCGGTCGCTGGACCGACGGCTTCACCCAGATGCGCGGGTTCGCCGACTCCCCGGTGCCGTCCCGCCGCCTGGACCGGATCGAACGCCTCGCCCTGCGGTTCCTGGACGGCCGCGGCCGGCTCTTCGCCCAGCGGATCGCCGACGGCCGGGCCGTCGAGGGCCATGGGGACCTGCTGGCCGACGACGTCTTCTGCCTGGACGACGGCCCCCGCGCGCTGGACTGCCTGGAGTTCGACGCCCGGCTCCGCTACCTCGACGGACTGGACGACGCCGCGTTCCTCGCCATGGACCTCGAACGCCTCGGCGCCGCGGCGCTCGCCGACGACTTCCTCGTGTGGTACGCGGAGTTCGCGGGCGACCCCGCTCCCCCGGCGCTGCGCCACCACTACGTGGCGTACCGGGCGTTCGTCCGCGCCAAGGTCGCCTGCCTGCGCTACGCCCAGGGCGCCGGCGCGGCCGCCCCGCTGGCCCGCCACCTGGCCGAGCTGGCCGAACGGCATCTCCAGGCCGGAACGGTACGGCTGATCCTGGTCGGCGGGCTGCCCGGAACCGGCAAGTCGACGCTCTCCGGCGCCCTGGCCGACCGGTTGGGACTGGTCCTGCTCAGCAGCGACGCGGTACGGAAGGAGCTCGCCGGGCACGCGCCAGCGGAGCCCCTGGCCGCCGGCTACCGCCAGGGCGTGTACGCGCCGGAATGGTCCGACCGTACGTACACGGAGCTCATGCGCCGGGCCGCCGCGCTCCTGGCGATGGGCGAATCCGTGGTCGTGGACGCGTCCTGGCTCTCGGCCGCGCACCGCGCGGCGGCCGCCCGCACCGCCGACGACGCCGCCGCCGACCTCGTGCAGCTACGCTGTGCCACCGATCCGGCGATCAGCGCGCACCGGATCCGTGACCGCGCGGCCGCGCCGCACGCCTCGGACGCCGATCCGGAGGTCGCGCGCGCCATGGCCGCCGACGCCGATCCGTGGCCCGAGGCGGAGCCCGTCGACACGCGGCGGCGGCTGAGCGACGCGGTCGCCGCGTGCCTGCCCGTCGTCCTCGGCGGCGGCGCCCCGGAGACCGGGGGCGAGATGGAAGGAGAACCGTGATGACACACGTTCTGGTGGCCGTCGCCTCACGGCGCGGCTCGACCGCCGAGCTCGCGGAATGGATCGGCGAGGCGCTGCGCGACGACGACGGCCCGGTCACCGCCGACGTGCGGGACGCCGCCACCGTGCGCGACCTCGACCCGTACGACGCGGTGGTGCTCGGCAGCGCCCTGTACGGGGGCCGCTGGTGCCGGGCGGCCCGCCGGTTCGCGCGCCGCCACCGGCGGGCCCTGCTGCGCCGCCCGGTCTGGCTGTTCAGCAGCGGACCGCTGGACGACAGCGCCGGCGATGGCACCCTCCCGGCCCCGGCGGGCGTACGGCGGATCGGCGAGCGCCTGGCCGCCAACGGCGTCGTCACGTTCGGCGGCGCGCTACGGCCCGGCACCCGCGGCCGGCTCGCTCGGGCGATCGCCGACCAGCGGGGCGGTGACTTCCGCGACCGTGACCAGGTACGCAGGTGGGGCCGCGCCGTCGGCGCCGAGCTGGCCGCCGCCGGACGGTCGGCGATCTGACACCGCACGACCCGCGCGCGGAACGCGGTGACCATCGACGTGGCCTGGCGGGACCTTGGGTCTCTGGGCCGGCCGCCCCGCGGCGGCGAGGCTCGGGGTAACGGGGCTCCGCCGAGTGGGCCGCGGGAAAGGGGACCACGATGCGGGACTGTGTACTGGTCGGCTTCGACGGATCGGACGCGAGCCGGGACGCCATGGAATGGGCTGTTGACGAGGCGGACCTGCGCGGGCTCCGCCTGGAGATCCTCACCGCCACCGCGCGCCCGCTTTTCGAGGCGCACATCGGCCAGGGCGACACCATGCTCGAGGACACCGTCGCCAAGGCGCTGGACGACGTGCGGTACACCGCGCTCCGCCGCCGGCCGGACGTGCGCGTGACCACCCGGGTCTCCCCGGACCTGCCCAGCGGCGCCCTGATCGCCGAACGGTCCGACGTCGCCCTGCGCGTCGTCGGCATCCGCGGCCGCGGCGCGCTGCCCGGGTCGAAGGTGGGCTCCGTGGCCTACCAGGTGGCCGCGCACGCCCCCGGGCCGGTCGCCGTCATCGGCGGTGAGCCGGCGGACGCGCCCGACGAACGCGAGGTCGTGGTGGGCGTGGACGGGGTCCGCGACGCGCAGGTGCCGCTGGCCGCCGCCTACACCGAGGCGCGGGTCCGCAAGGCGCGCATCCGGGCCGTGCACACGTGGCGGTACCCGGTCGCGATGGCGCCCGGCGACATGATGTTCCCCGTCTACGACCGCGCCGCCGCCGAACGGGACGAGGCGAGGCAGCTCGCCGAGGCGCTGGCCGGGTGGAAGGCCGACGACCCGGACCAGGTCTACATCGACGAGGTGGAGCACGCGGGGGCCGTGGAGACCCTGGCGGCACGCTCCGCCGGCGCGGACCTCCTCGTCGTCGGCGCCCGGGGTCGCTTCGGCTTCCCGATGCTGGCCCTCGGCTCGATCGCGCACGGCGTCCTGCACCACGCCCGCTGCCCTGTCCTCATCGCCCGGTGACCGGCGACGAGGAGACGGACCGCCGGGGAACGGCCGTCCTCGCCGGCGTGGACGGATCGGGCGAAGCGCTGACGGCGGTCCGCTGGGCCGCGTACGAGGCGGCACTGCGCGGCTGCGAGCTGCGGATCCTCCACGTCGTCCCGGACGCCGTCCACCATGGCGAGCCGTACGGCATCCGCACGGTGCTGCTCGATGCCGAACGCGCGGCCGTCGACGCGCGGCCCGGCCTCCAGGTCCGTACGGACGCCGTCAGCGGCCACCCGGCCGAGCGGCTCATCGCGGGGGCCCGGTCCGCCGGTCTGCTGGTCGTGGGCAGACGCGGACGCGGCGCCGTCGCCGACCTGCTGCTCGGCTCGGTCAGCCGGGCCGTCGCGGGGCGGGCCACCGTCCCGACCGTGGCCGTCGACGCACCCGTCATTCCGGAATCGGCCGTCGTGGTGGGCACCGACGGTTCCGCGCACGCTGCACGGGCGATGGACTTCGCCTTCGACGAAGCACGCCTGCGGGACGCGCGCCTCATCGTCGTCTACGCCCTTCCCAGCCCGATCCCCCGCCCGCAGTCAGAGCTCGTGCCGCACTACGAGCCGGCCGTCGAACCGGCCGCCGCGCGCGAGTGGCTGGCCCGATGGTCGGCTCCCTGGTCCCGTCGCCACCCCGGCATCGAGGTGACGCATCAGGTCCGTACGGGTCCGGCCGCGGACGTCATGTGCGACGTGGCCGGCTCCGGCGCATTGCTGGTGGTCGGCTCCCGTGGCCGCGGGACGGTGAAGAGCCTTCTGCTCGGCTCGGTCAGCCTGGGCGTCCTGCACCGCCATTCCGGTGCCGTCGCCGTCATCGGCACCGGCGCCGGTGACGTGCCGCACCCCGGGACGTAGGTCCTGGCCGGTGAAGCCGCGGGACTCTGTCCGGGCGCGCGGCGGGCCGATGCGATGGCATCAGGACCCGACACACGGTGAGAAGGAGCCGACTATGCAGGCGTGCGCGATGACCATGTCGCCGGCGGTGGCCGGATGAACGCCCCCGGGCCGGGAGGCACGGGCGCAACGTCCGCGTCAGGACCGGAAGGCCGTACGGCGCCGCTCGTCGTCGGCATCGACGGCGGGACCCCGGCGGTCGCGGCGTACCTCTGGGCGGTCGGCGAGGCCGCCGTCCGGCGGACGGGGCTGCTGGTGGTGCACGCGTGGGAGCCGCCGGCCGGCCACGCCGCACCGTACGCGCCGGCGCCGGCCCGGCCCCCCTCCTGGGAGCGGGCCGCCGCGTGGCTGGAGAGCTGGCTGTCCGAGCACACCCCGCCGGGCACCGGGGTGCCGGTCCGGCTGATGCTCGAGCGCGGCGACCCGGCCGGCGTGCTTCCCCGGCTGGCCGCCGGAGCGGGCCTGCTGGTCCTCGGGGGCCAGGCCGACCGGGACGTACCGGTCACGTTCGGCCCGACCATACGCGCCTGCCTCAGCCACGCCCGCTGCCCCGTCGTCATCGTCACCCCGGCACCCCGGATGGCCGCGGCCCTGAGCACCGCCGGGCCAGGGGGTCGACCGTGATCACCCGCACCTCGCTGCCGTTCCGGCACCACACCGGCTCCGCCAAACCCGGTCCGCCGAAAGAGCCGCCGAAACTCCCCGCCCCGGCCCCGCCGACGTGGCGGGAGTGGCTGCTGCCGCTGGGCATCGGGGTGACGTTGTGCCTGCTGTTCGGCCTCCTGCTGCCCGCGCCGTCATCGACGCTGCACTACGGCTACAGCACGTTCGTCACCCAGGTCGACGCGGGCCAGGTGAAGAGCGTGCGGATCGACGAGCAGGGCGCGGTCAGCGGGCGGCTGCGCGACGGCCGCGCGTTCGACACGCAGCTCCCGACGGCGCTGGGCGCCGGACAGCTCGGGCAGGAGTTGCGCGCGCACGGCGTCGCCACCACCGCGACGCACTCAAGCTCGGTCCCGTCGCTCCTGTGGACCTTCCTGCCGCTCCTGCTGCTGATCGGCTTCTTCTGGTGGACCGGGCGGGCGGCGAAGCGCTCGCTGTCCGGTGGGCTCGGCGGTTTCGGCCGGGCGAAGGCGAAGATCATCGAATCGGAGCGGCCCACCACGACCTTCGAGGACGTCGCCGGTTACGAGGGCGTCAAGCAGGAGGTCACCGAGATCGTCGACTTCCTGCGCGACCCGGACCGGTACGCGGCGGCCGGCGCCAAGGGCCCGCGCGGAGTGATCATGGTCGGCCCGCCCGGCACCGGCAAGACCCTGCTGGCGCGGGCCGTGGCCGGGCAGGCCGCCGTGCCGTTCCTGTCGGTGACCGGCTCGGCGTTCGTGGAGATGTACGTCGGCGTGGGCGCCTCCCGGGTACGCGACCTGTTCGACGAGGCGCGCAGGCGCGCGCCGTCGATCGTCTTCATCGACGAGATCGACGCGATCGGCGGCATGCGCGGTGGCTCGGCCGCCGGGCGCAACGACGAACGCGAGCAGACGCTGAACCAGCTCCTCGCCGAGATGGACGGATTCGACCAGACCAGCGGCATCGTCGTGCTCGCCGCCACGAACCGCCCGGAGACGCTCGACCCGGCCCTGCTGCGGCCCGGCCGGTTCGACCGGCAGGTCACCGTGCCGCTGCCCAACCAGTCCGAACGCGCCGCGATCCTGGCCGTCCACGTCCGCGGCAAGCACCTGGCCGACGACGTCGACCTGGACCGCGCCGCCCGCGCCACCCCGGGCTTCTCCGGCGCCGACCTGGCGAACCTCGTCAACGAGGCCGCGATCGGCGCGGTGCGCGACGGACGTACGGTGATCAGCCCCGCGGACCTCGATACCGCGCGCGACCGCATCCTGCTCGGCCGCCGCGACGCCTCCAACGCGCTGCTGCCCGACGAACGGCGCTCGGTCTCCGTCCACGAGTCGGGCCACGCGCTGGTGGCCGCCCTGTGCCCGCACGCCGATCCGGTCGCGAAGGTCACCATCCTGCCGTCCGGGATGACCCTGGGCGTCACCGAGCAGCTCCCCGAGGCGGATCGGCGTCTCTACAGCGCGTCCTACCTCACCGATCTGCTGGCCGTGCGCCTCGGCGGCCGCGCCGCCGAGCTCGTCGTGTTCGGTGAGGGCTCAAGCGGCGCCACCGACGACCTGGCCGGCGCCACCGACATCGCCGGCCGCATGGTCCGCGAGTTCGGGCTGTCCGCCGAGCTCGGCCCGATCGGCTACGCCGCGACCGGCCCGCACTACCTGAGCACGGCGGAACCCGCCGCACGCCCGTACTCCGAGCACACCCAGCAACTGATCGACCAGGAGATCGCCGCGCTGCTGCGCGCCGCGGAACAGCGCGCGGTCGCCCTCCTCCAGGACAATCGCGCGGCCCTCGACCGGCTGGCCGCCCTCCTGCTCGACCAGGAGACCGCCGACGGCGAGACCGTGCTGCGCGTCGTGGCCGAAACGCGGTCACCGCAGGCCGCCGACCCGACCGTACGGTGACGGCCGGGACGGCGGACCGCGGTCCCCGTGTCGGCGGGCGTAGGCGTACGGGCCGCCCGTACGGGGATACGTACGGCCCAGGCGGGCGAACACCGGGGCGAGCAGCACCGCGCCCGCGGCGGTGAACCCCCAGCCGGCGATGCTGGTCGGCCCGTACTTCGCCAGCGTTCTCGGCAGCAGGAAGACCCCTGAGCCGATCATGTTGCCGACCACCAAGGCGGTGGCCATGGTGAGGCCGAGCCTGCCGGGTCCGGCTTTCTCGGGCACGGGCCGATGGCCGGACGGCCGCGGCCGTCAGTACTTGCGGGTCCACTCCGGCGACAGGACCGCCCACCGCAGCTCCCATTGCGCGTACCGCCTGCGCCGGATCGACCGGCGCACCAGCCCGGCGACGGCGCCGACGGCCAGGGCGGTCGCCGCGCCGGCG
>DASXYG010000026.1:0-71163 GCA_036502625.1 Streptosporangiaceae bacterium
GGCCCCGGCCCTGGCCCCGGCCCTGGCCCCGTCCCTGGCCCCGTCCCTGGCCCCGTCCCTGGCCCCGTCCCTGGCCCCGTCCCTGGCCCCGTCCCTGGCCCCGTCCCTGGCCCCGTCCCTGGCCCCGTCCCTGGCCCCGGCCCTGGCCCCGTCCCTGGCCCCGTCCCTGGCCCCGGCCCTGGCCCCGGCCCTGGCCCCGGCCCCGGCCCCGGCCCCGGCCCCGGCCCCGGCCCCGGCCCCGGCCCCGGCCTCAGGAACCTGGCGCGGGTTCGGGGGATAAAGGCCGCGCTGCGCGCGACTGTTTTCCCGCGACCTTGGTGCGGCGGGTCTTTCGTGAGGCCGCGGGGGCTTCGCCCTCGGGCGGTTTCGTCTCGGCTGGATACGCTCCGCGGCCGCCCCGCCAGCGGGCTTAGTCCACGCGGGCCGGGCCGCTGATGATGTCGAGGAAGCGGGAGAGGTGGTCGCGGAGGGTGCGGCGGGTTGGGGCGGACAGGTGGCCGGCGGCGGAGCTGACCAGGTGTTGGGCGCCGTCGAAGGACAGGAGGGGTTGTTCGCCGGGGATGCTGAGCTGGTCGTGGGCCAGGCCGCGGAGTTCCTTGTCACCGCGGTCCATGGCGAGGATCGTGGCGCCGGTTTTGCGGGCGTCGTCTACGCGTTCCAGCAGCGGGACCGGGGCTACCTCGGGGGTGACCACCAGGAGGGTTTCGCCGCGTCTGGCCTCGGCTAGGCGGTCCATGCCGATGCGCAGGTGGGCGGGGGCGCCCGGCGGGGGCGACCAGCGGACGAGGGTGGGGGCCAGGGACGAGATGCCGGAGTAGCGGGCCTCGTCGTCCAGGTGGGCGGCGAGGTGCCACGGCTCGGTCTCGGGGCCGCCGAGCAGCATCAGGCCGCCGGGCTCGCGCGTGGTGCGCAGCCGCCGGGCGAAACCCTCGGTGCGTTCCGGCCAGTCGGTGGTCGCGAGCATGTCCCGCAGCAGGGCGACCTGTTGAGCGTCCATCGCCTCCATCGTGCATCACGGCGGCACCATACGCGCGTGATCGGCACGGAAACGGGCCGGGTTCACGGCCCCGTACGGGCGTGATTGGCGTGGAATCGGGCGGGTTCGCGGTCGCGTACGGGCGTGATCAGGACGGAATCGGGCCGGGTCCGCAGGCCCGTACGCGCGTGATCGGCACGGAAACGGGCCGGGTCCGCGATCGCGTACGGGCGTGATCGGCGCGAAACGGGCCGGGCTCGTGGCTACCCGGTGGCTTGGCAGGGGCGTGTGGCGGCCATGATGGGTACCGCACGTGGCGTAGTCCATCTGAGGAGGCACCGGCGATATGAGCGAACAGCAGCGGTCACCGTACGACCTGCCGGACATCGACGGGCTGACCGTCGGTGTCCTCGGCGGCACCGGCGACCAGGGACGCGGGCTGGCCCGGCGGCTGGCTATCGCGGGCCACCGCGTGCTGATCGGCTCGCGCAGCGCCGAGCGTGCCGCCACCGCCGCCGCGTCGCTGGACGCCGGGCTCCCGGTCGAGGGGCACGACAACGCCGAGGTGGCGCGTACGGCCGACGTGGTGATCGTCGCCGTGCCGTACGACGGCCACAAGGACCTGCTGACCTCGCTGGCCGGCGACCTCGCCGGGAAGATCGTCGTCGACTGCGTGAACCCGCTCGGCTTCGACAAGCGCGGCGCGTTCGCCCTGCCCGTGGAGGAGGGCAGCGCCGCGCAGCAGGCGGAGTCCGTGCTGCCGGACAGCCGGGTGGTCGCGGCGTTCCACCACGTGTCGGCGGTGCTGCTGCTCGACCCCGAGGTCGACCAGATGGAACTGGACGTCATGGTGCTCGGCGACGACCGCGACGCCACCGATGTCGTACGCGCCCTGGCCGCCCGCATCCCCGGCATGCGCGGCGTCTACGCGGGACGGCTGCGCAACGCCGGGCAGGTCGAGGCGATGACCGCGAACCTGATCTCGATGAACCGCCGCTACAAGGCCCACGCGGGCGTGCGCGTCACGGACGTCTGATCACTTCCAGGTGATCGCCCTGTCGGTGGCGGGGCCGTACGGCGCGCCCCGCCACCGCGCGCCCGCCACCCGCGCACCGCTCGGCGCCACCGCGAGCGAGCACACCATCGTGGCCTTGCCCTTGGTGAAGCGCCGCGGCGCGCGGCTGGCCGGGCACTGCGGGAACCGGCCCATGACCAGGACGTGGCGCACCTCGCGGCCGTGCGCGTCGATGCCCACGAGGTCCTTGATCCACGCGCGGGACAGGTCCGTACGCGTGGCGTTCTTCGCGATGAAGTGGATGTAGTACGGCACCATGCCGCGCACCCGGCTGCCGAGGCCGAGCGGCTTCAACTGCGTCGCGCGGCCACGCGTGATCCGGGTGATCTTCAGCGCCAGCACACCGGACCGCTGCCCCGAGTGGAACCGGATGCCGATCGCCTTGTGCAGCGAGAACGTGGCGCCCGGCACCGCGATGCCGTGCTTGGCGCGGGCGTTGCCCGTCGGAGGCGTGCGGCTCGCCGCGGGAGTGGGGGCGGCCGTCGTCGCGGGCGGCGCCGACGTGGGCGCGGCGGACGGGTCGCCGCCGCCGGAGCAGCCGGTGAGAGTGAGGGCGCTTGCGGCCACCACGGCGGCGATAGACCAGCGCAACTGCATGTACGTTCCCCCTGATCGCGGACCAGCGGGAAGGACGGTATCGGATCGCCCGGAATCACCGCACACCGAGTCATCGCGCCGTACGCCGATCGTGACCTCGGCGGGGAGCACCGTGTACGGCCGCGCGGCCAGTACGGTTGGTCGGTGATCGACGGACGTCCGACCGGCAGCGCGCTGGGATGGGTGCAACTGCCGACGGCGCGCGTACGCCCGCTGTACGCCGTGCTCACCCGGTTCGCGCTGGCGTTCCTGCTGCTCGCCCTGGTCGTCCTGATCGTCTACCTCGGCCGCGACGGCTACCGCGACTCCGCCGGCGGCGGCCCGCTCTCGCTGCTCGACGCCGCCTACTACGCGACCGTCACGCTCACCACCACCGGCTACGGCGACATCGTGCCGGTCACGCCGCACGCCCGGCTCGTGAACACCGCGCTGATCACGCCGCTGCGCCTGGTGTTCCTCGTCCTGCTGGTCGGCACGACGCTGCAGGTGCTGGCGCAGCGCACCCGGCAGGAGATCCGCCTCAACCGATGGAGGTCCCGCGTGCACGACCACACGATCGTCATCGGCTACGGCACCAAGGGCCGCAGCGCGATCGCCACGCTGCGGGACAACGGCGCGACGGACACCGGAATCGTCGCGGTCGACGGCGCGAAGACGATGGTGCGCGAGGCCAACGAGGCGGGGCTGGTGGGCGTGGTCGGCGACGCCACCCGTACGGACGTGCTGCGCCGCGCCGGGATCGAGCGCGCGCGGCACGTCCTGGTGGCGGTCGCGCGCGACGACACCGCGGTGCTGGTCACGCTCACCGCGCGCCAGCTCAACCCGAAGGCGTCGATCGTGGCGTGCGTACGCGAGTCGGAGAACGAGCCGCTGCTCGCGCAGAGCGGCGCCGACCACGTGATCACCACATCCGAGACGGCGGGGCGCCTGCTCGGCACGGCCGCCGTGCAGCCGGAGGCGGGCTCGGTCGTGCACGACCTCCTCGTCCACGGCACCGGCCAGGACCTGGTCGAACGCGACGTACGCCCCGGCGAGGTGGGCAAGGCGAGCCGCGACGCCGACGACCTGGTGGTGGCGGTCATCCGCGGCGGACGCAAGCTCCCGTACGACGACCCGCGCTGCACCCGTTTGGAGCGCCACGACCGGCTGGTGGTCGTCCGCTCCACCCACGGGGCCGCCGAGGACTGACCCGGGCCGCTTGCGTGGCCGTTGGGTGATTCCGCCGATTCTGCGGCATTCCGGTGGGGTGGGCGCTTGACTCGTGCGCATGGGACGGCTGCTCCGTGCGGTGCTGCTGCTGGTCGTCGGCTGCGTGGTCGCGGCCGCCGCGGTGGTGCTCGACGCGCGGCCCGCCGAGCCGTGCGGGGCCGCGCCGCTGGCGTTGCGCGTCGCCGCCGAACCGGACATCGCGCCCGCGGTGGCCGGGATCGCCGCCCGGTTCACCCGGGAGCGGCACGCGATCGACGGGCGCTGCGTCGCGGTCGCGGTCACCGCTCGCCCGTCCGCCGCGGTCGCGGCCGGGCTGGCGTCCGGGCGGGGGAGCGGCGCGGACGCCTGGATCACCGACGGCACCGCGTGGTCCGACGACGTCCGCCGTGCGCGCGGCACCGCGTTCCTGCCCGACGGCCCGGTCATCGCCACGAGCCCGCTGGTCTTCGCCGTACGCCCAGGCCAGGCCGACCGCGCCCGCCGCACCCGCGTCACCTGGCACGCCCTCCTCGCGGACGGCCCCGCCCCGCCGTTCACCGCGGCCGTCCCCGACCCGGCACGCGACGCCACCGGAATCGCGGCCCTCGCCGCCCTCCGCGCCGCCGCGGGCACGGGCGCGAGCGCGATCACCCGCCTCGCCGCCACGATGGCCACCTTGCGCACCACGCACGCACTGACGCCGGGTGCCGGGCTCGTGGTGGCCACCGAGCGGGAGGTGTGGGCGGCCGCCCGCGACGGGGGCGGGCGGGTGGCGGCCGTCTATCCGGCGGACGGGTCGCCGAGCCTCGGGTACCGCTACCTGGTCGCCGCGGTGGACCGGCGGGTGCGGCGCGCGGCTTGGGCGCTGGGCTCGCGGCTGCTGTCGGCGTCCGCGGGGCGCGCGTTCACCGCGGCCGGGTTCCGCGGACCCGGGGGGCGTGCGGCGTTCGCCGCCGCGTACGGGCTCGACCCCGGCCCGGTGATCGCGCTCGCCGTGCCCGGCGGGGCGGACGAGACGCGGCTGCGGCGCATGTGGGCGCGGCGGCATCCCGGGCTGCGGCTGCTCGTCGCGCTGGACGTGTCGGCCGCCGGACCGGCACCCGGTGTCGCGGCCGACGGCGTACGCGCGTGGCTCGCCGCGATGGGCGGCGCGGACGCGGCGGGATTGTGGACGTTCGCCGGAGGCGGCCGCGGCACGGCGCCTCCGTACCGCGAGGCCGTGCCCGTACGGCCGCTCGACCCCGGCCAGCGCTCCGCGCTGACCGCCGCGCTCGCCGCCCCCGCCCAGGTGACCGGGACCGGCCTGGCCGCCACCGTCCTCGCCGCCTACGAACGCGCGCAGCGCGACTACCGCGCGGACCGCCGCAACGCCGTCGTGGTCATCACCGCCGCCCGCGCCCCCTCCGCCGACGCGCGCACGGTCCGCGCCCTCTCCGCGGCGTACGACCCGCGCCGCCCCGTCGACCTCACCATCGTCGCCACCGGCCCGAACCCCCAAGCCGCCCAGGCCCTTGCCGCCGCCGTCCACGGCACGGCCCTGACCACCCGCGCCCCCTCCCGCACCCGTGACCTGCTGGCCGCCGTACCACCCCGCCTCGCCTGCGGAACCTGGTGCCCGTAGCCCCCGGTCGCGACGATCGCGCATCTGTACCCGAGCCGCGCCGCCTACCTGGCGCGGCTCGGCGGACGCCTGGCCGTGCTGACCCTCGGTCAGCTATACGCCTGGTCGGTGGTCGGGAACGTGCCCGCCACGACCTCCTCGGCGTACGTACGGACCGCGCCGGTCAGCACCGATCGCAGGTCGGCGTACTCCTTGACGAACTTCGGGGTGCGCGGGGTCAGGCCGGCGAGGTCCTGCCAGACGAGCACCTGCGCGTCGCAGTCGGGGCCGGCGCCGATGCCGACGGTCGGGATGGTCAGCGACGCGGTGACCCGGGCGGCGAGGTCGGCGGGCACGGCCTCGAGGACGACCGCGAACGCGCCCGCGGCCTGCAGCGCCTTGGCGTCGGCGAGCAGCCGTTCGCCGTCCTCGCCGCGGCCCTGCACACGGAAGCCGCCGAACGTGTTCACCGACTGCGGCGTGAGCCCGAGGTGGGCCATGACCGGCACACCGGCCGCGACCAGCGCCTCGACCTGCGGCACCACGCGGTGGCCGCCCTCCAGCTTCACGCCGTGCGCGCCGGCCTCCTTCATGAACCGCGCGGCCGTCGCGAGCGCCTGCTCCGGCGACGCCTGGTACGAACCGAACGGCAGGTCGGCGAGGACCATCGCGCGCTTGCTGCCGCGGACGACGGCCGCGGTGAGCGGCACCAGCTCGTCCATCGACACCGGCACGGTGGAGTCGTAGCCGTACACGACCATCGCCGCGGAGTCGCCGACGAGCATGACCGGAATACCCGCGTCGTCGAACAGGTTGGCAGTCATCGCGTCGTAACTGGTGATCATCGGCCACTTCTCGCCCCGCGCCTTCGCGGCGGCGATGTCGCGAACGGTGACCCGCCGGCTGGTCTTGCCGCCGTACAACGCGGTCGGCTGGGCGGTTGCGGGCAGGGCGGAACCCGTGTTCTCGGGCATGGATCTACCTCCTGTCTCGAAGCGCCACGGTGGCGTCTCCGGACATCCCGATCATCGCACGGACGCCTCTGGCGGCACATCCCGGGAAAATCCGGCGGGATGGGAATTTCCAGCGAAACGGTACCGTTGCGTATCGGTGTGGGGCCACCTCTGTGTGAGCCCCGAACCCAGCTTCGTACGTACCGATTGAAGGGCCGAATTGGACTCCCGCCCGTCTCCCGACCGCCACCCTGATCGTGCCGCTTCGCGGCGCAGCTCACCTCAAACCGTGCAGCGCCGCCGCTGGATCATCCTCGGCGTACTGGTCATCAGCCTGCTGGTGGTGGTGCTCGACAACACCGTTCTGAACGTCGCCCTGAAGGTGATCGCCGACCCGAAGGCGGGTCTCGGCGCGACCCAGGGTGAGCTCCAGTGGGCGATCAACTCCTACACACTCGTCTTCGCCGGACTGCTGTTCACGTCCGGCGTGCTCGGTGACCGGCTCGGCCGCAAGCGGCTGCTGATCATCGGCATGATCGTCTTCGGCCTCGGCTCGCTGTTCTCCGCGTACGCGCAGGACCCCGGCCAGCTCATCGCGGCCCGCGCGGTGATGGGCCTCGGCGGCGCGGTCGTCATGCCGCAGACGCTCTCGATCATCTCCAACGTCTTCACCCCGGCCGAGCGGCCGCGCGCCATCGGCATCTGGGCCGGCGCCGTCGGCCTCGGCATCGCCATCGGCCCGACGCTCGGCGGCCTGCTCCTCGACCACTTCTGGTGGGGCTCGGTCTTCCTGATCAACGTCCCCGTCGTGATCATCGGCGTCACCGCGATGGCCGTCTTCGCGCCCGAGTCGCGCGACCCGAAGCCCGGCAGGCTCGACCCGCTCGGCGTCCTCGGCTCGATCCTCGGCCTCGTGCTGCTGACGTACGGCATCATCTCCGGCGGCCAGGCCGGCTCCTGGGCGGACCCCAAGGTGCTCGGCACCATCGCCGCGGGCATCGTCGTGATCGGCGCGTTCATCTTCTGGGAGTCGCGCATCGACCACCCGTCGCTGGACGTACGGCTGTTCCGCAACCCGCGCATGTCCGCGGCCGTCGGCCTCATCGCGCTGACGTTCTTCGCGCTGTCCGGCGTGGTGTTCTTCCTGACCTTCTACCTCCAGAGCGTGCGCGGCTACACGCCGTTCCAGGCCGGGCTGCTCGTCATCCCGCTGGCGTTCGCGCAGCTCATCTTCTCGCCGCGCAGCGCGGGCCTGGTGCGCCGCTTCGGGCCCAAGGCCGTCAGCGTCGGCGGGCTGCTGCTCGTGGCGCTCGCGCTGAGCACGTACGGCTGGCTGATCACCGCGACCATCCCGATCTGGGTGGTCTGCGTCGTCGGGTTCGTCCAGGGCACCGGCATGGCCGTGGTCATGCCCGCGGCCACCGAGTCGATCATGTCCACGCTGCCCCGCGAGCGCGCAGGTGCGGGCTCCGCGGTGCAGAACACCGCACGGCAGACCGCGATCGCCCTCGGCGTCGCGGTGGTCGGTTCGATCGTGTCCACCGTCTACCGGGGCCACATCGAGGGGTCGCTCACGGCCCTGCCGTCCGGGCTGCGCCACGCCGCCGGCGAGTCGATCGAGTCGACCATGGCGGTCGTCGCGAAGCTCGGCCCGGCGGGCGCGCGGCTCATCGATCCCGCGAAGGAGTCGTTCATGTCCGCGATGCACGTCGCCGGCTATCTCGCCGGCGGATTCGCCCTCCTGGGGCTGCTGGTCGCCGCGCTGTGGCTGCCCGGCAGGTCCGCGTCGGAGCGTACGTCCGACACCACCGACCCGGCCGACATCCCGCCCGAGCGTGCCATGGCCGGCGTCGCCGAATCGGCGCCCGTTGCCGAAGGCGCGCGCGATGCCGCGTACGCTTCGGGACGGCACGAGTAAGCAGATGACGGCGCATGATCGGTGACGAGATGATCACGGCAGCGACGGCGGAGCAGGCCGGCGGCCACCGCGGGGGCCGCCCCCGCAGCGAGCGCGCGGACAAGGCGATCATCGAGGCGACCCTCGACCTGCTCGCCGCCGAAGGCGGGGTGGACGCCGTCTCCATCGAGGCGGTGGCCGCCCGCGCCGGGGTCGGCAAGACGACGATCTACCGGCGCTGGCCCGGCAAGGAGTCGCTGATCGTCGACGCGCTCGCCGCGATCAAGGCGCCGCCGCCCGAGCCGCTGGGGGAGTCCGTACGCGACGACCTCATCGCGCAGCTCGACGCCAAGCGCATGGACACCATGGACCCGCGGCTCGGCTGCCTGTTCTGGACCGTGCAGAGCAGCGCCGAGAAGTATCCCGAGCTGGCCCAGCAGTACGCCGCGCGCATCGTGGAGCCGCGCCGCGACAAGCTGCGCCAGATCGTCCGCCGCGGCATCGAGGCCGGCGAGATCCGCGCCGACCTCGACATCGACGTGTCGCTGCTGTTCCTGTCCGGCGCGGTGCACAACCGCAACCGCTTCCCGGCCGAACCGCTGCCCGACGACTACATCACCCGCGTCGTCGACCTCTTCCTCGACGGCGCGCGCACGCGCTGACCTCGGCCGTCCTGACCCCTGCAGGGGCGGGGCCAGGACGACGGGTCACCGCGAACGCGGCTCACGCCAGCGGTTCGTGATCGGGAGGCGGCGGTCTCTGCCGAAGTTCTTCGGGGTGATTTTCGGGCCCGGGGGGTACTGGCGGCGCTTGTACTCCGCGCGGTCCACCAGGGCGATGACCCGGTCCACCAGGGCCGGGTCGTGTCCTGCCGCGGTCAGGGCGGCGCGGCCCATGTCCTTCTCGACGTAGTCGTCGAGGACGGCGTCGAGCACGGTGTAGTCGGGCAGGGAGTCGGTGTCGAGCTGGCCGGGGGCCAGTTCGGCGCTCGGCGGCTTGCTGATCGAGTGCTCCGGGATGGGCGGGGTGGTGCCCTGGGCCTCCGCCCGGGCGTTGCGCCACCGCGCCAGCGCCCACACCATCGTCTTCGGCACGTCCTTGATCGGCGCGAAGCCGCCCGCGGAGTCGCCGTAGAGGGTGGAGTAGCCGGTCGCGATCTCCGACTTGTTGCCGGCCGTCAGCACCAGGTGGCCGTGCTCGTTGGACAGCGCCATCCAGATCACCGCGCGCACCCGCGCCTGGAGGTTCTCCGCCGCCAGGCCGCCGAGGTCGAGGTCGGCGTCGAAGGCCTCGACGATGCCGGCGATCGCGATCGTACGGGCGTGCAGGCCCTGCCGCTTGACGAGGTCGTCGGCGTCGGAGACGGAGTGCTCGGTGGAGTAGCGGCTGGGCAGCAGCACGACGTGCACGTTGTCCGGGCCGATCGCGTCGGCGGCGACGGTGGCCGCGAGCGCGGAGTCGATGCCGCCCGACAGGCCGAGGATCACCGACGCGAACCCGTTCTTGCGTGCGTAGTCGCGGGTGCCGAGCACCAGCGCGGCGTACACCTCCGCATGGTCGTCCAGCGGCTCGGCGACCGCCGGCGCCTGCGGCTCGTACGGCTCGACCGGTGCGGCGGACAGCTCGACGTGGTCGACGGTGATCTCCGTGCCGTCGCCCGCGTCGTACGGGCCGGGTCCGGGCGCGGTGGCGGCCGCGGGCAGCTCCAGGTCGGTGACCAGGAGGTCCTCGGTGAACTGCGGGGCGCGGGCCACGAGCCCGCCGTCGGCGCCGACCACGAGCGAGTCGCCGTCGAAGACCAGTTCGTCCTGGCCGCCGACCAGGTTGACGTACGCGAGCGCCGCGCCGGCCTCGCGTGCCCGCCGGGCGCAGAGGTCGAGGCGCACGTCGTCCTTGTCGCGCTCGTACGGCGACGCGTTCACGGTGACCAGCAGGCCCGCGCCGGCCCGCGCGACCACCGACACCGGGCCGCCGTCCTGCCAGAGGTCCTCGCAGACCGCGATCGCCACGTCGACGCCGTGCAGCCGTACGACGGGCAGCCGGTCGCCGGGCACGAAGTAGCGGTACTCGTCGAAGACGCCGTAGTTCGGCAGGTGGTGCTTTGCCGACCGGGTGGCCACCCGTCCGCCGTACAGCGTCGCGACGGCGTCCTGCGGCGCGCCGGCCGGGCGGCCCACGCGCGGCGCCGCCTCCGCGCGGCGGTCGAGGTAGCCGACGACCACGGCGAGATCGCCGAGGCCCGCGTCGGCCAGGCGGCCGGCGACGGACTCCAGCCGGTCGCGCGACGCCGCCACGAACGACGCGCGCAGCGCGAGGTCCTCGACCGGGTAGCCGGTCAGCGCCATCTCGGGGAACGCGACCAGATGCGCGCCCGAGTCGTACGCGCGCCGCGACCACTCGACGACCAGATCGGCGTTCCCGTCGAGGTCACCGACCGTAGCGTTCACCTGAGCCAGAGCGATCCGCAACTGTGCCACGGGGACGAGCTTACGTACCGCCGGCGCGCCCGCCCGGCACCGGCGGGGCCTTCGGCGTCGCCGCAGGTGAGTGCCGCGCCGCCGGCGAGTTGATCACGTGACGTTCACGACATGGTCACCGCGGCGCATCAGACTTGCCGGTTGGCGCGTTTGCCGCGATAGTGCTCGTTGGCCCGGCAGGTTTCCGTCGCCGTCCGCCGCCGTCATGAGCAGTTCACCGGGAGGAACCGTGTTCGTGTCCCGTCCACCCGCCCGCCTTATGGGGATCGGCGCGGGCCTCGCCGTCGCCGCCCTGCTCGCCTCCGGTTGCGCGAAGAGCGACACGGGGACCAAGACGGCCAGCGGCGTCAAGCTGGTCACCAAGGGCAAGCTCACCACCTGCACCCACCTGCCGTACCCGCCGTTCCAGTTCCAGCAGGGCGAGAAGGTCGTCGGGTTCGACGTCGACATGATCGACCTGGTGGCCAAGAAGCTCGGCGTCACGCAGACCGTCGTGGACATGCCGTTCGAGAACATCCAGACCGGCATCGCCCTCAACGGTGGCAAGTGCGACATCGCCGCCGCCGGCATGACGATCACCGGCGAGCGCAAGAAGCACATCGACTTCTCCTCGCCGTACTTCAACGCCACGCAGGCGCTGATGGCCAAGAAGGGCGTCAGCCTGCCCAATGGCATCGCCGACGTGAAGTCCCAGCACCTGCGGCTCGGCTCCCAGGCGTCGACCACCGGCGAGGCGTACGCCCAGGACCACAAGGCCGACCCCCGCTCCTACAAGGACTCCGCGGCGCTGCTCAACGGGCTGCGCGGCGGCCAGGTCGACGCGGTCATCCTCGACTACCCCGTCATCCAGGGGTGGCTGAAGGACAAGCAGAACGCGAAGTACACCGTGGCCGGGCAGATCGACACCGGTGAGCAGTACGGCTTCGCGGTCAAGAAGGGCGGCAACCCCGAGCTGCTCAAGACCGTCGACCAGGTCATCGCCTCGGCGAAGAAGGACGGAACGTACAAGAAGCTGTACAACAAGTGGATCGGCCCGATGCCGAAGTCGGCGGGTTAGGCCGGACCGTGGCCGCTCCCGCAACATCCGCAGGCGCGGCGCCCGCCGCGCGCATGTCGCCGCGGCGCCGGCGCCGCATCATCCTGGCCGGCGAGTACACCCTGTTCGTGGTGGCGGTGCTGGCCGCGGCGCTGCTCGCCGACTGGGGGACGCTGCGCGACAACTTCGCCGACGGCGACGTCGCGGCGAAGCTGTTCCCCGACATCATCACCGTCGGCCTGCGCAACACCGTGCTGTACACCCTCACCGGGTTCGCGATCGGCCTGGTGCTCGGCATGGTGATCGCGCTGATGCGGCTGTCGTCCGCGGCGCCGTACCGCTGGGTGGCGCTCGCGTACATCGAGGTGTTCCGCGGCATCCCGGCGCTGCTGGTGTTCATCTTCATGGGCCCCGGCTTCTCCATCGCGTTCCCCGACCGGGAGATCCCGGGCGGGGTGTTCGGGCAGGCCGCGGTGGCGCTCGGCCTGGTCTCCGCGGCGTACATGGCGGAGACGATCCGCGCGGGCATCCAGGCGGTGCCGACCGGGCAGGCCGAGGCGGCGCGCTCGCTCGGCATGTCGCACGGCAGGGCGATGCGCTCGATCGTCATCCCGCAGGCCCTGCGCATCGTGATCCCGCCGCTGACCAACGAGCTCGTCCTGCTGTTCAAGGACTCCTCGCTGGCGCTGTTCCTCGGCGTGGTGCTCAGCCAGCGCGAGCTCACGAAGTTCGCCAACGACCTCGCCAACCAGCAGGCGAACAGCACCCCGTACCTCATCGCGGCGCTGTGCTACCTGCTGATCACGATCCCCCTCGGCTTCCTCGTACGGCGGCTGGAGGCCAGGCAGAACAGGGGACGCCGATGACCACGACGGACACCGCACCGGCCGTCGAGGTGGCCGCGCTGCACAAGTCCTTCGGCGACCTCGAGGTGCTGCGCGGCATCGACCTGTCCGTACGCGCGGGCGAGGTGGTGTGCGTGATCGGGCCGTCCGGGTCCGGCAAGTCGACGCTGCTGCGCTGCATGAACCTCCTGGAGACCCCCACCGGCGGCACCGTGCGCATCGGCGGCGCGGACATCACCGACCCGGACGCCGACATCGACGCGATCCGCCGCGGCATCGGCATGGTGTTCCAGCAGTTCAACCTGTTCCCGCACCTCTCCGCGCTGGACAACGTGATGATCGCGCAGCGCAAGGTGCTGCGCCGCGACCGCGGTGAGGCGCAGCGCGTCGCGAAGGAGAACCTGGCGCGCGTCGGCCTCGCCGACAAGGCCGACTCCTATCCGGCGAAGCTGTCCGGCGGGCAGCAGCAGCGTGTGGCGATCGCCCGCGCGCTGGCCATGGACCCCGGCGTGATGCTCTTCGACGAGCCGACGTCCGCGCTGGACCCGGAGCTGGTCGGCGACGTCCTCGGCGTCATGCGGAAGTTGGCGGGCGAGGGGATGACGATGGTCGTCGTCACGCACGAGATGAGCTTCGCGCGCGAGGTGGCCGACCGCGTGGTGTTCATGGACGGCGGCGTGATCGTCGAGGAGGGCCCGGCCGCGCGCGTGGTCGGCGAGCCCGCGCACGAGCGCACCCGCATGTTCCTGCGCCGCGTCCTCGACCCGGCGGCGGCCGAGGTCGGCGAGGCCGAGCCCGCCGGCGACTGAGCGGACGACCGGATCTACCCGCCGGTACGTTACTTGATGGTAACAGCTATGTAGCAAGCGCTTGGCCGAATCATGCGCCCACCTGCGTAAGCGGGCGCCTACGCACCGGCGTACGCGAGAATGTCTCGCTTTCGTCTGGACGCCGCCTGCTCCTCCGGCTTTATTTATGGGGTGTCAAGCCCGGACCGGTGATCACCGGTCCCGCTTCCGGCCCCCCGCTTCCGGAAGGAGCACGCCCATGACCCTCCACATCGGCAGACGAGCGGCGTCCACCGCGGCGATCCTCGCCTTAGGCGCACTCGGCGCGGTCGGCGTACCGGCCGCCGCGAACGCCGCGACCAGCGTCACCGCCACGTACACCTGCCACCTGCCCACCGGCGACCAGTCCGGCGACTTCACGGCCGACGTGACCCTCGACCCGGCGGCGCCGACCAGCGGCGGCGCGGTGAACGTCACCGTGGACCTCACCTCGATCCCGTTCACGGCACCGGTGCAGATCAACTCCTACGACGCCACCCTCGCGATCAACGTGAGCGGCGCGGAGACCAGCAGCTTCAACGTCACCAAGTCCTCCAGCACCCCGATCCCGGCGAACTCGCCGATCACCGTGACCGGCATGGCCGGCACGTGGACGCCGTCCGCCGCCGGGTCCGACACGCTGGCGCCCGGCACGGCCACGGTGAACGCGAACGTGGCCATCCTCGGCAACGTCACCGTCACCTGCGAGCCGTCCGGCTCCGTCCCCGGCGTGCCGGTCACCGTCGGCTGACCCGCGTCGCGGCGCCCGGGCCCGTAAGCTCCGCACGGAGATCACGGACCCGGGCGCCTTTCGTGCGCCGATGCCCCGCCGTACGGTTGATCCTGGTTTGTGACGGGTGCGGTGAACCGGGAGGACGCATGACCGACGGCAGGAACGCGGACGGCGCAGGCGAGCGGCCCCGCAGCCAGGAATGGTTCGGCGCGGGCGGCCGATCGGGGATGACCTACCGGTCGTGGATGCGCAATGAGGGGTTCGGCCCCGAGGTGTACGACGGCCGCCCGGTCATCGGCATCGCCACGACGTGGTCGGAGCTGGCGCCGTGCAACGCCCACCTGCACCGCGTGGCGGAGTCGGTCAAGCGCGGCGTGTGGGAGGCGGGCGGCTTCCCGCTGGAGTTCCCCGCGATGGCGCTCGGCGAGACGCTCATGCGCCCCACCACGATGCTCTACCGGAACCTGCTGGCCATGGAGGCCGAGGAGCTGATCCGGGCGAACCCGCTCGACGGCGTGGTGCTGCTGTCCGGCTGCGACAAGACGACGCCCGGCCTGCTGATGGCCGCCGCGAGCGTGGACCTCCCCGCCGTGATGGTCACCGGCGGGCCGATGCTCAACGGGAAGTTCCGCGGCGAGGACGTCGGCTCGGGCACGCACGTCTGGAAGTTCGAGGCGGACGTCCGCGCGGGCCGGATGACCGAGGAGGAGTGCGCCTTCGCCGAGGGCTGCATGGCACGCTCCAACGGCCACTGCATGACGATGGGCACCGCCTCCACCATGGCGTCCATGGCCGAGGCGCTCGGCATGCAGCTCCCGTACTCGGCCACCTGGCCCGCCGTCGACTCCCGCAGGTACGAGACGGCGCAGCGCGCAGGGCGGCGCATCGTCGGGCTGGTCCGTGATGAGGTGCGGCCGTCGGCGATCATGACGCGCGACGCGTTCGAGAACGCCATCCGGGTCAACGCGGCCATCGGCGGGTCCACCAACGCGGTCGTCCACCTGATCGCGCTCGCCGGCCGCCTCGGCGTGCCGCTGGAGCTTGAGGACTTCGACGCGCTGGCCCGCGACGTCCCGACGCTGGTCGACCTCATGCCCAACGGCCGGTTCCTCATGGAGGACCTCTGCTACGCCGGCGGCCTGCCCGCGGTGATGCGCGAGCTCGGCGACCTCCTGCACACCGGCGCGGCGACCGTCTCCGGCGCCACCATCGGGGAGAACATCGCCGACGCGGAATGCTGGAACCGCGAGGTCATCCGTACGCTCGCCGACCCGTACCAGGAGGCCGGCACCGGCACGGCCGTGCTGCGCGGCAACCTCGCGCCCGGCGGCGCCGTCATCAAGCAGTCGGCCGCGTCACCGCACCTGATGAAGCACCGCGGCCGCGCGCTGGTCTTCGACGGGCCCGAGGCGTACGGCGCGGTGGCCGAGGACGACGACCTGGACGTCGACGAGAACACGGTGCTGGTCATCCGCAACTGCGGGCCGCGCGGCTACCCGGGCATGGCCGAGGTCGCGAACGTGGCCCTGCCGAAGAAGCTGCTGGTCCGCGGCGTGGACGACATGGTGCGCATCTGCGACGGCCGCATGTCCGGCACCGCGTACGGCACCGTCGTGCTGCACGTCGCGCCGGAGGCCGCGGTCGGCGGGCCGCTCGCGCTGGTGGAGAGCGGCGACTGGATCACCCTGGACGTCGCGTCCCGCCGCCTGGAGCTGGAGGTCGACGACGCCGAGCTGGACCGGCGCCGCGCCGCGTGGACGCCACCGCCGCCGCACGCCGCGCGCGGCTGGACCAGGCTGTACACCGACCACGTCCTCCAGGCCGACCGCGGCGTCGACCTGGACTTCCTCGTCGGCGCCAGCGGCCACGACGTCCCGCGGAACAACCATTGATCGACGATCTCGCCGGGAAGCTGCCGGACGGCCGGGTGGTCACCGACCCGGCCATCGTGGACGCGTACCGGCGCGACCAGACCCATCCGATGGTGCCGGGCGTGCCGCTCGGGCTCGTCCGCGCGCACACCACCGGCGACGTCGTGACGACGCTGCGCTGGGCGAACGAGAACCGCGTCCCGGTCGTACCGCGCGGCGGGGGCACGAGCCTCGCGGGCGGCGCGACCGCCGTGGACGGCTGCGTGGTCCTCTCGCTGGCCGCCATGACGGCGATCCGCGAGCTGTCCGCCGACGACCAGTTCGCCGTGGCCGAGGCCGGGGTGGTGAACGCCGACCTCGGCCGGGCCGCCGCCGCGCAGGGCCTGATGTACGCGCCGGACCCGTCGAGCTTCGAGGTGTCCACGGTCGGAGGGAACATGGCCACCAACGCCGGCGGCCTGCGGTGCGTGAAGTACGGCGTCACCCGCGACTCCGCGCTCGGCCTTGAGGTCGTGCTCGCCGACGGCCGGGTGATCGACACCGGCCGCCGTACGGTCAAGGGCGTCACCGGCTACGACCTCACCGGCCTGTTCGTCGGCTCGGAGGGCACGCTCGGGGTGATCACCGCCGCGACCGTGCGGCTGCGCCGCCTCCCGCGCACCGAGCCCGCGACGGTCGTGGCGTCGTTCGGCACGCTGCGCGCCGCCGCCGACGCCGTCTACGCGATCGTCCGCGCCGGCCTGGAACCCAGCATGCTGGAGCTGATCGACCGCGCGCACCTGCGGGCGCTGGAGGCGTACCGCCCCATGGGGCTGGACACCGAGGCGGCCGGCATGATCGTCGCGCAGAGCGACGCCGTCACCGCGCAGGCCGACGCCGAGGCCATGGCCAAGCTGTGCCGTACGGCCGGTGCCCGCGACGCGCTCGTGTCCAGCGACGCGACCGAGGCCGCCGAGCTGGTCGCGGTCCGCCGGATGTGCTATCCGGCCACCGAGCACCTCGGCGCGAACCTCGTCGAGGACGTCTGCGTGCCGCGCTCGGCGCTGCCGGAGATGATCGAGGCGGTGGAGCGCGCGGGGGAGCGGCACGGCGTCATGACCGCGACCGTCGCGCACGCCGGAGACGGCAACCTGCACCCGGTGTTCATCTACGAGAAGGGCGGCACGGAGGTGCCCGAGCAGGTGTGGGCCGCCGCCGACGAGGTGTTCCGCACCGCCATCGCCCTCGGCGGCACCCTCACCGGCGAGCACGGCGTGGGCCGCCTCAAGCGCCGCTGGCTGGACCAGGAGCTCGCCCCGGACGTCCTGGACGTCCACCACGACATCAAGCGCGCGCTGGACCCGAACGGCATCCTCAACCCCGGCGCGGCCGTCTAGTGCCGGTGCGCGGCGGCGCGGACGTGAACGTGCCCCAGGCGGCCATCGCGCCGGTGATGACCGTTTCCAGCTCGGCGCGTGTGCCGCCGCCGCGGGCGGGCAGACCGTGCTGATCCACCTGCTACGAGCTGGCCGACGGGCCGAAGGCTCTCGCGGAACTGGCGGCGCGGGCCACCATTGGCAGGCTCGCGCTGGTGCCCTGACCGGTCACGTACGGCCGGTCACGTGCGGATGGTGCGGCGGCGGATGGCCGGGGCCAGGAGGAGCTGGCCCACGGCCGCGCCGATCGCCAGCGCGGCGCAGACCGGCCACAGCACGATCTTGCCGTGTGCCAGGAGCTGCGCGCCGCCCAGTGGCGCGACCAGCGCCGCCACCGACCAGGCGGCGCCGTTCAGCCCCTGGTAGCGGCCGCGCAGATGGTCCGGCGCGAGGTCGGCGATGATCGCCATGACGACGCTCATCGTGATGATCTCGCCGAGCGTCCACACCACGACCGCCGCGGCGTACGTCAGCGCGGACGACACGACGGCGTTCAGCCCGAAGCCGACGCCCACCACGGTCATGCCGGCGGCCAGTACGTGCGACCGGTCGCGGCGGGTCAGCCACGGCAGCACCAGCGGCTGGACGATCACGATGACCGCGCCGTTGAGCGCGATGGCCGTGCCGTACGCCGAGGACGACAGGTGGTCGCGGCCCATCGCCAGCGGCAGCGTGGTGTACGCCTGCTGGTAGACCAGCAGGTACGACAGCGAGATCAGCACGTACGCCACCATCACGCGGTCGCGCAGCACCTCCGCCCACCCGCCGCGCCCGCCCGTCTCCTCGCTCGCGCGGGCGCGCGGCGGCTCGGGCACCAGCCGCCAGATCAGCGCGGCGAACGCGACGCAGGTGAGCGCGTCGATCCAGAACAGCAGCAGGAAGCCGTGGCGGGCCAGCATGCCGCCGAGCATCGTGGCGACCGCGAAGCCGAGGTTGATCGCCCAGAACAGCAGCCCGTACGCGCGCGGGCGCTGCGACTGGGGCACGACGTCGGCGACGAGCGCGCTGGACGCCGGGCGGTACAGGTCGACGGTGACGCCGTTCAGGAACACCGCCACGACCAGCAGCGGCAGCGCGGCGGCGTAGCCGAGCGCCACCATCACCACCGCGTTGGCGAGCATGCCGAGGCACAGCGACGCGCGGCGGCCGAAGCGGTCGGCGAAGTAGCCGCCGAGCGGCTGGGAGACCAGCGAACCGGCGCCGCCGACCGCCATCACCATGCCGACCTGCGTCACGCTCAGGCCGCGCGCGCCGGAGAGGTAGAAGGCCAGGAACGGGATGACCATCGTGCCGAGCCGGTTGACCAGCGAACCGGTCCACAGCACCCAGAACGAGCGCGGCAGGCCGCCGAGCCGGTCGGCGATGAACGCCGCCGTACGGCCGGCCGGCGGAGCGGCGGGGGCGGGGTCGAGGGGCACGACGGGGTCGAGGGGGTCGACGGGGGTGATCGACGGTGCGGCGACGCCGTCGCCGGGCTGCGCGGTGCTCACGGTCACGATCGTCAGGGGGTCGCGCCGCGCCGCCAATCGATTTAGCGTGGGCTAACGTGATCGAACTCGCGTTCTCCCCCGGCGACGTGGCCCGCGTCAGGTTCGCCTACTCCTGCCTGTGGGAGCTCAGCGAGAGCCTGCGCGTGCTCACCGGGCCGGGCGCGGCGGCGCTGCACATCCCGTGGGTCAGGGCCGTACGCGCGCGCGTCGACCCGGGCGACTTCCCGATGCTGCGCGCCATGACGCGTCCGTACGGCTACATCCCCGACTTCGTGACGCCGCCGCCCACCACGCCGCTGCCCGACCTGGACGCGGAGCTTGCGGTCGTGCGCGCCACGCCGCCCGAGGTCGTCACGCAGGAGACGCGGCGCTACCTGGAGGCGCACCGGATCACCTCCGTGCCGGACGCGCTGCGGCCGCTGCTCGACACGCCGCGCACCGCGCTGCGCGACCTGATCGCCGAGCTCACGGGGTACTGGGACGCGGCGATCGCGGACATCTGGCCGCGGCTGTCGGCGCTGCTCGAAGGCGACGTCCTGCGCCGCTCGCGGCTGCTGGCCTCCGGCGGCGCGTCGGCGCTGTTCGCCGACCTGCACCCGGCGGTGAGCTGGTCGGGGGAGCGGCTGTACATCGACCGGCCGTACGAGTTCGGCGACCGGCTCGACGGGCGCGGCCTGCTGCTGGTGCCGGGCGCGTTCTGCTGGCCGACCGTGCGCGTGCTCGTCGGCGGCGGCTACCAGCCGGGCGTGCTGTACCCGGCGACCGGAGTGGCCACCCTGTGGGAGCAGGCGCCGCCCGCGCCGCCCGGCGCCTTGGCCGCGCTGCTCGGCGCCACCCGCGCGGGCGTGCTGGCCGAGCTCGGCGAGCCCGCCGCCCCCAAGGAGCTCGCCCGGCGGCTGGCCGTCACGCCGGGCGCGGTCAGCCAGCACCTCGGGGTGCTCCGCGACGCCGGCCTGGTCACCGGCCACCGGGTGGGCCGGAACGTCCGCTACGGCCGTACGGCGCTGGGCGACGCGCTCGTACGCCGGCCCGCCGGCTAGGCCAGCAACTCGGCGAGGTGCGGGCGGAGGAGGTCGGCGCTGCCGCCGCCCGGGTGCCATGTGCAGCCCAGGCCGACGGCGGCCACACGGCCGGTGGCCAGCACCTCGCGCGCCGCCGCCAGGACGGAGGCGAGCCTCGGGCCGGGGGAGACCGGGAACTTCAGGCCGGGCAGGTCGTCGGCGTCGATGACGTCGAAGTCGATGTGCAGGTAGATCGGGCCGGGCGGCAGCGGCCCTGCGTTCGCGGTGGCCAGCGACGCCACGTCGCGCCTGCGGATCTTCGCGCTTTCCAGGTACGCCGCCTCCGGCGGGTCCAGGTCGCGGCCGTCCACCAGCAGCACCCGCTCCTCGGGCACCGGCCGCAGCCCCAGCGCCGCGGGCACCGTGGGCTCGCCGCCGCCGACCAGCGTGCGCAGCGGCGTGCCCCCGAGGTAGCCGGACGGGCTCGCCTCCTCGGTGTTCAGGTCGCCGTGCGCGTCGAACCACACGACCGACAGGTCGCCGGCCGCGCGCTGGACGCCCGCCACCGTGCCGAGCGCGGTCGTGCAGTCGCCGGACGCCACGACCGGCCGCGCCCCGCCGCCGATCGCCTCGGCGACGACCTCCGCCACCCGGTCGTACAGCGCGGCCATCCGCTCCCACGCCCCGCCCTCGGGCAGCTTCAGGCTCACGGCCTTGTCCGCGCCGATGGGCGCGTCGAGGTCCGGCAGGTACTCGTCCAGGTGGTACGGAACCACGATCCCCGTCATGCCCGCAGTCTAGGAGCGGCCGCGCGCTGGGCGTGTCGGCGTAATGCGGACGAAACACGGGGAGGGCGATGATGGCGGCAGGACTGGTACGGTCCGCCGACACGTGTCGTTGATCACTGGGGGAGGCCGCGTGGACAGGCAGCAGGAGTTCGTGCTCCGGACGCTCGAGGAGCGCGAGATCCGCTTCGTCCGGCTGTGGTTCACCGACGTGCTCGGATACCTCAAGTCGGTGGCGGTGGCGCCGGCGGAGCTCGAGGGCGCGTTCGCGGAGGGCATCGGGTTCGACGGGTCGTCGATCGAGGGGTTCGCCCGCGTCTACGAGTCCGACATGATCGCCCAGCCGGACCCCGGCACGTTCCAGCTCCTGCCCTGGCGCGGCGACTCGCCCGGCGTGGCCCGCATGTTCTGCGACATCCACCTGCCCGACGGCAGCCCGTCGTACGCCGACCCGAGGTACGTCCTCAAGCGCGCGCTCGGCCGCGCCTCCGACATGGGATTCACCTTCTACACCCATCCGGAGATCGAGTTCTTCCTGCTGAAGGACGGGCCGAAGCCCGGCGTGAAGCCCGTCGCGGTGGACACCAGCGGCTACTTCGACCACACGCCGCACGGCACCGCGCACGACTTCCGGCGCGACGCGATCATGATGCTGGAGAGCATGGGCATCTCCGTGGAGTTCAGCCACCACGAGGGCGGCCCCGGCCAGCAGGAGATCGACCTCCGCTACGCCGACGCCCTCGCCACGGCCGACAACATCATGACGTTCCGGCTGGTCATGAAGGAGGTCGCGCTGGAGCAGCAGTGCTACGCGACGTTCATGCCCAAGCCGTTCACCGACTTCCCCGGCTCCGGCATGCACACCCACATGTCGCTGTTCGAGGGCGACCAGAACGCGTTCTTCGAGGCGGGCGAGCCGTACAAACTGTCCAAGATCGGCCGGTCGTTCATCGCCGGGCTGCTGCGCCACGCCCCGGAGCTGACCGCCGTGTGCAACCAGTGGGTGAACTCCTACAAGCGGCTGTGGGGCGCGGTCACCCGTACGGCCGGCGCCGGCGGCGAGGCGCCCGCGTACGTCTGCTGGGGGCACAACAACCGCTCCGCGCTGATCCGGGTGCCGATGTACAACCCGCAGAAGGGCAGCTCCACCCGCATCGAGTTCCGGTCGCTTGACTCCGCGTGCAACCCGTACCTGGCGTTCGCGGTGATCCTCGCGGCCGGCCTCAAGGGCGTCGAGGAGGGCTACGAGCTGCCGCCGGGCGCGGAGGACGACGTCTGGTCGCTGACCGACGCCGAGCGCCGCGCCATGGGCATCGAGCCGCTGCCGCAGGGGCTGGACGAGGCGCTGCGCGTGATGGAGCGCAGCGAGCTGGTCGCCGAGGCGCTCGGGGAGCACGTCTTCGATTTCTTCCTGCGGAACAAGTGGGCCGAGTGGGAGGACTACCGGCGCCAGGTCACGGAGTACGAACTCGACCGCTACCTCTCGGTCCTCTAGGCCGCGGGTACGTCCACCCCGCTGTCACGTTCGGCGCGGCCGCCTGGTCCCAGCAGAGTCGTGGGCGATGATTTCAGGGGTGATCAAGCGATGAAGCGAGTTCTGGTGACCGGCGGCACGGGCGTGCTCGGCCGCGAGGTGGTGACCCGCCTGGCGGGCGCGGACGTCCGGGTGCTGAGCCGCAAGGAGAATCCGCGGGTGCCCGACGGGGTCACCGCCGTACGCGGCGATCTCGGCACCGGCGACGGGCTGGCCGCGGCGGTGGCGAAGGCCGACGTGATCGTGCACGCGGCGAGCAACGCGGGCTTCGGCGACGCGTTCGCCGACGTCGCGTCCACCGGGAAGCTGCTCGACGCGGCGCGCGCCGCCGGGGGAGCGCCGCACCTGGTCTACGTCTCCATCGTGGGCGTCGACCGGGCCCGTTACGGCTACTACCGCGCCAAGCACGCCGCCGAGCGGCTCGTCGAGGAGTCCGGGCTGCCGTGGACGGTGCTGCGGGCCACCCAGTTCCACGACCTCGCGTACACGATCGTGGCGCTGCTGGCGCGCAGCCCGGTGGTGCCGGTCCCCGTCGGGTTCCGCGCCGACCCGGTGGACGTCCGCGACGCCGCCGACCGGGTCGCCGCGCTCGCGCTGGCCGGCCCCGCGGGCCGCGCCCCCGACCTCGGCGGGCCGCGCACGCTGACGCTGCGGGAGCTCGCGCGGATCTACCTGGACGCCACCGGGCGCCGCAGGCTCCTGCTCGACGTTCCGGTCCCCGGCAAGGCGGCCGCCGACATGCGGGCCGGGATGAACCTGCTCCGCCCGGCACACGTGCCGAGCGAGCGCGGGGAGCGCACGTTCGAGGACTACGTACGCGACAGGGTCGCCGCCGACGGCGGGCGCTCCCTGCCGTACTCGCTGAAGCGCTGACGCCGATGGCCACCGGCCGGTGCGGGCCGGTGGCCACCAAGTGGTCGGTGCCCCGAAGAGAGTGCTACTGCGCGATCGGGTTGCCGAAGTTGGCGTGCTTCGTGACGCCGCCGAGGGTGGCCGCGCCGAACTGCGCCACGCCGGTCAGGCTCGGCCCGGACGCGCTTCCCTTGAAGAAGGTCACCGAGCCGTCGCCGTCGCGCTGGTCGGCGGTGCCGGTGCCGTTCTCGCCGGGCGAGCCGACGGCCATCTCCGCGTGGCCGTCGTTGTTGACGTCGGTCAGCGCCAGGCCGAGGCCGAACAGGTCGCCGGCCTCGCCGGTGCCGGGCACGCCCGAGGTGTCCTGGTCGTACGTGGTGGCGCCGGTGTAGGCGACGCCGGAGGCCGAACCGCGCAGCAGCGTGACGCGGCCCTCGCCCGAGCCGGCGCCGGAATCCTCGCCGGGGGCGCCGACCGCGAGGTCGGCCTTCCCGTCGCCGTTGACGTCGCCGAGCGCCAGGGACGTGCCGAAGCCGTCCCCAAGCTCCTCGGAGCCCGGTACACCCGCGGTGTCCTGGTTGAACCGCTGCGTCTGGCTCGGCCCGGACGCCGAACCGCTCAGCACGACCACGCGGCTCTGCGTGAACTCGTCGCCGCCGTACGCCGCCACCACGTCGTCCGTGCCGTCGCCGTTGACGTCGCCGTGGGCCAGGGTGAAGCCCGCGTCGTCGAGGTACTTCGTGCGCTCGGCGGACGCGCCGCCCGAGGCGCCGGCGTAGTAGGAGACGCCGGGGTCGCTGGTCATGACCTCGGGCTCGACGGACTTGGCGTTCGAGGAGACGAAGACGTCGCCCTTGCCGTCGTGGTTGGCGTCCGCGATCGTCACGTCATTGCCGAACGCGTCGAGGTACTGGTCCTCGCCGTCCTTCTGCGGCAGGTCGCTCGCCGGCGGCTTCTGCAGCGCGGTCGCGTTCGTGCCGGTGAGGCCGTTCGGCCCGCCGTACAGGACGGTCGCCGAGTCGTCGGCGACGGCGCCGCCGTTGGCGGTGACCGCGAGGTCGGGGTAGCCGTCGCCGTTGACGTCGCCGGCCGCGACCGCGGAGCCGAAGTAGTGGTCGGCGGCGACCGAGCCGGGCACGCCGCCGGTGCCCTGGTTGAACACGGTGGACCGGTCGGAGAGGCCGGTCGCCGAGCCGTAGATGACGGTCACCGATCCGGCGTTCGCGTCCGTGCCGATCGCCTCGCCGGGCGAGCCGATCGCCAGGTCGGCGTATCCGTCGCGGTCGAAGTCGCCGCTGGCCACCGACGCGCCGAACCTGTCGCCGGTCTCCCGGGCGCCGGGCACGCCCGGGCTGCCCTGGCTGACCGACTGGTGCTTCGCGGTGTTCAGCCCCGACGCGGCGCCGTACGCGATGTTCACCGCGCCGGCGCGGGACACCGTGCCGACGTCCATCGTGGGGGCGCCGACCGCGAGGTCGCGGAAGCCGTCGCCGTTGAAGTCGTCGGGCTTGGCCGGCGCGGACGCGGGCGCGGCCGGTGCCGCTAAGGCGGCGAGTGAGGTCATGGGCAGGAACCCCGCGGCGAGGATCGCCGCCGCGGGTATCACGCGCCTGGTGATGTTCATTGATACGCCTCCTGGACGCTTCAGGTCCCCCGGAATCGCTCCGGCGACCATTCGGCATTTCGACGCCCGTTCGTCACGCGGGGTTTACCGTGCCGGGGCCGGTGTAAGCGAGGTGTAAGCGGTACGCGATGCGTACGATCGCCGGGCGGTTGCCTACCCTGGTCCCCATGCGACAGGTCCTGGTGGTGGAACACGCCGCTGACGGCGGCCTCGGGCACTTCGATCCCTGGCTGCGCGAAGCCGGCGTCGAGCCGGTCGTGGCCCGGCCGTACACGGGGGCGCCGCTGCCCGCGCTCGACGGCTACGACGGGCTGATCGTGCTCGGCGGCGAGATGGGCGCCTGGGACGACGACGCCGCGCCGTGGCTGCCCGGTGTGCGCGCCCGGCTGTCCGAGGGCGTGCGCGAGGGGCGCGCGGTGCTCGGCATCTGCCTGGGCGCGCAGCTCCTGACCGCGGCCTGCGGCGGCCGGGTGGCGCCCGCGGCCGAGGTGCCCGGCGCGGACGCGGAGATCGGCGTCGTCGACATCACGGTGGACGCCGCGGGCGACCGGCTCCTCGACCCGCTCACCGGGACGATCCCGGTCACCCAGTGGCACTACGACATGATCGCCGAGCCCCCGCCGGGGGCCGTCGCGCTCGCGCACAGCCCGGCCTGCCCGTACGAGGCGTACCGGCTGGGCGACCGCGCCTGGGGCGTCCAGTTCCACCCCGAGGTCCGCCGCGCCGACTTCGACACGTGGAACACCGCGGGCCTGGACACGCTCACGTCGCGCGGGTTGACGCCCGAGGCGCTGCTGGCCGCGTACGACGCCCGCGCCGCGGAGATCCGCGCCGCCGCCCGCCGCGTCGCCCACGCCTTCGCCGCCGAGATCACCGCCCGGGACCGCGGCGAGGTGCCGGACAGCCGCGTGCCATAGCGTTGGAGCGTGCAGCAACCGCAGAGGACGAGCACCCTCACCGGGCGGCTCGCCCGGCTCGGGTTCGCCGACGGCGACTCCGCGAGCGTGCTGATCACCGAGGCCGGGCTTGAGGCCGACTCCCCGGTGCTCGACGCCTGCGCGGCCGCCGCCGACCCCGACCAGGCGCTCGACGGGCTCGCCCGGCTGCTCGCGGTGCTTCCGGACGACCGGCGCGCCGACCTCCGCGCGGCGCTCGACGACGACGAGGGCCTGCGCACCCGGCTGACCGCCGTGCTCGGCGCCAGCGTCGCGCTCGGCGACCACCTCGTACGCCACCCCGCCGACTGGCGGGTGCTGCTCGGCCGCGACGCGCTGCGCGCCCCCGAGCCGGGCCAGGCGCGCACGGCGCTGCTGTACGCGGTCGACGCCGACCCGTACGCCCCCGAGCCCGTCGGCGACCCGGGCGGCGCGCCGAACGGCACCGCGCGCCTGCACCACGCGTACCGTACGCGCGTCCTCCACCTGGCCGGCCGCGACCTGACCGGCGCCACCACGTTCGACGCCGTCGCCGCCGAACTCGCCGACCTCGCGTCCGCCGCGGTCGAGGCGGCACTCGCCCTGGCCCGCGCCGAGGTCACCGGCGACTGCCGCCTCGCGGTGATCGGCCTCGGCAAATGCGGCGCCGGCGAACTGAACTACGTCAGCGACGTCGACGTGGTCTTCGTCGCCGAGCCCCGCGATCCGGGCGTTGATGAGGCCGCCGCCCTGGCCGCCGCGACCCGCCTCGCCGCGGCCACCATGCGGATCTGCTCCCAGGGACCCGAGGCGCCGTGGCAGGTCGACGCGGCGTTGCGGCCCGAGGGGAAGGCCGGGCCGCTGGTCCGTACGCTCGACAGCCACCTCGCGTACTACCGCCGCTGGGCCAAGACCTGGGAGTTCCAGGCGCTGCTCAAGGCCAGGCCCATCGCCGGCGACGCCGAGCTCGGCCGCGCGTACGCCGACGCCGTCGCGCCCCTGGTGTGGCAGGCGGCGGGCCGCGACCACTTCGTCGAGGACGTCCAGGCCATGCGCCGCCGCGTCGAGGAGAACGTGCCGGGCGAGGCGGACCGCCAGCTCAAGCTCGGCCCCGGCGGCCTGCGCGACGTCGAGTTCGCCGTCCAGCTCCTGCAGCTCGTCCACGGCCGTACGGACCCCAAGCTCCGCGTCGCCGGCACCCTGGACGCCCTCACGGCCCTCGGCGCCGGCGGCTACGTCGGCCGCGAGGACGCCGCCACCCTCGCCGAGGCGTACCGCTTCCTCCGCGGCGTCGAACACCTCCTGCAGTTGCACCGCCTCCGCCGCACCCACGTCGTCCCCGACGACCAAGCCGACCTACGCCGCCTCGGCCGCGCCCTCCACCTCCGCACAGCCAACACACGCACGAGCGACCCGGTCCCGACACGCACGGGCGACCCGGCCCGCACGGGCACGGGCGACTCCGCGCCAGCGCGTACGAGCGACCCGGCCCGGACACGTACGGCCGACCCCGCGTCGCGCACGGGCGATCCCGCACACGCGCGCACGGGCGACTCCGCGCAGTCGCGTACGGGCGACCCGGCCTCAACGCGTACCGGCGATCCCGCGCAGTCGCGTACGGGCGACCCCGCCGCCGCGTTCGTCGCGGCCTGGCGGCGGCAGGCGCGCGAGGTGCGCCGCATCCACGAGAAGCTGTTCTACCGCCCGCTGCTGCGCGCCGTCGCCCAGCTCCCCGGCGACGAGGCCCGCCTGACCACCGAGGACGCCCGCGTACGCCTGGAAGCCCTCGGCTACACCGACCCCGCGGGCGCGCTCGGCCACATCCAGGCGCTGACGTCCGGGGTCACGCGCCGCGCCGCGATCCAGCGCACGCTGCTGCCCGTCCTGCTCGGCTGGTTCGCCGACGCCGCCGACCCGGACGCCGGCCTGCTCGGGTTCCGCCGCGTCAGCGACGCCCTCGGCACCACCCCGTGGTACCTCCGCCTGCTGCGCGACGACGACGCCGTAGCCCGCCGCCTGGCCCGCGTCCTGGCGTCCAGCTCCTACGCCACCGAACTCCTGCTCCGCGCCCCCGAAGCGGTCGCCATGCTGTCCTCGGACACCGAACTGGCCCCCCGCGACCGCACCGCCCTGACGGCCGAGGCCGTAGCCGCCGCCCGCCGCCACGACGACCCCGCCGCCGCGGTAGCCGCCGTACGCTCCCTCCGCCGCCGAGAACTCCTCCGCACCGCGGTCGCCGACCTCCTGAACCGCCTCTCCGTAACCGAAACAGGCAACGCCCTAACAGCGGTCTCCGCCGCCACCATCACCGCCGCCCTAGACGTAGCCACCCGCACCATCACCCCTCCCGCCACCACGTCCACCACCCCTCCCGCCACCTCCTCCGGCGACGCCTCCTCAGCTCCACCCCCCACCCCGCCCGGCGACGCGTCCGCTGCCCCGCCCGCCACCTCTCCCGGCGGAGCGCCCGGAACCCCCTCCACCCCCGCCCCGCCCCGCACCGGGCTCCCCATGCGGATGGCGGTGATCGGGATGGGGCGGTTCGGTGGGCATGAGACCGGATACGGCAGTGACGCGGATGTCATGTTCGTCTACGAACCGGAACCGGGCGCCGATGACGAGGAGGCCGCGCGTACGGCCCGGGCCGTCGCCGAGGAGACGCGGCGTCTCCTGGCCCTGCCCGCCCCCGACCCGCCGCTGCACCTCGACGCCGACCTCCGCCCCGAGGGCCGCCAAGGCCCGCTGACCCGGTCGCTCGCCTCGTACGCCGCGTACTACGACCGCTGGTCCGCCCCCTGGGAGAGCCAGGCGCTCATCCGCGCCGAACCCGTCGCCGGCGACCCGGACCTGGGCGCGCGCTTCACCGAGCTGATCGACGCCTACCGCTGGCCCGCGCACGAGCTCACGGACGCCGAACTGATCCACATCCGCCGCCTGAAGGCCCGCATGGAGGCCGAGCGCCTGCCCCGCGGCGCCGACCCCGCCACGCACACCAAGCTCGGCCCCGGCGGTCTGTCCGACGTCGAGTGGACGGTCCAGCTCCTCCAGCTCCGCCACGCCCACACCATCCCCGAAATGCGCACCACCCGTACGCTCACGGCCCTCGACGCGGCCACCTCAGCCGGCCTCATCGACCCCGCGGACGCCGAGATCCTCTCCGACGCCTGGCGCCTCGCCACCCGGATCCGCGGCGGCATCATGCTCACCCGCGGCAAGGCCGGCGACAGCATCCCCGCTAACCTCCGCGAACGCGCCCGCCTCGCCGGCGCCATCGGCTACGACCCCGCGGACGTCCAGCACATGATCGAGGACTACCTCCGCGCCACCCGCCGCGCCCGCACCGTCATGGAACGCCTCTTCTACGACGGCTGACGCGCGCGTCACCCCTGCGCGGCCAGCAGTGCGTCGCCGGCCGCCGTCCGGTAGTAGAGGACCGTGCGGCCCGTGCGGCGGCGGGCGATCAGGCGGGCGTCGCGGAGGATCTTGAGGTGGCGGCCGACCGAGCCGAGGGGTTGGCCCGTTACGGCGACTAGTTGGCTCGTGGTCGCGGGGGTGGCGAGGAGGGTCAGGACCGTGGCGCGGGCGGGGCCCAGGAGGCGGGCGAGGGCGTCCGGCGCGGGGGGACGGCCCGCGTCGGCGAGGGTGCCCGCGCACGGGTAGACGAGTCCGTACCGGCCGCGGGGTGCGGCGGGCTCCGCGACGTCCCAGGTGACCCAGCCGTGGTTCGGGGTGACCGGGATGAACGTCAGGGGTGCGCCGGAGATGTCGCGGGGCGGGTTGTCGCGGGCGTTGATCCGCAGGCGGCCGCCGCCGAGCCAGCGCGTCGCGGGGCCGAGGTCGTCGAGCGCGGACGCCCAGCCGCCGCGGCTCAGCGCGCGTACGCGGGCGACGATGTCGGCTTCCATGATCGCCCGCCGCCGCGACCACGTGGGCAGCACGGTCTCCACCGCGACCCACTCCAGCAGGCCGGCCATCCGCTCCGGCAGATCGTCCCGCTCCAGCTCAGCGGGCAGCGGCCCCCCGAGCGACATCCGCAGATCGGCACGCGCCACGTCCGCCGCCGTCGCCCGTACGCGCCCCAGCTCCGCGGCAAGTGCCGGTTCCGTCTCGGACGGCGGATGCGACACGAAGTCGGCGATCCAGCCGCGGCCGAACACCGCGCGTACGAGGCGCGCCGTCACGGGATCGGCGGCGAGCCGGGCGCGGTACGCGGGCAGGTGCGCGGTGAGCCAGGCGCGCTCGCCGGGGTCCGCTGCCGTCTCGCGGCTCAGCGTCATGAGGCACGCGAGCGTCTCGGCCAGCGGTGACGCGACGAACCTGCCGCCCGCGAGCGTGTCGGCGTCCACCCGCCACCAGCCCATCGTTTCGCCTCCCCGCGAAACATTAGCGGCCGCTCCTGTACGGCCGGAAACTCCACCGCATGCACACGTACCGGGACCTCTTCCGCACCCCCGAGTTCACGCCGCTGTTCGGTACGAGCACCCTGCAGGTCGCCGCCCAGACCGTGAGCGGCCTCGCGCTCGGCACCCTCGTCTACTCGGCGACCGGATCGCCGCTGCTGTCCGCGCTCAGCATGTTCGGCCCGTCGCTGGCGCAGGTGCTCGGCGCGACCCTGCTGCTGTCCGCCGCCGACCGCCTCGCACCGCGCGCCGCGCTGAGCGGCCTGGCACTGCTGTTCGCCCTGGGTACGGCCGCGCAGGCGGTGCCGGGACTGCCCATATCGGCGATCTTCGGCATCGTCGTGGCACTCGGCGTGCTGGCCTCGCTCGGCGGCGGCGTACGTTTCGGCCTCCTCAACGAGGTCCTGACCCGCGACGGCTACCTGCTCGGCCGCTCGGTGCTCAACATGGCGGTGGGAACCACGCAGATCTGCGGCTACGCGGTCGGCGGCGTCCTCGTGGCCACCCTGTCGCCACGCGGCACCCTGCTCGCCGCCGCGGCCCTCTACGCGGCGGCGTCCGCGGCCGCCGGATTCGGCCTCTCCCGGCGCCCGCCACGCGTCTCCGGCCGCCCGTCCATCGCCGCCACCTGGCGTACGAACGCGCGCCTGTGGTCCTCGGTGCCGCGCCGCTACGTCTACCTGGCCCTGTGGGTCCCCAACGGCCTGATCGTCGGCTGCGAATCGCTCTTCGTCCCGTACGCCCCGGGCCACGCCGGCGCCCTCTTCGCCGCGGCGGCGGCAGGCATGCTGACGGGCGACATCCTCGCGGGCCGCCTCATCCCCGCGTCCTGGCGCCGCCGCCTGGGCGCCCCCCTCCGCCTCCTCCTGGCCGCCCCGTACCTGGCCTTCGCGACATCCCCGCCGTTCCCGCTGGCCATCGCCGCGGTCGCCCTGGCCTCCATCGGCTACGCGGCGAGCCTCCTCCTCCAGGAACGCCTGATGGCCCTGACCCCCGACCCCCTGAGCGGCCACGCCCTCGGCCTCCACTCCTCAGGAATGCTCACCATGCAGGGCCTCGGCGCCGCCGCCGCGGGAGCGATCGCCGACCACACGTCCCCGTCGACCGCGATGACCGTGATGGCCGCGATCTCGGTAGCCGCGACCCTCGCCCTGGCCCCGGGCCTGCGCCGCCCCCTGCCCGCCACGGTCCCCGTACGGTGAAAACGCGCTCTAGTCCCGGGCCGTGTCCTGGTAGTGGGACCAGCCCTCGTCGAGGAGGCGGAAGCCGGCGGTGATGGTCGACTCCGGGTCGGTGTCGCGGGTGGCGATGAGCTGGATGTGGAGGGCGAACCGGACGTAGAAGCGGATCTCGTCGCTGGGTTCCGTGAGGCCGAACTCCTCGGTGATCGCGGCGACCAAGGCGTCCTCGTGGTGGAACCACATGCGTTCCGCGTACTCGACGAGGGCCGGGGTGTCCTCCATGAGGGTGAGGATCCGGCTCTGGGGGCCGGACTTCATCTCGGCGATCTCGGCGAGGTAGTGCGCCTTCAGCGCGTCCGAGATCGCCGTTCCCGGCGCCCGTCCGCTGACGGCGGCCACGAGCCGCGCGTGCCGCTCGTCCTCGTCGCTGAAGACGAGCGCCTCCTTCTGGGGGAAGTGCGTGAAGACGGTCTTGGGTGAGACGTCCGCCTCGTCGGCGATCTCCCGGACCGTGACCGCGTCGAAGCCGCGATCGAGGAAGAGCGCCGTCGCCGCGTCCACGATCGCCGCGCGCGTCGCGGCCTTCTTCCGCTCGCGCCGTCCCGCGGCCGCTCCGTCAACCATGGCCCGATCCTACTAACGCCGCGCTCCAACTACATTGACGGTAAAACTAGTCTCGATATACTTAGTGATCGAGTGAAGCTAATCGGAGAGATCGCGACCATGACCGAGGACATCGCCACCGAGTTCGGCTGGGTTCGTAGCTGGGGCGCGTCGCCGCAGGCGCCGGAGGGCTCGGTCATGGCCGTCGCGCCCTTCGAGGACGCGACATTGCGCCAGGTGGTCCGCGTCAGCGGGGGCGGGCGTCGCGTGCGCGTCCGCGTCAGCAACGAGTACGGGACCGCGCCGCTGGCCATCGGCGCCGCGCACGTCGCGATCGCGGCGCCCGATGACGGGATCCGGGCCGGAAGCGACCGTACGCTGACCTTCGGCGGCCGTCCGTCCGTCTCCGTCCCGGCGGGCGCGCCGGTCCTGAGCGACCCGGTCGACCTGCCTGTTCCCGAACTCTCGCGCCTGACGATCAGCCTCTACGTGCCGGACCGGGTTGAGTCCTGCACGTGCCACGGGACCGACAACGCGCCCGGCTGGATCCTCCCCGGCGACGCGACCGCCCTCGCGGCACTGCCCGAGAACGCCGAACCGCTCCCAACACCGGCCCTCATCTCCGCCGTCGAGGTGCTGCCCGACGCCCCGACGAGGTCCGTCGTCGTTCTCGGGGACTCCCGTGCCGACGGGATCGGCTCGACACCCGGCGCCGACCGGCGCTGGACGGACGTGCTCGCCGAGCGCCTGGCCGAGCGCGGCGGGCGGACGCGCTGCGTGGTGAACCAGGGCATCGGCGGCAACCGCATGCTCGCCGACGGGTTCGGCGCGGCGGCCCTCGCCCGCTTCGACCGGGACGTCCTCGCGACACCGGGCCTCGGCCACGTGGTGATCACGGTGGGCAACGACATCGTCATCTCCTACGCCCCGCGCGACGAGGAGACGGCCGGATTCCTGGAGATGTTCCCCGGCGAGCCGGCCACGGCGGACGACATCATCGCCGCCCACCTCCAGTTGGCCGCCCGCGCCCACGCGAACGGTGTGAAGGCGTACGCCGCGACCATCGCACCGTACGGCCGCTCGGAGATGTACTCACCCCAAGGCGACCGCGCGCGCGAGCGGGTCAACGCGTGGATCCGTACGAGCGGCGCGTTCGACGGCGTGCTCGACTTCGACGCCGTCTGGCGTGATCCGGCCGACCCCGCACGCATCCGCGACGACCTCCACGCCGGCGACCACCTCCACGGCAACGACGCCGGCTACAAGGCCCTCGCGGACGCCATCGACCTCTCCCTATTCGACTGACCCACGACGACCGCCGGCCGCGCCCCCTCCAGGAGGAAGCACGGCCGGCGGCTCGCGATGACACCCCTCAGATGTCGAAGTACATCTCGAACTCGTGGGGGTGGGGGCGCAGGCGCAGCGGGTCGATCTCGTTGGTGCGCTTGTAGTCGATCCACGTCTCGATGAGGTCGGGGGTGAAGACGCCGCCCTCCAGGAGGTAGTCGTGGTCGGCTTCCAGGGCCTCCAGGGCGCCTTCCAGGGAGCCCGGGACCTGGGGGACGGCCTGGGCCTCCTCCGGGGGGAGCTCGTAGAGGTCCTTGTCGATGGGCTCCGGGGGCTCGATCTTGTTGCGGATGCCGTCGAGGCCGGCGAGGACGAGGGCGGCGAACGCGAGGTACGGGTTGCCCGAGGAGTCGGGGGCGCGGAACTCGATGCGCTTGGCCTTCGGGCTCGGGCCGGTGATCGGGATGCGGATCGCGGCGGAGCGGTTGCGCTGGGAGTACACCAGGTTGACCGGGGCCTCGAAGCCGGGCACGAGGCGGTGGTAGGAGTTCGTGGTCGGGTTGGTGAACGCCAGCAGCGACGGGGCGTGCCTGAGCAGGCCGCCGAGGTAGAACCGCGCGGTGTCGGACAGGCCCGCGTAGCCGACCTCGTCGTAGAACAGCGGCACGCCGTCCCGCCAGAGGCTCTGGTGGCAGTGCATGCCGGAGCCGTTGTCACCGAAGATCGGCTTCGGCATGAACGTCGCGGTCTTGCCGTTGCGCCAGGCGACGTTCTTGATGATGTACTTGAACAGCATCAGGTCGTCGGCCGCGGCGAGCAGGGTGTTGAACCGGTAGTTGATCTCCGCCTGGCCGGCGGTGCCCACCTCGTGGTGCTGCCGCTCGATCTCGATGCCGACGTTCATCAGCTCGGCGCTCATCTCGGCGCGCAGGTCGGCGAAGTGGTCGACCGGGGGAGCGGGGAAGTAGCCGCCCTTGTAGCGCACCTTGTAGCCGCGGTTGCCGCCGTCCTCGACGCGGCCGGTGTTCCAGGCGCCCGCCTCGGAGTCGATGTGGTAGTAGCCCGACTGCGCGTTGGTGTCGAACCGTACGTCGTCGAAGACGTAGAACTCGGCTTCGGGGCCGATGTACGCGGTGTCGGCGACGCCGCTCGCCCGGAGGTACTCCTCGGCCTTCTTCGCCACGTTGCGCGGGTCGCGGCTGTACGCCTCGCCGGTGACCGGGTCGTGGATGAAGAAGTTGATGTTGAGGGTCTTGCGCTCGCGGAACGGGTCGAGGCGCGCCGTCGACAGGTCGGCGATGAGCTGCATGTCCGACTCGTGGATCGCCTGGAAACCGCGGATGGACGATCCGTCGAACATCAGACCCTCGGCGGGGTCGAACGTGCTGGCGGGGATCGTGAAGTGCTGCATGACCCCCGGCAGGTCGCAGAATCGAACATCGACGAATTCCACGCCCTCGTCCTTGATGTACGTCAAGGCCGCATCGGCGTCGCTGAACATCCAACCTCCCTGGGGGATCGTCTAACGTGCTCAACGTTAGGCGGTACCCGTTTCTCCGCCGTGTCCCGTTTGTTTCGCCCGTGTTACGCACCGAACCCCAGGCCGTACGCGTCGGGACCGGTCATAGGCTGGACGCGTGGACCATCGGTGGACCGGATCGTGGATCAGCGGGGTGCGCTCCGCGGGGGTGGACGTCGGCAAGCCCGGGGAACGCCTCGGCCTGCCCAAGGAGGGGCCCGGCTCGGTCGCGGGCTTCGGCCGCCGTACGGGCGCGATCGCCATCGACTGGGCCATCGCGCTGCTGCTCACCAAGGTGCTGTTCAGCACGTCGTCGTGGGGCACGCTCGGGGTGTTCGGCCTGGAGTATGTGCTCATGGTGCCGCTGCTCGGCGCGACGGTCGGCATGCGCCTGCTCGGCATCGGCGTGGTCACCCCGCGAGGCGTGCAGCCCAACCTGCTGTGGACGGTGGTGCGCACCGTGCTGCTCTGCCTGGCCGTGCCCGCGCTGATCTGGGATCGCGACCAGCGCGGCCTGCACGACAAGGCCGCCGGCACCGTGGTCGTCCGCACACGCTGACCGGCGGCCGCCGGCTCACTTCATGCGGGGCTTCGGCGCCTTCGGCATCTTCGCGCCCTTCGGCATCGGCCCCTTCGGCATCTGCATGTTCGCCGGGAGCGCCTTCAGGCGGTAGTTGATCTCCGACACCTGCTGCTTCGACATGTTGCTCGGCAGCTTCATGATGTGGTTCTGCAGCTTGCGGATCGGCACCTGGTCGGCGGCGTCGCCCACCTGGATGTCGTAGATGGTCACGTCGTACAGCACGCGGGCGACGCGCTTCTTCTCCGCGGCGAGCAGGGTGCGCAGCCCGGCCGGGTCGCCCTCGCCGACGAGGACCACGCCGGGGCGGCCGATCACGCGGTGCACGATGTCCATGTTCCGGTTGGCGGCCACCGCGCGGTTGACCGACCAGTTGCCGCGCATGTTCTCCAGGATGGCCAGCGACGCGCCGGGCTGGCCGTCGAGCATGCGGTACTGCGCCTTCTGCGCGAACCTGCCGAAGAGGACCATCGCGACGGCCACGCCGACGAGGATCGCCAGCGGCACCGTGAACAGGAGCTGCTTCAGGAAGAAGCCGACCACGATGACGACGGCGATCGCGGCGACGGCGGCCAGCGCGGTGAGCGGCAGGGCCTTCGGATTGTCCTTGTGGACGATCCTCGCGACCATGAGCATCTGCTTGATGCGGCCCGGCTGGGAGTCGTCCTTCGGCTGCTTCGCCATCTGGTTCGCACTGTCCTTCTACTGGTTCCGGTTACGGCACCCCGTACAAGAATACGAGCCGTACGGACCCGCGATATCCACAGCGGCCGCGCGGGTGGTTCCGCTCAGGGCACTGTACGGGCAGAATCCGATCCGACGCCCAGGTGTCAACCGGGTCGACAGAGCGAGCAAAGGAGCCGCCGTGGAGAAGCGCTGGATGAACGTGCCCATGGTCGCGATCGCGGCCGGGGCCCTGGTGGCCGTCGCCGTGGCGCCGTTAGGAGCCGCCGCGTCCACGCGCGCCGCCCCCGCGGCGGCCCTCTCCCAGGTCGACCAGCACCGCTGGACCACCACCGGCGACTTCGCCCGCGGCGGCCACGAGGGCACCGTGCCCGCCCCCGGCGGCCGCCTCGCGATGGCCAAGCCGGCCGGGCGTACGACCTACACCGATCCCTTCGGCGACGGCACCGCATCCACCTGGGACTACGCGCGGTGGACGTCCCCGTCGCACCGCCTGCGCTTCGGCGCGACGGAGCTCGTGTCGTCCTGGAACGCCGACACCCCGCACGGCACGTGGCTCCAGGTGGAGATGCGCGGCCACGTCACCGGCGGCAAGGCCACGAAGTGGTACGTCATGGGCCGCTGGGCCTCCGACGACACCGACATCCACCGCACCTCCGTGCCGAACCAGAAGGACGCCAACGGCGACATCTCGGTCGACACGTTCGTCGCCGCGTCCGGCGTCCACCTCACCGACTACCAGTTGCGCGTCACGCTCTACCGCGCGCCCGGCGGCCACGCGCGCCCATCGGTGCGGCAGCTCGGCGCGATGGCCTCGAACGTCCCGCAGCGCGCGACCGTACCGGCCAGCCCGCTCGGCGGCGCCGAGGGCATCGAGCTCAAGGTGCCCCGCTACTCGCAGGACATCCACAAGGGCCAGTACCCCCAGTACGACAACGGCGGCGAGGCGTGGTGCAGCCCCACGTCCACGTCCATGGTCGTCGGCTACTGGGGCCGCGGCCCGTCGAAGAAGGACATGTCCTGGGTGGACCCGTCGTACGCCGACCCGCAGGTCGACTACGCGGCACGCAACACCTACGACTACGACTACGAGGGCGCCGGGAACTGGCCCTTCAACACGGCGTACGCCGGGCGTTTCGGCCTTGACGGGTTCATCACCCGCCTGCGGTCGCTGACCGAGCTCGAGCAGTTCACCAAGCTCGGCATCCCGGTCGTCACGTCGCAGTCGTTCAAGGCCGACGAGCTCCCGGGCGCCGGATACAGCACGAGCGGCCACCTCATGGTGATCATCGGGTTCACCAAGAGCGGCGACGTGATCGCCAACGACCCGGCCTCGGCCGACGACGCGGCGGTCCGCCACGTCTATCCGCGCGCCAACTTCGAGAACGTCTGGCAGCGCAGCTCCTCAAGCGGCGGCGTCGTCTACGTCATCACGCCGCCCGGCCACCGGCTCCCGCGCGTCCCCGGCGTCTGACCGGACACGCAGGCCACGCGGGTAGCGACCAGCGGTTCCATCCGCGAGCGACCGGATTCGGACATTCCCGGGGTCCCTCGCGGATGGAACCGAAACCCCCGTTACGCTCATCTACTTGTCGTTTGCTGACAACCTTGGCCATGCCCGGCCTCGGTATACGACAAGGGGATGTATGCGAATCACGACCACCCGGCCGGTCGCCGCCACGGCGGCCCTCGCCGCGGCGATCGCGCTGCTGGCGTCCGGATGTGGCAGCGGTGGCGGGACCGGCGCCGACAAGCCCGGCGCGTCCGCGAAGGCGACGTCGTCCACGTCGACCGGGGGAAACGACGAGACCCCCGTCGGCCAGACCGGCGGCGACGAGCAGATCTCGCCGGACCAGATGGCCAAGGCCCGCCCGCTGGACCAGACCACGCCCACCAAGGCCGCGCCCGACAACAACAGTGACGGCCTCGCGCCCGAACGCGACAACGGCAAGCCGGGCCAAGTGGCCCCGGCCCAGCCCGGCGGCGGCAGCACCGCGTCGTCCGCGTCGGTCGCCCAGGCGGCGGTGCGGAAGGCGCGGCTGCCCGTGCAGCGCTCGCCGCGCATCGGCCGCATCTTCGGCAAGGCCGGCGGCAACCGCTACTGGTTCTGCTCCGCGTCGGTCGTCCCGAGCCGCGGCAAGAACCTCCTCGTCACCGCGGGCCACTGCCTGTGGAACGAGACCACCGGCAAGCCGCAGGCCGGGAGCTGGCAGTTCGTGCCCGGCTACTACGCCAAGGGCGGCAAGGGCTACGCGCCGTACGGCGTCTACACCGCGAGCCGCTGGTGGGCGTACAACGCGTGGATCAAGAAGCAGAACTGGCGCTACGACTTCGCGTTCATGAAGCTCCGCAAGGGCGCGCGCGGCTACCGCGGCGCCGGGCGCAACGTGCAGTCCAACGTCGGCGCGATGGGCATCGCCTGGAACCAGAAGCCCAACCGTACGTACGTCTCCATCGGCTACGACGCCGAGCGGAAGTACGGCTGGGACGACGGCAGCAGCGCCTACTACCGCAAGGGCAAGGGCCGCTGGATCAGTAGCTGGGCCCAGCTCGACCTGCTGCACAAGTTCTCCACCGGCGGCGCGAGCGGCGGCCCGTGGCTGATCAAGTACAGCAGCCGCAAGCGCATCGGCATCGTCGACGGCGTGAACAGCCGCAGCAACCGGAAGTCCACGGCCACCTCGGCGTACTTCGGCACCGCCCTGCGGAAGCTCTACTACTCCGTCCGCTGACCCGGACCGCACACGGCCCCCGCCTCCACCGGAGACGGGGGCCGCGGCGCTTCGACCGCTTCGACGATCAGGAGCCAGCGGACTGGCGGGCCTCGACGGCCTGGCGGTACAGGCGGCCGGCGCGGTAGGACGAGCGGACGAGGGGGCCGGACAGGACGCCGAGGAAACCGATCTCGTCGGCCTCCTCCTGCAGCTCGGCGAACTCCTCGGGCCGCACCCACCGCTCGATGGGGTGGTGGCGCAGCGAGGGGCGGAGGTACTGCGTGATCGTCAGGAGGTCGCATCCGGCGGCGTGGAGGTCCTGCATGGCCTCGCTGATCTCGGCGCGGGTCTCGCCCATGCCGAGGATCAGGTTCGACTTCGTGACCAGGCCGTCCTCCCGCGCGCGGGTCAGGACGTCCAGCGAGCGCTGGTAGCGGAAACCGGGGCGGATGCGCTTGAAGATGCGCGGCACCGTCTCGATGTTGTGCGCGAGCACCTGCGGGCGGGCGCCGAACACCTCGGCGAGCTGCGCGGGCTCGGCGTTGAAGTCGGGGATCAGCAGCTCGACGCCGGTGCCGGGGTTCAGCGCGTGGATCTGGCGGACGGTCTCGGCGTAGAGCCAGGCGCCGCCGTCGGGGAGGTCGTCGCGGGCCACACCGGTGACCGTGGCGTAGCGCAGCCCCATGGCCTGGACGGACTCGGCCACGCGGCGCGGCTCGTCGGTGTCCAGCTCCGCGGGCTTGCCCGTGTCGATCTGGCAGAAGTCACAGCGGCGCGTGCACTGCTCGCCGCCGATGAGGAACGTGGCCTCGCGGTCCTCCCAGCATTCGAAGATGTTGGGACACCCGGCCTCCTCGCACACCGTGTGCAGGCCCTCGCGGCGCACGAGCTTCTTGAGCTCCGTGTACTCCGGGCCCATCCGCGCGCGGGTCTTGATCCACGGCGGCTTCTTCTCGATGGGGGTCTGGCTGTTGCGGACCTCCAGGCGAAGCAGCTTCCGGCCGTCGGGTGCGACGTCGGACACGTGCGGCTCCTTCATACGCGTTCGCTGGCGCCCGGGTTCGGGCGGTTCCACCCTACGCGGTCGCGCGTACGTGTAGGGTTCCGGGACCGACCCGGGCGCCGGTCGAAACGGCGTGTCCGGAACGCGGTGACAGACGGACGTGGAAGGAGTCTCCGGTGGGTCTGGCCATGACACTACTGCGGCTGGTGCCCGAGGGAGGGTCGCCCGAAGCACGGGCGACGGTGGGCATGGTCTTCGGGCACGAGAACTGGCGTGCCGACCATGATGATGATCACGTCCTCGATCTCGGCCCGCGCTGGCAGCCGCTGCACTACCTGCTGACCGGCGACGCCTGGGACGGCGAGCGGCCGGCCGCCGACGTCGTCTGCGGCGGCGTGCTGTTCACTGAGGAGGACACCCTGCGCGAGAAGATCGGCGCGGACGTGCTGTTCCTCTCGCCGGACCGCGTCGCCGCGGCCGCCGGGCTGCTCGCCGGCACCGGCGCCGACCGGCTGCTCGCCCGCCTCGACGCCCCGGCCATGAAGAAGGCGGGGGTCGAGGGCTCCGCCGGCGGCGAGAAGGCCGTACGCGCCGACCACAAGCGGCTGGTCGCGTTCTTCGGCCGCGCCGCCGCCGACGGCCAGGCGGTCTACAAGATCATGGGCTGACCGCCCGTCACACCCGCTCGGGCGCGCCGATCATCTCGTCGATCGTCGCGTGGCGCACGGTCGTGGCGCCCAGCACCTCGGCGAGGTGCTGCTCGGCCAGCGGCAGGATCTCCGCGACCGGCACCCGGCGGCCCATCTCCTGGCTGAGCGAGGTGGTGCCGGCGTCGCGAATGCCGCACGGCACGATGCGGTCGTACCAGCTCATGTCGCAGTCGCAGTTGAGCTGCAGGCCGTGCATCGTCACGCCGCGCGACACGCGGATGCCCAGCGCGCCGATCTTCCGCTCGGGCAGCCCGCGCCGGTCGTCGGCGGCCAGCCACACGCCGCTGCGGCCCTCCACGCGCATCGTCGCGATGCCGAGGTCGGCGCACAGCCGCATCAGCGACTCCTCGACCGTACGGACGTAGGCGACGACGTCGACCGGGTCGGCGAGCTTGACGATGGGGTAGCCGACGAGCTGGCCCGGGCCGTGCCACGTGATCTTGCCGCCGCGGTCGGTGTCGATCACCGGGGCGCCGGCGTCGCCGAACGGGCGGTCAAGCGGCTCGGTGCGCTTGCCCGCGGTGTAGACGGCCTGGTGTTCGAGCAGCAGGCACGTGTCGGGGATCTCGTCGTCACAGCGCCGCGCGTGGACGCTCTTCTGCAGTTCCCACGCGTGTGTGTACTCCACCGCCGTGTCGCCGAAGCCGAGGGGCACGAAGACCAGCTCGCTCACCCGAATGCGCCTTCTTCCGTCGCTACCGGTAATCCGTGGCAAGCGTAGCCCCGGTCACCCGGTGTACGGCCCCTGGGCGTACGGGCGCTGCACCGCCGACGACGCGATGCCGCTGAGCATGGAGCCGATCGCGATGCCCATCGCGGCCGAGATCACCGCCGTGGCGATCTGGCTGTACAACGCCATGTCCAGGGAGAACGGCCACAGCACGGCGACGATCGTGACGAGCGCGACGATCCAGCCGAAGAACATCTTGGGGCGGGGCGCGACCAGCAGCAGCGCGTGCATGACGGCCGTCGCCACGAGGCCCGCGACGAACCCGGTGAGGCCGAGCCACACGCTGTCGGCGTTGAGCACCGTGTGGTCGTGCTGCGGAAGGTAGACCGGGACGTCGAACAGGCCGCGCGCGATGAACAGGCCGACGACGCCGATGCCGGCCGCGATCACGGCGGTGGCCACACCGCCGGCCCACAGCCGTCCGCCGTTGACGTGCGGCCGGTCGGGCGACCGGGGCGGCGCCGCGCGCTGCTGCGGGGGATTTCCGCGGCCGTAGCCGCCGGGAGCGGCATAGGGATCGATCCGCTGCGTGGGTCGATCCTCGGGCCGACCCGTCTCGTACGCCATCAGGCTCTCCGGGATTCGATGGTGGAGACGGTGCGTACACCTCACCGTCCGTCACACCGAACCTGCCCCGGCGCCGCGCGCCCTAACCTGGCGCGGAAACCCGGCTTCCCGGCGGGTGTACGCCCTACAGGCGCTGGGCTTCCATGGCCTCCTCGACCACGCCGCCCGAGCCGTCGGGGGCCACGAAATAGCTCGTCGCGCCGTCGTGGACGGCGACCGACCGGGCCGGCTTGACGCCCTCGTAGTGCAGCGCCGCGCCCTCGTCGACGGCGTAGCCGGGGTCGAGCGCGCCCTCGCCGACGAGCCGGTGGTACAGCGGGCGGCGCTGCTCCTCGCCGTCGTAGTGCGGGCAGTGGGAGTACGGCAGCAGGCCCAGGCCGTCCGGCAGGCCGACCAGGTCGGGGCCGAAGGAGTCGGTGGTGCCGCCGGTGTGCCAGCACAGCGAGCCCGCGCTCTGCCCGGTCAGCACCACGCCCGCCTCCCACGCGGCGCGCAGCGCGTCATCGACGGCGTGCAGCCGCCACAGCGCGAGGAGGTTCGCCGTGTTGCCGCCCGTTACGTAGACGAGGTCCTGGTCGAGCAGGTGCGCGCGGATGTCGGGCACGCTGGGCATCTGGAACAGCGCCAGGGAGCTCGGGACGGTGCCGGCCGCGGTGAACGCGCCGTACAGCATCGCGGTGAACTGCGGGGTGTCGCCGACCGCGGTGGTGACGAAGCAGACCTTCGGCCGCTCGGCGCCGGTGAGGTCGAGCGCGTAGCGGACCAGCGGGCTGATCCGCATCCCCACACGCGGCTCGCCCGTGAACGAACCGCCGCCGATGGCCACCACATGCCGCTGCCGTTCCACGCCGACCTCCCGTATGTCCGCCATGTGCTGATCGTTTCACGAGCTCGTGCCGCGGGCGGCGCGGCGCTGGAAGATCGCGCGCAGGCGGGCGGTCTGCACCGGGGTCCAGCCGTTCGGCGCGGCCACCGCGACCCAGGCGTCGACCGTGTCGGCGCCGTAGCGGTGGCCGTGGCCGGGCGGGACGTCGGTGGAGAACGTCATGTCGGCGGTGACCTGCCAGAAGGTGACGAACGGGTACCAGCGCATGGCGCGTGGTACGTCCGGGCCGTACGGCCTGGTCAGCCACTGCGGGCGGTGCAGCAGCAGGTCGGGCGACCACCACACGATGGGGTCCGAGGCGTGCTGGAGGTAGACGACGCGGGGGCGCCGCCAGGTGGGGCCGCCGCGGGCCAGGTCGGACGGGCCGCCCATGAAGCGGACCTGCGCGCCGTCCGCGTATTCGGGCCGCCACTCCGGTGTGCCGGGATCGCGGTCTCGGGCGAGGCCCCGCCACAGGCGGCTCTGGTTGGGCGGGCCCACCCACACGGCGCCGTCCGTACGGGCGGTGACGTCGGCGAGGCCGCGGAAGGCCGCCTCGCCGCCGAACGCGCCGAGGCTCTCGCCGAACACCATGAGCCTCGGCCGGGAACCCGCGGGCCGCTTCGACCAGGCGCGGTAGACCTCGTCGAACAGGGCGCGGCCGGCCGCGCGCGACCGCGACTTGTCGGCGATGAACGACAGCCAGCTCGGCAGGTAGGAGTACTGCATGGACACCTCGGCGGTGTCGCCGCCGTAGAGGTACTCCAGGGGGTCGGACAGGCCGGAGTCGACCCAGCCGGTGCCGGTCGCGGTGGCCACGGCGAGCACCTTGCGGTCGAACGCGCCGGTGCGCTCCAGCTCGCGTACGGCCAGGCGGGCGCGGGCATGGGTGTCGTCCGCGGAGGCGCGCCCGACGTACACCCGGATGGGCCGCTTGGCGGGGCGCCCGGTGACCGCGCCGATCTCCTGGGTCGTGGGGCCGCCGTCGACGAACGCGCGGCCCTCGCGGCCGAGCGTGCGCCACGGGACCAGCGACCGCGCGCCGCCGGAGCGCAGCGTGCCGGACGGGCGGGCGACGCCGGGTTCGTCGCCCTGGTCGCGCAGGGCGAAGACGTGGTTGGTGGCGCGGGTGGCGAGGTTGGACACCAGGCCGTCGATCGCGCCCATTGCCAGCGCGGTGACCAGCAGCATCGCGGCGATGCGCGCGGGCGCGGCCGGCACCCACCGGCCGAGGAAGCGCGCCGTGCGCCGGGTGGCGGCGCGGACGAGCCGGGCCAGGGCGAGGAGCGCGGCGGCCACCCCGGTGGCGACGGCGAGCGTGCCGACGTAGTTCTCCGGTTGGTCGACCGGCATGCCGATCATCCGCCGGGCGTCGGCCTGCCAGTTCGCCCCGGCGACCATCATCGTCGGCACCACGCCGAGCGCGATCACCGCCAGCGCGTATCCCGCGTAGCGGCGCCAGCGCGGTGGTACGTCGGGGACGCGGAACTCGCGGAGCACCCACCAGGTCGTGCAGGCGATGGCGTAGCCGGTGGCCGCGCCGATGCCGGACTGCACGCCCTGGAGGTACCAGACGCGGGGGAGCAGCGACGGGGTGAGCGTCCACGCGAAGAACAGCAGCGCGGCGGCGAGGCCGGCACGGGAGAGGTGGAGGGACGGGAGACGGCGACGGCTCATATCGCGTCAAGTATCCCGTGCCCTGGTGACATCTTGTGACCGTCGCAGGTACGCGAGGGGCCCGCGCCGGTGTGGCGCGGGCCCCTCGGTCGTACGGCGGGCGTCAGACGAGGCCGAGGTCGGCCTCGAACGCGCCCTCCTCGAGCCGTGCCTTGATCGTCTGGAGGAAGCGGGCCGCGTCGGCGCCGTCGACCAGGCGGTGGTCGTACGTCAGGGAGAGGTAGACCATCGAGCGGACCGCGATGACCTCGCCGAGCTGCGCGTCGTCGACGACGACCGGGCGCTTCACGACGAGGCCGGCGCCCAGGATGCCGACCTGCGGCCGGTTCAGGATCGGCGTGTCGAACAGCGCGCCCACCGAGCCGGTGTTGGTCAGCGTGAACGTGCCGCCGTACAGCTCGTCCGGGCTGACCTTGTTGGCGCGGGTGCGGCTCGCGAGGTCGGCGATCTTACGGGCGAGGCCGCCGAGGTTGAGGTCGCCGGCGTCCTTGATCACCGGGGAGACGAGGCCGCGCTCGGTGTCCACGGCGACCGCGAGGTGCTCGGCGTCGTAGTACGTGACCTCCTTCTTCTCCTCGTCCATGCTGGAGTTCAGCTTCGGGTGCTGCTTCAGCGCCTCGACGGTGGCCAGGGCGAAGAACGGCAGGAAGCTGAGCTTCGTGCCCTCACGGGCGAGGAACTCGGCCTTGGCGCGGTCGCGCAGCCGGGCGATCTTGGTGACGTCCACCTCGACCACCTGGGTGAGCTGCGCCGCGGACTGTAGCGACTCGACCATGCGGCTCGCGACGAGCTGGCGCAGCCGGGTCATCTTGACCGTCTTGCCGCGCAGCGTGGTGTCGACCTCGACGGGACGCGGCTTCGCCGGCGCCGCGGCGGGGGCGGCGGCCTCGGCCGGTGCGCTGGGCGCGGCCGCCGCGGCGGGCTGCGCCGCGGGCGCGGGCGGTGCGGCCTGCGCCTGCTCGCGCTGGACGCGGGCGGCCTCGAGGACGTCCTGCTTGCGGACGCGGCCGCCGACGCCGGTGCCCGTCAGCGAACCGAGGTCGACGTTGTGCTCCGCGGCGAGCTTGCGCACGAGCGGCGTGACGTACGGGCCCTCGCCGCCGGGCGCCTCAGGAGCGGCCTCCCAGTTGTTGCCGGCCGGCGACACGGCACCGGCGGACGCGCCGTCCGGGGCGGGTGCCGGGGCGGCGGGCTGGGCCGGCGCGGGCGCCTCGGGCGCGGCCTCCCAGTTGTTCCCGTTGGGACGCGCCTCCCAGTTGTTGCCGTCCGGACGCGCTTCCCAGTTGTTGCCGTCGGGGCGGGCTTCCCAGTTGTTGCCGTCGGGCTGGGCGTCCGGGCTCGTGCCGGTGGGCGCGGGCTGCTCCGGCGCGGGCTGCTCCGGTGCGGCGGGCGCCTCGGGCGCGGCCTCCCAGTTGTTCCCGTCCGGCTGGGCGGCGGGCTCGGGCTGGGCGGGCGCGGCGGGCTCGGCGGCCGGCTCGGCCGCGGGGGCGGACTCGGCGGGCGCGGCAGGAGCGGCGCCCTCGCCGATCAGCGCGAGCTCCGCGCCGACCTCGACGGTCTCGTCCTCGGCGACCTTGATGCTCTGGAGCGTGCCGGAGGCGGGCGACGGGATCTCGGTGTCGACCTTGTCGGTCGAGACCTCAAGAAGCGGCTCGTCGGCCTCGACGCGGTCGCCTTCCTTCTTCAACCAGCGCGTGACGGTGCCCTCGGTAACGCTCTCTCCGAGCTGGGGCATAGTGACGGAGGTCGGCATGGCTTTCAGCGACTCCTTCTCATACTCATACGTGAGGCCATCGGTTAGCTGTGGGTGTGCAGCGGCTTGCCGGCGAGGGCGAGGTGTGCCTCGCCGACCGCCTCCGACTGCGTGGGATGCGGATGGATGAGCTGCGCCACCTCGGACGGCAGCGCCTCCCAGTTGTAGATGAGCTGGCCCTCGGCGACCAGCTCGCCGACGCGGCTGCCGACCATGTGGACGCCGAGGACGGGACCGTCCTTGGCGGCGATGACCTTCACCGCGCCCTGCGTCTGCAGGATCTGGCTCTTGCCGTTGGCGCCGAGGTCGTACGTCACCTCGTGGATGTCGTACCCCCGCTCGCGGGCCTGAGCCGAGGTGATGCCGACCGAGGCGACCTCGGGCTCGCAGTAGGTGACGCGGGGCACGCCGTCGTAGTCGACCGGGGCGGGCCGCAGCCCGGCCAGCCGCTCGGCGACGTTGATGCCCTCGGCGAAGCCCACGTGCGCGAGCTGCGGCGTGGCGATGAGGTCGCCCACCGCGGAGATCGTGGGCACGGACGTCTGACAGTGCTCGTCGACGACCACGCAACCGCGGTCCATCGGCACGCCGGCCTCCTCGTAGCCGAGGTCGTCGGACACCGGTCCGCGGCCGGTGGCGACGAGCAGCAGTTCGGCGTCCAGCGTCTTGCCGTTCTCCAGCTCCGCGACCACGCCCGTTTCCGTGGTCTTGGCGCCGGCGAACCGCACACCGAGTTCGTACGCGATGCCGCGCCGGCGGAACGCGCGCTCCAGCAGCTTGGAGCTCGACTCCTCCTCGGTGGGCACCAAGTGGGGCAGCATTTCGACGATGGTCACCTCGGCGCCGAACGACCGCCACACGCTGGCGAACTCCACGCCGATCACGCCGCCGCCGAGGATGACCACCGAACGCGGCACGCGCTCCAGGCGCAGCGCCTCATCGCTTGAGATGATCCGCTCGCCGTCGAGGTCCAGGCCGGGCAGCGTCTTCGGGCGCGAGCCCGTGGCCAGGACGACGTGCTCGCCGCGGTAGACGGTGTCGCCGACGCGGACCTCGGTGGGGGAGACGAGCCGGCCGTCGCCCTCCACGATGGTGATCTTGCGGCTCTTGATGAGCCCCTGCAGGCCCTTGAACAGCCGCGAGACGACCTTGTCCTTGTAGGAGTTCACCGACGGCATGTCGATGCCCTCGAACCTGGCCCGTACGCCGAACGACGCGCTCTCGCGGGCGGAGTCGGCCACCTCAGCGGCGTGCAGCAGCGCCTTCGTCGGGATGCAGCCGCGATGCAGACAGGTGCCGCCGACCTTGTCCTTCTCGATGAGCGCGACGGACTTGCCGAGTTCCGCCGCGCGAAGGGCACACGCGTAACCGCCGCTGCCCCCGCCCAGGACGACTATGTCGAAGGCGCTGGTATCAGCCACAGAAGGCTCCTTGTCCGGATCGTTCGGCAACGTGCATCTTTCCACTTCCTGCGGGTGTGCGGGTCATCTGGGGCGGAATCACGCACTCCGGGTGGCGGGATTGGTGCCCTCCGCCAGATCCTCCGCGACCTGCACGAGCGTGCGTACGGCGACGCCCGTGCCGCCCTTCGGGGTGTAGTCGTGCGCCTCGCCCTGGTTGAAGGCGGGGCCGGCGATGTCGATGTGCACCCACGGCACGCCGTCGGGGATGAACTCGGACAGGAACACGCCCGCGCTGAGCATGCTGCCCCACCGCTCGCTCGCGTGGTTGGTGATGTCGGCGACGGAGGAGTCGAAGTAGCGGCGCAGCTCCGGCGGGAGCGGCATCGACCACATGGACTCGCCGGTGCGCGTCGCCGCATCGGTCACGCTGTCGCGTACGGCGTCGTCGTTGCCCATGACGCCGGACGTGCGGGTGCCGAGCGCGACGAGCTGGCCGCCGGTCAGCGTGGCCACGTCGATGATCAGGTCGGGGGAGTCCTCGGCGGCGCGGCCGATCGCGTCGGCCATCACCAGGCGGCCCTCGGCGTCGGTGTTCATCACCTCGATGGTGGTGCCGCCGTACGACGTGACGACGTCGGACGGGCGCTGCGCGGCGCCGCCGGGCATGTTCTCCGCGATCGCCAGGTAGCCGACCACGTTGACCGCCGGGCGCAGCGCGGCGATGGCGCGCAGCGCGCCGAGCACGGCCGCGGCGCCGCCCATGTCGGACTTCATCCAGTCCATCGACGCGGCGGGCTTCAGCGACAGGCCGCCGGTGTCGAACGTGATGCCCTTGCCGATCAGCGCGAGCGTCTTCGTCGCGCCGGGGTGGTCGTACGCCACCCGGACCAGCCGGGGCGGGTTCACCGAACCCTGGCCGACCCCGATGATCGCGCCGTAGCCCCCCGCGACCAGGGCCTCCTCGTCGAGGACCTCGACCCCGAGCCCCGCGGTCTCGGCGACCTCGGACGCGATCTTGGCGAGCTCGCTCGGCGGGAGGTCGCCGGGCGGGGTGTTCACCAGGTCGCGGACCAGCGCCACGGACTCGGCGAGCGTCTCCGCGCGCTCCACCGCGGCGGAGGAGGCGCCCGCGGCCGGCGTGATGATCGTCACCGACTCCGCGGGCGCGCTGGCGGTGGTGTCGGACGTGCGGTACTTCAGGAACGCGTAGTTGCCGAGCAGCGCGCCCAGCGCCACGGCGGACGCCTCGCCGGTGTCGCGCGCGGGCAGCGCCACGGCGACCCGGTCGTGACCTGCGGCGGCGCGCAGAGCGGCGCCCGCGGCGCGGCGCAGCGTCTCGGCGTCGAAGCGGTCGCCCTCGGGGGCGGCGCCCAGGCCCGCGGTGATGATCAGCGGCGCCTTCACCGCGCCGAGGGTGGGCATGCGCGTGATCTCACCGGCCTTACCGCGCGCGCCGAGCGCCTTGGCGGCGGCGGCCAGCCGTCCGCCGAGAGCGTCGTCGACGTCATCGGAACCGGGGGCCGGCCGCGGACCGTCCTGGCTGGTCACCAGCCCGACGACGAGGACATCGACGTCGGCGGAGCGTGCGGCGTCTGCGCTGAGAGACACGGATTTACTCACGGCTCCGATGCTAGTCGTGGCCGGAGGCCCGCAATGCCGCATCGCGGCCGGTGCGGTGGCCGGATCCGACCATGGACGGCCGCCGTCAGCCGGGAGCGGCCGCCACTACGAGCAGGGCGGCGGTGGCGGCGAGCTCCACGAGGGCGCCGAGGACGTCGCCGGTGACGCCGCCGAGCCTGCGCACGGCATGCCGCTCCATGGCGACGGCCACCGCGACCGCGACGACCACCGCCACCGCGTACCGGACCCCGAACGCCGCCGCGGCCCCGGCCACCAGGACCGACGCCGCCGCCACGACCGGTACGGGCACCGTGCCCGCGACCAGCGCGCCGAGCCCGTCCGGCCGGGCGCTCGGCACACCGCGCCGGCACGCCCACGTCACGGCGAGCCGCCCCGCCACCGCCGCGACCAGCAGCGCACCGGCGGCGCGCGGCACACCGCCCAGGTCGTACGCCCTGGCCACCGCCCCGACCTGCGCCAGCAGCGCGAACACCAGCGTGACGACGCCGAACGGCCCGATGTCGGACCGCTTCATGACCTCCAGCGCGCCCTCGGGGCCGCGATGGCTGCCGAGCCCGTCCGCCAGGTCGGCCAGCCCGTCGAGGTGCAGCCCCCGCGTGGCCACCGCGCAGACGGCGACCGCCAGCACCGCGGCGACCGGCCCGCCGAGCCCGGCGTACGCCGTGCCGGCCAGCACCGCGCCGCCCACCGCGCCCACGAGCACCCCGGCGACCGGCGCGAACGCCATCGCCCAGCGCGCCGCGCCGCGATCGACCCGCCACGCGCGACGGGTCGGCACGGGCAGCACCGTGAAGGTGGTCAGCGCCATGACCAGCCCGTCGAGCAGGCCGTCCGGCACGGCCCCGCGTTCGAACCTCACGCGCCCATGCTCCCGCAGCCCGCGGGCGCCCCATGGCGCGGTCCCCGCGGAACCCGGCCGTACCCGGCCACGTCAGACGCAGGAGGCCGGTCGCCGGCCGTTGTAATCTCCCGTAGCCGCCCCCGCGGCACCGGACCGGAGGTGGCCTCGTGACCTTTCCCGCCGTTCAGCCGCCCCCCGGCGCGCTCGTGATCCGGCGCGCCGAGGCCGAGGAGCGGCGGGCGGACCGCGCCCTGGGACGCAAGGTCGTGCGCGAATCCGTCTTCTTCGGCGTCTGCCTCGCCGCCACCGCGGCGATCGGCTGGACCGGGTTCGTGGTGTCGAAAACCCTGTTCTTCATGGCCGCGGCGCCGCTGATCTGCGCGGTGGCCGCCGTCGTCGCGCTGTGGAGGTCCCAGCGGGCGCGGAGCACCGGGCGGCGCCTGGGCGGCCTGGAGCTGTGGCTGTCCCCCGAGGGGGTCGCGTACGTCGGCGCGGCCGGGTTCTTCCCCGCGCCGTGGGCCGCCGTACGCGCGATCTCCTTCCACGCCGAGGCCCTGGTCGTGGACGTGCGCGGCTGGGGCGGGCCGCTCGCGGAGCTTGCCCCCCATGGCGAGCCGTGCTCCGTGCGCATGCCGCTGGCCGGCACGGGCGTCGACCGCCCGACGATCGGCTACGCCGTCCGGCAGATGACGGGCGGCCGCGTCACCGTCGGCGCCGGCTGAGGCTCCCCGCGCCGTCAGGGCAGGTCGACGGCGCGCCCGGCGACCACCAGGACCGTGCGTTCGGACTCCGCGGACAGCCGCTGGTTGAGGTCGCCGAGGACGTCGCGGAAGTAGCGGCCGCCGCGCGTCTCGGGCACGAGCCCGCCGCCGACCTCGTCCGTCACGGCGACGACCGGCACACGGGTGGCGCGCCAGGCGGCGGTGAGCGCCTCGACGCGCCGCAGCACGCGGTCGTGCGCCGGGCCCGCGCCCGCCTCGGGCGCGTCCCACACGCCGCAGTCGTCCATGGTCGCGGCCAGCCAGGTGCCGATGCCGTCGATGAGCAGCGCGCCCGTACGCGGCAGCGCCAGCAGCGGCACGAGCTCGGCGGTCTCCTCGGTGGTCCAGTGCGCGGGGCGGCGCGCCCGGTGCGCGGCCACCCGCGCGCCCCACGCCGGGTCGGCGTCCGCGCGCGGACCGGTGGCGACGTACGTGACGTGCGGCTCGGCCGCCACCCGCAGCTCGGCCTCGGCCGACTTGCCCGAGCGCGACCCGCCGGTCACCAGCGTCCGTCCCATCAGCCCGGTGCCGTACGGCTCGGGACCGGCCGCGGTGTCCGCCGCGCCGCCCGACACCGGCAGCCGCGTGCCGTCGGGCACGGGCGCCACGCCCCATTGCGCGAGCCGCCGCGCCAGGGCGTCCGGCGACGGCCAGCGGTGGTCGAGATGGACCGGCACGACACGGGTGGCCGCGTCGACGGCTCCCTCGGCGCGCAGCGCACCCAGGGCGTACGGGTCGGCGGCCAGGTCGAGCAGCGCCAGGTCGTACGGCCCCGACCCCGGCTCGGGCCGCGGCACCGCGCCCGGACCGCCCGCGGCCAGCAGCCGCGCGCCGCCGCGCGCCACGGTGAATCCGCCGGGAACCGTGCGCGCGTCCGGCGGCGGCCCGTCCGCCAGCCGGTCGCCGTCGAGCAGCACGTCGTACGGCCCGCGCGGTCCGGCGGGCGCCGACCGCGCCGCGTGCGCGCAGGACGCGCAGGGGCAGCCGGGCTCCGGCCAGCCGCGCGCGCCGCCGGTGCCGATGATCGTCAGCTCCACCCCGCGCCCCCGGAACCCCGCCGCGTGCGGCTAATCTCTGGCGCAGACCACGAGGCTACGGACGAGGCCACCGATGAGGAGCGCGACATGCAGTGGTACTGGCGCCTGGAGAACGACTCGGGTCGCGAGGTGCACCAGAAGGGCCTCGCGGTCGAGACGTTCGGCACGCAGTCCGACGCGGAGAGCTGGCTCGGCGAGAACTGGCGCGAGCTGCGGGAGTCCGGCGTCTCGCAGGTGACGCTCATCGACGACGGCGTCGCGATCTACGGCCCGATGAGCCTCGCCGAGGAGTGATCACGGCCGCTTGTCCGGGCTGCGGGTGCGCGACGTGTCGCGTACGACGACGGGGCCGAGCTCGTCGTCGATGCGGCGCATCAGTCCGGTGTCCAGCCGGACACCGGAGGCCTTGACGTTCTCGCGCACCTGCTCGGGCCGCGACGCGCCGATGATCGCGGCGGAGACGTTGCCGTTCTGCAGCGTCCACGCCACGGCGAGCTGCGCGAGCGTCAGCCCCGCTTCGTCGGCGATCGGCTTCAGCCGCTGCACCCGGCCGAGCACCTCGTCGTTCATGAACCGGTTGATCGTGTCGGCGCCGCCCTTGGAGTCGGTGGCGCGCGAGCCGTCCGGCGGCGCCTGGCCGGGGAGGTACTTCCCGGTCAGCGCGCCCTGGGCGATCGGCGACCACACGACCTGCCCGACGCCCTCGCGCTCGCACAGCGGCACGATGTCGGGCTCGATGACCCGCCAGAGCATGTTGTACTCCGGCTGGTTGGACACCAGCCGATCGAAGCCCATGGCGTCGGCGATCTCCAGCGCCGCGGCGATCTGGTCGGCGGTCCACTCCGACACCCCGATGTAGAGCACCTTGCCCTGGCGTACGAGGTCGTCGAACGCGCGCATCGTCTCCTCGAGCGGCGTCTCCACGTCGAAGCGGTGCGCCTGGTAGAGGTCGAGGTAGTCGGTGCCGAGCCGCCGCAGCGACCCCTCCACGCCCTCGCGGATGTGCTTGCGCGACAGGCCGCGGTCGTTCTGGCCGTCGCCGACCGGCCAGAAGAGCTTCGTGAAGATCTCGACGGACTCGCGGCGCACGTCCTTCAGCGCCCGCCCGAGTACGGACTCGGCGCGGGTGCCGGCGTAGACGTCGGCGGTGTCGAAGGTGGTGACGCCCTCTTCCAGCGCGGTGCGCACACACGCGAGCGCGGCGTCCTCCTCGACCTGCGAGCCGTGGGTGAGCCAGTTGCCGTACGCGATTTCGGAGATCATCAGGCCGCTTCGGCCCAGGTGGCGGTGGTGCATAGGTGCGACCCTATGTGGACACGTGCGCGGGTCAGGTGGCGCGGCACGCGGCCGGGCGCGAATATGGACGGCGTGGATCAGTCGTGGCAGCGCACCGAGCGGTTGCGCCTCCGCCCACCGGAGCCGGGCGACGCCGGTGACGTGGTCCTGCTGCGCCAGGATCCCTCGGTGATGCGCTATCTGGGCGGTGCCGTCGATTCCGCCGAGGCCCGCCGCCGGTTCGACGGCGACCTCCGCCACTGGGACGACCACGGCTACGGCATGTGCGTCGTCGAGGACCGTACGACCGGGGCGTTCACCGGGCTCGCCGGGCTGCGCCACTTCGAGGGCGACCCCGACCTCACGTACATGCTCGTCGCCGGCGCCTGGGGCTCGGGCCTGGCGACCGAGGCCGCCGGCGCCTGCGTGGCCTGGGGGTTCGACGGGCTCGGCGCGGAGCTCGTCCGCGCGATGACCGACCTGCGCCACCACGCGTCGCAGCGCGTCCTCGCGAAGACCGGCCTGACCTACGTCGGTGAGCGCGTGCTGTGGGGGTCGCGGCAGCGCTGCTACGCCATGACGGCGAGCGCGTGGCTGCTGCGCGCCGACCCGCATCCCGACCTCGACTGGGCGCGCACCGGCAAGGCCGCCCTGCACGAACGCCGCTTCCGGTTCCACCGCGGCGGGTTAGGCGCACGCCGCGGCCGCAACGACCGCCGGGTCAGCGACTCCTAGGCGGCCACTTCCGGTCAGGCCTCAGACGGGCTCGCCGACCTTCACCCGCGGCTTGGGCATGCGCAGCTTGCGGATCATCAGCGCGCGCATCGCGGCGTACATCGCGATGCCGCGCGTGCTCTCCTCCGGCAGGCGTTCGTTCACGAGCCGCTTCGCGCGCCGGCCGTTGAGATAGCCCTCGACGATCACGACGGCCATCATCAGCACCCAGAAGTAGTAGATCAGCATCTGGATCTGCGGCACCGGCACCATCGCGACCAGCACGATCGCGATCGACAGGAACATGAAGTACTGGCTGATGGTGCGCCGGGAGTCGATGAGGTCGCGCGTCAGCGACTTCGCCGCGCCGCGGTCGCGCGCCGGGAGGTAGCGGTCGTTGCCCTTGGCCGCCTCGGATTCCGCGACCTTGCGTTCGCGCGCGTTGCGCTCGCGCATCTGCCGGGCCGCCTCTTTGCGGTTCTTCGGCGCGGTCACCGCACGCCGGCGGTTGGCCTCCACGTCACGCCGTTTCGGCGTGGGCTGGCCCTTGCGCGGCGTGTAGGCCTTGCCGGTGGGCTCTTCGGGTTCGGTGACCGTCTGGGCCTCGGCGGTCTCGTTGCGACGTCGGAACACGGTTTTGAGCTTACCGTTGCGCGGACCACGAAGAAGCGGGCACATTGGACGGCCCTGCCCGCGGGGCATCCCGCGCCAGGCGTGGGGAACCAACCATGGTGCCCCGTACGTCTTCCCGAATGACCGGGCCTTGCGATGCGCGTAGGGTTGACGCAAACCGGCACCGCTGAATCAGTAGAGGCACCACGAAGGGGACGGCCACGCCTATGAGCGTGATGAAGCGACTCTCAATGATCTTCAGGGCCAAGGCGGACAAGGCTCTGGACAAGATGGAAGACCCGCGCGAGACGCTGGACTACTCCTACCAGCGGCAGCTCGAGCTGCTGCAGAAGGTGCGCCGTGGCGTGGCCGACGTGGCCACCTCGCGCAAGCGCGTCGAGCTGCAGATCCAGCAGCTCGAGGGCCAGTCGACCAAGCTGGAGGCCCAGGGCCGCCAGGCGCTCGGGGCCGGCCGGGAGGACCTCGCCCGCGAGGCGCTCACCCGCCGCTCCGGCCTGCAGAACCAGATCGCCGACCTGCGCACGCAGTACGAATCGCTGCAGGGCGAGGAGGAGAAGCTGACGCTCGCGTCGCAGCGCCTCCAGGCCAAGGTCGACTCCTTCCGTACGAAGAAGGAGACGATCAAGGCGACGTACACGGCGGCCGAGGCGCAGACGCGCATCAACGAGGCGTTCTCCGGCATCTCCGAGGAGATGGGCGACGTCGGCATGGCCATCCAGCGTGCGGAGGACAAGACCGCCACGATGCAGGCCCGCGCCGGCGCCATCGACGACCTCCTGGCGTCGGGTGCGCTCGACGACCTGAGCGGCCCGCGCGACGACATCCAGGCCGAGCTCGACCGCATGGGCGCGGGCTCCGATGTCGAGCTTGAGCTCCAGCGGCTCAAGGGCGAGGTCGGCCCCGGCGAGACGCCGAAGCAGATCTCCGGCCAGCCCCAGGCCCCGCAGGCCGACACACCGCAGCAGGCCGCTCCGCCGGCCGCCCAGCCCCAGCAGGGGGAGGAGCTGCGATGATCGCGCGGATCATGGGCGAGGGGCAGTACGAGGTCGACGCCGCCGCACTCGACGACCTGAACAGCCTCGACAGCTCGCTGGAGTCCGCGATCGGCACGGGCGAGGAGGACACCTTCCGTACGGCCCTGCACGCCCTGCTCGACCGGGTGCGCGAGGTCGGCGCCCCGCTCCCGGCCGACAGCCTGGAGCCGTCCGACCTCATCCTGCCGCCCACCGACGCGAGCATGGAGGAAGTGCGGGAGATGCTCGGCGACCAGGGCCTCATCCCGGGCTGACACCCCGACCACGATTCAGCGGTGCGCACGGGCGGCGCCACCCCCGGAAACGGGTGGTGCCGCCCGTGCGTCGTCTTCTTTGCGCCAGGGAACCCGAATCGTGGCCAAAGCGTCACAGTCGACGATTCGCCGCACACGGTCCGGTACGCGCACCGGAGATAGTCTGAAGGCGACCCGCAGTACACAACAGAGGGTTTGACATGGCGACACGCACCAGGTTCGCCCCCGACCGGGGCCTGACCACGCGCATGCTGAGCACGATGTTCGCGCTCGGCCTGCTCTACGTGGTCTTCATCGCGGTCTTCCTGGTGGTCGTGCCGAAGTACTGGCTGGTCATCATCGTCGTCGCCGGGCTGTTCCTGCTCGCCCAGTACTTCTTCTCCGACAAGCTGACGCTGTTCGCCATGAACGCGCGCGAGGTGACCCCGGAGGAGGCGCCCGAGCTGCACGGCGTCATCGACCGGCTGTGCGCCATGTCGAACATGCCGAAGCCGAAGGTCGCCATCGCCGACACCGACGTGCCGAACGCGTTCGCGACCGGGCGCAACCAGAAGCGGTCGGTGGTCTGCTGCACCACCGGCATCCTGCGCCGCCTCGACCCCGTCGAGCTCGAAGGCGTCCTCGCCCACGAGATGTCCCACGTGGCGCACAAGGACGTCGCGGTCATGACGATCGCGTCGTTCCTCGGCATCCTGGCCGGCCTGCTCACCCGCATGGCGCTGCAGTTCGGCCTGCTCGGCGGCGGCCGCGACCGCCGCGACCAGAACACCTTGCCGGTGTTCCTGATCGTCCTGCTGGTCAGCGCGGTCGTCTACGCCATCAGCTTCCTGCTGATCCGCGCGCTGTCCCGCTACCGCGAGCTGGCCGCCGACCGCGCCGCCGCCTACCTCACCGGCCGCCCGTCCGCGCTGGCCAGCGCGCTGACGAAGGTCAGCGGCGACATGGCGCGCATCCCCACGCGCGACCTCCGCAAGGCGGAGCCGTTCAACGCGTTCTTCTTCACCCCCGCGTTCTCCCGCGGGAAGGGCATCAGCCTCGGCAACCTTTTCTCCACCCACCCCACGCTGGAGAAGCGGCTGGAGCAGCTCAGCCAGATCTCCGCGCAGATCGGCCGGGGTGCCTGACGCGCCAGGAGGCGCCCGGTGAAACGCGACGAGATCCCCGCCGACCGCGGACTGACGTTCGCGATGCTCCAGACCATGATCGCCCTCGGCCTGCTCTACCTCGTGGCCATCGCGATCGCCGCCGCGTTCACGGTGTGGTGGCTGGCCGCGGAGCACAGTTGGGTCTTCCCCGCCGTGATCGTCCTGTGCGCGGTCGGCCACCTGGCGCACATCGTGCGTACGGGCCGCCGCGCCGCGCCCGGCGACGATGTGCCCGCCTCCATGGCGCCGGAGCTGCACGCCGTCGTCGAGCGGCTCTGCGCCCGGGTCGACATCCCGAAGCCGTGCGTGCGCATCGTCTCGACGGACGCGCCGAACGCGCTGGCCATCGGCCTGCCGGGCAGCACCGTCCTGTGCGTGACGCGCGGCCTGCTGAAGCGGCTCGACCCCGTCGAGCTGGAGGCGGCCGTCGCGCACGAGCTGTCGCACATCGCCCACCGCGACGCCGCCGTCATGACGCTCGCCTGCTCCGTCGGCATCATGGGCGAGGCGCTGGCCTCCGGGGGCAAACGCGAGGTCAGGAAAGAGGGCAAGGCCACCGACCGGGCCGCGACCGGTGTGATCTTCGCGCTGCCCATCGGCTTCGGCGCCGGGCTGTACGCCCTCAGCGTGCTGCTGTCGCGGCGCCTGTCCCGCTACCGCGAGCTGGCCGCCGACCGCGCCGCCGCGTACTGGACCGGCCGGCCGTCCGCGCTGGCCAGCGCCCTGGTGAAGTGCAGCGGCGACGCCGCGCGCATCCCGATGAACGACCTGCGCGCGCCGCGTACGGTCAACGCGCTGTGCCTGATGCCCACACCCCTGGCCGACTTCCGCGGCCACCCGTCGCACCCGCCGCTCCAGGTGCGCCTCGACCGCCTCGCCGCGATCTCCCGCGAGCTCGGCGCGTGACCGTGGCCACGGCGCCCGCGCGTTATCGTGAATGCGCACATCCTCCGCTTCAGACGGGTGAGTGACCGTGGGTTTCCTCGACGCACTGCTCGGCAGGTCCAAGCAGGCCAAGCCGGACCTCGACGCGCTGTTCGCGCTTCCGTCCGCGGCCGTCACGCTCGAGGCGTCGGCCGGGTTCAAGCCGGCCGGCCGCGGCTCGGTGTGCTTCCGCGCCGTCGAGGGCCGCGCCTTCGACGACGTGGAGGCGGAGATCAAGGAGCTGCTCAACGCGGGCGACGGCCCGAAAGTGCAGCTCAGCAACGACGAGTACGGCTACACCTGGCTGCGTACCGAGCGGCCGCCCGAGCAGGTGCCCGACCTCGTCACCGACCTCCACGCGGTGAACTCCACGCTGGAGTCGGCGGGGTTCGGCCCGTCGCTGCTGTGCTCCCTGGTCTCTTTCGCCGACGACCGCGACCGCAGGCTCGCGCTGGTCTACCTCTACAAGCGCGGCACCTTCTACCCGTTCGCGCCGCAGGCGGGCGAGAAGCGCGACAGCCCGCTCGAGCTCCAGATACGCGGGCTGATCTCCGCCGACCTGCCCATCGAGGAGGACCTCCAGCGCTGGTTCCCCGTCTGGGGCGCGCCCGGCCTCTGAACCCGGCTGGCACACTGTACGCGTGCGCGTGGTGATCGCTCCTGACAAGTTCGCCGGAACCCTGACGGCCGTCGAGGCGGCCCGTGCCGTCGCCGAGGGATGGCGCGGCGTGGACCCCGGCGCCGACCTCGACCTCAGCCCCCTGTCCGACGGGGGCCCCGCCTTCGTCGACGTCCTCGCCGAGGCGCGCCCCGGGCGCATGCTCACGCTGACCGTCACCGGTCCGCTCGGCGCGCCCGCCGAGGGCCGGGTGCTGCGCGTGGGCGACACCGCGTACGTCGAGAGCGCCCAGGGCTGCGGCCTGCACCTCATGCCGCCCGAGCGGCGCGAGGCCGCGCGCGCCACCACGTACGGCGTCGGCGAGCTGATCGCCGCGGCCATCGCCGACGGCGGCCGCCAGATCGTGATCGGCCTCGGCGGCAGCGCCACCACCGACGGCGGCGCCGGCATGCTGGCCGCCCTGGGCGCCACGGCCGCGCGGAAGGACGGACAGGACGGCACCGGCCTGCTCGCGTGCGGCGGCGGGGCGCTGCCGGAGATCGCGAGCGTGGACCTCGCGGCCGCCCTGCGGGCCGTGGACGGCGTCGACCTGGTCGCCGCGTCCGACGTCGACAACCCGCTGTTCGGGCTGAACGGCGCGGCGGCGGTCTTCGGGCCGCAGAAGGGCGCCGACCGGGCGCAGGTGCTGGCGCTCGACGCCGCGCTCGAAGGGTTCGCCGGGCTCGTCAGGCCGGACCTCGCGGAGCGGCCGGGCGCGGGCGCGGCCGGCGGGCTCGGGTTCGCGCTCTTCGCGCTCGGCGGCCGGTTCGAGTCCGGCATCGGCACCGTGCTCGACGTCATACGCCTCGGCGCCCGAACATCAACGGCCGACCTGGTCATCACCGGCGAGGGCTCGTTCGACCACCAGTCGCTGCGCGGGAAGGTGGCGTACGGCGTCGCGCAGGTCGCCGCCGAGCACGGTGTGCCGTGCGTGGTGCTGGCCGGCCGGGTCGCGGTCGGCCGCCGCGAGATGGCCGCGGCCAACATCACCGAGGCGTACGCCCTGGTCGACCCGCCCGGTTCGGAGGCCGCCGCGTTCGCCGAGCCGCACGCCGAGCTGGCCCGCGTCGCCGCGCGCGTCGCCGGCATCTGGACGCGTGGCCGGTGACCGACCCCGACCCGCCGCCGGACGACGGCGGTGCGCGGCTCGCACTCCTCGAAGTACGCGTGACCGCCGCCGCCTGGACGCTGCCGTTCGCGGTCGGGCTGGCGCTGTCGCTCGCGCTGCCGTGGGCGTCGTGCCCCGGATGCGGCGGCACGACGACCTTCACCGCGTGGTCGCTGCCGGACAGCGACGCCATCGGGGTGTCCACCGGCGCGGAGTACGGCCTGTGCTCCATCGCCGCGCTCGCCGCGCTGGTGCTGACCATCGTGGCGTTGATCACCGCGCGCCCCGGAGTGGCCACCGCGGCGGCCCTGGCGGCGGCGGTGGCCACGGCGCTCGGCGCGTACGCGATCACGACCGTCGCAGGCCACGGGCTGAATCTGGAGGCCGGCGTGCCGACGACGGTCGGCTGCGGGGTCGTGCTCACCGTCACGCTGACGTACGCTCGGTCCCGCCTGGCGAGTGGAACTCGATGGCGTAACTTGGAATCGTGAAAGACGTCGGGTGGTTGTGCCGACGAGAAGCCGGACGCGCATGCGACCGGGACGCCAACGTGGGAGCTAGTACATGACGGTTCAGAGCGAGACCACGGCACAGGGGGTCGTCCTCACCGACGGAGCGGCCGGCAAGGTCAAGACGCTCCTGGAGCAGGAAGGCCGCGACGACCTCAGGTTGCGGGTCGCCGTTCAGCCGGGCGGGTGCTCGGGCCTGCGCTACCAGCTTTTCTTCGACGAGCGCGAGCTCGACGGTGACATCGTCGCCATGTTCGGCGGCGTCGGCGTCGTCACCGACCGGATGAGCGCCCCGTACCTCATGGGCGCCACGATCGATTTCGTCGACACGATCGAGAAGCAGGGCTTCACGATCGACAACCCCAACGCCACGGGCTCCTGCGCCTGCGGAGACAGCTTCCACTAGGCGCACGCCCCTGCGTACAGGCCCGGTCACGGCGAGCCGTGATGCCGGGCCTGTAGGCTTTGCGGGCTCGTATCGCACACCCCGTAGCGAGGAGAAGAACGTGCGCGTCGCCGTGACCGGCTCCATCGCAACCGATCACCTCATGACCTTCCCCGGTCGGTTCACCGATCAGCTCGTCCAGGAGAAGCTGGAGAACGTCTCGCTGTCCTTCCTGGTCGACACGCTGGACATCCGCAGGGGAGGCGTGGCCGCGAACATCGCGTTCGGCATGGGCTGTCTCGGCCTGACACCCGTCCTCGTCGGCGCGGTCGGCGCCGACTTCGCGGACTACCGGTCCTGGCTGGACCGCCACGGGGTGGACACCGGTTCCGTCCGCGTCTCCGACGTGCGGCACACCGCCCGGTTCCTGTGCACCACCGACGAGGACGACAACCAGATCGCGTCGTTCTACACCGGCGCCATGGCCGAGGCCCGCGAGATCGAGCTGGCCCCGATCGCCGCGCGCGTCGGCGGCCTCGACCTCGTGCTCGTCAGCCCGAACGACCCCGACGCCATGGTCAGGCACACCGAGGAGTGCCGCACCCGCGGCGTCCCGTTCGCCGCCGACCCGTCGCAGCAGCTCGCCCGCATGGAGGGCGAGGAGATCCGCAAGCTGGTCACCGGCGCCGCGTACCTCTTCACCAACGAGTACGAGAGCGCCCTGATCGAGCAGAAGACCGGCCTGAGCGGCGAGGAGATCCTCGACCAGGTCGACACCCGCGTCACCACCCACGGCGCGAAGGGCGTGCGCATCGACCGCAAGGGCGAGCCGTCCATCAACGTGCCGGTCGTGCCCGTCGTCGACAAGCTCGACCCCACGGGCGTCGGCGACGCGTTCCGCGCCGGGTTCCTGTCCGGCCTGTCGTGGGGGCTGCCGCTCGAGCGCTGCGCCCAGATCGGCAACCTGCTCGCGACGTACACCCTGGAGTCGATCGGCCCGCAGGAGTACGCCCTCGACCGCGCCGCCGCGATCACCCGCCTCACCGAGACGTACGGCACGGAGGCCGCCGCGGAGATCGGCGCCCACCTGAGCTGAGCCGCGCACACGAACCGCCCGTACCCAGCGTGTACGGGCGGTTCGTGACGTACGGGACGGCGGGTCGGCTCAGAAGGAGCGGCGGATCAGGAACGCCCAGCCGCGGTCGAGCGGCACCTCGCGCACGAAGTCCTGCGCCTTCATGCGGCACCACGACGGGATGTCCGGCTGGGCGGCGGGGTCGTCGGCCAGCACCGCGATGATGCCGCCCACCGGCACCTCGCGCAGCCGCTCGGCCAGCATGATGATCGGGATCGGGCACTTGCGGCCGAGCGCGTCGATCGTCAGGTGGGCCTCGTACGCCGGGGCGTACGCCGCCACGGGCGCGGCGAGCGGCATGGCCGGAGGAGCGGGGGGCGGCTGCGACGCGCGCGGCTCGGGGCCCGGCCGCGGGTCCTGGCCGCGGCGATGGGCACCCCGGTGCTGCGGTTCACGGCGCCTGCGCATCCACTCACCGATACCCGCCACACGTTCCTCCGTCAACACCGGCCGGCCATCCCGTACGGAACCGCGCAGATAACAACGTGGAATCCGTATCGCCGACACTAGTGGGGGTGCATCACCGATGAGGCAGGGTGCGCGATACTGTTTTCCCGCGCAACCGTGGCACCGTCCCGGAGATGGGACAGTGGGGGCTCAAAGATCATGGATCGCGAACCCGTACGCCCGTGAAAACCCGCGCCCGGTGATCACCGGGCAACACGCTGGAAGGCAATCAGTGAGTCCGACCCGCCAACCGCATCGGCGATCGCCTGCCCGCCGCTGGGCACCGCGCGGTGCCGTGCTCGCCTTGGTCCTCGCCGCGACGGCGGGATGCGACAACCAGTTCACCCGTCTCGGCATGCCCACGCCGATCACCGAGCAGGGCAAGCGGGTGCTGTCGCTGTGGCAGGGGTCGTGGATCGCCGCCTTCGCAGTCGGGGCCCTCGTATGGGGGCTGATCATCTGGGCGGTGATCTTCCACCGGAAGCGGTCCAACGACCTGCCGCCCCAGGTTCGGTACAACATGCCGATCGAGGCGCTCTACACGGTGGTGCCGTTCATCATCGTGGCGGTGCTCTTCTACTTCACGGCGCGCGACGAGACCTACCTCGACGAGACGACGAAGAACCCGAACGTCACGGTCAACGTCACGGCCTTCCAGTGGAGCTGGAAGTTCGACTACCCGCAGAGCGGCGTGAGCGTCGTCGGCCGTCCGGGCGCGGACCCCACGCTGGTGATCCCGGCCGGGCGCACGGTCCGCTTCAACCTGAAGTCGACGGACGTCATCCACTCGTTCTGGGTGCCGGCGTTCCTCTTCAAGCGCGACGTCGTTCCGGGCCACCCGAACCACTTCGAGGTCACCACCACCAAGACCGGCACCTACGCCGGCCGGTGCGCCGAGTTGTGCGGGGTCGACCACAGTCGGATGCTCTTCAACGTCGAGGTCGTGAGTCCGTCGCAGTACCAAGACTTCATCACCAAGAACAAGCCTGCTGGGAGTGCCCAGTGACGACTGTCAGTCAGCGCGCGCAAGCCTCCGCACCCGCGCGGAAGCCCACGCGTAAGGGTTCGATCGTCGTCGAATGGATGACGTCGACCGACCACAAGACGATCGGGTACATGTACCTGATCACCTCGTTCTGCTTCTTCCTCGCCGGCGGGGTGATGGCGCTGTTCATGCGCGCCGAGCTCGCCAGGCCGGGGCTGCAGATCGTGAGTGCGGAGCAGTACAACCAGCTCTTCACGATGCACGGCACGATCATGCTGCTGCTGTTCGCGACGCCGCTGTTCATCGGCTTCGGCAACGTGGTCATGCCGCTGCAGATCGGCTCGCCCGACGTCGCGTTCCCGCGCATGAACATGTTCAGCTTCTACCTGTTCCTGTTCGGCGGGCTGATCGTCATGGCCGGGTTCCTCACCCCGGGCGGCGCGGCGAGCTTCGGCTGGTTCGCGTACGCACCGCTGTCGGACGCCGTGCGCTCGCCCGGCGTCGGCGGCGACCTCTGGGTGATGGGCCTGGTGCTGTCCGGCCTGGGCACGATCCTCGGCGGCGTCAACTTCGTCACCACGATCTTCTGCATGCGGGCCCCCGGCATGACGATGTTCCGGATGCCGATCTTCACCTGGAACATCCTGCTGACCAGCGTGCTCGTGCTGCTGGCCTTCCCGGTGCTCGCCGCCGCGCTGCTGGCCCTGGAGGCCGACCGCAAGCTCGGCGCGCAGGTGTTCGAGGCCGCCAACGGAGGCGCGATCCTCTGGCAGCACCTGTTCTGGTTCTTCGGGCATCCCGAGGTCTACATCGTGGCGTTGCCGTTCTTCGGCATCATCACCGAGGTCATACCGGTGTTCAGCCGCAAGCCGATCTTCGGCTACAAGACCCTGGTGGCCGCGACCATCGCGATCTCCGGCCTGTCCATGACCGTGTGGGCGCACCACATGTTCCCGACCGGCGCGGTGCTGCTGCCGTTCTTCTCGTTCATGTCGTTCCTGATCGCCATCCCGACCGGCGTGAAGTTCTTCAACTGGGTCGGCACGATGTGGCGCGGCCAACTGACGTTCGAGACGCCGATGCTGTTCGCGGTCGGGTTCCTCGTGACGTTCCTCTTCGGCGGCCTCACCGGTGTGCTGCTCGCGTCGCCGCCGATCGACTTCCACGTCACCGACTCCTACTTCGTCGTCGCGCACTTCCACTACGTGCTGTTCGGCACGGTGGTCTTCGCGATGTTCTCCGGCTTCTACTTCTGGTGGCCGAAGATGACGGGGAAGATGCTCAACGAGACCTGGGGCAAGATCCACTTCTGGACGCTGTTCATCGGCTTCCACATGACGTTCCTCATCCAGCACTGGCTGGGCGTCGAGGGCATGCCCCGCCGCTACGCCGACTACGGAGCCAACTGGGCGCCGCACATCGTGGGCATGAACGAGATCTCCACGATCGGTTCGTTCCTGCTCGGCGCGTCGATGCTCCCGTTCTTCTGGAACGTCTGGCGTACGCACAAGCAGGCGCCGATGGTCACCGCGGACGACCCGTGGGGCTTCGGCGGCAGCCTGGAGTGGGCGACATCCTGCCCGCCGCCGCGGCACAACTTCACGTCGATCCCGCGGATCCGCTCCGAGCGCCCGGCGTTCGACCTCCACTACCCGTACGCAGCGGGTCAGTCCGAGCTCGCCGGGTCGAAGGGCTAGGGGAAACACAATGAAGGTCGAAGGCTTCCTCTTCTTCTTCTGCGCGATCTTCTTCGCGGTCGTCGACGTCGTCTACTGGTTCTGGTCGAAGGACCCGACGGGCACCACGGCACTCGCGCTGTCGGTCGGCCTGGCGCTGCTGGTCGGCTTCTACGTCCTGTTCACCGGCCGCCGCATCGACCCCCGCCCCGAGGACGACCTCGACGGCGAGATCGCCGACGGCGCCGGCGAGGTGGGCTTCTACAGCCCGCATAGCTGGTGGCCGTTCTTCACGGCCGGCTCCGCCGCGGTCGCGTCCCTGGGCGGCGCCATCGGCTGGTGGCTGTTCATCATCGGCGTCGGCTTCCTGATGACCTCCGTCGTCGGCTTCGTCTTCGAGTACTACCGAGGCAACTTCGCCCACTGAGGGCGCCTTTACGCACCACCGAATGCCGCCCGAACCACCGGTCCGGGCGGCATTTCGGCGTCCCCGGACGTCGGGGTCAGGGGGCGAGGTTCGGGGGTGCGGGGCGGTTGTGGAGGTGGGACCAGTCGCGGGCCATTGCTATGCGTTGGGGGCCCGTTGGGTGGGTTGCGTACATGACGTAGTCGAACGCATCGGGGGTGGGGTCGGAGAGGTTGTGGACGGCCAGGTCGCGTTGCATGCGGGCGAAGGTGGCCGGGTCGGCGGTGAGGTTGAGGGCGTGGGCGTCGGCGCGGGCCTCGATCTGGCGGCTGACGAGGTTCTGGGCCGGGGAGGCGAGGAGGGTGCCGATCGTGACGATCGCGGTGACGAAGGCGACGCCGCGGGCGTCGGCCAGCGGGGCTTCGCCGATGCCGACGCGGCGGCGTACCGCCGGGGACGTGACCACGAGATAGAGCAGGCACACGCCCGTGGACGCGCTGAGGGCGCCGATCAGCGTGCCGTACAGGACGTCGCCGCGTTTCGCGTGGCCGAGCTCGTGCGCGACGATCAGCCGGATCTGCGCGGGGGGTGTCGTCTTCAGCAGCGTGTCGTACACGACGATGCGGCGGGTGCCGCCGAAGCCCGAGACGTACGCGTTCACCGAGGTCGTGCGCTTGGACGCGTCGGCGACGAGCACGTCGCGCACGGGGACGCCGTCGCGGCGGGCGAGGCCGAGCAGCTCGGTGCGCAGCGCGCCGGACTTCATCGGCGTGAAGTTGTTGTACAGCGGTTCGTACACCAGCGGATAGCCGTACGACACGAGCACGACCAGTACGAACGCGGCGATCGCGGCGGGCGCGTACCAGGCGCGCGGCAGCCCGCGGACCAGCCGGAACGCCAGGATCAGCACGCCCATCGTGGCGACCGCGCTCACACCGAAGCCGATGCCCTGGTCCGACAGCCACCCCGGCCAGCCCTGCACGGTCAGCCCGTAGCGGCGCAGCACCACGTGCGACCAGGCGGCGAACGGCAGCGTGACGAGCGTCGAGATCACGGTGAGCGCGAGGCCGGCGACGGCCACGCGCAGCGGCCACGCCGGCAGGTGCGCGGTCATCTTCTGGAACAGGCGCGCGCCGAGCGGTGTGCAGCCGAGCGCGACGGTCACGCCCAGGCTGACGGCGAGCGAGCCGTACGACGGGCCGTTCAGCGCGTGCGACAGCGACTCGGCGCGGTCGATCTGCGCGGGGGTGAAGTCGCGCACCGGGTCGGGCGCGACCGGATGCGGCACGGCGCGGCCGAGCGGGTGCCAGGGGGTCGTGAGGGCGACGGTCACCACCGTGCCGATGCCGAGCACCGCGAAGGAGATCCACGCACCGCGCCGCCAGCCCGTCAATTCAGCTCCCGTTGGAGGTAGGACCGCCAAGCGGCGGTGAACGCCGTGGTTCCGGTGCCGAGCACGCCGCGCAGGGCGTGGTCCGTCGAGCCGCGCCCGGCGGCGGTGTACAGCCGGATCAGGCGGGTCTCACCGTACCGCGCGGCGATCAGGCGGCAGGCGAGCCAGGCCTGTTCGTATGCCTGGGGGAGGGCGCGCGCCGTGCCGGCGAACGCGGCGTCGCCGGGCAGCGCGGACGGCGGTCCCGTACGGCGGACGCCGGCGGCCAGCTCCTGCGCGGCGGTGCGTACGGGCACGCCGCGGCCGCGGTAGCCGGCGTAGTCGGCGAACCCCTCGACCAGCCACAGCGGCGTGGACGCGGTGGTCGCCGCGCGGGTGGCGACGTGCGTGAGCTCGTGCGTGAGGACGACGTCGCGGCCGAGACCGGACAGCCGGGCGAAGCCGTCGGGGGCGAGCACCACGCGGTCGCCCGAGCCCGGCGGCGGTGTGCCGTCCGGGCCGGACGCGACGGTGGCGAGCGCGGCGAGCGACCCGATCTCGGTGGTGCCGCGCGCCCCGGCGAGCGCGGCGGCGCGGCGCTCGTCCGGTGGTACGAGGAGCACGACACGCCGCGCCCACCTGGACGTCCACACGGCGTCGACGCGCCGGATCGCGGCGGCCGCGCGGCGCGCGAGGTCGCGCAGGCGGGCGGACGGCACGCCGGCGCCGAGGACGAGCGCGGCGTGGTCGCGGACGACGGTGAGCGGGCCGGCGGCCCAGATGTCGGGGGCGTCGGGGCGGCCGTACGCGGTGCCGTCGCCTGAGACGCGCCAGGACGCGCCGGTGCGGGTGAGCGTGGCGTGGCGGGCCCGGGAGACGGGGGCGGCGTCGAAGCCGCGCAGCCGGTACGTGAGGGTCGCGGCGACCGTCATGGAGGTGTCCGTGGCGGCCTCGACGGCGGTGACCCGGTAGCGCCACGCGGCGAGCGGCAGCCGCGCGAGGTTCGTGAAGACCTGCTCCTGGCGGTCGCGGTACGCGCCGGGCGCCAGGGTGGCGGTGAAGCGGGCGCGGTCACCGGCGCGGACGGCGGCGGCCTGGGCGTCGAGCACCCGTTGCGCGTCGCCCGTGGGCTGCCGTGGCAGCGCCGCCGTTCCGCCCGCCGTGACGCCCAGCGCGACGGCCGCGGCGACGAGAACGGCCCCGAGCCGTAGCGCGCTCCGGTCGTACGCGGGTCGGGGATGGGCGGGCATGGGGTCATTCTCGCGTGCGGCCCCCGGAGACGACGCAGCCCCGGGCCGGACGGCTCGGGGCTGCGTGATCGGAGGGGTCAGGGGCGGACCGCTCCGACGTACGAACTGGCCATCGAGGAGAACGGGACCACCTCGACGTACGCACCCGTGTGCGGTGCGTGGATGATGTCGCCGCCGCCGACCCACATGCCGACGTGGCCCAGACCGTCGAAGAACACCAGGTCGCCTGGCTGCAACTGGGACTGGTCCACGTGATGGCCGGCGTTGTACTGCGCCTGGGACGTACGCGGGAGGCTCACGCCCGCGGCACGCCACGACATCATCGTGAGGCCGGAGCAGTCGTAGCCGCCGGGTCCGGTGCCGCCGTAGACGTACGGCTTGCCCTTCTGCGCGTACGCGTAGTTCAGCGCGGCGCGCGCCGAACCGGACGCCGGACCGTTGTAGTGGCCACCGGTGCTACCCGGCGCCTGCGGGCGGTCCTGGGGGGGAAGCTGGCTGAGCAGGTGCTTCTGCTGCTTGATCAGCTTCTGGATCTGGCTGCGCTTCCCGCGGACCTTCTTCAGCGACTTGCGGGCGTCGTCAAGCTTGCGCTTTGCCTGGTCGCGGTCGCGGCGCAGCTTCGCGTCGCTGTTGAGGAAGGTACGGATCGAGGCCATCTGCGAACTGGACAGGTGGTCGAGCGACGCCAGTTGGTCCAGGACCTTCTGCGGGTTGCCGTCGGCGAACATCGTGCTGGGGGTGGCGGTCAGGTTGCCGTCCTGATACGCGACCGACGCCATCATGGCGATCTTGCCGCGCATCCGTCCGACGACCTTCTCGTCCTTCTTCGCCGACTTGTTGAGCTTCTGGTACGTCTTGTTCGCCTTGCCTACGTCGACTCGGTCCTGGTTGTACTGGTCGACGATGTGGTCGGCGGTGGAATTGAGCTTGTTGAGCTTGCGCTGGATCTGCTGCGCGCTCGGATGCGGAGCGGCGATGGCCGCTCCGGCCGGAAACGCCAGGGCGCAGGCCGTCAGGAGGCCGACGGTCGGCACCAGCCGTCGAGACACGGCGATTCGGCGCGTGGCCACGGTTGAGACACGCTCCTTCTTCGAGGGGCCGCCTACCGGGTTAGCTGCCGGGTTCGGGCGTCGAAGAGGCGCCCTACCGCCGTCTGGCCAGATGGTCAGGGACGGATTCACCCCACGGGGGGACGTGTGGTTCCCCGGTTCCCGGGCCCGGTCGCGGTGACGCCCGGGTGGAGGTCGGGATTCAGCGGGAGCCTTTCGCCGTCGCCGAACGGCGACTGGGAAACGATCAGGCTCGGCGAGGACATTAGCGGTCGTAACCGAACGTCGGCAACCGGTTCGTCCTGAGGCGCACGGGATGCAACTGATTTATTGTGATTCGCCGACCGGACGATCACCTTCGCGCGAACAGTACCGCACTCATGACGCCTCGGGTTCGGTGACCACCAGCCGCAGCGGCGGCACCATCCCGACATCGGCGAGCGCGCCGAGCGCCGCGCGTTCGCCCTCGCCGATCTCGACGCCGCGCGCCGGCGGGCCGCCGAGCAGCACGGCGACCACGCAGTCGTCACAGGCGATGTCGCGCATCCGGCATCGCGCGCAGTCGATCAGCATGCGAGCACCGTACGGCCCGCCACCGACATTCCCGGCGGGCGGCCGGCGCTAGGCGCGGAGCCGGCTCAGCAGCAGCCGCGAGGACGCCGGACGGGCGCCGGCGCGGCGTACGGCGTCGACGATCTCCTGGTCGGACGTGACGACGACCACCGGCCGTCCGGGCGGCTCGGCGGACACGAGGCGCACGATCAGCTCGTCCGCGGTCTCGCCGGGCGCGCTGAACCGTACGCGGACACCGCGGGGCGCGTGCACGGCCGGCGCGTCGACATCGGCGCCGTCGAACACCACCGTCACCTCCGCGCCCGTACGGGACGTCAGGCCGGCGAGGCCGGCGATCAGGCGGCGCCGCTGGTCCGCGAGCGGCACCTCCGGGTAGCCGGTCTTCGTGACGTTGTAGCCGTCGACGACCAGGTGCACCATCGGCAGCGCGAGGAGCTGGTCGAACTGCGCCGGGTCCTGCTCGGACAGGGTGCGCCCGGCGCGGCCGCCGATGCCCCTCGACTCGGGCGCCACGGCGGAGACGGTGTCGGCGGGGCGGTCGATGGACGTCGGCAGCGCCAGTTCGCGCCGCAGGCCCTGCGCGAGGTCGTTCAGGGCGTCGAGCAGGACGCGCACCCGCGCGTCGGCGGCGTTGCGGCCCTCGCGGGTGGTGCGTTTCGCCGTCTCGGCGCGCTCCCTGGCCTCCGCGAGCTCGACGCGCATGCGGCGCAGCTCCTTCTCCGCGGCGGCGACGCTGTCCTTGGCGGCGGCGCGCTCGGCGGCGGCCGCGTCGGCCTCCTCGGTGGCGCGGCGCTCGGCCTCCTTGGCGCGGTTGCGCGCGTCGTGCAGCTTCCTGCGCAGGTCGGCGACCTCCGTACGGGAGGTGCGCAGCTCGGCGCGCAGCCGGCTTACCTCGCGCTGCGCCTGGTCCCTGGCCTCCGACAGCTTCCCCCGCAGCGTCTCGACGGCGCGGGTCTGCTGCGACTGCTCGGCGGCGGCGGCACTGCGGTCCAGCTCGGCGCCGGCCGCCTCGACGATCTCCGGCCAGTTCGGCGGGCGGAGCAGGTACGCGGCGGCGGCAAGCGTGGCCGGGTCGGCGGCGGCCGGTACGGTGCCGGAGTCGAGCGCCTCGGCGAGCTCGGGCCAGGTGGCGCGCGCCGCGTCGGCCACGCGGTCGCGGAACTCCGCGTCGTTCTCGATCTGGGTGGCCAGCAGCGTCATGGCCAGCTTCGCGCGGCGCCGCGGCTCGAACCTGGCCACCCGCCGCAGCGGCCCGGGGATCTCGTCCTTCTTGAGCGTGTCGAGGACACCCGAGGCGAGCTCGACGACACGGCCGCGCGCCGGTTCGGGGAGCGGGCGGTCGATCCGGTCGCCGTTCGGGGTGCCGATGGCGTGGCCTTCCTACGCTGGGTGTTCACCTCGTCATGGTGAATTTCTTGCCCGCATCCTAGAGGCAAAGCCTCCGGCCGCAGCGTCTCCACCGGGGTGAGGGGCCGGTGGCGGGCCGGGGCAACGTACGTACGGCAGGTCCGGGCGCGGGGTCGGCCGTGCGTTCGAATGTCGGTGGGGTGCCCTACGGTCTTCCCCGTGATCGACGCAGGCGCGGGCCCGGCGGAGGGCCACCGGCAGGGCACGCTCGACGACCTCGGCACCCCACTGGCCGAGGTCACGTTCGTCGTGTTCGACCTGGAGACCACCGGCGGCAGCCCCGCCGAGGCGGGCATCACCGAGATCGGCGCGGTCAAGGTGCGCGGCGGCGAGGTCGTCGGCGAGCTGGCCACGCTGGTCGACCCCGGCCTGCCCATCCCGCCGTTCGTCGCCATGCTCACCGGCATCACCGAGGTCACGCTGCGCGGCGCGCCGAGCGTCGGCGAGGTGGTGCCGTCCTTCCTGGAGTTCACCCGCGGCTGTGTGCTCGTGGCCCACAACGCGCCGTTCGACGTCGGGTTCATGCGCGCCGCCTGCGCCGCCCACGACCGCCCCTGGCCGGCGTACACCGTGGTCGA
>DASXYG010000027.1:0-57427 GCA_036502625.1 Streptosporangiaceae bacterium
TGACGAGGTGGGGTTTTGGCGGGGGGAAATGGGTGGGGGGAAGAATGGGTTTGGTGGTGGGTGGGGGAATGATCTTGGGGCGTTCGCTGGGGTTATGCACAGATTTTCTTGGGGGTGTTGATGATCTTTGTTGGCGTGTCAGACTCGGGGGTGTGCAGGGTTGGGTGCTGCGATTACTGCGCTTCCGGGCCATTCGGCGCGGGGGCGAGCGCGGTGCGCTCTCCATCGAATTCGTCGCGCTCACGGTGCTGGCCGGGCTGATGGTGGCCGCCGTGGTGGCGGCGCCCGCGGTGCGGACCCTCGGCACCTACACCACCACGGCCGTGAACAAGATCCTCGACACCGACGACCACGTCGACACCGAGTCGGGGCCCGGCATCGGCAACTTCTCCACCGCGGGAGCCCCCACCGCGCAGGCCGCCCTGGCCATGAGGTACGCACTGGCCCAGCTCGGCAAGCCGTACCTCTGGGGCGGCACCGGGCCCAACGCGTTCGACTGCTCCGGCCTCATGTACTGGGCGTACGGCAAGGCCGGCGTGCACATCCAACGCGTCGCCGACGATCAGTACTTCAGTGAGCCGAAGGTCGCGAAGAGCGACCTCAAGCCCGGTGACCTGGTCTTCTTCCACACCGAGGCCACCCGGAGCGGCGGGCCCAGCCACGTCGGCATGTACATTGGCGGCGGCCAGTTCGTCCAGGCGCCGCACACGGGGGACGTCGTCAAGGTCAGCAAACTGAGCGACTCCTACTACGTACAGACCTATGCGGGCGCCACCCGTCCCACCGGATGACGCATTTCCGTCACGTACGGTTCCGTTGCGTTCCTAACACCCCAATGAACGCGAATTCGGTTCTAAAGTCCCGCAATGCATGCGACACTCAACCCTCGTGAGGTACAGGCCAGGCTTCATCTCCAACCGGACCGCCTCTGCAGGTGCGCCCGGTTCAGATCAGCGTGACCGCGGTGCCCTGACCATTGAGTTCGTCGCGCTCACGGTCTTCGCGGTACTCATGATCGCGGCCGTCGTCGCCGCGCCCGGTGTCAAGTCCCTCGGCACCTACACCACCACGGCCGTCAACAAGATCCTCGACACCGACGACCACGTCAACGAGGTCGGCGGCCTCGGCAACCTCGACATCGCCGGCGCGCCCACCGCGGCCGCCAAGATCGCCCTCGCCTACGCGCTCCAGCAGTACAACCTGAAGAAGATGTACCAGTACGGCGCACCGGGCTTCAACGCGGGAGCGCCCGACCCGTCCACGTACGACTGCTCGAGCCTGGTCCAGTGGGCGTACGGCAAGGCCGGCATCACGCTGCCGCGCGTCAGCCACGACCAGTTCATGGCCTCGCCCCGCGTGCAGGACACCGACTTCAGCAACCTCAAGCCCGGCGACCTCCTGTTCTTCAACACGCACGACGGCGACCCGCCCCCGTCGCACGTCGGGATGTACCTGGGCGGCGGCAAGATGGTCAACGCCTGGCAGACCGGCTTCCCCATCAGGATCGAGACCCTGGGCTCCGAGCGCCGCAGTGAGTACATGGGGGCCACCCGGCCGTCGTCCGGCAAGCAGTGACGCCGGGCGCTACGTGAGCGCCGGCGCCGGCCCCGTACTGTCGCGCGCCACCAGGTGCGGCACCACCAGCGACTGCGCCGTCGGCCGGTTCGGGTCGGCGATGCGCGCGCACACCTGCGCGGCCGCCAGCCGGCCCATGTCGCGGCGCGGCTGGTCGATGCTCGTGAGGGAGATCCGCCGGATGCCCGCGAGGTTGGTGTTGTCGTAGCCGACGATCGAGAGGTCGCGCGGCACGGACAGGCCGTGGTCGTCGGCGGCGGACAGCGCGCCGATCGCCGCGAGGTCGTTGGGCGCGAAGATCGCGGTCGGCCGCGGCTCGGCGTCGAGCAGCGTACGGGTCGCGCGGTAGCCGCCGTCCTCGGTGAAGTCGCCGGCCTGGACGTGGATCTGGTCGTGCAGCCCGTGGCGCTCCATGGCCGATTCGTAGCCGTGGCGGCGGTACGCGGCGCTCGTGGACGGCGACCCGGAGATGTGCGCGATGCGCCGGTGGCCGAGCTCGACCAGGTGGTCGACGGCGAGCCTGCCGCCCAGTTCGTCGTCGTCGGCGATGACGTCGGTGCCGGCGACGCCGAGGTCGCGCTCGCCCACGACGACGATGGGCACGGCGCGCACCGCCTCGCGCAGCGTGCCGTCCTCGGGGACGACGCTGAGCAGCACCAGGCCGTCGACCCGTAGTTCGAGGAAGGCGTCGACGGCCTCCGCGGCGAAGTCGGGGTCCCAGCGGCCGCTGCTCACCAGCAGCCGAAGGCCGCCGCCGTGCAGCTCCTCCTGAAGGCCGTCGAGGAACTCGGCGAAGAACGGGTTGTGGAGGTCGGCGACCAGCGCGCCGATCAGCCGGGTGCGCCCCTCGACGAGGCTGCGCGCCACGGCGTTGGGCCGGTAGCCGAGCTCGCGCGCGGCGCGGAGCACCGCCTCGCGGCGCGCGTCGCTGACGTTCGACGAGCCGCGCATCACCAGCGACACCAGGGATTTCGACACACCGGCGCGCTCCGCGACGTTCCGGATCGTCGGTCTCGTGCGGTTGTTGTTCAGCCGGCCGAGATCGGCCGCAGTCGGCTGCACCGGGACCGCGCTCCCGCCAGAGCGCCCGCCGTTCGTCATGTCGTCCTTCTTGTCTTCGACCCTCGGCGGCGTACCGTGATCCGCTGGGGTCGAAGTCACGACGCCCGCCTGAGCAGCACGATATGGCGCCAACACGCTCCGCATCCACCGTTCGCGATATCTGGTGACAACGAGCAGGCCGCGAGGCCGGAACCGGCCGCCACACCGGCGTTCCGTGCACCGTCCGCTACCAGCGGCCCTCCTGCCGGAGACCCGCGCGTCGGTTACCCTTCAACACGTGAGTGATCGCGGTACCGCATCGGCGCAGGAGTCCGTCGCGCGCCCGGAAAAGCCGCGTACGCGCCGCCGGCTGAGCGTCGACGAACGACGCGAGGAACTGCTCAACGCGGCGCTCGAACTGTTCAGCCACCGCCGCGCGGCCGACGTCTCGATCGACGACGTGGCCGCCGCCGCGGGCGCCTCGCGCGCGCTGGTCTACCACTACTTCGGCAGCAAGGAAGAGCTCTACATCGCGGCGCTGCGCAGCGCCGCGCGCCAGCTCGACGTGCTGCTCCAGCCGCCCACCGAGGGCCGCCCGCTCGACCGCCTGGCGATCGCGCTGTCCAGCTACTTCGACTTCGTCGAGGAGCACGCCGCCGGGTTCTCCGCGCTGCTGCGCAACGGCCCCGGCGCCCGCGAGGGCGAGATCGGCCGCATCGTCGACAACGTACGCCACCTGCTGATCAACCGGCTGCTCGAGGCGTTCGGGGTGACCGAGCCCGGTCCGGTGCTGCGCATCACGCTGCGGTCGTGGATCGCGTCGGTGGAGACGGCGGGGCTCGACTGGCTGGAACACCGCGACCTGCCGCGCGTACGGCTCGAACGGCTGCTGGTCAGCCAGATGGTGGCGCTGCTCGGCTCGGGCGCGGAACACGACCCGGCCACCGCCGCGACACTCGCGGAGCTGGCCCGCGAACAGGGCGAGAGCTGACCTTCGGATTTCTTACGCGAACCTGCCGGACAGGGTTCGACCCCGGCCGATTCCGCCGGGGCCGATCCCCCTCACATGCACTTCCCCCGAGAGAGGGTTCGACGGATAACCCCGTCGCCTCCGCGGACCCGGAAGCGACATCCCCCTGAAGGCCGGTGTTCCCGGCCGGTACCCGCCCCGTTGCCCGGGGCGGGTGCCCCCCTCACGCTTTGCTCCCCCCAAAGACTGGGGGACCGTCACTGCGTCCGCTGCTGCGGGATGTCCCCCAGCAGGGCGCGGACCTCGGTCTCCCGGTATCGGCGGTGGCCGCCGAGCGTACGGATCGACGTGAGCTTTCCCGCCTTGGCCCAGCGGGTGACGGTCTTGGGGTCGACACGGAACATCGTGGCGACCTCGGCCGGGGTAAGCAGCGGCTCTGCCTCCGGCGTACGTGTAGTCATGACTACGGCCTCTCCTCCTGGACCGATGTGACCGATCCTGCCTAGATCCTGATCTCCGACACGGATGTCCCGATATGGCCTGGATAGACCACCTCGGAATAACCTACCGTGATCGAGCTGCCACCGAAAGCCACGAACTTGGGGCGAGTTACATCCACTTGGCTCGGCAACTGCTTTCACGCTGCGTGATTCTAGCTACACGTTTAGTCGCATCGTGTCGTATCCGGCAAAAAAGTTCAGTTCGCCGATTCGAGGGCCTGCACAGCGCGCCACCGCGTGACGACACGCTTGTACATTCCGAGGGCCAGTTCGGACTTCCCGGTCTCCAGACCGGTGAGCGCCGCGGCCACCTCAGCGACCGACTGATCGCCGCGCAGCGCCTCGTCGTCGAGCAGGTGGACGAGGCCGCCGTAGTCGAGTTCCACCAGGGAGTGCGGGTGGAACTCCTCCAGCCACCGGCCGATCTCCTCGATCTCGCCGATCATCGCGTTGTCGCCGAGATTGCGGCGTACGACGGCAAGCGCGCGGGCGACGCGGCGGCGCGCCTGCGCCATCGCGGTGACGTAGACGAGGGTGCGGGCGGGCGCCGCGGTGGTGGCGCCCGGCGTGTCACGCCCGCCGTCGCCGTCGGTGTCGCCCGTGTCGCCGGGGTCCTCGCCGAGCACCAGCCAGCGCTCGCCCGCCTCGAACGGCACGAACCACGTCATGGGGACGTGCCAGGTGCTGGTCTGGATGAACGGGCGCTGGGTGCCGTTGCCGGCCCGCTGCCACTCCTCGAAGTCGCGCACCGCCTGGTCGGCGATCTGCCGCGGCACGAACGCGTCGGCCAGGCCGGGCGGCAGGTCGTCGGGGAAGCCGTCGAGCGCGAGCCAGGAGCGCAGCCGCGTCTGCCAGGGGCAGATGTACGTCACGCCCTCGGCGCGCCGGACGTACGCGTCGGCGCTCTCCCGCGCCGGCACGACGATCGGCGGCACCGCGATCAGCCGCCGCAGCGCCGCGGTGTGCTCGCTGTTCGTCGCGGTCACGCGGTCGGGGCGGTCTTCGGCGGCCACGTATTTCGCCCACGCCGAGCGCTCCGGCTCGGGGAACGCGGCGAGCGGCTGGTAGACGCGGAGGTAGGCGGCGTAAGGCACCACCATCGCATCGTGGCATGGGAGGCATATCCCGCGCACCCCGGGTCGTGCGTTACTTCCCAACCGGACGGCGCTTTCCGATCACCCGCAATAGCCTGGGTGCACCGCCCGCACCGACGAAGCCGCGGGCCAAGGCAGGGAGTCACCACCGTGACCGCAGTCTTTGCAGCGCCCCACGAGGGCGGGCCCGACCACCAGGGCCACGAGCAGGTCGTGTTCTGCGCCGACGAGCGCAGCGGCCTGCGCGCCATCATCGCGATCCACTCCACCGCGCTCGGGCCCGCCCTCGGCGGCACCCGCTTCTACCCGTACGCCGACGAGGAAGCCGCGCTCACCGACGCGCTGCGGCTGTCCCGCGGCATGACGTACAAGAACGCGCTCGCCGGCCTCGACCACGGCGGCGGCAAGGCCGTGATCATCGGTGACCCGCGTACGGACAAGTCCGAGGCGCTGCTGCGCGCGTACGGACGGTTCGTGCAGTCGCTCGGCGGCCGCTACGTCACCGCCTGCGACGTCGGCACCTACTCCGCCGACATGGACGTCATCGCCCGCGAGTGCGGCCACGTCACCGGCCGCACCGAGGCGTACGGCGGCGCCGGCGACTCGTCCGTGCTGACCGCGCTCGGCGTGTTCCAGGGCATGCGCGCGGCGGCGGAGCACGCATGGGGCGCGCCCACGCTGAACGGCCGTACGGTCGGCATCGAGGGGGTCGGCAAGGTCGGCCACCGGCTCGTGGAGCACCTGCTGGCCGACGGCGCGCGGGTGATGGTGGCCGACGTCGACCCGGCCGCGGTCGAGCGGGTACGCGCGCGCCACCCCGAGGTGCGCGCGCTCCCGGACAGCGCCGCGCTGATCGCCGCCGACCTCGACGTCTACGCGCCCTGCGCGCTCGGCGGCACGCTCGACGACACGAGCGTGCGCACGCTGCGCGCGTCCGTGGTCTGCGGCGCCGCGAACAACCAGCTCGCCCACGGCGGCATCGAGAAGCAGCTCGCCGACCACGGCGTGCTCTACGCGCCCGACTACGTGGTGAACTCCGGCGGGGTGATCCAGGTGGCCGACGAGATCGAGGGGTTCGTCTTCGAGCGGGCGAAGGCCAAGGCCGAGCTGATCTTCCAGACGACCCGCCGGATCTTCGCGATCGCCGACGACGACGGGGTCCCCCCGGCCGTGGCAGCCGACCGGTTGGCCGAACATCGGATGACCGAGGTCGGCCGTCTCAACGGCATCTGGCTGGACCGTACGTGACCGGCGGCGCGGCGGATTTCCGCGGCGAACCGAAGATCCGCAGTTCAGCGGCGGGGTCCCCGGAACCGGTCACACACCGGTGAACACCGTGTGTACATGAGGCGACACGGTCCGGTGGTGGACACCGATGCGGAACCGGCAACACCACACCGGGAGTGCGTACCGAGCTCGGCCCAAACCAGGTACGGTTAGACCGTCAAGGGTGCTGACGTCCGGCGCATGTCCGCCGTGCGTTGGTGAATGCAGTGTGCGATGACCTGGGGCCCGAGGTGCGGCCCCGTCGTTGAGGGGGTCGAGCCGATGGGGCGCGGCCGAGCCAAGGCCAAGCAGCAGAAGGTTGCCCGGCGCTTGAAGTACAGCGGCGGTGGCACCGACCTGGACCGGCTGGCGGAAGAGCTCGGGGTCGCAGGCGATGAACCTGATGACGACCCGAGTGCTGAAGGTCCTTCCGATGACGCGCAAGCGGATCCGTACGCCCACTACGTCGATGACGAGGACGATCGCGACGGTTCTCGTCGTCTCTGAGTGACGCGGCGCGTATGCGCACGGGTCAACCGCCCGTGCGCATACGTGTTGTGCCTGGCATGACTGGATGATCGCCGCTCATGGCGGATGCTGACACCACCGATCTCTACGACCTCCGGGTGACCGTCGAGGCCATCGAGGGCCGCTCCGTCTGCGGGCTCCGCGTCGGCGACTATTTCGAGGTCACCGAGTCCTCCCGGCTGCGCATCCCGCCCGGCCGCCACTTCTGCATGTACGCCCTCGCCGCCGTGCTGCCGCTGCTGCCCGCGAAACAGCGCGCGCTCGACCCCGCCGACTGGCTCGCGCAGGACTCCCTCGTGGCCTGCCCCGACCCGGACGAACGGCTGATCATGCGCGTGGAGCGTACGGAGCGCCGCAGCCTGCGCACCGGCGACCTCACGTGACCCGGTTCGGGCTGGGCCTGCAGAGCGACAAGTCCGTGCGCGCGTACGCCGCGATCGGCGCGGCGGCCGAGGCGCTGGGGTTCGACGTGGTCTCGGTGTTCGGCGACCTCATGTACCAGCCGCCGCTGTTCCCGCTGCTCACGCTGGCCGCGCACACGTCGCGCGTACGGCTCGGGCCGGCGTGCCTGAACCCGTACTCGATGCAGCCGTACGAGATCGCCGGGCAGGCGGCGGCGCTCGACCTCGCCTCCGACGGGCGCGCCTACCTCGGGCTGGCGCGCGGGAGCTGGCTCGGCGACGTCGGCATCGCCGCGCAGCCGCGGCCCGCCCGGCACATCCGGGAGGCCGCCGCGGTGGCGGAGCGGCTGATCGGCGGCGACGCGGACGGCTACGCCGGCGAGGTCTTCCGCCTGGCGCCCGGCACGCGGCTGCGGTACGCCACGGCGCGGCCGCGCGTGCCGCTGCTGATCGGCACGTGGGGGCCGGTGACCGCGCGGATGGCCGGGGAGATCGGCGCCGAGGAGGTCAAGGTCGGCGGCTCGGCCAACCCGGACTTCGCGCCGGTCATGGCCGGGTGGCTGGCCGACGGCGCGCGGCGCGGCGGCCGTACGGCCACACCCGGCCTGGTGTTCGGGGCGGTCACGGTGGTGGACCGCGACGGCGCGGCGGCGCGCCGGCTGGCCCGCCGCGAGGTGGCGATGTACCTCGCGGTCGTCGCCGAGCACGACCCCACCGTCACGGTCGACCCGGACCTCCTGGCCCGGCTGCGTACGCGCCTCGACGCCGGGGACGACGCGGCGGCCGGCGCGCTCGTGCCGGACGACCTCCTCGACCGGTTCGCCTTCTCCGGCACGCCCGCGCGGCTCGCCGCCCAGGTGGAGCGCCTGGTCGCGGCCGGGGTGGACCGCGTCGAGTTCGGCACGCCGCACGGCATCGACCCGCTGGCCGGCATCGAGCTGCTCGGCCGCGAGGTGCTGCCGGCGTTCCGCTAGGCGACGAGGCCGAGCAGCTCGGGCGCGGCCGCGCGGGCGGACCACCGCGCGCCCGGGTCGGGCAGCAGGCGGCGGCTCTCCAGGTCGAGCAGGCCGCCGACGCTGGTCAGCTCGGCGGCGAGCGTGCCGTCGGCGCGGCGGATCTCCTGCCGCACCTCGAACGTCTTGCCCGCGCCCCACACGAACGCGCACGTGACGTCCACGGCGTCGCCGCGGCGCAACTCGCGGTGGAACCGTACGGTCGTCTCCAGCGTGACGGGCCCGATGCCGTCGGCGATCAGCGCGTCGACGTCGACGCCCGCGGCGCTCAGGCACGCCCAGCGCGCGTGGTCGCCGTACTGCCAGTAGACGGCGCCGTTGAGGTGGCCCTGGGTGTCGAGCTCGTAGCCGCGGACCTCGATCCGTACGCGGAAGGGTTCGGTCATCGCTCCTCCTCGGCCTCGTCCGTGTCGTCCGTGTCGTACGCGGCCAGCCAGTCGTGCGACTTGTCGGTGAGGTGGCGCAGGCCGTCGGCGCCCACCTCGGCCCAGCCGCCGCGGGTCCAGCCGCCGGTGGTCTGCGGGGCGAACCCGTGCCGCTGGAACAGCGCGGACGCCTCCTGTTTGGTGAGGCCGCGGCGGCCCCATTCCCTGATCAGTGCGGCCGTGCGCGGCAGCTCGCCGTCGTCGGGTTCGTCGCCGACCGCCTCGGCGAGCTCGGCGAAACCGCGCGCGATCAGGCGCAGCGCGGCCTTCGCCCGTACGGGGTCCATGCCGCGACTCTAATCTGATTGCTCATCGATCGCCAGCGATTGGTCAGCGATTGAGACGGCCTCGGCCGACGGGGCGCGGGTGACGAGGCTGACCAGCACGGTGACGGCGGCGTTGACGAGCAGGGCGACGAAGCCGTTGTCGATGCCCGGGGCGATGGCCTGCCAGGCGTCCGTCAGGGGCGGGGCCAGGAGGGCGGCGAAGCCCGCGACGATGCCGGCGAAGGCGCCCCAGGCGGTGATGCGGCGCCACAGGAAGCTGAGGATCACCGCGGGGGCGAGCTGGCCGATGGCCGAGTAGGCGTACAGGAGGATCGTCAGGAGGGCGCGGGTGTCGGCCAGCGTCATGAGGACGGCCACCGCGGCGGCGACGATCATGGCGGCGCGGCTGACGCGCAGGCCCGTACGGTCGGGGACGTCGCGGCGCACCGCGCCGTACACGTTGCGGGCGACCAGCGTGCCGATGCTGAGCAGCAGCACCGAGCCGGGCGCGATGGCCAGCAGGATGCCGGCGCCGGCGACGACGCCGACCAGCCACGCGGGGAACGCGTGGGCGACGAACGTGAGCAGCGCGGCGTTGGAGTCCTTCAGGCCGGGCACGGCGAGCAGCGCGGCGAAGCCGAGCAGCACGATGAAGAAGTACGCCAGGGAGTACAGCGGCTGCCAGACCGCGTTGCGGCGGATCGAGTTGACGTCGCGGGCGGCGAAGGACACCTGGAACAGGTGCGGGAACACCCAGTTGCCGAGCGCGATCGACAGCGCGGACGTCGCGAACCACAAGGGGCCCATGGCCGGATCCGCTGGGTCGGACGCATAGCCGGGCAGGCTGCCGATGCCCGGGTACTTGTCCTGGACCGTGGCGAAGACGTCGCTGATCGAGCCGAGGCCCACCGCGTGGGCGGCGGCGAACGCCAGGACCAGCACGATCACGATCATCAGGACGTCCTTGACCGCGGCGGCGAACGCGGCGGAGCGCAGCCCGGTCGCGAGGACGTACGCCACCATCAGCACCGCCGCGATGATCACCGCGGCCTCCTTGGGCAGCGCCGTGCCGAACAGGATCGACACCATCAGCGACAGCCCGGTGAGCTGGATCTGGACGTAGACCAGCAGCGCCGCGATGCCGACGAGCGCGGCCACGACGCCGAGCGCGCGCGAGCCGAAGCGCCGCTCGAAGTAGTCGGCCTGGGTGATCAGCCCGGCGCGGCGGCCCGCGTGCCAGATGCGCGGCATGAGCCAGTAGCCGAGCGCGTACGACAGGGAGACCGAGGTGAACGCGATGTACGCGGGGGCTCCGGCGGCGTAGGCGTAGCCGCTGATGCCGAGGATGGCGAAGGTGGTGTAGACCTCGCCGGCGTTCATGAACCAGAAGATCACCGAGCCGAAGCGGCGCCCGCCGATGGCCCAGTCGCTGACGGTGCCGCGGCGGTAGCGGGTGCCGTAGACCAGGGAGCCGGCCACGGTCGCCAGGACGATCGCGGTCGCGATGGCCAGCGTCACGCGCCACCTCGCCGGGAGCGCGCGCGGTCGATGCGGTAGACCGTGCCGATGCAGATCGTCGCGACGACGACGCCGGCCATCTGCCACAGCATCGGGAACGGGATCTCCGCGAGCCGCCACCGTACGCCGTTCACGACCGGGGCGAGCCCGGCCTGCCAGACGAACGGGACCACAAGCAGCCAGCGGTGGGCGTTGCGCACGGGTTCCTCCTCGCCGAGCCGGTCATGCGCCTCGTGGATCCTAGGGCGGGCGGCCTGGCGCGCCGTACCCGCGGCCGTATATAGCATGATCGCTATGCGTCTAGGCGTGAACGTCCCGAACTTCGGGCCCGGCACCGATCCCGACGCGCTCGCGAGCTGGGCGCGCGTCGTGGAGGGGCTCGGCTACGACCTGCTGATGGTCTCCGACCACGTCGTGATCACCCCGGACGTCGCCGAGCAGTACCCGGCGCCGTTCTACGAGCCGTTCACCACGCTGTCGTGGCTGGCCGGGATCACCGGGCGGGTACGGCTTGGCACCACCGTGCTGATCGCGCCGTACCGGCATCCGCTGCTGGTCGCGCGCATGGCCGCGAACCTGAACCGGCTCAGCGGCGGCCGCCTGGTGCTCGGCGTGGGCGTCGGGTGGGCGAAGGAGGAGTTCGCGGCGCTCGGCGCGGAGTACACCGCGCGCGGCCGCACCACCGACGACTACCTCGCGGCCATCCGTACGGCCTGGGCGGACGGCGTCGACGACTATCAGTCCGGCGCGATCCCGATCTGGGTGGGCGGCAACAGCGGCGCCGCCCAGCGCCGCGCCGTACGCCTCGGCGACGCCTGGCATCCGCTGCGCTTCACCCTGCCGTGGCTGCGCGGCGCGCTGCCGGGCATCGCCGCGGCGGCCGCCGACGCCGGGCGTCCCGTACCGGCGCTGGCGCCGCGCATCTCGCTGCGCATCACCGACACCCCGGTCGCCGGCGACGACCGGCTCGCCGGCACGGGCACGATCGGCCAGGTGCGCGCCGACCTGGACGACCTGGCCGGGCTCGGCGCGGAGACCACCCTCCTCGACCCGTTCAACGGCGACCCGGAGGAGACGCGCCACCCCGAGCACGCCTGGCAGGCGCTGGCCGCCGTCGCGGCGGGCCGGGAGACGACCACCACTTCACAGGAGCGCGCATGACCGACACCGAGGTGACCGAGGCCGACCGGGCGCACCTGCGCCGCTGCGTGGAGCTGGCCGCGGAGGCGGTGGCCGCGGGCGACGAACCGTACGGCTCCGTACTGGTCGGCGCCGACGGCACCGTTCTCGCGGAGGCCCGCAACGAGGTGGTGACCACCGGCGACGCCACGCGCCACCCCGAGTTCGAGCTGGCCCGCTGGGCGGCGACCCACGTGCCCGCCGGCGAGCGCCCGGCGGCGACCGTCTTCACCTCGGGCGAGCACTGCCCCATGTGCTCGGCCGCGCACGGCAAGGTGGGGCTCGGCCGCATCGTGTTCGCCACCTCGGCGGCGCAGGAGGTGCCGTGGGACGCGGAGTTCGGCGTCGCGCCGGGCCGCGTGCCCGCCCAGCGGATCACCGACGTCGTACCGGGGCTGCGGGCGGACGGGCCGGTCGCCGAGTTCGCCGAGCCGATGCACGACCTGCACCGGCGGTTCCACGCCGGGTCGTAGCGCGGCTCAGGCGGGGTGGGCCCCGGTCAGCCGGGCCTCGCCGGTGCCGGGGACGATCTCGCCGAGCACCCACGCGGGCACACCGCGTTCGGCCAGGAGGGCGAGCGCGGCGTCGGCGTCGGCGGCGGCGACCACCGCGGCCATACCGACGCCCATGTTGAAGGTGCGCTCCATCTCCTCGGCCGCGACGCCGCCGTGGCCGGCGATGACGTCGAAGACCGGCTGGGGCGTCCAGGTGGCGCGGTCAAGCACGGCGTCGGCGGTGGGCGGCAGGGAGCGGGCCAGGTTGGCCGCGAGGCCGCCGCCGGTGATGTGCGCGTACGCGTGGACGTCGCAGGCGGCGGCGACGGCCAGGCAGTCGAGCGCGTAGATGCGGGTGGGCTCCAGGAGCTCGGCGCCGAGTGGACGGCGCAGCTCGGGGAGGTCGGTGTCCAGCGCGAGGCCCGCGGCGGCGAGGACGGCGCGGACCAGGGAGTAGCCGTTGGAGTGCGGGCCGGACGACGCGAGGCCGAGCACCGCGTCGCCGGGGCGTACGCGCTGCGGCCCGAGGACCGCGGACGCCTCGACGACCCCGGTTCCGGCGCCCGCGAGGTCGTACTCGTCGGCGCCGAGCACCCCGGGATGCTCGGCGGTCTCGCCGCCGACCAGCGCGCACCCGGCCTGGCGGCAGCCCTCGGCGATGCCGCCGACGATCGTCGCGACGCGTTCCGGTACGACCTTGCCGCAGGCGATGTAGTCGGTCATGAACAGCGGTTCGGCGCCGCACACCGCGAGGTCGTCGACGACCATGCCGACGAGGTCGATGCCGATGGTGTCGTGGACGCCGAGCCGCTGCGCGAGCAGCACCTTCGTACCGACGCCGTCCGTGGACGTGGCGAGCAGCGGGTCGGTGTACGCGCCGACGTCGAGGCGGAACAGGCCGGCGAAGCCGCTGGCGTCGTCGACCATCTCGGGGCGGCGCGCGCGGGCGAGCTTGTCGCGCATGAGCGCGACGGCGGTCTCGCCCGCCGCGATGTCGACCCCGGCCGAGCTGTAGGAGATCTTCGGTGTGGTGCTCATTGGGCGGCCGAGGTCTCCAGGGTCTCCAGCAGGTACTTGTCGTGCGACGCCTCGATCGGCACCGGGTAGACGCCGTCGAAGCAGGCGCGGCACAGGTTGTCCGCCGGCTGGCGGGTGGCCTCGATCAGCTCGGGCAGCGAGACGAAGCCGAGGGAGTCGGCGCCGATGGACGCGCGGATGCCCTCGGGGTCGAGGTTGCCCGCGGCGAGCTCCGCCCGGCTGGCGAAGTCGATGCCGTAGTAGCAGGGCCAGGCGACCGGCGGCGCGGAGATGCGGACGTGCACCTCGGTGGCGCCGGCGTCGCGGAGCATCTTCACGATGGCGCGCTGGGTGTTGCCGCGCACGATCGTGTCGTCGACCACGACGAGCCGCTTGCCCGCGATGACGTCGCGCAGCGGGTTCAGCTTCAGCCGGATGCCGAGCTGGCGGATCGTCTGGCTCGGCTGGATGAACGTACGGCCGACGTAGGAGTTCTTCACCAGGCCCTGGCCGTACGGGATGCCGCTGGCCTCGGCGTAGCCGATGGCCGCGGGGGTGCCTGACTCGGGCACCGGCACGACCAGGTCGGCGTCCACCGGATGTTCGACCGCGAGCCTGCGGCCGACCTCGACGCGGGTGGCGTGGACGCCGCGCCCGGCGATCGTGGTGTCCGGACGGGCGAGGTAGACGTATTCGAACAGGCAGCCCTTGGGGCGCGGCGGCGCGAAGCGTACGGACCGCACGCCCTCGCCGTCGATCGTGATCAGCTCGCCGGGCTCGATCTCGCGGACGTACGTCGCGCCGACGATGTCGAGGGCGGCGGTCTCGCTGGCCACCACCCAGCCGCGGTCGAGGCGGCCGAGCACCAGCGGGTGGATGCCCTCGGGGTCGCGCGCGGCGTAGAGCCGGTTCTCGTCCATGAAGACCAGGCAGTACGCGCCGCGGGCGCGCGGGAGGACCTCGGCCGTTGCGTCCGTCAGCGCGCCGCCGTCGTGGCGCTCGGCGAGCAGGGCCGTGAGGACGTCGGTGTCGGTGGTGGCCACGCCGGTGCGGTTCTTGACCATGGCGAGGAGCTCGGCGGTGTTGATCAGGTTGCCGTTGTGGGTCAGCGCGAGGCCGCCGCCGCCCGCCGGGCGGAACGTGGGCTGCGCGTTCTCCCAGACCGATGAGCCGGTCGTGGAGTAGCGGCAGTGGCCGACGGCGATGTGGCCGCGCAGGGAGTCGAGGACCGATTCGTCGAAGACCTGCGGCACGAGCCCCATGTCCTTGTAGACGACGATCCGGGAGCCGTCGCTGACCGCGATGCCCGCGGATTCCTGGCCACGGTGTTGGAGTGCGTACAGGCCGAAGTAGGTGAGCTTGCTGACCTCCTCGCCCGGAGCCCAGACGCCGAAGACGCCGCAGGCATCCTGGGGGCCGTGGTTCGCCGGATCGAGCTCGTGGGTCAGCCGCCCGTCGGGGTGTGGCACGCAGCCAGTGTACCGGCCGCCCGAAACCTACCTGGATGCCGGTTCTCCCGGCCTGGCCTCCCGGTTCGGGCCGGTCAGACGGCGGTCCGGCCTCCAGGTTCGGCCTGTCAGGCGGCGTCGAGCGGGAGGTACGGGGACAGGTCGGCGCGGTTTCCGCTCGCGGAGATGTGCCCGGCGGCGTATTCCTCCGCCCAGGTCGTACGCCCGGTGGCCAGCGCCAGCCAGGTCGGGGCGTCCATCTCGACGACGTTCGGCGGCGTGCCGCGCGTGTGCCGCGGCCCCTCGACGCACTGGACGGCCGCGTACGGCGGCACCCGCACCTCGACCGCGTGCCCCGGCGCGATCTCCGCGAGCCGGTCGAGCAGGAGCCGCACCGCCGTACGCGCCGCGCCACGCAACGGCCGCTGACCGGCGTCGACAGCCCGCTGAACGGCGGCAAGACAGGCAAGCCGCAACCGGTTCGCATCGTGCGGCCCGTCGTACGGCGGCTCCCCCACGGCGGCGAGCTGCTCATTGAGCGCGGCGAGAATCTTCTCCGGCGTCTGACTGGCGGACGGCATCCGCCAATTATGCCGGGCGCGCGGCGGCAAGAACCGCTCGGACATCCGCCGCCCCAGCCCCGTCCCACGCTGCCGCGGCGCAACCCCACCAGCCCCCGCCCCCACCCGCATGTCCACAGCGCCCCTTCTCCGCGCCCAGGTATGCGAGTCCGGGTACATGGCAACGCGCCCGAGAAAGGCCGCGCTACGCGCGCAGACCCCCCGCGACCCCAGTCACCCGAATCCAAGGCCGGGCCGCGAGGCTGCCGCCCTTAGCAAGGCATCCACCCGGCATCCTCAGAACCCCTCAGGCTCCCGCACCACACACTCAGCTACGCGAAGCGGGGGCGGGCGCCCCAGGGCACGGTCTTGCGCGACCCGGGGGCGGTGCTCGGCCGCTCCGGAGGATGCGTCGCAGGGGCGACAGCCTCGCGGCCCAACCTTGAACACGCCCAACCCCGAACGCGGGAAAACAGTCGCGCGCCAGCGCGGCCTTTGCGCGGCGGAGCCTCATTCCCCCACCCATCCGCACCCACGCACGGGCTCGGGCGAATGGCGCACGAGCTGCGGGACGCAGGGGGCACGAGTGCACGGAGGCGGGCGGCGCGCTCAGGCGGATGGGGGCACGGACGCGTACACGGACGGCGCACGGAGGCAGGCGACATGGGCGGGGCGCGGAGGCCGGAGGCCGGAGGCCGGAGGCGCAGAGGCGCGCGGGGCGCGGAGGCCGGAGGCACGGAGGCCCGGAGGCGCGCGGGGCGCGGAGGCGCGCGGGGGGCGGAGGCGCGCGAGGGGCGGAGGCGCGCGAGGGGCGGAGGCGCGCGAGGCTCAGGTGACCTCGGTGGCTATGTGGTGGGCGCAGGTCAGGGATTCCGTGTGGGTCGTGTCGACCTCGATGTCGTACTTCACGCCCTGGTGGACGAGGTTCGCCTGGGATGCGGCCATTCCGGCGGCCCGGTCTCCCCGGGCGAGCTCGCGGCCCTCGGCGACCGCGCTGTCGCAGCGGACGCCGACCCACAGCACGTCAAGCCCGGCGAGGGCGGTTCGCCAGCGCCGCTGGGACGCCGGGCCGCCGATGAAGACCTCGTCGACGACGATCCGGGCGCCCGCGCGGGCCATCGCGGCGACCCCCTCGATCCACGCCGCCTCCAGCGCACGGAACCCCGGCCCGACGCGCACCTCGCCGTCCGGCCCGACACCGAGCCCCTCGTCCGAGGCCCGCAAGGACGCGGGCAGCGCGTCGACGAACGTGTCGGTCCCGATGGCGAGCCACGGGTCGGACAGCACCGCCTGGAGACACCGCGCAATGCCGGACTTGCCCGAGCTCGAACCACCGTTCAACACGATCACCTGAGTCGTCACCCGCGCCACAGTAGAGCGCCACAGACAGGATCTCCCAGCCGGACCAAGGCCTCTACCGTCCGGTGTCGAGCCCGGCCCTCGCCTGCGTGGCGGGGGTGCGAAGCCACCGCGCACCCTGCGCCTTGCGCCCACGCTTGGGGACGCGAGGCGCTGAGCGGGGGACGCGGGATGCCCGGGGCGAGGCGGACATTGGGGAGTCAGAAGCACCCGGAACAGAAACGCACAGGACGCCCCCGAAGAGCGGCAGCCTCGCGGCCCAACCACGAACACGCCCAACCCCGAACGCGGGAAAACAGTCGCGCGCCAGCGCGGCCTTTACGCGGCGGAGCCGCGCTCCCCGAGCCACCCGCACCGGGCGCCAGCGCGGGAGCACCGCGCACGGCACGAGGCGCTGGACGCGCAAGGTGCCGAGGCGGGACACGGAGGCAGGGGCACGACGCGCGCGCAGGGCGCGGGGCGGGGCGCATGGACACCGAGAGCCAGGGCGCCCCGGACAGCAGCGCACAGGGCGCCCACCAAAGGCGAAGCCCTGCGGCCCAACCACGAACACGCCCAACCCCGAACGCAGGAAAACAGTCGCGCGCCAGCGCGGCCTATTCGCGGCGGAGCCGCCTCCCCCAAGCCACCCGCACCCGAGGACGCACGGCGCACGAGACGCGGACGCGGGGAGGTGCGGCGCCGTGGGGTGTGTGCCGGGCGAAGCACGCGCGGAACCCCGAGGGCACGGAGGAGGGTGGTTGCGGCAAGGCGGGGGCGGGTGGGGCGCAGAGCCCACGGGCTGGGGAGGCGGTAGCCCGCGGGGTGGGAGGCGGGTGGGGCGAGAGGTTGGGTGGGGCTAAAGGCAGGAGTGGAGGGCGGTCAGGAGGGTTGTGGCGCGGGTGTCTTCGTCTTCGGACTGCATTTCGTTTAGGCAGAAGGAGAAGCCGACGCCCGACTCGGGCCAGGCGCCGTGGCGGCCGCCGCCGGCGCCGGAGTGGCCGAAGGCTACGGGGGCGGGGCCGTACGTGGCGATGGGGTCGGCTAGTTCGTAGCCGAGGCCGAAGTGCAGGGGGCGGGCGTTGACGGCGTCCTCGCCCTCGGAGTACGTCGCCGTGGCACGGTCCAAGCCCGCGCGGCCCACGACTCGTACGCCGTCCGCGGACGTGCCACCGCCAGCGAGCACGTCGTACAGGCGGGCCATATCCCGCGCGTTGCCGATGCCGCCGCCGGACGCCAGTTCCGCGCGGCGCATCTCGGCGGAGTTGAACAGGTCGTCCGGGCCGGTCAGGATGCCGGCGTACATGCGGTCCAGGATGGGCCGCTTGCTCTCGTCCTTGAGGAACGTGTTCGTACGGTAGCCGGGCGCCCGGACGATGTGCGCGACTCGGGGGTCGATCTCCGCAGGCGCCCCCAGGTGGACGTCGAGGCCCAGCGGCCCGGCCACCCGTTCGCGCAGCAGCGTCCCGACGGTCTTCCCGGTGACCCGCTGGATCACCTCGCCGACGAGGTAGCCGTACGTGATGGCGTGGTACGACACCTGCGTGCCCGGCTCCCACAGCGTGGGCTGCGCGGCGAGCCGCCGTGCGTTCTCCGTGTTGTCGAGCCGCCCGAACCGGCCGTCCACCGGCGGGTCGACGTACAGCAGCCCGGTCGTGTGCGACGCGAGGTGGCGCACCCGGACGTCGGCCTTGCCCGCGGCGGCGAACTCCGGCCAGTACGCCGCGACCCGCTCGTCCGGGTCGATCAGCCCCTCGTCGACGAGCTGGGCCAGGACGGTCGCGGTCAGCCCCTTCGTGCCGGAGAACAGGACGACCACGGTGTCGGCCGTCCAGGGCGCGCCGCTCCGGGTGCCGGCCGTACCGCCCCAGAGGTCGGCCAGCGGCCGGCCCCCGGAGTACGCCGCGAACGCCGCGCCGCCCCCGGACCGTTCCAGCACCGCCGCGAACGCGTCACGTACGGGCCCGAACCCGTCCGCGACCGTCCCCTGAACCTCCGTCATGTTCCCCCCTCAGTACGGCCCTACAGGCTGGGCGTGTTCGCGATCAGCTCGCGCGTGTAGTCGCCCGACGGCGCGCTGATGATCTTGTCGGCGGCGGCGAGCTCCACGATGCGGCCGCCCTGGAGGATGGCCACCCGCTGGGCGATGTGCCGGACCAGCGCGATGTTGTGCGTGACGAACAGCAGCGTCAGCCCCATCTCGCGCTGCAGGTCGCGCAGCAGCTCCACGATCGACGCCTGGACGGAGACGTCGAGCGCGGACGTCACCTCGTCGCAGACCAGCACCTCGGGGCGGCTCATCAGCGCGCGGCCGATGGCCACCCGCTGGCGTTCGCCGCCGCTGAGCTGGTCGGGGAAGCGGTCGGCCAGGCCGGGGCGCAGGTGGACGCGCTCCAGCATCTCCGCCACCTTCTCGGCGTGCTCCTTGCGCGGCACGTCGGTGAGCGCGCGCAGCGGCATCGTCATCGACTCGGCCACCGTCTGCCGCGGGTTCAGCGAGGAGTACGGGCTCTGGAAGACGTACTGGATGGCGCGCCGCTGGTCCGTCGACCTGCCGCGCGCGCCGTGCGCGAGCGCGGCGCCGCCGAGCGCGATCGTGCCGTCGTAGCGGTCGTTCAGCCCGGCCACGCACCGCGAAAGCGTGGTCTTGCCCGACCCGGACTCGCCGAGCAGGATCACGCACTCGCCCTTGCGCAGCTCCAGGTCGACGCCGCGCAGCACCTGGTTGCGGCCGAACTTCACGTCCAGCCCGGTGATCGTCAGCGCGGCCGCGGTCTCCGGCTCGGGCACCTCGGCGCGCTCGGCCACCTCGGGCGTACGGGTGCGCAGCTCGTCGTGGCGCAGGCAGCTCACCTGGTGCAGGTCGAGCCCGGCGACGGGTTCCAGCTCGGGCGTGCCGGTCTGGCAGGACTCCAGGGCGTACGGGCAGCGCGGCGCGAAGTGGCACCCGGACGGGCGCTTGGACGGCGCCGGCGCGTGCCCGCCGAGCCCGCGCAGCACGCGGCGGCCCTCGAGGTCCGGCGCGGCCTGGACGAGCCGCTCGGTGTACGGGTGGGCCGGCGCGTGCAGCAGCGCCTCGACGGGCCCGACCTCGACGAGGTTGCCGGAGTACATGACCGCGACCCGGTCGGCGATCTCGCCCACCACGGCCAGGTCGTGCGTGATGTACAGGGCGGCCACGTCGTGGTCGCGGGTGAGCCGCCGCACGGTGTCGAGCACGCGCGTCTGCGTCGTGACGTCGAGCCCGGTGGTGGGCTCGTCCAGCACCATGACGGCCGGACGGCAGGCGAACGCCATCGCGATGCCGACCCGCTGCTGCTGGCCGCCGGAGAGCTGGTGCGGGTAGCGCCTGAGGTACTCCGGTGTGCCGGGCAGCCCGACCTCTTCGAGCACTTCGAGCGCGCGCGCCTCGCGGTCGTCCGCCGACTCGCCGAAGCCGTGCGTGTCGAGCACCTCGCGGAGCTGGGTGCCGATGCGCAGCGCCGGGTTCAGCGACGCGGACGGGTCCTGCGGGACGTACGACACCGTGGCGCCGCGCAGTTTCCGCAGCTCCGCGCCGTGCACCTGCAAGACGTCGACCGGGTCGTCACCGGAGCCGACGAGCACGCGCCCCCCGGACGGCACGGTGCCGGAACGGAAGTGCCCGAGCGCGGCGAGGCCGGCCGTGGTCTTGCCGGATCCGGACTCGCCGACGAGCGCGAGCACCTCGCCGGGCGCGATCGTGAACGAGATCCCCTGGAGGATCTCCGCCTTCGAGTGCCCGACGGACACCCGGAGGTCCTCCACGCACAGGGCGTTCTCGCGCGGCTTCTCCTGCGTCTCGCTCATTCCTCGACCTCCCGCTCCAGGCCCGCGGAGGCGTGCGCGAGCGCGTCGCTGAGCATGTTGGTGCCGATCGCGAGCAGCGCGATCGCGATCACCGGGAGCAGCACGCCCCACGGCTGGACGACCAGCGCGATGCGGTTCTCGTTGATCATCAGGCCCCAGTCGGCGGCGGGCGGCTGGATGCCCATGCCGAGGAACGACAGGGACGCGACGTAGCCGATGGAGTACGTCAGCCGCAGGCCGAGCTCGACCATCAGCGGGCCGGTGATGTTCGGCAGGATCTCCCGGCCGAGGATCGCCGCCCGCGGTACGGCGTACATCTCCGCGGCCTTCACGAAGTCCTGCTGCGCGACGCCGAGCGTGGCCTGCCGGGCGACGCGGGCGATGCGCGGCGCGTGCGTCAGGCCGATGACGGCGACGATCAGCCACGCCTTCGGCCCGATCACGGTGATCGCCAGCAGCGCCAGCACGAGCTGCGGGAACGCCAGCAGGACGTCCGAGGCGCGCATCAGGATCTCGTCGGTCTTGCCGCCGAAGTAGCCGGCGACCATGCCGACGACGGCGCCGAGCACCAGCCCGATCGCGGTGGCCAGCACCGCCATGATCAGGAGGTTCAGGCCGCCGGCGAGGAACCGGCTGAGGACGTCGCGGCCGAGCTGGTCGGTGCCGAAGACGCCGGTGAGCTCGAACGGCTTGTCGGCGAAGTCGGTGATCCCGTAGCCGGTCAGCGGCTTGGCGACGATCGGCCCCACGACGGCGACGATCACCACCACGAGGGTGAGGACCACGCCGACCTTGGCCTGCGGGTAGCGCCAGGCCATGCGGAACAGCCGTACGGTCGGGCGCGACTGCTTGGCCGGTACGGCGTCGGCCGGTGTGGCCGGGGGGACCGCGGTGGCGGTGCTCATCGGCTCATCTCCGTCCGCAGCTTCGGATTGGTCAGGATGCCGACGACGTCGGCGAGCAGGTTCACCACGATGTACACGCCCGCGACGATGATCGTGATCGCCTGGACGACCTGGACGTCGCGGTTGTTGACGGCGTCGATGAGCGCCGCGCCGACGCCCGGGTAGCGGAACAGGAACTCCACGACGACCACGCCGCCGGCGAGCCAGGCGAGCTGGATGGCCGCGACCTGCGCGACCGGCCCGATCGCGTGCGGCATCGCGTGCCGCCAGATGACCCGGCGTTCGGGCAGCCCTTTCAGCCGGGCCATCTCGACGTACGGGCTGTCCAGCACCTCGATCATGGTCGAGCGCATCATCCGGGTGATGTACGGGCTCACCGCGATGACCAGGGTCAGCACGGGCAGTACGAGCTGCGCGGGCTCGGACCAGACCGGTTCGCCGGGCCGGGTCAGGGTCACCGACGGCAGGACGCGGAACACCGACGTGGACAGCAGCACCACGGCGACGATGCCGACCACGAACTCCGGCAGCGAGGCCAGCACGAGCGTCACGCCGGAGACGGTGTGGTCGGTGGCGCGGTCGCGGCGCATCGCGCTCCAGGTGCCGAGCAGCAGCGAGATCGGCAGGCTGATGACCGCCGCGCACAGCATCAGCACCAGGGACGCGACGACGCGGTCGGCGAGCAGCGAGTTCACCGAGGCGCGGGTGGCCGCGGAGATGCCGAGGTCGCCGTGGAAGAGGCCGCCGAGCCAGTGCAGGTACTGCTGCCAGGCGGGCTCATTGAGGTGCAGTTCGACGCGCAGCGCGGCCAGCCGCTCGGGCGTGGCGCCCTGGCCGAGGATGGCGCGTGCCGGGTCGCCGGGCAGCAGCAGCGTGGCGACGAACACGAGCAGCGACACCAGCCACAGCACGATGACGCTCACCACGAGCCGTCGAGTGATCATTCGAAGCATCGGTGTCTCCCCTACGCCAGCCAGGCCTTGCGGAACCGGTAGCTGTTCAGTGGAATGCCCTGCCGATCCGGTAGGAGGCCGCCGACGTACCGGGTGTAGGCGTCCACCTGGTTCGGGTAGCCCCAGATGATGTAGCCGCCGTCGTCGTACTCGATCTTCTGGAGCCGCTTGATCAGCGCGTTGCGCGTGTTCTCGTCGATCGTGGAGATCGCCTCGTTGAACAGGCCCATGAACGCCTTGTCGTCCTGCCGCGACGGCCAGTGCGTCTCGTTGTACGCCCCGCCCTTGATCGAACCGGTGGAGACCTGCGGGAGGTAGTTCCGCGTGTACCAGAAGTCCTGCGCGAAGTCCCAGCTCAGGTAGTCGTCGCCGAAGAACGTCGAGGTGTCCACCTTGCGGATCTTGACGGTGATGCCGGCCTCGGCGGCCTGCTTGGCGTAGACCTGCGCGGCCTCGACGATGCCGGCCTGGATGGGCGACGTGACCAGCTCGACGGTGAGGTCGGACTTGCCGGCCGCGGCGAGCAGCCGCTTGGCCTCCGCGATGTTCTGCTTGCGCTGCGGGAGGTCGTGGTCGAACCCCGGGTCGTACGGCGCGTACAGGTCGTTGGCGACCCGGCCCTGCCCGCTGAGCACCTGCCGCACCATCTGGTCGCGGTCCACGACCAGGCGCATGGCCTGGCGTACGCGGACGTCGTCGAACGGCGCCTTGTCGACGCGCATCGTGAACGGCAGCCAGGTGCCGGTCTCCGACGTCAGCACCCGCAGCCGCGGGTCGGTCTTCAGCACCTTGACCAGCGGGAGCGGCACGTTGTCGATCGCGTCGACCTGGTTGGACAGCATCGCGTTGACGCGCGCGTTGTCGTCGGGGAAGTCGATGATCTGGATCTTGTCGAGGTACGGCTCGCCCTCGCGCCAGTAGTACGGGTTCCGCGAGTGCGTCGACTGCTGGCCCGGCGTGAAGGAGTCCAGCCGGAACGCGCCGGTGCCGACCGGATGCTTCACGTCGAAGTCGACCGGGACGATGCCGTCGCTGTACTGCCCCAGGTAGTCGTCGAAGATCGCGTTCGGCGTCTTGAGGTGGAACTCCACCGTGCGCGTGTCGCGCTTGGTCATGTGGTCGACGACCGCCATGTACGCGGACGCGTTGCCCGGCGACTTGGGGTTCACCATCCGCTTGATCGACCCGATGACGTCGTCCGCGGTGACCGCGCGGCCGTCGGAGAACCGGATGCCCTTGCGCAGCCGGACCGTCCAGGTGCGGACGTCCTTTGACGGCTCGATCGACTCGGCGAGCTCCATGACCAGTTTGTACTGCTCGTCGCGCCAGGCGAGCGGCTCGTACATGTTGATCACCCGGGCGATGTCCGGGTTCGTGGCGGGGGTGTGCGGATCGACGGAATCCTTCGCGCCGCCGCCGGCGACCCCGATCCGCATTGTGCCGCCACGCTTGGGCGGGCCGGACGCGGCGGCGTCGGCCGCGCCGGGCGTCGCGCCGCCGCAGGCCGCGAGCAGCGGGCTCGCGCCGACGAGGGCGGCGCCGCCCATCATCGTGCCGAGGAACCGGCGCCGGGCGAAACCGGGCGCGCTCCTGGACTCCCGACTCATATGTGCTCCCACGTGATCCGTGTCGTATTGACTGGACAGTCAGTCGATTCGACCCCTGCTGACCGCTGAGCGGCACCACCATAGCGCAATGAACTGCACGAACCGGGAAAAATCCCGCGTTGAGGGCAGCTCAACACTGACGCCCCGGTCAATATCGGCAGGTCTCGTACACTGTTTTCGGCGCGACTCCGTCAGTCACCTACCGCATGACCCGGCGCGCCACTCACGGGGGACTACGGGGATACTTGGGGAAGACATGGACGCCTCCGCACGACCGCCCGAGACGGTTCGCCGTACTGACGGGACCCGCGTCGAACCCAGTGACATCGGACGCCGCGAGGCCGCCAAGAGGCGCGAGATCCTCGAGGTCACCTGGCGGCTGATCGCCGCGCGCGGCTACCACAACACCCGTGTGCAGGACATCGCGGCGGCGTGCGGCACCAGCACCGGCACGATCCACTACTACTTCCCCGGCAAGGGCGCCGTGCTCGACGCCGCCATGGAGTACTGCTTCGACCAGACGGGCGCCCGCCAGCAGGCCGAGCTGAGCACGATCGAGGACGCGCGCGAACGCCTCGTCCGTGTCGTGGAGATCCAGGTCCAGGAGGAGGCCGAGTCGGGGCAGGGCGCGGTGTGGCTGCAACTGTGGGCCCAGGCGACGCTGCGCCCTGACGTCCGCGACGTCAACGCCGAGATGTACTCCCGCTGGGAGGAGACCGTGCGCCGGGTGCTGCGCCGCGGCTGGCGCCAGGGCGTGTTCCGTACGGACCTCGACGAGGAGCAGACCCTCGGCACCCTGCTCGCCCTCCTCGACGGCCTCGCCATGAAGGCCACCGCCGGCATGATGACCCGCGCGGCCGCCCGCGACCTCGCGGTGGCCTGGCTCCAGCGCGAGGTCTTCGCCGCGCCGCCGCCCCGCCGCGCCCGCCGCCCGCGCTCCTGACGGCCGGTCGCCCCGGGCTTGGGGCGAACCTCGCGAACCGCTACATTCACCCGTGAGTGATCCGTAACGCACGGCGGGAGCGGGCGGTCTTGGCAACGCGGCTGCGAGACCGCGCCGATCACGGCGGGTCCTTCGTCGAGTACGTCGCGCTCGGCATGGTGGCCGTGCTGATCCTCGGCTCGCTGACGGCCATCGGCCTCCGGCCGCGCCTGCGTACGGCCGTGTCGGCCACGATCTGCCGGATCGTCCAGGACGACGGGGCCTGCCGGACGCCGGCCGTCCGTGCCGAGCCGGTGGCGCGCGCCGGCACCGATGACGGCCGCGAGCCGGCGCCGGAACCGGAGAAGGACGCGTGCCACGGCTTCTGGGGATGCGCGGGCCACTACGGCATGACGGGCCTGTCCGCGGCCGGCGGGGTGGTCGCGGGGTTCGCCGAGGGCGCGTGGGGCGACGTACGGGCGATGTACGACCTGGCCAAGGACCCGTCCACGTTCGTCGGCGGGTTGAAGTACGCGCTGGACCATCCGGGGGACGCCGCCCTGTCGATGGTCATCGACCAGGCGACACGCGACGCCTGGAAGCGCGGCGACTACGCCAACGCGGTCGGCCGGGTGCTGTACAACGCGTCGAGCATGGCTCTCGGTGCGGCCGGCGCCGCCAAGGTCCTGATCCGGCTGGGCCGGCTGGCCAGGACCGCGAAGGCGGCCCGAGCGGCCAAGGCGGCCGAAGCCGCGAAGGCCGCCAAGGCGGCCAAGGTCGCCGCGGATGCGAAGAAGGCCGCTAAGGCGAAGGTCCCCGTGCCGCCGCGCTGGCCCGGCTTCGCGGCGTGGCGGGAGGGCGCCGTCCACTTCGCCACCTCGAAGGCGTCCCACCCGTGGCTCGACGCCAACCTGGGCCGGAGCACGAAGTCGCTGAACATGGCCGAGCGCCAGGCCGTCTTCGACTACCGGACCGTCTCCAAGGCCAACGACGTCAACGAGTCGCTGCGCGACGAGCGGCCGGCGACGCCCGAGGCGGCGCGCGACATCCCGCACATGGACTCGGCCATGGAGAAGGTGACCCTGCCCGACGACCTCATCACCAGCCGGCTGGTCGGCGACGACGCGTTCGACCGCCCGCTCCGGCGCCTCACGGGCAGCGTGCAGACCAACAAGGGCTACACGTCGGTGCGCGTCACGGAGGAGCCGAAGATCCGCGCCGCCCCCTCCGCCAACATCGCCGCGCGCGGCGCCACGCCCGTCGACCTCCACCTGCGCGTGCCCAAGGGGACGAAGGCGGCCTACCCGGGCAACCTCTGGGGGACGTCGTACGAGCCGTACGACTGGCACTGGGACTCCGAGATCATCCTGCACCGGGACCTGACGTACCGGATCGACCACGCGGAGAAGGCCGGCGGCACCTGGCAGGTGTACGGCACGGTGCTCCCGTGAGGGCCCGCCGCGCGTTGGGACCATGATCCGGATGAGGGCGTGCCCCCGTACGGGTTCATGCGCGCGGCGGGCCCGGCCCGCGCCCGGTCAGCCGATGGTGGCGGCGTTCCTGGCGGTCGCGAAGCGGCGGGTGACGTCGGCCCAGTTGACGACGTTCCACCAGCTCTGCACGTAGTCGGCCTTCACGTTGCGGTACTGCAGGTAGAAGGCGTGCTCCCACATGTCGAGCATGAGCAGCGGGTGGCTGCCGACGGCCAGGTTGCCCTGGTGGTCGTACAACTGCTCGATGATCAGCCGCCGGCCGAGCGCCTCCCATACGAGGATGGCCCAGCCGGAGCCCTGGATGCCGGTCGCGGCGGCGGTGAACTGCGCGCGGAAGCCGTCCCAGGAGCCGAAGAATTCGTCGATCGCGGCGGCCAGCTCGCCCGCGGGCTTGTCGCCGCCGTCGGGTGACATGTTCGGCCAGAACACCGAGTGGTTGACGTGGCCGGCCAGGTTGAACGCGAGGTTCTTCTCCAGCAGGTTGACGGTGCCCAGGCCGTTCGTGTCGCGCGCCTCGGCGAGCTGTTCGAGCGCGGTGTTCACGCCGGAGACGTACGCCTGGTGGTGCTTGCCGTGGTGCAGCTCCATGATCTCGCCGGAGATGTACGGCGCCAGCGCGCCGTAGTCGTACGGCAGGTCGGGCAGCGCGTAGTCGGCCATGAATCCCCCTCCGTCCTTGTTGCAAATTATTCGCAGGAGCGACACTAACGCAAGTAGCCTCAGCGGGCGGATCGGCCCTTCGCCCTAGGTACGACGGGCAAATAGGCTGGCGATATGGCCGGAATGAGGCGATCGGAACGGGAGACGGCGCAGGTCAGCGCCGCGCGGGTGGTGATCGGCGCGCACGGCGGGCCGCCCGTTCCGCCGTCGGCGTTCTTCCGCCGCAACCCCGACCTCGTCGCGTACGCAGGGCGGGCGCGCGACCGCGGCCTGCCCGCGCTGTCGTTCCTGTGGCTCGACGGCCCGCAGGTCTGGCGGTGCGACGTCGAGACGACCGGCAGCCCGCCGGGCCGGGTGGCCATGATGCTGGCCGAGGCGGTGCCCGCGCCGTACGACCTCACGCCGCGCGAGCTGCAGGTGCTGACGCTCATCGCCGGCGGCCTGACCAACGTCGAGATCTGCGCGCGGCTGCACACCTCGCGGCGCACCGCGGCCACCCACGTGGAGCACATCCTCGCGAAGCTCGGCCAGGCCACCCGGTCGGGCGCGGCCGCCATGGCCATCGGCAACGACCTGCTCCTGCTGCCGCTGCCCGCGGGCACCGCGCTGGACGGCCTCCCGATCGCCGCGCTCGCCGACTCCGCCGACGGCACGCCCATCGTCGCGAGCCACCGCGCCGTACGCCGCCACCCCGTCCGGCTCGGCTCGATCTACCCGCTGACCGGGGCCGGCGACGGAGACGGGCTGGCCATGCGGCGCGGCGCCGCGCTGGCCGTCGAGGAGCTGAACGCGCGCGGCGGCGTCGGCGGCCGCCGGGTGGAGCACCTGCCGCTGCGCGTCGACACCGCCGACCCGGGCGCGGCGCTGCGCGCGGTCGACGACCTGCTGTCCACCGGCGTCGACGCCATCACGTTCGGCCACCTCCTGCCGGAGCAGCAGGTGCCCGCGCTGGAACGCGCCGCCGGGCTCGGCGCGCCGGTGCTGAACAGCATGGTGTCGCCCGCGGTGTCCGCGCGGGTCCGCGCCGACCCGCACCTCCTCGGCCACACCTTCCAGGTCAGCGCCACCGAGGACGCCTACGTCGGGGGGTTCGTCCGGTCCATGACGCGGCTGCGCGACTCCGGCGAGTGGCGGCCGCGCAACGACCGGCTGCTGCCCATCCTCCGCGACACCTTCGCCGACCCGTCGCAGACCGGTCCGCTGGTCGCGCTGGCCGAGCGGCACGGCTGACGGATCGCCGACCTGGTCTCCATCCCGCACACCTCCGCCGACTGGCCGCGCGTGGTCGACGCCATCGTCCGCGCCGACCCGGCCGCCGTCCTGATCACCACGTACGTCGAGGACGAACTGCTGGCGTTCCTGCGCGCGTTCGCCCGGCGGCCGACGCCCACCCTGCTGCACGGCGTCTGGTCGCCGTCCGTACCGGGGTTCCTGGCCCGCGCGGGCGCCGCCGCCGAGGGCCTGATGTGGTCAACGGTGATCGGCACGTACGCGGACGAGCTCGGCCTGGCGTTCACCCAGCGCTACCGGCGCCGCTACGACTCCGCCCCGGGCCGGGCCAGCGCCGGCATCCACTACGACATGACCCACCTGCTCGCGTACGCCTGGGGCAGCGTGGGCCGGCCGTGGGACTACGCGGAGGTGGCGAAGGCGCTGCGCGCGTCCGTGCACCGCGGCGTGGCCGGCGCGTACTACCTCGGCGGCGAGGACCGCCGCGGGCTGACGTACCCGGACGACACGCGCGACGCCTCCATGGCCCACGCGCACCTCGTCTACCAGGTGCAACAGGGCCGCAACCAGGTCATCGCGCCGGACGAGCACGCCACCGCGCGGTTCGTGCCGCCCGCCTGGCCGGCGTGACGCGCATCGGTCATCTGACCGATTCGCCGCGGCGGGCGGTGGCGCATGGTGGCGTTCTCGCCGTGACCCGTCACACCGGGTCACCTCGCCTCCAAGGACACCTATGACGACGAACGCGCTCGCGGCCCCCACCGCACGGCGCAGCCCATGGGCCGCGATCATCTCCGGCAGCTTCGGCAACATCCTGGAGAACTACGACAGCATCATCTACGGGTACGCCGCCGCGTCCCTGGCGAAGCTGTTCTTCCCGGAGACCAGCTCGGTCGCCGGGCTGCTGTACACGTTCGCGGTGTTCGCGGTCGGGTTCGTCATCCGGCCGCTCGGCGCCGTCTACTTCGGGCACATGGGCGACCGGTTCGGCCGCCGCAAGGCGCTGATCGTGTCGGTCGTGATGATGGCCATCGCGACCACGGTCATCGGGCTGCTGCCCACGTACGGCGCCATCGGCGTGGCCGCGCCGATCCTGCTGGTCCTGGCGCGGCTCGTCCAGGGGTTCTCCGTGGGCGGCGAGTGGGCCGGCTCGGCGGCGTTCCTCGTCGAGTACTCCCCCGCGAACAAGCGCGGCCGCTACGGCAGCGCGCAGCAGATCTCCACCGGCATCGGGTTCCTGCTGGCCGCGGCCGTCGCGTCCGGCAACTCGGCGCTGTGGACGGACGCGCAGATGCTCTCCTGGGCGTGGCGCATCCCGTTCCTGCTCGGCCTGGTCACCGGCGTGGCCGCGCTGTGGCTGCGGCTCCGCGTGCCGGAGACGCCCGTCTACGCGGAGACCAAGGCCGAGGGCGAGGTCGTCGCCAACCCGATCGCGAAGAGCGTGAAGACGCAGTTCGGCTCGATCGCCCGCGGCTTCGGCTTCACGATCCTGTGGACGCTGGCGTACTTCCTGTTCCTGACGTACCTGCCGACGTACCTCACGGAGAACGTCGGGCTGCCGAAGGGCCAGGCGCAGGGGTCGAACCTCGTCGCGCTCGCCGTGTTCATCGTGTTGATCCCGGTCTTCGGCGCGCTGTCCGACCGGTACGGCCGCAAGCCCATGCTGCTCATCGGCGCCGTCGGCTTCATCGTGCTCAGCTTCCCGGTGATGCTCATGATCAGCACGGGGAACCTGGCGCTGGTGTACGGCGGCCAGCTCGTCGTGGCCGTGTGCATGGCGGCGTTCTCCGGCCCCGGACCGGCCGCCATGGCGGAGATGTTCCCGACCGAGGTGCGGTACTCCGCCCTGTCGATCGGCTACAACGCGGCCGTCATGCTCTTCGGCGGCACCGCCGCGTTCCTCGCCACCGCGCTGGTCTCGGCGACCGGCTCCAACCTCGCCCCGGCGCTGCTGTCCACCGGCGCGGCGATCATCACGGCGATCGTCGTGGCGACCATGCCGGAGACCGCGCGCAAGCCGCTGCGCTGACCGTACGAGACACCGACCCCGACCTGGAGGAGGGCGAGTTGCCCGCACCGACGGTGTGCCTGACGTTCGACTTCGACGCGATGTCGCTGTGGATCGCGCGCGGCATGACCACACCGGGGCCGCTGTCGCGCGGCGAGTTCGGCGCCCACGCCGTGCCGCGCCTGCTCAGGCTGCTGGAGCGGTGGTCGGTCCCGGCGACCTGGTTCGTACCGGGGCACACCGCCGACACCTATCCGGACCTCGTACGGTCGATCGCCGACGCGGGCCACGAACTGGCGCTGCACGGCTACGCGCACGAGCCCGTGTCGTCACTTTCCGCCGACGAGGAGCGGGCGATGCTGCGCCGCTCGGCGGACACCCTGGAGCGCCTGACGGGCCGGGCGCCGGCCGGCAACCGCACGCCGAGCTGGGACTTCACCGACTCCACCGTCGACCTGCTGCGCGAGCTCGGCGTCACGTACGACTCCAGCCTGATGGGCACCGACTACACCCCGTACTTCGCGCGGACGGGCGACGCCGCGCCGGCCGACGGCCCGTACCGGTTCGGCACCGCCACGCCGCTGGTCGAGCTGCCGGTGTCGTGGACGCTGGACGACTACCCGGCGTTCGAGTACCTCAAGGCGGGCGGGTCGGTGAACCCCGGGCTGCGCCGCCCCGACGACGTCTTCGCGAACTTCCTCGACGACGTGCGCTACATGGTGCGCGAGGAGCCCGGCGGCGTCTGCGTGATCACGTTCCATCCGCAGGTCATCGGCCGCGGCCACCGGCTGCTCGGCCTGGAGCGCTTCCTCGACGGCCTCGACCAGATGGGGGTGGCGTACGCCCGCTGTGCCGCCGTGGCCGCGGACTTCCTGGAGGCGAACCGATGAAGGTCCTGGTCACCGGCGCGGGCGGCGGCATCGGGAGCGCGTGCGCCCGCGCGTTCGCCGCGACCGGCGACACGGTCGCGGGCGTGGACCTGCGCGCGGAGCCGCTCGACCGGCTCGCCGCCGAGCTGCCCGGCACCCCGGTCCGTACGGCCGACCTGCGCGACCCGGCCGTGCTCGGCGACCTGGTCGACTGGGCGTGGGACGCGCTCGGCGGGGTGGACGCGCTGGTCAACGCCGGCGGCCTGTTCCCCGCGAAGCCGCTGCGCGCGGTCACCGCGGACGACTGGGACACCGTCGTCGGCGTCAACGCGCGCACCCCGCTGCTGCTGACGAACGCGCTGGCCGAGCGGCTGATCGCGGCCGGGCGCGGCGGCCACGTGGTGAACATCAGCTCCGGCGCGGGCGTCAGGCCGCGCCCCGGCACGTCCGTGTACGCCGCGTCGAAGGCCGCGCTGAACATGGTCACGAAGGCGAGCGCGCTCGAGCTCGCCGCGTACGGCATCCGCGTCAACGCCGTCGCGCCCGGCTACGTCCGGGTCGGCTCCGAGGTCAACCCGGTCGCCCCGGCGTACGAGGCGGCCATCGCGGAGAGCACGCCCGCCGGCCGGGTGGGCACACCCGACGACATCGCGCGGGTCGTCCGGTGGCTGTGCGCGCCCGGGTCCGCGTGGCTGACCGGCGCGATCGTGCCCGCCGACGGCGGCCTCGGCCTCGGCTCGCCGCACACGCCCACCTGGTCCTGACCGATCGCCCCTGGGCGGCGCGCCCGATACCTGACAAAGTGACACCGAAGGACAAAGCACGTGAAAGGACGGGCTTGATGAACCCAGCGGGCGGACCCGGACTCCTGGTCGTCGAGGGCACGTACGAGCAGATGGGCGAGGCCATCGGCGCCGCGACGGCGGACCTCGTGGGCGGCAACCTCGAGGCCTACCAGCGCCGATTCCGCGACGAGGCCGGACTCTCCGACGCCGACGTGCGCCGCTGGGGCGGCCGCTACCAGGAGGTCGCCGGCCGGTACGACACCGACATCCGCGCCATGCTCGACGGGCTGGCGTCCGGCGCCGGCCAGCCGCCGGAGTACATCTACGCGCTGAACGCGCGCACCGAGATGCTGTACGGCACGGCGTACAAGGACGAGGGCTGCACGTCCATCGCGGTGCTCAACTCGCGCACCGCCGACGGCCACACGCTGCTCGCGCAGAACTGGGACTGGAACGCCGAGCAGGGCCCGGTCACGTTCCTGCTGGCCACCCGCGACACCGAGGGCTTCTCCGTGCTGACGCTCGCCGAGGCCGGCATGCTGGCGAAGTCCGGGCTCAACTCCGCGGGGCTCGGCGTCTGCGCCAACCTGCTGATCTCCGACGCCGACCGCGGCGGCGACGGCGTGCCGTACCACCTGCTGCTGCGCGGCGTGCTCCAGTCGCGCACGATGGCCGACGCGCACCGCGCCGTGCTCCCGCAGCCGCGCATCTCCTCGGGCAACCTGCTGATCGCCGACGCCGGCGGCGAGGCCATCGACTTCGAGGTCGCGCCCGGCGACTTCGGCTACGTCCTCCCGGACGACGGCCTGATCACCCACGCGAACCACTTCGACAGCGCCATCGGCGTCAAGGACCTCAAGCGCGACACCGCGGCCCTGACCCTGCTGCGCCCCGTACGCGCCCGCCACCTGCTGGAACGCGCCCTGTCCGACCGCGCGGTCACCATCGCCGACATCCAGTCCACCCTCCGCGACCACTACTCCTACCCGGACGCCATCTGCCGCCACGTCAACCCAACCGACGAGTCCCGCATCTGCTCCGTCTACTCGGTAGTCATGGACCTGGACACCCGCGAACTCTCCATCGCCTCCCACCCCATCTGCGACCACCCCTACGCCACCTGGCCCTTGGCGGAGATCTTCGCCGCCGCCCGCACCAACGGAACCCCCTGGCTAAAGGAGATGACCCCAACCCCCGCCGCCGCCTAACCCGTACGCCCCTCCCCACCCACCCGCCGCACCTCGCCACCGAACCCCGGCCGCACCGCGCGCACAAAGGCCGCGCTCCGCGCGCGCTCCCCCCGCGACCCTCCCGGAGCATGTCCAAGGCGGGGCCGCGGGGGCTGCCACCCGCGCGGCGCGGCCCCCCGCCACCACACAAAGGCCGCGCTCCGCGCGCGCTTTTCCCGCGACCTTCCTGAGGCGAATCCAAGGCGGGGCCGCGGGGGCTACGCCTCTACCCCCGCCGTATCCGGGGCGTCGTGCGCGGAGGACAGCCGCCCCACCCCCACATCCCAGATCCAGAGGCATCCGGGCGCCAGCCCCACGCCCCAACCTCGGAGACCCCGCCGCAAGAACGCGGGAGACCATCGCGCGCAGCGCAGCCCCACCGCCGCACAAAGGCCGCGCTCCGCGCGCGCTCCCCCCGCGACCCTCCTGGAGCATGTCCAAGGCGGGGCCGCGGGGCTACGCCTCTACCCCCGCCGTATCCGGGGCGTCGTGCGCGGGGGCGGCCGCTCCACCACAACACCCCAGCCCCGCGGCCCAACCCCGGAGAGGCCAGGCGCAAGGACGCGGAAGGCAGCCGCGCGCAGCGCGGCCCCCGCCGCACAAGAGTCGCGCTCTGCGCGCTCCCCCCGCGACCTTCCCGAGGCGCGTCCAAGGCAGGGCCACGGGGCTGCCACCCGCGCGGCGCGGCCCCCCGCCACCACAAAGGCCGCGCTCCGCGCGCGCTCCCCCCGCGACCCTCCTGGAGCATGTCCAAGGCGGGGCCGCAGGGCTACGCCTCTACCCCGCCCGATCCGGGGTGACCTACGGGCCCCGGCCTCAGCTCGGGCTCGACGCGTTCGTTAGCAGTGCGAGGACGTCGAGGCGGCGCGCGGCGAATCGGCGCTCGGCCGCCCGGCCCAGCAGTACCGCGCAACACGCCCCAACCACCAGCCCGACCGGCACGGCCAGCCACTCAAGCCACCCCGTACGGCTGACCGCGCCCACGATGAGCAGCGCCGTGCCCGGCAGGGACGGGACCAGGATGAGCAATAGCGTCGCGTAGATCTTCACCGGCCAGGCCGGGGAGACGCCGCCGGCGGTGTCCAGGGTCTGCACGGCCGTGACGGAGGCCAGGGGCACCAGGCCGAGCGCGGCGCCGAGTAGTGCGGGCAGGAACGCCAGCACCCATGGCCACGCCCACCCCTGCCCGCTGACCGCGGTGAGCAGCACGGTGAGGACGACCGCGTACGGAGCGACGACCAGGAACCACGCGGCCTGCCGCCCCCGGATGTCCGGCCGGATGCTGTCCGGCACCAGGACCACCAGGCGCAGGGCGAGGCCGTCCGAGCCGTACAGGTTGGCGCCGCCGGCGCCGGCGATCACGATCGTCAGCAACCCCGCGAACGGCAGCATCACGGTCGTGCCGTGCGCGATCGCCGGGACGCCCGCGACGCCGAGCCCGACGAGGCCGCCGAGCACCAGGAACGTCAGCCTGAGCGGGTCGCGGATCCAGGTGCGCACCTCCTTGGCGACGACCGCGCCGGTCGGCGTCGCGGGCAGAATCCGGCGGCGCGACCTGCGGAGGTGCTCACGGCGCGGCGCGCCGATCCGCCCGTCGAGGCGGCGGGCCAGCAGCGCGGGCCAGCCGCGGACGACGACCGCGATCAGCACGGCGAGCCCGAGCAGCGGCAGCACCGTGCGTACGGCGTCGCCGCGCCGCGCGCCGTCCACGGCGACCGCGGCCCACCCGGACGGCAGGATCCGCACGACGGCGCTCAGCACCGGCGCGCGCCCCTGCGTCAGCGCCGCGGCCAGCGACGGCAGGAGGCTGCCCACCACCGTGACCCCGCTGATCGCGACCGCCACCACGAGCGTGCCGAGCTCGCGGCCCCGCCGGGACCCGGACGGGACGAGCGCCGCGACGAGCGTGGCCGACAGCCCGGTCAGCACCAGCGTCAGCGCGGCGCCCGCGACACCGGCCACGACCGGGCCGGGCCCGCCGCCGGCGCCGAGCGCGATGAGCGCGCCGAACGCCACGGCCATGACCGCCATCGCCGGGTCGGCCAGGCCGACGACGAGGAGCGCGTTGGCGAGCGTGCGCCGCGGGATGGGCAGCGTACGGAACAGCTCGAACCGCAGCGTCCCGCCGCCCCCGGCGAACGCGGCGTACGCGAGGCGGCCGGCGACCCAGACCGCCATGGCGACCGCGACCACGTCCGACCCGGCGGCCGGACTCGGATACGCGGTCAGCCCGAGCAGGAGCGTCCCGACGGCGAGGACCAGGCCCAGCAGCCCCGCGATGATCGCCGAGACGGTGCCGAACCGGGTCGCGCCCTGGTGCGCGAGCATGGCCGCGCGCATCCGGATCAGGACACGAGCCACGAAAGCGCCCCCCGCTCCGGCCCGGCGCCGACGATGTCCGCGAACGCGTCCTCCAGCGTCTCCCCGCCGCGGACCTCCGCCAGCGTGCCCGCGGCGGCCACCTTTCCGTCGGCGAGCACCGCGACGTGGTCGCAGAGCTGCTCCACCAGCGCCATGACGTGGCTGGAGAACACGACGGTGCGGCCCGTACGGGTGAAGGTGTGCAGGATCGACCGGATCGTCGCGGCCGAGACCGGGTCGACGGCCTCGAACGGCTCGTCGAGCACGAGGACGTCCGGGCCGTGCAGGAGCGCCACGGCCAGCGCGATCTTCTTGCGCATGCCGGTCGAGTAGCCGGACACCAGCCGCCCGCCGGCGTCCTCCATGTCGAGCACCCGGAGCAGCTCGCCGATCCGCGACGCCACCAGATCGCCGTCGAGCCCGCGCAGCAGGCCCATGTACGTCAGCAGCTCGGTGCCGGTCAGCCGCTGCGGCAGGGACTCGCCGTCGGGCAGCACCCCGAGCCTGCGCTTCGCCTCGACCGGCTGCTCCCACACGTCGTAGCCGAGGACGCACGACGTTCCGGCGTCCGGCCGCAGCAGCCCGACGGCCATGGACAGCGCCGTCGTCTTGCCCGCGCCATTGGGGCCGACGAGCCCGAAGAACGAGCCGCGCTCCACCGTCAGGTCGACGCCGTCGACGGCGATCGTGTCGCCGAACGCCTTGCGCAGCCCGCGGAGTTCGATCGCCGTCACGTGGCCAGCCCTTCCATGACGAGTGCCAGCAGCCGGTCGACCCTAGCGCTGCTGTGCTCGCCCGCCCAGGCCACCCCGGCGGCCAGCGTGAACAGCTCCGTCGACGTGACGTCGGCGCGGATCTCGCCCGCCTCCTGCGCGCGGGTGAGCAACCGCGCGGCCTGCCCGCGCATGGCCGCGCAGGACGCGTGCAGCTCCGACTCCTTGTCCTGCAACGCGGCCAGTACGGACGCCGGCAGGCCCCGGTACGCCTTCGCGCTCGTCACGAAGTCGCGCAGCCATGCGGTCAGCGCCTCCGTGGGCGACGCCGCATCGCGCAGCCCGGCCGCGCGGTCGCGCAGCGTGTCGAAGCGCTGACGGGTGACGGCCTCCAGCAGCGCCTCCCGCGTCGGGAAGTGCCGGTACAGCGTGCCGATGCCCAGGCCCGCACGGCGCGCGACGTCGCGCAGCGACGCGTCCGTGCCCTGCTCGGTGAGGCACTCGCGGGCGGCTTCGAGCAGCCGGTCGTAGTTGCGCCGGGCGTCGGCGCGCAGCGCGGGCTCGCCCGTGGCCATGCGTACCCCCTTGCCAACCGGAGCACTGCTCCGTAAGGTTCGGAGCAGTGCTCCGGAAGACGTCTGGAGCCTATCCCATCCCCTGTCCATACGGGGATCCGGCGATGAGGAGACGGTTGTGAGCGGTACGGACGGACGGGTTCTGGTGACGGGCGCGACCGGGAAGCAGGGCGGCGCCGCGGCGGCCGCGCTGCTGCGCGACGGGTGGCGGGTGCGGGCGCTGACCCGCGACCCGTCGAGCCCGGCCGCGCGGGCGCTGGCCGCCGCCGGCGCCGAGGTCGTGCGCGGCGAGATGGCCGACCGCGCGTCGCTCGACGCGGCCGTGCGCGGCGCCGACGGCGTGTTCAGCGTGCAGCGGGCCGCCGGCGTGATGTCCGGGGGCGCGGTGGACGACGAGGTGCGGCTGGGCGTGAACGTGGCCGACGCCGCGCTGGCCGCGGGCGTACGGCACCTGGTGTACACGTCGGTCGGCGGCGCCGACCGGAACACCGGCGTCCCGTCCTGGGAGACGAAGGCCGTCATCGAGCGGCACATCGCGGACATCGGCCTGTCGGCGACCGTCCTGCGCCCGGTGATGTTCATGGAGAACCACGCGAGCCCCTGGGTCGGCGTACGGCCGGACGGCACGCTCCGGAGCTTCCTCCCGGCGGACCGCAAGATCCAGCAGATCGCCGTCGAGGACATCGGCGCGTTCGCCGCGCTGGCCTTCGCCGACCCGGACGCGTACGCCGGGCGGGCGATCGAACTGGCCGGCGACGAGCTCACGTTCACCGAGATCACCGCGGCCATCAGCGCCGCGGCCGGCCGCCCGGTGCGCTTCGAGCACGTCACACCCGAGGAGATGTACGGCGAGCTCGGCGCCCCCGTACGCGCCCTGTCGTCGGCGGACGCGCCCGTCTGGCGGGCCGACATCCCCGCCCTGCGCGCCGAGTACCCGCCCCTGCTCACCTTCGACGCCTGGCTCAAGAAGACCGGCGCGCGGCTGATCGAAGCGCGCCTCGCCGCCTAGTCGTCGGCGACCCACTCCAGGTAGCGCTCGGCCGACCGTTGCACGGCGGCGGCACCGTCCTCCGGGACGATCCGCCGCCACCAGGCGCCGTACACCTTGTCGAACGCGTACGGCCGGACCATCTCCACCGCCCGGCGCACCACGCGGGGCCGCTCGGGGATCAGGTTCGGGTAGCTGCGCATGAAGCTCACCCACCGGCGGTCCATCACCACCTGGAAGATGTCGCCGCTGAACAGCGCGCCGCGACCGTTCTCGGCGTCGCGCCAGTGCAGCACGCTGCCGCCGGCGAAGTGGACGCCGGTGTTCAGCAGCGTCAGCCCCGGCGCCAGCTCGTGCGAACCGCCCTTCCACAGCTCGATGCGCGGCCCCCGGCGGCCGAGCCACCGCTCGTCGGACGCGTGGACGTACACGGGCGCGCCGAACACCTCGGACCACTCGACGATCGTGGAGTAGTAGTGCGGGTGGCTGATCGCGATCGCGGAGATGCCGCCGAGTTCGCGGACGCGCGCGATCATGTCGTCGTCGAGGTACGGCACGCAGTCCCACAGCACGTTCCCGTGTGCCGTACGCAGCAGCAGCGCCCGCTGCCCGATCGCGAACGACGGCGTCACGCCGACGCCGACCACATCGGGCCCCTCGTCCTCGATGCGCCCGGTGTGCTCACCCGCGCGCAGCTCCGCCAGGGTCGTCCACCGCTGCCCGTCCCAGCCGACGTACTGCCGGTCGTCCAGGCAGATCGGGCAGTCCTCACGCGGTTCCGCGTACTGGACCCCGCACGTCACGCAGATCGGCAGGTCCGCTCCGTCGCCACTCATACGCCGAGTATGGCAAATCGCCGGAACCGGACCTGCCGAGCCGGACGGTCAGCGGAACGCGGAGATGCCGGTCACGGCCTGGCCGATGGTCAGCGCGTGGATCTCGGCGGTGCCCTCGTACGTCAGGACCGTCTCCAGGTTCGTCATGTGCCGCATGACCGGGTACTCCAGCGTGATGCCGTTCGCGCCGAGCACCGTGCGCGCGGAGCGGGCCACCCGCAGCGCGGCCGTCGTGTTCGCGTACTTGCCGAAGCTGACGTGGTTGTGGTGGCAGTCGCCGGCGTCCTTCATCCGGCCGATGTGCAGCGACGTCAGGTTGGCCTGGTTGACGTCCACGATCATCTCGGCGAGCTTGCCCTGGGTGAGCTGGAAGCCGGCGATCGGCTTGCCGAACTGCTCGCGGGTCGTGGCGTAGTCGAGCGCCGCCTCGTAGCAGGCGCGCGCCGCGCCGCCCGCGCCCCACACGATGCCGTACCGCGCCTCGTTCAGGCAGGACAGCGGCGCCTTCAGCCCCTCGGCCTCCGGCAGCCGCGCCGACGCGGGCAGCCGTACGCCCTCGAGGATCAGCTCGCTGGTGATCGACGCGCGCAGCGACACCTTCTTGTGGATGACGCGCGTGTCGAAGCCGGGGGTGGTCGTCGGGACGAGGAACCCGCGGATGCCGTCGTCGGTCCGCGCCCACACGATGGCCACGTCCGCGATCGACCCGTTGGTGATCCACATCTTGGTGCCGTCGATCACCCAGTCGTCGCCATCGCGCCGCGCCCGCGTCCGCATCGAGCCCGGGTCGCTGCCGGAGTCGGGCTCGGTCAGGCCGAAGCAGCCGATCGCGTCGCCGGCGGCCATCTTCGGCAGCCACTCCTGCTTCTGCTCCTCCGACCCGTACTTGTGGATCGCCGCCATGGCCAGCGACCCCTGCACGGACAAGAAGCTGCGCAGCCCGCTGTCGACGGCCTCCATCTCGCGGCAGGCCAGCCCGTACATCACGTTGCTCGCGCCCGCGCAGCCGTAGCCGTCGAGGTGCATGCCGAAGATGCCGAGGTCGCCCATCGACTTCGCCAGGGCCCGCGGCTCGGGGATCGTGCCCGCCTCGTACCAGTCGGCGACGTGCGGCAGCAGCTCCTTGGCCGCGTAGTCGCGCACGGTGTCGCGGATGGCCCGCTCCTCCTCGCCGAGGTCGCGGTCGACGGCCAGGTAGTCGTGCGGGTCGGGGGCGGACGGCTTGCGGTTCGTGTCGGCGCTCATGTCCTCAACCTTCGTTCTCAGGTGGGCGTACGGGTCAGGCGTCCTGCTCGGCCGGTTCCGCCTGGCGGACGACGCCGCGCTTCTCCAGCTCGGCGATGCGGTCGGCGGCGACGCCGAGGTCCGCGAGGATCTCCCGGGTGTGCTCGCCCAGGCGGGGCGGCGGCGTGGTCGTCCACATCTCCCCGCCGTCGCTGTCGGCGAACCCGGGGCGTACCTGCGCGAGCGGGCCGGCCGTCGGGTGGTCCACGGTGAACGTCGCGGACCGGCCGGCGTCGGCGGCGGCCCGTACGGCCTCAAGGACGCCGCGGATCTTCCCGACCGGCACCCCGGCGGCGTTCAGCTCCTCCACCCACTCCTCGCCGGGCCGCGCGCTCAGCTCGCCGGACAGCTCGGGGATCAGGGCGTCGCGATTGCGCACCCGGTCGGAGTTCGTCGCGAACCGCGGGTCCTCGGCCAGGTCATCGCGGCCGAGCACCGCGCACAGCCGGCGGTACTGCGCGTCGTTCCCCGCGGCGACGGTGATCCAGCCGTCGGCGACCGGCAGCGTCTCGTACGGCACCACGCTGGCGTGCGCGTTGCCGTACCGCTTCGCCTCGTTCCCCGACACCAGCGCCGACTGCACCACGTTGACCAGGCCGGACAGCGCGGAGTCGAGCAGCGAGACCACGACGTGCTCGCCCTTGCCGGTGGCCTGGCGGCGGTACAGCGCCGCGTTGATCGCGACGGCCGCGTTCAGCGCCGTCAGCACGTCCGTGATGGCCACGCCCACCTTGGACGGCACGCCGTCGACCTCGCCCGTGATGTGCATGAACCCGGTCTCGGCCTGCAGCACCGCGTCGAAGCCCGGCCGGTCCGACGGCTCGCGGCCGTCGCCGAACGCGCTGATCGAGCAGTACACGACGCCCGGGTTTCCGGCGGCGATCTCGTCGTAGCCGAGCCCCAGCCGCGCGGCCACGCCCGGCCGGAAGTTCTCGATCACCACGTCGGCGCCCGCGCAGAGGTCGCGGACGACGGCGAGCCCGTCCGGGTCCTTCATGTCGACGGCCAGGTCGCGCTTGCCGCGGTTGGTGGACAGGTAGTACGCGCTCTCGCCGCCGATGTCCGGCGGCCCCCAATGGCGGGTGTCGTCGCCGCGTTCGGGATGCTCCACCTTGACGACCTCGGCGCCGAGGTCGGCGAGCAGCATGGTGGCGTACGGCCCGGACAGGACGCGGGCGAGCTCCACCACGCGCACACCGGCGAGCGGCTTGTCCTGGGATGACGTCATGCGGGGCCCTTTCGTTCCGCGTGCGTGCCCAGGACCGTCTCCAGGCAGCGCCGCAACGCGGTGAGCAGCGCGGATCCGGACTGGCCCAGGTAACGGCGCTGGACACGCTCGACGATGACGGTCAGATCGGTGAACACGGACAGGCCTTCGACGAGGGACGCGAAGAACGCGCGTGCCGTGCCGGTCAGCAGCGTGGTGTCGGCGGCCACGATGCGGCCGTCGTCCAGGTCGACGACGAGGATCACGCCGACGCGTTCGTACTGCGAATGGCTCGCGACGCTGTCCGGCAGGCGCGCGTAGCCGGAGAACAGCACCGTGTTCTCGCCCGCGAACCGGGGATCCGTCGACGGATTGCCGTCCATGCTGCCCTTCCTGGCCCACCGGCCCCCGCAGTATGCGGGCACGCCGGATGTGAGTGCGGCTGGGGGTCTGTCGCCTGGTGGGACCGCGGACGGCGCTCCCCGGCGAGAGGGCAGCACGCCCAGTATGCCGCCCCCGCCCCGGTGAGACGTACCCGGCCCCGGGACACGGCGATGCCCGCCCGGGTGACCCGGTGCGGGCATCGCCGTACGGACGCGTGGCGCGTCAGGACGTCATCTTCTGTACGTAGTCCTTGTTCGCGTCCATCCACGTCTGGGTGCCCTGCGCCTCCTTGCCCTGGCCGGCGTCCTGGATGTCGGCCTCGAGCTTGGCGAGCTGCGCGTCGCTCATGTGGAACTTCTTCCACCAGGCGGCGATCTGCGGCTGCTCCTTGCCGAACCCCTTGCGGGCGATCATGTGCAGGTGGTCGGCCTGCCCCCAGGCGCCCTTGGTGTCGGTGAGGTCGCGGATCGGGAGCTTGCTGTACGCCCAGTGCGGCTTCCACAGCGTCACGACGATCGGCTTCTTCTGGCTGATCGACTTCTTGAGCTGCGCCAGCATCGCGGGGGTGGACGACTGCACGAGCTTCATGCCGGTCAGCCCGTACGCCGGCATCACCTTGTTCTTGACCAGGCCCATCTCGCCGGCGCCCGGCTCGATGCCGGTGATCTCGTTGCCGTACTCGCCGCTCTGCGCCTTCAGGTCGGCGATGGTCCGCGCCTTGACGTAGTCCGGCACCGCGAGCCCCAGCGTCGCCGGGCCGTACCAGGTGCCGAGGTCCTCCAGCTTGGGGCCGTACCGCTTCCAGTACACGCCGTGGGTGTTCGGCAGCCAGGCGTCGAGGTACGCGTCGATGTCGCCCTTGGCCATCCCGGCGAACATCGGCGCGATGTCCACCTGGGTCAGCTTCACCGTGTAGCCCTTGGACTCGAGGGCCTTCTTCCAGAGCTGCGTCACCGCGATGTCGTCGTCCCAGGCGATGTAGCCGATGGAGATCTCTTTCTTCTTCCCACCGTCGTCGCCGCTTCCGCCACCGCTACCGCAGGCGGCCACCGTCAGGCCGAGCGCCGCCACGGCGGCGCCACCGATCATGAGGCGCTGAATGCCGCGCATGTCGATTCCTTCCGTCGTCCGAGAACTCCAGGTCACACGCCGATGCCCGTCCCGGGGTCCGGGGCGGGCATCGGCGGGACTCGGTGCCGTTGAGGCGCCGTGTCAGATCAGGACGTCATCTTCTGGACGAAGGGCTTGTTGGCGTCCATCCACTTCTGGACGCCCTGGGCCTCCTTGCCGGTGCCGGCATCCTGGATGTCGGCCTCCAGCTTGGACAGGTCCGCGTCGTTCATCTTGAAGTTCTTGAACCACGTGTTGGCCTGCGGGCTGTTGCCCGTGAAGTCCTTGCTGGTGATCGTGTGGATCTTGTCCGCCGCACCCCAGGCACCCTTCGGGTCCTTCAGGTCGCGGATCGGGAACTTGCTGTACGCCCAGTGCGGCTTCCACAGCGTCACGACGATCGGCTTCTTCTGGCTGATCGACTTCTTCAACTGCGCCAGCATCGCCGGGGTCGACGACTGCACCAGCTTCATGTTGCTCAGCCCGTACGCGGGCATGACCTTTTCCTTCACCGACTTCATCTCACCCGCGCCGGGCTCGATGCCGATGATCTGGTTGCCGAACTGCGAACCCATCGACTTCAGGTCCGCGATGCTCTGCGCCTTGACGTAATTCGGCACCGCCAGACCCAGCGTCGCCGGGCCGTACCAGGAGCCGAGGTCGTTCAGCTTCGGCCCGTACCGCTTCCAGTACGTCTCATGCGTCGTCGGCAACCAGCCGTCGAAGAACACATCGAGATCGCCCTTGGCCAGACCCGCGTACAACGGCGCCGCGTCGAGCTGCGTCATCTTCACCGTGTAGCCCTTGGACTCAAGGACCTTCTTCCACAGATTCGAGACCGCGACATCCTCATCCCACGCGATGTAGCCGATGGTGATCTCCTTCTTCTCCTTGCCACCACCACCCCCACTACCGCTATTGCCATTGCCACACGCAGCCGCCGTGAGGCTGAGAGCCGCCACCGCGGCCCCGCCGATCAACAGGCGTTGCAGCCTTTTGCCGCTTCGCACATTTCTTCCTTCCGTTGACTGCACTTTGTCGTCAGGCCTTCGCCGCGGCCTTCTGCGCACGGGCCACCGGAGACCGGGTCCCGAGCGAGGCCGTCACCCGGTCGAGGTAGATCGCGAGGATCACGACCGCGACGCCCCCCTCGAAGCCCGCCACCAGGTCGAGGTTAGAGATGGCCTGGTAGACGACACCACCCAGGCCGCCCGCGCCGACCATGCCGGCGATGACGACCAGGGACAGGCTCAGCATGATCACCTGGTTGATGCCGGCCATGATGGTCGGCAGCGCCAGCGGGAACTGGATGCGGGTCAGGATCTTCATGGGCGGTGCCCCGAACGCCTCACCGGCCTCCACCATCTCCTTGTCCACCTGCCGGATGCCGAGCTCCGTCAGGCGTACGCCGGGCGGCAGCGCGAACACGACCGTCGCGACCACGCCCGGCACCGATCCGATGCTGAAGAACGAGACCGCGGGGATCAGGTAGACGAACGCCGGCAGCGTCTGCATGAAGTCGAGGATCGGCTTGACGATGCTGCTGACGGTCGAACTTCGCGCGGACGCGATGCCGATGGGGATGCCGATGACCACCGCGATGACACTGGCCACGAGCACCAGTGACAGCGTGTTCATGGCGTCCTTCCACTGCCCCATCTGCACGATCAGTGCCAGCGACAGGAATGCGAAGATCCCGAACCGCACGCCGCGGATGCCCCAGGCGATCAGCGCCAGGATCAGCGCGAAGATCAGCGCGGGCAGGAAGAGGAACACCGAGGTCAACGAGTCGACGCACCATTGCAGAACGTCGTTGATGAACGAGAACAGGGGGTCGAGGTGGTTCGTCGCCCAGTCGACGAGAGCGGAGAACCACTTGCCCACCTGGAGCCAGGAGAACCAGCCCGCGATCGTCTTCCCGATGTCGCCGAAGAACGGGAAGTGCTGGTTGACCCACTGGCTGGAGGCGAGCACGTGGGCACCCATGTCAGGAGTCGACACCGGCGGCCTCCTCCTTTCCGTCGTCGTCTGCGGCCGGGCCCGGAACGTCGTCGGCCTCCGCCTCCATCTCCGCCACGCTCGTGTGGCGGGGGGCATCGTGGCCGTTGACGTTCCCGAGCGCGGCCAGCAGCGTCACCCTCGGGATGACGCCGAGCAGGCGGTTGCGCTCGTCGATCACCGCGAGCGGGAGCGGGCTCTCGGCGGCAGGGGCGAACAGGTCGGCGACCGCCGTGTCGGGGGTGACGGTCTGGAGCTCCTCCTCGATCAGGCCGTCGAGCTTGTCCTCGCCCTTGCGGACGGCCTCGGCGACGGGGTCGGCGCGGACCGCGCCGACGAGGCGGCGCTCCCGGTCGAGGACGAACGCCGCACCCGACTGGTTCTCCCGCATGGTGCGCAGCGCGGCGCGCGGGCCGGCGTTGGCCGCCACGACGGCGAGCGGCTGCTCCATGACGGACGTCGCGGTGAGCACCCGCGTACGGTCGACGTCCTGGACGAACTGCGCCACGTAGTCGTTGGCGGGGTCGTTCAGGATCTCCTCGGCCGTGCCGATCTGCACGATGCGGCCGGAGCGCATGACGGCGATCCGGTCGCCGAGCCGCATGGCCTCGTTGAGGTCGTGGGTGATGAAGACGATCGTCTTCCCGAGCTGGCTCTGCAGCTCGAGGAGCTGAGTCTGCATATCGCGGCGGATCAACGGGTCGAGGGCGCTGAACGCCTCGTCCATCAGCATGATCTCGCTCTCCGAGGCCAGCGCGCGGGCCAGCCCGACACGCTGCTGCATGCCGCCGGAGAGCTGTTCGGGAAGGTGGGTCTCCCAGCCCTCCAGGCCGACCATGCCCAGCGCGCGCTGGGCGCGCTCACGCCGCTCGGCCGTGTCGACGCCCTGGACCTCCAGGCCGTACGCCGCGTTGTCGAGAACGGTGCGGTGCGGGAACAGCGCGAAGTGCTGGAAGACCATGCTGATCTTCTTCTGGCGGACGCTGCGGAGCTCCTTCGGCCGGAGATCGGTGATGTTCGCACCGTCGATCTCGACGTGGCCGCCGGTCGGTTCGAGGAGGCCGTTGAGCATGCGGATCAGCGTCGACTTGCCGGAGCCTGACAGGCCCATGACGACGAAGATCTCACCGGGCTCGACATCGAACGAGACGTCCACGACAGCGGGCGTAACGCCGAGCGCCTTTGCCTCATCCGTCGAAGCGCCCTCGGACAGCATCTTCAGCGCGCGGTCGGACCGCTTGCCGAAGATCTTGTAAAGATTATCTGCGCGGACGGCTGGCACGATCTCCTCTTCGTCCGGCGACACGTGAGACCCCGCCCAGGTCGCCGAACGCCCATGGACGGGTGATGCACGCAACGCGATTTTCGGGAGCGTTACCGCCAGGGACGAGTCCGGCGAAATCCGTGCCCGAACCCACGTCAACAAGCCGACGCTTCCCGTTGGTCCAAGGTCAACCATACCCGTGGCCCATCAACAGCAAGCGCCATGCGCATCACGTGTCCATCACGTCAAGTAAACGAATCCCTCTCGTCGCACACGGCCAAAACCGCGCCCATCAGGGCACTTTGTACGTGTTGCGAATTCGTTATGAACGATCTTGATCGTTATAGATCTCACAGCGAACTACACGCACCGTGAATTCATACTCGCGTGCGGTGAAAGTTCAGATACGAACGCGACGGCGTAGGACCCCGCTGGTCCTGATATCGCGAGCCGTACACGGCCGATCCATATGGGTGCTCGGCGGCCGACGTGAGCCGGAAGAGGCACATCTGCCCGATCTTCATGCCCGGCCACAACTTGATGGGCAGCGTCGCCACGTTCGACAGTTCCAGCGTGACGTGCCCCGAGAACCCCGGGTCGATCCACCCCGCCGTCGAATGCGTCAGCAGCCCGAGCCGCCCCAGCGACGACTTCCCCTCCAGCCGCGCCGCGACGTCGTCCGGCAGCGTCAGCACCTCGTACGTCGACGCCAGCACGAACTCCCCCGGATGCAGCACGAACGGCTCCCCGCCGTCCACCTCCACCAGCCGCGTCAGATCCGGCTGCTCCTCAGCAGGATCGATATGCGGATACTTATGGTTCTCGAACACACGGAAGAACCGGTCCATACGCACATCCACACTGGACGGCTGAACCATAACGGCCTCAAACGGATCCAGCCGGACCCGCCCGGCTTCGATCTCGGCCCGGATGTCGCGATCAGAGAGCAGCACGCCAAGCAACCTATCCGGTCCGGTACGATGTCCGAGCGACGTCCCGGGGTGGACGCCCCGCGCGGGTGTAGTTCAATGGCAGAACGTCAGCTTCCCAAGCTGATAGTGCGGGTTCGATTCCCGTCACCCGCTCCCCCAAGAAGGCCCAGGTCAGATGACGAATCCGACCCGGGCCTTTCGCTATTCACGGGTCAACCGCACGGCCCCGTGCCACGCACGTGCCACTAGACCGCTGGAACCGCCGCTCCGGTCCCGCCTTCGTCGTCCTCGTCCCGATCGTCCTCGGCGCTGTCCCGCTCCGCCTCCACCTGGGCGTTCATGGCATCGGCGATCGTCCGGTCAGCACCGCTCGTCGCGTGCAGATAGATCATCGCCGCCCGGACGCTGTCCTGCCCCATCCGCGTCATCAGGTCCCGCAGCCCCGTGCCCGTCGCGGCGGCCAGCATGTTGCCCGAATGCCGCAGGTCATGGAAGTGCAGCCCGGACACGCCGATCTTCGCGACGGCGTCCTTCCAGCCGGCCGCCCGGTTGAAGTTGCCCCGCCGCAGCGGCCCGCCCTTCCGGCCCGGGAACACCAGCGCGTCCGGTCCCTCCTCCGCGTACTCATCCAGGTGCGCCCGTAGATCCGTGATGATCACGGCGGGAATGCTCACGGTCCGCAGCCCCGCCCGCGACTTCGGCGGACCGAGTACGAGTTCTCCGTTGGAGCGTTCCGCGTACGCCGCCCGGACCCGCACCGTCCCCTTACGGAGATCCACGTCCTTCCGCCGCAGTGCCGTGGCCTCACCCCACCGCAGACTGGCGAACGTGGCGATCAGCACCAGGCCGCGGAACCGCCGATCCTTCATCGCGTCGGCGAGCTGGAACACCTGCGCCACCGTCAGCACGGGACGCTCCTCCGGCCGCTCGTCCCCCGCCCCACGAAGCCGGCAGGGGTTGCGCGGGATGATCCGATCGTCATCGGCCGCCGTCATCAGCACCGCCCGCAGCAGCCGGTACGCCTTCGCCGTCACTGACGCGGACTTGCCCGAGTCGAGGAGATCCGCCCGCCACTGCCGAATCGTGGGAGTGTCGAGCTTCCCCACCGGAACACCGCCAAGACCGGGCTCGATGTACTTGCGCAGCAGCCACCGGTACAGGTCCTTCGTCCGAGGACGCAGACCGGGACGCTGCTCGATCCATACTTCGGCGTACTCCTTGAGCGCGACCTTCGCACGCGCCGGGTCGATCCACTCCCCCGTGGTCATCTGCGCTTCGGTCAGGGAGAGTGCCTTCTCCGCGTCGCTCTTCCGCTCGTACGTCCCCTCCAACGGGCGCATTTGGCCATCCGGTCTCCGGAATCGCGCCTGGTACCGCCCAGAGGGCAGCTTCCGCACGTTGCCGAAGTGCCGCCGGTTGCTCTTCTTCGCCATCAGGCCGCCCTCCGCCCGAGCCGGATTCGCGCAGCGTTCATCGGCTCCACAAGGCCAGACGCGATGAAGTCGATGAGCGCGGATTCCGGGATGCGCACGAACCGGCCGACCTTGACGAACCGGATGCGGCGTTCGGCGATCAACCGGCGCGGAAACCGCTCCGAGGTGTTGAGGATGTCGGCTGCTTGGGCGACGGTCAGGTACCGGTCTGTCATGTCGATCTCCCCCCGTGATCAGGCCGCGAGGCCGGTTGCCGAAAGATCCGTGTCGGGTTGTCCGTCGGCTCTTCGTTGGGCGAGTTCCATTTGTGTTCGCCATTCGTGGCGTTTGGCGACGGCCCGGAGGATGCGGTGTTCCAGTGGCGCGACCTCGGGGTTGGAGGGGTTGACGGCGGCCCAGGCGTAGCGTCCGGGGTCGTTGTCGTCGTGGGTTGCCGGGACCCCGGAGCGTTCCAATTGGGCGAGGACCCAGGCTTTGCGTTCGTGTTTGTGGTCGCCGAGGGTCTTGCCGGACCATTTGCGCGATACGAGCACGCGCCGGCCTGCGTAGCCGAGGTGCTGGCGTCGGTGGGCTTTGCTCTTGCAGTAGCCGGGCCGCAGTCCGTCCCGGGGGTTGTCGGGTTGGATGCCGTAGCGGAGCCAGTTCGCGCACGAGGACGAGCAGGGTTCGTAGCGCAGTGCGTCGCAGAGCCGGTCGACGTGGGCTTTCTGGGCGTCGGTTTCGGGTTCGTGGCAGTCGGCTATGGACTTGGTCAGGTACTTCGCGAGATACCGCAGGCACCGGTTGGCGTCTTCGGAGCCCGCAACCACGCCCTGGGCGTCGATTTGCGGCCCGAACCTGACGACGTGCAGCGGTTCGGCGTCGGGGTCGGCGTCGAGGTCGTCCAGGGCTTCATCCCAGGACGGCAGGACTTCCCCGGTGATCGGGTCGCAGTAGTTCGAGGTCTCGGCGTCCCAGACCGGCACGTCCGCGCCCTGGTAGCGGACGATGTCGGTGGAGGGCCACCAGACTTGGTGATAGGTCGCCGCAGCGACTTGCCGCAGCTCCGCCCGGGACACGGTGCCCCGGATCGCCATGTGGACATGCGGCGCAAGACGTCGCTGCGGCTCCACCGTCGCGAAGTACTGCACCTCCCAGCCCAGAAACCGGCGCAGGTTCTGCACGAACCGGTCGACCAGCTTGGAGAAGTGCAACGCATCCCGCGCCGCCCGCACGTAGTCATACGTCGATGAGTCGACCGGTGTCCCATCACCGCGGACGCGCCCGTAGGTGTCGCAGGTCAGCGTGAGGAAGATCGACGGCCGGAACGTCCTCCCATCGTTGCCCGTGAAGGTCTTGCCCACCGTCCGCTTATCCACGGGCCGCCTCGGCAGGTCGGGTGTGTCTTGGCGCCGACGCGTGGACCGGGTCCGCCGCTTGGTCTTGACCGGGTCGATCGAGCCGCGGACTCCGGCCTTGGCCATCGCGTCGTCACAACCGTTGATCAGCTCGTCCACATTGGCCGTGTCGAGCCCGTTGGCGGCCAGCTCGTCCCGTGCGGCCGTGAGGTCGGCTCGTTCTTCCACGAGCCGCTGGTGTTCGTCCGTGGGCGGGTCGGCGTCGAGGATCGGTTCGTCGGTGAGGTGCCAGCCCTCCCGGCACTGCGCGAGCCGCAGCCGACGCTTTCTCTCGGCGCACGCCGGGCAGACGGAGGCGAGGGTGTGCCCGCACGGGACGTCGATGATCTCCGCGTCCCCCGTGACGAGGTCGACGCGCTTCACGGGGACAGGCCGGATACAGACGCCGTTGTTCTCCGCGACCGTCCGCGCCACATCCTTCGCCAACGGCATCGCGGCGCGTTCGGCCCTGGTGCTTGGTGCCGTCATTCGTGGGACGCCCCGTTCTCGGCCGAACGGCCATCAGTGCCGGAAACGTCGTCGGTGAAGTCGGCCGCAATCGCGTCGATATCCGCATCGGAGACGTACGCGGCCCGCACCCGCGCCGGATCACGGGATCCTTCAAGCAGCACGTAACCGACGCCCGCGCCGGTCGCCGTGGCCGACGAGATCTGATCGGCGTACGCACCGCGATCCCGAGCCCCGTCCCCGAGCACCATGTCGACCTGGGCCTTCTCATCCATCCGCAACGCGATCTTGTCCGGGAACAGATTCCGGATCTCCAACACCTCCTTACGGGGGTCCTGGAGCGCGGCCAGCACCCCGACCCCGACCGAGCGGCCTTGGGACGTGAGGGTGGCCAGCGAGTTCTTGACCGGCTTCTTCACGCCGTTCGCGTCGGGGTGGTAGGCGGTCAGGAACGCCACCTCATCCACCACCACGAGCACGAACGGGTCTTCGGTGGTCGCGGTGTGGGACCGGACGCGTCCGGCGAACCGGTCGGCCCGCTTCTGCATGACCTCCACGGCGTCTTCCAGCAGCGCCACCGAGTCCTCCGGATCAGCCGCGTACCGGGCGAACAGCGACCGGCCAAACGACAGCTCCATACGTTTCGGGTCGACGGCCCAGACCTCGACCAGGCCCGCCCGGATCGCAGGCAGCAGGGCGCGGATGGTGGACCAGATGATCGAGCCCTTGCCCGCCCCGGTCACCCCTGCGACGAGCACATGCGTGCCGTGGACCTTCAACCGCCAGTCCGACCCGTCCTCACACCGCCCCACCGGCAACGCACCGAGATCGGTCACGTCCGGGACAGGGAGCGCCGGAAGCGGATCCGCTAGGGAGTCACCGCGGGGGAACTCCAGCCACACCCGGCCGGGACGGTCCATCCGGACCCGGCACGACGCCGCCCCGAAGCCGTGCGCGAGTGCGGCGGCTTGGTCTTCCCAGTTGGCCGGCGCCTGCCCGCGCAGCATCTCCACCAGCACCCGATCCGCCCACGCCGTACACGTGACCTTCCGGACCTTCGGCAGATACTCCCGCTCGCCGCGCCGGGACAGGAGACCCGTCATGGTCATGACCGGCTGCCAGAACCTGCGGTAGAGGCTGAACCAGCGCCACCGCGCCAGGCCGGGAAGCCGTACCCGCAGTTCGAACGAGCCGGGCCACCGCCACGCCCACACCCCGAGCCCACCGGCGAGCAGCACCAGGACCACGAGCACCACGGCCACGGCCGTCCGCCATCCAGCCAGCACCGCCAAGACCACCGGCCCCAGCACGGCGATCGTGACGATCGGGTGAAGCACGGCCAGCACCAGGACCCGACCGAGGAAGCGCAGCAGGTGGACCAGGAGCACGATCCCCTCGGGCACCTTCCACACCGACCGCCCGAACACCGGAGCGGCGAACGGATCTTGCGTCGCCCACGGCGAGGCTTGATCGCCGGGCGACGTCTCCCGCCACATCCCCGGCATCAGGCGGCCTCGCCGGTCAGCTCCGCCCGCAGACGCGCCGCCTCGGCCCGCGCCTCGACCACCGACGCATCCCCGTCGTCACGGGTCAGCCGAGCGAACAGGTCCACCTTCCACTCGAAGTACGCCAGCCGATCCCGGGCACTCACATCCCGGAGGCCGATCAGTCGGTTCGCTTCGGCGACGAATGCCGCGATCTCGCCCACCGAGGCCCGTCGATCCGTCTCCGGCGCGCTCGTGGCGACCGTGTTGTTTTCAGGCATGATTGATGACCTCTTCTCTTGGTTTCGCGCATGGGGAGAGAAGGGGCGGCCGAAGCTCTCACCTTCCGGCCGCCCCGCCGGAACTGTCAGTCCGTCCGAAAGCCCGGTACGTCGCCGATGTCGGGGATGTGGATGCGCTCGCACTCGACGGCGTAATGGGTCGCCTCGGCGGCCAGTGCCCGTGCGAAGGCCAGATCGCCGTCCGTCACGCGATCCCGGAAGTCCGGTGCGATCTCGACATGCGCGCCCGGCCCATCGATGACCAGGGTGGGAGCCATCCCGCCGTACTCACGGCACGTCACGCCCGCGCCCTGGTCCGTGCGCAGCAGCAGGACGAACAGCGTCGACCCATCGGAGTTCGTGTGCGTCGTGAACTGGGTGAAGCTCATCAGGCCGCCCGCCCATCGGCGTCCGTGACCGTGTCGGGAGGCGGGACGTCGGCCCCGTTCGGCAGCCCCCGATACGACCGTTCGCAAAACTCCGCGAACTTCGCCGCCGCCCGCGCCAGCTCCCGCGCGAACGCCACATCATCGGCCCCGACCGTGTCTTCGCGCGCCGTCCCGAGCAGCACCACCGACGAACCCAGGCGCACCGACAGCACCGGCGAGCGCTTCGGGTAGCCGACTGCGAACGCCTGACCATCCGCACAGACGTGGAGCGTCAGCACGGACGACGGACGCGCCTTACGTCCGACGCCCCGCATCAGGCCGCATCCTTAGCCGCCGGAGCCGGACCAGCCGGAGCCGACGCCGACCGCTTGCCCGAGCCCGTACCTCCGGACGCCGCTCCCCCGGGCGCGCTCACGCCCTTCGCCTTCAACGAGAAGTTGATGCGGGTCCGCGGGTTGCCCTCCCGGTCCCGTCCGCCGGTGAACTCCACCCACGGCATCGCGGTCATCCCCTCGAACTCGACGGGCCGGAACGGAACGCCGGGCACCTCCTCCGGCAGCACCGGACAGACCGGCGCGATGACCTTGACCTTGACGGACTTCGCCTTGCCCCGCGCTTCGGGGTCCGCGTCGATCACGTCCACGGCCCACATCAGCTCACCGGACGCCTTGTCCCGCGCGGGCTTCCCCGACTCGAAGTCGTTGACGGGCTCCACCCCCAGCGCGAACGCGCCGTGCGGGAACACCTGGCCGAACTCCACCGGAAACGCACCCTGCAATGCCACACCAGTCTCCCTTCGTCCACCCCCCTAGACAGTTCGCCGGTTGCCGCCCCTGTTGTCTAGGGGGATATCCAGGAGACTACACGCGGGACCGCATGTTGTCTAGGGGGGTAATCACCGGCGTGTCGTGGTCAAGATCCGCGCCGCTCAGAAGGAGATGAACGCCGCCGTCGCGTCGTCGCGGCTCTTCCCGCGCGGCCAGCGACGCCCGTCCGGGTCGGAGTTCTCGGCCTCACGCGTCCGGGCGATCAGCTCGTCCGGCCCGGCGGACTCCAGCACCTTGACCAGCTCTTCCCACGACATCAGGCCGAACCGATCGGCCATCCGGCTCGCCCCGTCACTGAGTACGGCGACAGACGACAGGTCATCGACAGGCACCGAGCCGACGAGCGCATGGCCGGCCGCCTCCGGATCGGCACTCGCCACCCAGAACCCACCGGTCCGATTGCGTGAGGACCACAGCGCCTCCATGTAGGCCCGCCGAGCCTCTTCGTGTTCGGGCGTATCGGCCGGAAGCGCGTCCATCGGCTTCCGCAGCTCCCGCCCCACCTCGGCCTCTCGATCGTCCGTGACGACCTCCGGCCCCTCCCCCGCACGGTCAAGCACCAGGACCGAGTCCGCGAGCACCAGGTACGACAGCACCCCGGCACGTACGCGAACGGCGATCACCGTGGCCGATGGCGACCCCGGGTGCGCCAGGTCGCACGTATCGGCATGAAGCGAACGGACGTGAGCGATCGCATCACCGAGCGCATCGGCCAGCGGCACGTCGTTGCCCGTGATCTTGCCGAGAAGGACGCCCCCGAGCGTGCGCGCGTACCAGGCCACCCCGTGTATGCACCCGGACTCCGAGCCAGCAGGGGTACCCGCCCCGTCGAGCAGGACCAGCGCGTCAGACGAGGCCGCCGCGAAGTCCTCGTTCGGCCGGTCAGGCTTGGCGGGTTCGGTCGCGAGCGTGACCCGCACGCCTAGATCTCCTCATGCACGTACAACGGCGTCAGGAGTTCGGTCTCCTCGGGCTCGTGACTCTCTGGGTCATACGTCACGCCGACGACGGCCGAGAACGGCCGGTCCGTCACCTGACCCCATAGCGAGCCGATATCCGTGGCGAGCAACCGGACGACGCCGAGGGTGCCTGGCGGGTGAATACCGGTGAAGACCAGGAACGTGCCGTTACCGTCCGGACGCGGCAGCCGCCCGAGGTACGCGACGTCGTGGTTCGTCGCCGGGTCGTCGTCCCACCCGGACCGATACACGGTCTCCGTACGCGTGTCGCGCAGTGTCCAAGGCCCGTCGTCCGCGCGTTCCCACTTCACCACCGGGTCGGCGTCGTACGCACGCCCGACGACATCGGACAGCCGCGGTCCGCAGATCACGATGAGGTTCGGCCGGTTGAGGTCGATCTCCCCGCCGATCGGCAGGTGTTCCAGCTCCGTGCCGAGCCCGAACGAGCGCGCCAGGTCTTCCAGCCGCTTGGCCGCTGTGACGTCCTCCATCGCGACGACGGGACGGGCGTTCTTCGCCTCCCGCTTCAGCGGTGTGACGACCGTGATCGTGCCCGCACCAAGGAACGCGCCCTCCGGCGCCGGCCCCGTGTGCCGGATCTGGTGAATCCGACCGCGGCTCAGCCCGGCAGCATCCGCGATCTGCGCGTACGAAAGGCCCTGCGCGTGGAGATCCTGCACCAACCGGCGGCGAAGCCGGGAGAGTTCGGTGACTTCCTCTTGCGCCGTTTGCAGCCGTGCAGTCGTAACGCGAAGCAGCTCGTACGGGTCATCGATGCCCGCGAGCTCGTCCGATACGCCCGGCACGTCAGCCTCCCTAGTCGCTAGCGGCCAGCATAGGCCCCTAGACAAGGGCGAGGCTTGCTCTTCGCCTGTTGCAGAACTCACCGCCGTGAACCGCCGACGGTGCCTCCGCATGGGTGGTCCACTCACGATCCGTCGTCAAGACCGAGGTCGGCCCACACCCGCCGTCCAAGATCGGTCGGCTCGCTCCCCCACTCCTTCGCGACCCGTTCCACCAGGGCGAGGCCACGCCCGAACTCCGCATCCCGCGCAGCGGAGATGACCACCGGGTCACCGTCGCCGCCGAGGTCGGTCACGCTCACCTGTACGCGGTCCGGCGGATCGAGATCGACGGAGACCACGAACCAGCCATCGCACAGGCCGCTGCACGAGTAGCGAATGGCATTGGTGGCCAGCTCCGAGACGACCAGCTCGGCCAGGTCCACGACGGGACGCGCCCCGAGGACCAGCGCCACGAACTGCCGAGCCTGCGCGATCTGCTCAGGACGCCCCCGGAACGAGCGCGACCACTGCACCATCCCAACCACATCCAGTATGTATAGGGGGCTATACGGATTGGTCGGAACGCTACGCCGTCCAGAGAGGCTATTCAAGCAGCTTCGTGCATAACTAGCGCGATGGGTGCGACTTCTCTAGCTGCCGAAAGTCCTCGGTGACCGCCGCAAGCACCGCGTGCATGGGCTTGCCGAACACCGCCGCCGACTCGAACGCGTCGAAGATCTCCCGGTGCGCCGCCACGTCGGCCGGGTCCGTCAGCGTCAGCTCACGCGTGAACGTCTCCACCGTCACGGCCTGGTCATCATGCAACGTGAACCCGTGCAGCGGAACGGACGGAACCGCCGCCGACCACGGGACGATCCCGATCCGCACGTTCCGCTTCCGGTCCAGGTCAGCGATGCGGTCAAGCTGCTTGACCATCAGACCCGGCGAGTCCGGCCACGTCCGGATCGCACCCTCCGTCACGACGAAGGTGAACCGGCGAGACGTGTCCGCGAGCGGGTTCGTACCGCCATCGCCGCCGGCCCCCGCGAGCGCGTGAAAGGCGCGCGCGTACTCCTCCGTCTGGAGAAGCCGGGGAACCGCGGCCGACTGGAAACACCGGATGTCGACGGCGGACGACACAAGATCGGCGCCGCCCTCACGCCGCATCGAGACGCCCGCGTCCACCCGACGACGCGCCACCCCATACGCCCGCTCCACCAGCGCGGCCAGATCCGCGGCCGCATCACCGCCCAGGCCGAGAGCATCCACCACACGCGTCACGACCTCGGCATCCGCGACGGCCCGCCCCGTCTCGATCCGCGACACGGTCGGCTGCGACACGTTCGCCAGCCGCGCCACCGCCGGCCCACTCAGCCCACAGGCCCGCCGCTCCCGCCGTACGGCATCGCCCAGCTCCCGAAGATCCGCCGCAACGTCGCCACCCATACAAGCGTTCTACCGCACGCGAGCGACACCACGACCACAGTCCGCAACCGCGCCGACGATCAGTCCCAAAGATCGATTGCCGAAAGACGCCGACATGACGAATCCCCGGCCCATCGCACACCTGGGCCGGGGACATCGCCCACCGCCGGGCATCGAGTACGACCGCCCGCCGAAGACGGCACGCCGCCCAGGGGGCCGACGACGTGCCGGCCCATCACGGCACCGCGCCATCCACTTCCCGCCGAACGCCCGCGTGAGCATCCGTCGTGGTATTCAACGCGTCCGCGATCAAGCGAGCCGTCTCCTCGCTCATGTCGATGACCAACTCGTCCCCCTCCCCGATCACGAGCCGCACAGGACGCTCGTCCGACGCTTCGATCAACATCGTGTCCTTAGCGTTCCGAACCGGCGTCCCATCAGGCACGTAAACGTTCACCCACGTCCCAACGCCCTCAACGCCAGGCCCCGACATCCAATAACCCATCACGGCACCTCGCATCCGCTCTCCACCCGAACGCCCCGGCCATCCCGACGCGCTTCCGTCCCATCAGCGGCAAGCCACGCCGCCCCTCCCGACAACGCAGCCCACCACCCAAGCCGAACAGGCAGCAGCACGGGGGCACCGTCGCCCATCCAGCACGGCACAACCCAGCCATCAAGCCGGCCAGCGCCGCACCCCAGCCCACCGGACCAGCACCCGCCGTATTCCAGACAAGGCGCCGTCTAGGGGGCTAGACGGCTCGACTGTACGAGCCCACAGCCAACTATTCAAGGGTTCGCTGAATACTCCCGGTAGGCGCGCGACCCTCCCACGAGCACACAAGGATCACTGCCGAATTAAGCCCTACTGGATCAAGAGGCCGGCGGCGCGTCGCCCGGCGAACCGGCCGCGCTCCGCGCGACGCGGTCCGGGCATGCGGCCTGGGGGCCGGTCCCTCCCCGCCGCGCGCCGCGGCCGGGCATGCGTACGGGGCCGGCCGTGCGTTGATCCCGAACCTCGGCCCGTGCCCAGCGCGCCGCCGATCACCGGCATGGGCACGTACGCGCCGTACCTTGCATCGGTTGCCCCTGCGGCAAGGGCCACTCCATCCGCCACCTGCCCATGCCAAACCTCTGTGGTTTCGGTGGGCGGTGCATGAAGTTGCTGCACTCACAGGGCTCAACGAAGCATCATGCTGATATGACGCGATACGAAGCATCGGGCT
>DASXYG010000028.1:0-25469 GCA_036502625.1 Streptosporangiaceae bacterium
ACCCTGCCTCCACAGCGATCCCCGCCCGTACAAGCCCGCTCCACGGCGATCCGCACAACTCCATTCCCCCGTGCCCCCACTGGCTTGTGCCGCATGCCGCCACAGGCCATGCGCCGTACGAACCACCACTACTGGCCCGGATCCCCGTACGCCTCGGGGGCTTGGCACGGGTCCCGCACGTGGTGAACCCCACACACGATGCGCGCCGGGACGGGGACGAGCCTGGCCTTCCCGCCTGGGGCGGGCGGCGGGGCGCGGGGCTCACTGCCGCGGAGGTGTGAGGTGGGAGCCCGTATCCCCCTGCGGTTCCCGGGTGGTCCGGCGGAGCGCGAACCGCGCGGGGGGATTGAGGTGGACGTGGGTGGTGGGGCGGGGGGTGGTCGTAAGGTTGGGCGGGTGCGGATTGGGCTTTTGGATTCTGGGGTCGGGTTGTTGGCGGCGGCGGCTGCTGTGCGGGATATGCGGCCGGATGCTGATCTTGTGCTCACCACGGATCCTGACGGGATGCCTTGGGGGCCGCGGACCCCGGAGGGGGTTGCCGAGCGGGCTCTGGGGTGTGCGCGGGCGGCGGAGGCGTACCGGCTCGATGTGCTGATCGTGGCGTGTAATACCGCGTCCGTGCATGCGCTGGAGCAGTTGCGGGCGGAGCTGGAGCCGGGGGTTCCCGTGGTGGGGACGGTGCCGGCGATCAAGCCCGCGGCGGCCTGCGGGGGGCCGGTGGCGATCTGGGCCACGCCCGCCACCACCGCCAGCGCGTACCAGCGCGACCTCATCGCGCGGTTCGCCGACGGCGTCCCGGTGGCCGAGGTCGCGTGCCCGGGGCTCGCGGACGCGGTGGACACCGGCGACCTCGCGGGCATCGAGGCGGCGGTGGCGGACGCCGCGCGCCGCACCCCGTCCGACGTACGCGGCCTGGTCCTCGGCTGCACGCATTACGAGCTCGTCGCCGACGCGATCCGCGCCGCCGTGCCCGTCGCGCTGTTCGGCTCGGCCACCGCGGTCGCCGCGCAGGCCCTCCGCCGCATCGGCGCCGCCCCCGCACCGGACGCCCCCGCCACCGGCACCGTGACCGTCCTCCGCACCGGCCGCCTCGAACCCCTCCCGGAGACGGCCAAGACCTACCCCCAGGGCCGCGCCCTCGCCGCCGCGCAACCCCACCCGAACCCCACGAACACCCCAGCAGGCCACCCGTAGCCCACCCCGGCCACACGCGAGCCCCCGCGCGCCCACCCGAGCCGTACGCGAACCCCTCCGGCGCACGCCCAGCCGAGCCGTACGCGCGCCCAGCGGGAGCCGTACGCCAGGCCCCAGCCGTACGCGAAACCTACCCCCGCCTCAGCGCCAGCCGAACTCCGTGATGGCGTTCTCCGGGAGGGCGCCTATTTGGCCGCCGTCGCCTAGCCAGACCACCTCGCCGGTGTCGATCACCGGGCCTATGACGTGTTCCATCGGCCAGCGGGGTTGGATGGCGAGGCGGATCTCCGCGTCTTCGTCGTAGGCCTGGAGTGCGGTGATGAGGTCGCCTACGGTCTCGATCGTGTCCGGGTGGCGCCCGCGGCGCCGCTTTCCGACGTAGTTCACGATTCCTCCGCCCGTAACGGACGGGGTTCACGTTAGCGAGAAGCGGGCGTCAGCGCTTGATGAGGCGCAGGCACAGGGGGTAGCGCATGCGGGCGCCGAAGGCGGCGACGATGCCGCCGATGATCAGCATGACGGGGCCGAACGCGATGAACAGCGCGCCGATGCCCAGGGTGAGGATGGCGATGATGGGGAGCGCGAGCATCGCCAGGGCCCAGGTGATCTGGAAGTTCATGGCCTCGATGGCCTGGGCGCGGACGAACGCGGACTGGCGGCCCTTCGTGGCCATGATGATGCCGGGCCCGATGATCCAGGTGACCAGGCCGAGCCAGTGGCTGAGCATGGCGAACGCGCGTTCGTCGGGCGTGATGTCGGCCGGGGCGGGCAGCGGCGGCGCGGGGCGGCGTGTGCGGACGGCGACGGGGCGGGGCGCGAGCTCGGAGACGTCGTGGAGCAGGCGGTCGAGGTCGGCGCGGGTGCGGGCGGTCAGCGCGGATTCGAGCCGGTCGTCGAACTCGTCCTTTTCGAGGCGCCCCTCGGTGTAGGCGGTCTTCAGCCGGTCGACGACCGCGTCGCGCTCGGTGTGGGACACGCGCAGCACGGCGGGGTCGACGCCGCGGTGGTGCGGCGGGTACGTGGGCTGCCGCATTCCATCTCCTCACGATCCGCTCGCCGGGCCCGGTGCGTCCAGCGTGGCGCGGCGGGGGCGCTGGGGCCATCGGGGAAGGCCCTGAGGAAACCCTGATCCACCCCCGGCCGGACAGTACCGAGAGTACGTCCGCTTCGCCGGGATCGCCTCATCAATCCGGCCGAAATCGGGTCGTCCGGGTGGCCGGTGAGCGGTAGCAGGGTGGGCCGCTGGGTACGAACGGCGTGATCACTTGTCCAGCGCCGCGTCCGAACGTCCGGGAGCCTCGATGACGAACGTGACCGTCCGAGCAGACGAACAGCTCAAGAAGGCGCGGGAGGCGAGCAGCGGCCGCAGCTCGTACATGGCCGTGCACGACGGTCCGCTGCGTCAGACGCTGATCGCGCTGACCGCGGGCAACGAGCTCGCGGAGCACAACGCGCCGCCCGCGGCCAGCGTGTTCGTCCTGCGCGGACGGGTGCGGCTGGCGGCGGGCGACGACGTCGCTGAACTGTCGGCGGGCGCGCTGGTCACGGTGCCGCGGCAGCGCCATTCACTGGCCGCCGCCGAGGACTCCGTGGTGCTGCTCACCACCATCGCCGACTGACGGAAGAGCCGCCGCGATCGGGGCGGTAACGGGCGGTGGGCGCCCGGTCAGTGCTCCTGTGTGTGGGCCGTACGGGCGTCGCGCCGTCCGGCCGGACGGGGTCCGCGGCCGCGGACCGCGTCGGGGTGGCGGCGCCGCTGCTGCGGACGCCCACCGAACTTGCCGGACCCGGCGTCGCGCGGACGGCGGCCGCCACCGGACGGGCGCTCCTTCACCGGCGGGGGCACCGGCACACCGCTGGGCGGCAGGGCGCCCGTCAGCCGGTTGAGGATGTCGTCGCCGGCGGCGACGCGCGTCTTACCGGGGCGCACCCCGGCGCGCTGCGCGATCCGGCCGGCGGCGCGCACCTGGTGCGGCAGCACGAGCGTGGCGACGGTGCCGGTCTCCCCGGCACGGGCCGTACGCCCGGCGCGGTGCAGGTAGTCCTTGTGGTCCACCGGCGGGTCGACGTGCAGGACCAGGCTGATGCCGTCGACGTGGATGCCGCGCGCGGCGACGTCCGTGGCGACGAGCGCGCCGATCTTGCCCTCGCGGAACTCGGCGAGCGTGCGGGTGCGCATGGCCTGCGTCTTGCCGCCGTGCAGCGCCGCGGCCCGTACGCCGACCGCGTTGAGCTGGCCGACGAGGCGGTCCGCGCCGTGCTTGGTGCGGACGAACATGATGGTGCGGCCGTTGCGGTTGGCGATCTCCGCGGTGACCGGCAGCTTGTCCTTCGGCTGAACCATCAGGAGCTGGTGGTCCATCGTGGTCACCGACGCGGACGGCGGGGCGAGCGCATGGGTCACCGGGTCGGTGAGGTACGTGCGGACGATCGTGTCGACGTCGCCGTCGAGCGTGGCGGAGAACAGCATCCGCTGGCCGGCGGGCACCTTGTCGAGGATCTTCGTGATGTCCGGCAGGAAGCCCATGTCGGCCATCAGGTCGGCCTCGTCGACGACCGTGACGCCGATGTCGCCGAGGTCGCAGGCGCCGCGCTCGATCAGGTCGAGCAGGCGTCCGGGAGTGGCCACGAGGATCTCGACGCCGCGGCGCAGCGCGGCGATCTGCTTCGGCATGGACGTGCCGCCGACGACGGTCTTCATGCGGACGGACAGCCCGCGGCCGAGGGGCTCGAGCGCGTCGTGGACCTGCATGGCGAGCTCGCGGGTCGGGACGAGGACCAGGCCGCGCGGCTTGCGCGGACGGGCCGGGCCGCCGGCGACGCGGGTCAGCATCGGCAGGCCGAAGGCGAGCGTCTTGCCGGAGCCGGTCTGGCCGCGGCCGAGGACGTCGCGCCCGGCGAGGGCGTCCGGCACGCAGGCGCGCTGGATCGCGAAGGGCTGGTTGATGCCCTGCCGGGTCAGGGCGCTGACCAGCGGCTTGGGCAGGCCGAGCTCGGCGAAGCCGATCTCCGGCTCCTCCGGGGAGTCGATCTCCGGCTCCAGGGGGCCGTCGAGGATCTCGTCGGTCGGCTCTTGGTCGGGCAGGGCGTCTGGGAGTGCGTTGGGCACGCGAAGTACCTTCCGGGTCGGAAGAACGGCAAGGTTCGTCCGACGGAGGAGGAACCTTCTGGCGGGGGCCGCGCGGGCGTTGGCGCCGCGCGGGTGGTCGTACGCGCCTCCGGCGAGCTCGAAACTCGCGGACGGCCGGGACGCCACGTTCCACCATGACGCCTTGACGACAGCCTAAGCTTACCGCCCCGTCAGCGCGCTCCGGTTACCGGGGCGTCCGGTATGGCGTCCGGGAGGCCGGGAAAGCCGGGTCGCCGTACGCCGGGCACGGGCCGCGCGAAACCGCGGATCGGCCGGTGGCCTGGGGGGAAGAACGCCGGAAGAATGCGGGTTGGCACGCGAGTAACGGCGGTGTCGTATGTCACCGTACGAACCCGGCCTCGTCAGGAGCAGGAGGACGACATGTCACTCACACTGGGCGGCGGGCCGCTGTCGGGGCGGACGCCCGCGGACGCGAACTACGCCGTCGACGGCCCCGCGCACAAGCTGTTCTTCCAGGATTTCCCGCGCCGTGTCCGCGCCGAGTTCGGCGGGGTGACCGTGCTCGACAGCGACCGCGGCCGGCTGCTGCACGAAACGGGCCTGCTGCCGGTGCTGTACGTCCCGATCGAGGACCTCCGCGCCGACCTCTTGGAGAAGACCGACCACACGACGCACTGCCCGTTCAAGGGCGACGCCGCGTACCGGTCGGTGCGCGTGGGCGACCGCGTGGCCGAGAACGCCGTCTGGACCTATCCCGAGCCGGTCGCCGGCGCCGAGTGGCTCGACGGATACGCGGCCCTCTACTGGGGGTCGATGGACGCCTGGTACGACGAGGACGAGCCCATCGAGGGCCACCTCCGCGACCCGTACCACCGCGTCGACGTCCGGCGTACGAACCGCCACGCCACGGTCACCGCGAACGCCGGCGGGCACACGGTGACGCTGGCGGAGACCGACCGCCCGGTGGTGCTGTCGGAGACGGGCCTGCCGAACCGCATCTACATCCCGGCCGACGACGTCCACTTCGACCTCCTGGAGCCCAGCGAGACCCGCACGGTCTGCGCGTACAAGGGCGCCGCGGCGTACTGGTCGCTGCGCGACGGCGACGCGGCCCTCGACGACGTGGCGTGGGGCTACCCCGAGCCGCTCGAGGACGCCGCGAAGCTCGACGGCTACGTCTGCTTCCTGCACGACGACGTGACGGTCGGCCTCGGGCCGCGCCGGTGACGGCGGCGGAGGGCGAACGGGCGCGCGCGGCCGCGCAGGCGGCCGCGTTCGACCTCATCGGCGCCGACTACGACCTCGCGTTCCCGCACAAGGAGGGCCAGGTCGCGGCGGTCGACTGGCTGCTGCCGCGGCTGGCGCCCGGCGCGCGGGTGCTCGACGTCGGCTGCGGCACCGGGGTGCCGACCGCGCGGCGGCTGGCCGCGGCCGGCGCCCGCGTCTCCGGCATCGACATCTCGCCGGTCATGGTCGACCTCGCGCGGACGAACGTCCCGGACGCCGACTTCACGGTCGGCGACATCCTCGACGCCGCGGTCGACCCCGGCATGTTCGACGCCGCGACCGCGTTCTTCTCGCTGCTGATGCTCCGCCGGGCGGACATCCCGGCCGCGCTGGGCGTGCTGCACGACGCGGTCGCGCCGGACGGCTACCTGCTGCTCGGCATGGTGGAGGCCGACCTCGACGACGTACCGGTGCCGTTCGTCGGCGCCACGATCCGCGTCACCGGCTACCCGCTGGACGCCCTGGCCGCGCTGGTCGCCGGCGCGGGCTTCACGGTCGAGGAGCGCGCGTCGGCGGCGTACGAACCCGCTGCCGACGGCGCGCCGCCGGAGGTCCAGCAGTTCCTCTACTGCCGCCGCGACCGGTCCTGACGGGCGGGCGGTCCTAGGCGAACGGCAGGTCGTACGCCCGGCGGACGCTGTTGCCGAGCTCGGCGATGTCCGCACCGTAGACGTGCAGCGACACGGCCACGTCGGCGCCGGTGTTGCGCACGCGGTGGATGTCGCCGGGCGGCGCGAAGCCGCAGACCTCGCCGGCGGCGTTCACGGAGTCGCTGGCGAGCCGCAGCCGGGGCTCGCCCGAGGTGTCGTCGACGGCGAAGATCTCCTCGTACTCCGTGCCGTGCAGCACGCCGACGACGCACCACGACACGTGGTCGTGCACGGGCGTCGTCTGGCCGGGCCGCCACACCAGCGCGACGACCGAGAAGGCGCCGCCCGGCTCGACGTGCAGGATGTGCTGGACGTACATGGCGGGGTCGCCGAGGCGCTGCTCGTCGGTGAGCACGCCCGGGCCCGGCAGGTTGCCGCGCAGGCACTCCGCGACGACCTCGGCCGCCTCGGCGTCGGGCATGCCGGGCCGCAGCGCCGTACGGACCGACGCGACCAGCGCGTCCAGGGTTCGCTGGTCGGGCGTGGTGCTCGTATCGGTCGATGACATGGCGGTCTCCCCTCTGATCCCGTACGTCGATCATCGCGGCGCGACCACTGGAAAGTCGAATGACGATTTTCGACAGATGCCCAAAGCCGTGCTTATAGTCGCGGCATGTTCGAGCTTCGCCACCTCCGCCTCATCTGCGAGATCGCCCAGTCCGGCTCGTACTCCGCGGCCGCGCGCGGGCTCGGCTACACCCAGCCCGCGATCAGCCAGCAGATGCGCGCCCTGGAGCGCGAGGCGGGCACGCCGCTGGTCACCCGGGCGGGCCGGCGCATGCGGCTCACCGAGGCGGGCGAGGCGCTGGCCCGCCGCGCCGCGGGCATCCTGAGCAGCGTGGCCGCCGCCGAGGACGAGCTGGCCGGCATCGCCGGGCTGCGCGCCGGGCGGGTGCGGCTGACCGCGTTCCCCAGCGGCAGCGCGACGCTCGTCCCCGCGGCCATCGCCCGGCTCGCGCACGCCCATCCCGGCATCCGGGTGTCGCTGACCGAGGCCGAACCGCCCGAGGCGATGCGCGCGCTGCGCGACGGCGAGGCCGACATCGCGCTGACCTTCTCCTACGGCGGAGACGACGGCGGCGCCTCCGCCGGGCTCGCGGAGATACCGCTGCTCGACGACCCGCTGATGGCCGTGCTGCCGGACGCGCACCCGCTGAGCGGCCGTACGTCCGTCAAGGTCTGCGACCTCGCGGGCGAGGCGTGGATCGCCGGGTGCGAACGCTGCCGCGGCAACCTGCTCCGGTTGTGCGCCGGGTTCGGCTTCGAGCCGGACATCGCGTTCGCCACCGACGACAGCGTGGCCGTGCAGAGCCTCGTGGCGGCCGGGCTCGGGGTCGCGCTCGTGCCCGGCCTGGTGCTGTCGGCGTCGCACAACCCGGGCACGGTCGCGGTGCCGGTCGACCCGGAGCCGCGCCGCGGCGTGTCCGCGGTCGTCTGGCCCGACTCCCGTACGGTGCCCGCGGTGGCGGCCATGCTCGACACCCTCACCGCGGTCGCCGCCGTGCCGGCCTGACCCGTCAGGCGGGGCGCCCGCCGCGGACGACCTCGGCGACGGCCAGGTCGTCGTCGAGCACCAGCAGGTCGGCGCGCAGCCCCGGGCGCAGCGCGCCGCGGTCGTCCAGGCCGAGCACCCGGGCGGGCGTCACGGTCGCGGCGGCCACGGCGTCCGGTACGGAGAGCCCGGACGCGTGGACGGCGTTGCGTACGGCGTTCTCCATGGTGAGCGTGCTCCCGGCGATCGAGTCTCCGGCCGCGAGGCGGGCCACGCCGCCGCTGACCCGGACCTCCATCGAGCCGAGGCGGTAGTCGCCGTCGCCCATGCCCGCCGCCGCCATCGCGTCGGTGACCAGCGTGAAGCCGCCGCGCGCCGCGCGCACCGCCATGGCGACGATCGCGGGGTGCAGGTGGATGCCGTCGTTGATCAGCTCCACCGTGACCCGCTCGTCGTTGAGCGCGGCGCCGACCGGGCCCGGGTCGCGGTGGTGCAGCCCGCGCATGCCGTTGAACAGGTGGGTGGCCACGGTCGCGCCCGCGTCGATGGCGGCGGTGGTCTCCGCGTAGCTGGCGTCGGTGTGCCCGACGGCGGCGACCACGCCGGCGCCGACGACCCGCTTCACGGCGTCGAGCGCGCCGTCCAGCTCCGGCGCGAGCGTCACCATGAGGACGTGCGGCGACCGCAGCATCACCGCGAGCGCGGCCGGGTCGGGCGGGCGGAGGTACTCGGGGTCCTGCGCGCCGCAGCGCTTCGCCGACAGGAACGGCCCCTCCAGGTGGACGCCCGCGAGCAGGCCGTCGCCGACCAGCTCGCCGAGCGCGTCCGTCATCCGGGCGAGGTCCGCGACCGGGGCGGTCACCAGGCTGGCGACGCAGGTCGTGGTGCCGTGCGCGAGGTGGAACGCGGCGGCGGTGCGCGCCTCCTCCTGGTCGCCGGTGGTGAACGACGCGCCGCCGCCCCCGTGGGTGTGGATGTCGATGTAACCGGGCGTGACGTACCGGCCCCCGAGGTCGCGTACGTCACCGCCCGGCACGGGATCGGACGCGCTGCCGAGCGCGGCGATCCGGCCGCCCTCGACACGCACCCAGCCGCCCTCGACGACCCGGTCGGGTCGGACGAGGCGGGCGTTCGACCAGGTCAGCGAGGCGCCCGTGCGGTTCACGCGACCGCCGCCGTCCCCGTCGCGCCGCCGGTTCTCGTCAGGTCCCACGCGGCGAGCCCGGCGCCCTGGCATCCGGCGAGCTCGCCGAGCCGCGTCGTGACCATGCGGGGCGGCACCTGGAACGTGGCGCGTTCGGCGAGCGCCGCGGCCAGCGGGTCGAGCAGCGTGGCGCCCGCCTCGGCGAGGCCGCCGCCGATCACCACGAGCCCCGGGTCGATCAGCGTCACGCACGTCATCAGCCCGCGGGCCAGCGCGCTGACGGCGTCCGCCCAGATCTCCGCGGCGAGCCGGTCGCCGGCGGCCACGCGGCGCGCCACCTCCTCGGCGTCCACCCCGGCCGATCCCGTACGCCGCGCGTAGCGGTGCGCGATGGCGCGCGCCGACGCCAGGGTCTCCACGCAGCCGCGGGCGCCGCAGCCGCACGGCGGGCCGTCCGGCGCCACCACGACGTGGCCGATCTCCCCGGCCCGGTGGCCGGCGCCGCGGTGGATGCGGCCGTCGAGGACCAGGGCGCCGCCGATGCCGGTGCCGATCGCGACGAAGACGAAGGACGGGGTGCCGGCGCCGACGCCGAGCCGCGACTCCGCGAGCGCGGCGGCGCGTACGTCGTGGCAGAGCACGGCCGGCACGCCGAGCCGCTCGGACAGCAGCCGCCCGATCGGGACGTCGCGCCAGCCGACGTTCGCGGAGAACGCGGCGACGCCGGACGTCTCGTCGACGATGCCGGGGAGGGTGAGGCCGACGGCGCGGGGCGCGCGGCCGTCCGCGGCCTCGTCGTCGCACAGGCGGGCGGCGATGTCGAGGACGTGGTCGACGACCGCCTCGGGGCCGCGCCCGCGCCCGGTCGGCACGGTCTCGACGCGCCGCGGTGTGCCGTCGTGGCTGATCAGCGCGGTCTTGATCCGGGTACCGCCCACGTCGAGCGCGACCACCTGTCCGTCCACGGTGCCTCCTTCGGCCCACCCAGCCCAAGTTGTCTAGACCACATGGTCTCATCACCAAGGCCGGGTGTGGCCCCCGGGAGCGGCGATCGCGCCACCCGGGGCACCCGTATGCGGACTACCTGGTCACCCTCTGTTCACCGCGGGCGTCAGCGCCCGGCGCGGTCCTGGGCGCGTTCGGACACGAAGCCCAGGATGGGGATCTCCACCAGCACGGGGGCGTCCGCGCGCGTCGCGTCGGCGATCACCGGGGCGACGTCGTCGGTACGGGTCACCCGTACGGTGTTCATGCCGAATCCGGCGGCGATGTGCGACCAGTCGATCGACGGCTCGGTGAGGTCGACGCCGACCAGCTTCTCCGGGTCGATGCCGGGGCCGTCCTGCCGCGGCGAGCGGTACTCCGCGTTGTTGAAGACGACGAACGTCACCGGGGCGCCGTAGTGGCCGGCGCTCCACAGGCCCTGCACGCCGAACATCGCCGCGCCGTCGCCGAGCAGCGCCACGACCGGACGGTCGGCGCGGGCGAGGCGTGCGCCCACCGCCGTGCCGATGCCCCAGCCGAGGCCGCCGCCCACGGTGTGGTGGAAGTCGCCCGGCTTGCGCATCCGCAGCGCGCGGCGCAGCAGCTTGCCGGTCGTGATGGCCTCCTCGACGACGGTCGCGCCGTCGGGGATGGCGTCGGCCACCAACTGCGCGGCCGCCAGGGGGTGCAGCGAACCCGGGACGTCGGACCCGCGCGACCGGGCGGCGGCGCGCCAGGCGTCGCGCTCGGCGACCTGCCGCCCGCCGATCTCCGACGCGCGCTCACCGGCGCGCTCGGCCAGCCGCGCGGCGTTCGGGCCGCTGCCGCGCAGCTCCTCGGCCAGCGCGGCGAGCGTCGGCGCGAGCTCGCCGAGCAGGCCCACCTCGGCGGGCCAGTTGCGGCCGATCTCCGACGCGTCGGTGTCGATCTGGACGACGCGGGCGCCGTCCGGCAGCGCCGAGCCCGGCGTGTAGCCGTGCGGGCGGATCGTCGCGCCGGCCACCAGGACGACGTCGTGGCCGTCGAGGACCTCGCGCACCTTCGCGTGCAGTGGCAGCGGCATCGGCGCGGTCAGGGGGTGCTCGCTGTCGGCGTTCACGGCGTCGAACATCGGCTGCGGCACGACCAGCGCGCCGAGCGCCTCGGCGACCGCCGTGAGCTCCGCGACCGCGCCGCCCTGCCCGACCCGGTCGCCCGCGATGATCGCCGGGCGCTCCGCGGCGGCCAGCACCGCGGCGGCGCGCTCAATGCCGTCGGCCGTGCCGAGCCCCGGGCGGGGGGTGCGCGCCGGGGTGCCGACCGTGGCGTCCTGGCCGAACAGCTCGCTGGGGATGGAGACGAACACCGGGCCGTACGGCGCGGTGCGGGCCAGCGCGAACGCGCGCCGCATGACGATCGGGAGGTCCTCGGCGCGGTGCACCTGCTCCGCCGACTTCGCCGCCGTCTGGGCGAGGCCGACGAGGTCGGCGGACAGCATGGGGCCGTACGCGAGGTGCCGTTGGTCCTGCTGCCCGGCCGTGACGACCATCGGGGTGCGGGAGCGCAGCGCGTTGAGCATGCCGATCAGCCCGTTGGACAGGCCGCCGCCGGCGTGCAGGTTCACGAACGACGGGCGCCCGGTCGTGCGCGCGTGCCCGTCGGCCATCGCGACGACCGCCTGCTCCTGGATGCCGAGCGTGTACGTGATGTCGCGGGCGCCGCTCAGCGCCTCGATCATCGGCACCTCGGTCGTACCGGGATTGCCGAACACGCGGTCCACGCCCTCGTCGCGCAGCAGCGCGAGGAAGCGGTCCGCGACGCGTTCGGACATGCTCATTGCGACGTCCCCTGTTCTGTGTTCCTTCGGCCGGCGGTCAGTACGGGCGGGAGCCGAGCGCCTGGGCCTGCTGCTGCGCGGCGCGGGTGGCGAGCGCGTGCTGCACCAGCGTGATCAGCGTGGCCTTCGTGGACTCGCGGTTGCGCGCGTCGCACATGACGATCGGGACGTTCTCCGGTACCGACAGCGCCTCGCGCACCTGCTCGCCGGTGTGCGGGAACTGGCCGCCGAAGCCGTTGATGCCGACGATGAACGGCAGCCCCGACTCCTCGAAGTAGTCGATGGCGGGGAAGCTGTCCTCGAGCCGGCGGGTGTCGACGAGGACGACCGCGCCGATCGCGCCCTTGACCAGGTCGTCCCACATGAACCAGAAGCGGTGCTGCCCGGGGGTGCCGAAGAGGTACAGGATCAGGTCGCTGTCCAGCGAGACGCGGCCGAAGTCCATGGCGACCGTGGTCGTGGTCTTGTCCGGCACGTGGGCCAGGTCGTCGAGGCCCTCACTGGCCACGGTCATGACGGCCTCGGTGGTCAGCGGCACGATCTCCGATACCGAGCCCACGAAGGTGGTCTTGCCGACCCCGAAGCCGCCGGCGACGACGATCTTGACCGAGGTCATCTTGGAGGCGCCCGCCCGAGCTCCCGTACCGGGGCCCTGCGGGGGGCCTGAGACGGGATCAGAGCTTGCGAAGTCCACTGAGCACCCTTTCGAGCAAGTTGAGGTCGGCGCCTTCGTCGGCGGACGGCTGGTGGATGCGGACGAGGCCCTGGTCGGACATGTCCGCGACGATGATGCGGGCGACCCCGAGGGGGATCCGCAGCAGGGCGGAGATCTCGGCCACGGATCGCCAGTCGCCGCAGAGGTCCACGATCGCCATGCACTCCGGGGTGAGCCGGGTGAGGTCGCCGTGGGCGTACGCGGTCGTGGAGACCAGGGCCTCGATCGGGAGCTGGTAGCGGGGCTGGGTACGCCCGCCGGTGATCGCGTAGGGGCGCACCAGCGGGCTCGACTCGTCTTGGCCGCCCCCGCCCGGCCTGCCGCCCTGCTGGGCGGGCGCACCGGGATAGGGCGACCGGGGATCCATCGGACGGTCCCGTGGATCAGGGGGGCGGAACTGGGGTGCCCCCAGCGGGTCGGGACCACCGCCGGCCGGCGGCAGCCCCCAGCCTCCGCCCGTGTTCACGGTGTCTCGCCGCCCCGCATGGACGCCTGCAGCTCAGCGCGCAGCGCCGGGGTCAGAACCCGGCCGGCCCGCTCGACCAGCAGGGTCATCTCGTACGCGACGAGTCCCATGTCGCAGTTCGAGGCGGCCAGCACCGACAGACAGGAGCCGTCGCTGATCGCCATGACGAGCAGGAGCCCGCGCTCCATCTCCACGACGGTCTGCGTGACGGCGCCGCCCTCGAAGACACGAGCGGCGCCCGCGGTGAGGCTGGTCAGGCCGGAGGCGACGGCGGCGAGCTGGTCGGCGCGGTCCGCAGGGAAGCCCTGGGAGATCGCCAACGGCAAGCCGTCCGAGGACACGACCACCGCGTGCGCTACGCCGGGCACCCGCTCGACGAAGTTGGTGATCAGCCAGTTGAGGTCTTGAGTGGGGGGAGTCATCTCCCGCACGGTCTCCGTTCTTCTCCGATGGTGAGCGCCTGTTCGCCGCTCACGCTTCATCCTCCGGGCCCTCGTCGCGCGAGGCGGCGCGGGCGTTCCGGACACCCTGCTGGAAGCTCGACATACGGCTGCGTGCCGCATCGGCCGAGCGGGGTGCGGCCGGTACGGCGGCCGCGGGCGGTATCTGCGGAGACGAACCCGGGCCTGCCGCGCCCGGACGTCGCGCACCTGCGGCACCGGGCACCAGGTTCGCCCGGGGCACCCGCTTGGGCAGCCCGGAATTGGTGGTGCCGCCCGACGTGGGCGTGCTCGCCGCCGCGGCGGCCTGCCAGCCCTCGTCGCCCGGCGAACGCCAGGCACTGGTGTCGCCGCCCCCGGAGGCGGGGGCCGCCGCCCGTGGTGCCGTCGCGCCGCTGTCAGCCGCGTTCCCGCCAGCGCTGCCGCTGCCTGGACGGGAACCGCTGCGCCGGAACCACTCCGACTCGATCGCGTCAAAGATGGGTGATCGCTCCTCGGTGTTGGCCGAAGCGCGGTCGGATACGACGGGGAAGGCACCCGAGTCGGGGCCGGTGCGCATCACCGGCCAATCCCCGGTATCGCCCCCACCGGACTCCCCCACCGGTTCGGACGCGTTGCTGACAGGTGCGTGGTCGGCCGGCGCCGGATCGGCCGGCGCCGGGTCGTAGCGCGGAGGCGCCGGGCGTACGGCATCCATCGGTGCGGTGCCGCCGTACAGCCCGTTGACCTGGCCGCCCGCCGGGGCGCCCGGGCCGTTGTTGCCCCCGGTGAGACCGCCGCCGGTGCCGGAGCCGAGGCCCCCGCCGATGCCGTGCGGCAGCTCCTGCGCGCGGAACGGGCCCGTGTTCCCTCCGGGCCGCCGCACGTCGTGCTCGCCCGTGTCCCGCTGGGCGGGGTACGGGCCTGAGTCGTCCATCGGGGCCGGTCCCGGCGGGAGTGCGCCCGCCTGGCCGCCGAAGGACGCCGGGCCGACCGAGCCGAACCGGTCGCCGCCGCCGAGTGCCGGGAAGGGGTCGCCCGCCCCGGCCGAGTCGCCCTCGGGCAGCGCGCCCGGCGCGGAGCCGTTCGCGTTCGACAGACCGGGGAACCCGACGGGCGGGCTCTCCGGAACCGGGCCCGCGGCGAGCCCGGCCGCCGCGAGCTGGCTGTCGAGGTCGCGGCCGCCGCGGGCCGCGCCGCCGGACACCGAGCGGGTGACGATGCTGTCCGGCAGGAGCGCGAGGACGGTGAGGCCGCCGGACGCCGCGGGCCGTAGCTGCACGCGGATGCCGTGGCGGGTGGCCAGCCGCCCGACCACGAACAGGCCCATGCGGCGCGACACGGAGACGTCCACCACGGGCGGCTCCGCCAGCCTGCGGTTGACCTCCGCGCACTCCTCGGGCGGCATGCCGATGCCGTTGTCGGTGATGTCGAGCATCACGCCGCCGCCGGACAGCGGCTGGGCGTTCAGCGACACCCGGGTGTCCTGCGGGGAGAACGTGGTGGCGTTCTCCACCAGCTCGGCCACCAGGTGGACGATGTCGTTGACCGCCTGGCCGACGACCGCGAAGCCCGGCTGCACCTGCAGTTGCACGCGCTCGTACTGCTCGACCTCCGACAGGGAGGCGCGCAGGACGTCCACGAGCGGCACCGGCTGGCTCCACCGGCGCGGCGCGTCCTGCCCGGCGAGGACCAGGAGGTTCTCGCCGTTGCGCCGCATGCGGGTGGCGAGGTGGTCCAGCTTGAAGAGGCTGCCGAGCCGCTCGCCGTCCTGCTCGCCCTGCTCCAGGCCGTCGATCAGGCGGAGCTGCCGTTCGATCAGCGACTGGCTGCGCCGCGACAGGTTGACGAACATCGCGTTGACGTTGCCGCGCAGCAGGGCCTCGTCGGCCGCCAGCCGCACCGCCTCGCGGTGGACCTCGTCGAAGGACCGGGCCACCTGGCCGATCTCGTCGGAGGAATTGACGTCGATCGGGCGTACGGACGTGTCGACCGTGCCCGGTTCGGAGTTGCGCAGCGTGTCGACCATGTCGGGCAGGTCGCGCTTGGCGACCGCGAGCGCGCCCTCGCGCAGGCGGCGCAGCGGGCGGGTCATCGACCGGGCCATCGCGATGGCGATGAGGACGACGAACAGCAGCAGGATGACGCCGACGATGCCCTCGACCAGGGCGCTGGTCTGCGCGGAGGTCCTGAGGTCGTGGGCGCGGGTGGTGATCGAGCCGACGAGGCCGGACTCCACCGTGCGCATGCGGTCGACGGTGGCGGACATCGCGGTGTACCACTCGCGCGCGTCGTTGCCGGTCGTCGGGTCGATGCGCAGCCTGCCCTGGCCGTCGCCGCGGGACAGCGCGCGGTTCAGGAGGTCCTGCGAGCGGTCGACCTGCGAACCGATGACGGTGTCGTCGTACGTCTGCTTCTGCGGGTCCGACGCGGAGGACTGGAAGACCAGGAACTCACTGTCCTGCGCGGACTTGGCGTCGCGGAGCTCGTTCGCCTCGCCGGGGGCGAAGTGGCCGGCGGTCAGCGCGCTGAAGAGCACGCCGCGCTGCACGGACGCCTCGGCCTTGGCGCGGGACAGCGCGCTGAGCGTACGGACGTTCTCCGCGAGGTCGCGGTCGTTGCCGCCCTGCGCGATCTCGTCCAGCATCGACACGAAGTCGTTGATCGACTCGTTGTACTTCTGGATCGCGGTCAGCGCCGGCACCTTCGAGTGGACCGCGAACGTGCGCAGCGTCGGCAGGTCGTTCAGCCGGTTGATGACCGTACGGGCCTTCGTCTGGGCGAACGAGCCGTAGCCGGAACCGATCTGGCCGGCGAGGTACTTCACCTCGCCGGCGACCCCGTCGACCTTGCTGTACGCCTGCTTCACCCGGTTGTAGCCCGAGGCCGGGCGGCCGGCCGCGATGTAGCCGCCGGTGATGTCCTGCTCATCGGAGAGGTTGGCGACCAGCGTCGTGATGTTCGAGCCGAGGTCGGCGAGCTTCTCGATGCGCTGGTACTCCGCCGTCGACTGCACCGAGCCGGCGAGCCGCAGGCCGCCGAGCAGGACGGCCGCAGCGAGCGGGATGACGATGACCGCGATCAGGCGGTTGCGCACCCGCCAGTTGCGCAGTGAGAAGGCGTTGCCCGACCGGGCGGGCGCGGGCGCAGCGGGACCGGCGTTGCCGCCGGTCGCTTGCGACTCCGCCGGAGCGGTGTCGCGGTCGGCCTCCGTCGGTCCATTCCGCACTGATGCTCGCACCCTTCGCCCGTGACGGCCGAACTAGCAGGTAAGCGGTACGTCGCCGGACAACGCGCCACCGCTCGACCATCCTCCGGATTTCGCTACGATCAACCCGGATGCCCGTTATCGGGCATCCGTCCGGACCCGATCATTGCAGGACTTGTCCGCCACCGCAGCCAGTGGAACAAGTTATACAAACACGGCTGTTTTCTCAAAGAGGCCTTCACCTGCGGTTTCGTCGTCAGAACAGGCTGAATCTGGCGCGCGTGAAGGTCGGCGGTTAGTCGCCCGTCGGCGTCGCCACCGGCTTGACATCCGGTGTCAAAATGCGACGTCATGTCGGCGAGAGGCGGGGAAATGGCGTTAAGCGTGGTCGGTGCGGGACTACCAAGGACGGGAACGCTGTCGCTGAAGCACGGTCTCGAGCATCTGCTCGGAAGTCCGTGTTACCACATGAGCGAGCTCCGGGCGAACCCCGCACACGCCACGACCTGGGCCGACGCCTTCGAGGGGCGGCCCGTCGACTGGGCCGCCTTCTTCGCCCCGTACGCCGCCACCGTCGACGTGCCGAGCGCGCACGCGTGGGAGGCGATCGCCGCCGCGTTCCCCGGCGCCGTCGTCGTGCTGTCCACGCGCGAGTCGGCGGAGAAGTGGTGGGACAGCATGGACCAGACGATCTACGCGCGCTTTCGCAAGGCGTGGCGGGCGCGGTCCGGCGCCGGATCGGAACCCGACACGCCCGAGCAGCCGGACATGCGGCGGATGTTCCGCGCGATGACCAGGGACGGCTTCCCGAAGTACGCCGACGACCGGGCCGGCGCGATGGCCTACTACGACGCGCACAACGCGCACGTCCGCGCGACCGTGCCCGCGGGACGGCTGGTCGAGTGGACGGTCGGCGACGGGTGGGGGCCGCTGTGCGCGGCGCTCGGCCGGCCCGAGCCCGAGATGGCGTTCCCGCGGCTGAACAGCACGAAGACGTTCCAGGAGACGTTCGCGAAGGACCCGCTGCCCGGCGGTTAGCCCCAATCGTTACCGACCGCGATTATCCGCAGGTCAGACGGGGTTTTCGGAAAATCCGTGCCCCTCGTGGTCTAGACAAGGGCCTTGACGGCGGGAACGGGTTATCACATACCGTGCCAGGACCGCGACGGATATGGATCTTCGCCGCACCGGAATACGAGCACGGAAACAGACAGTAACGCTAAAACGTGACGCTATGCGCGATTCGGTAACGCCGTCCCATTTCATGGCATCTCAGGGCCACGTGCGGTAATCTCCCGGGCGATCATCACCGCATCCCCCCGCCGCGCGTCGAGGACGGCTGGCGGCGCACTGCCGACAGGGCATCACCCGGTGCGTGGTGTGGACAACTTCAGCTAGGAGCAACATGCGTCTTCCTCGTGCCGGCCGTACGTTGGCCATTGGGGCCGTCGGCCTGGCCATCGCACTTCCTCTCAGCTCCTGCGGCGGAGGCTCGACCGAGAACACCTCCGCGAACGGTCTGGAAAAGTCCAACCTCACCGTCGCCGGGCTCGCGGTCGTCGACGACGCCGCCCTGTACATCGCGAAGGACAAGGGCCTGTTCAAGAAGGAAGGCCTCAATGTCACTATCAAAACGCTTACGCAGAGCACGCAGGCCATCCCCAGCATGCTGAGGGGTGACGTGGACATCAGCGCGGGCGGCAACTACGTGTCCTTCTTCCAGGCGAAGGCCACGAACACGATCGACCTGCGAATCCTCGCCGAGGGTTACCTGTGCGACAAGGACGTCATCCCGCTCCTGTCCACGAAGAGCAACATCAAGAAGCCCGAGGACCTCAAGGGCAAGAAGGTCGCCGTCAACCTCACGAACTCCGTCCTGGGCATGTCCGCGAACGCGGTCCTGAAGTCCGACAACGTCGACCCGTCCTCGGTGCACTACGTCCAGGTGCCGTTCCCGGACATGACGGCGGCGCTCCAGAAGGGCCAGGTCGACGCGGCGATCATGGTGGAGCCGTTCGCGACGGCCGCCGCCAAGACGCTCGGCGCGCACAAGGTCATCGACACCTGCTCCGGTCCGACCGACAAGGAGCCGCTGTCCGGCTACATGGCCACGAACCAGTTCGTGGAGAAGAACCCGAAGACCGTTGCGGCGTTCCAGCGCGCCATCAAGGCCGCGCAGGGTGTGGCCGCCGACCGCAAGGTCGTCGAGGACGCCCTGCCGACGTACACCAAGATCGACAAGAAGACCGCGTCGGTCATCACCATCGGCAACTACCCGACGTCCATGAAGGCCGAGCGTCTTCAGCGGGTCGCGGACCTCATGAAGTCCGCCGGCATCCTGAAGTCCCCGCTCGACGTCAGCAAGCTGATCGTCCAGTAGCCGCCCCGGATTCTGCGAGTAACACTCCCTGATGTCCGCATCGACTGAACCCGCCCGTCCGCGCCGTTCGCGCTCGGGCCGTGTCGTACGCGGGTTCGCCGGGCTCGCCGCGTTCCTGTTGGCCTTCGAGGTCCTGGGACGCGCGGGTCTGGTGAGCCGCGACTACCTGCCGCCCGCCTCCACGATCCTGCTGCGCGCGGCGCGGCAGCTCGGCGAGGTCCACTTCCTCACGTCCGTCGCCGCGACCATCGAGGCGTGGGCCGTCGGGCTGCTCATCGCGACCGTGGTCGGCGTGCCGCTCGGGCTGCTGCTCGGCAGCGTGCCCGGCGTCAACGTCGCGGCCGGCGCGGTCGTGGAGTTCCTGCGGCCCATCCCGTCGGTGGCGCTGATCCCGCTCGCGGGCCTGCTGCTCGGCAGCGGGCTGCAGATGAAGGCCACGATGATCGTGTACGCCGCGCTGTGGCCCGTCCTGTTCAACACGATCTACGGCCTCGCCGACACCGACCCCGTCGCGAAGGACACGCTCAGGTCCTTCGGCTTCGGCCGGCTGGCCATCCTGTGGCGCGTCGACCTGCCGAGCGCCGCACCGTTCATCGCGACCGGCGTACGGCTGGCGTCCGCGGTCGCGCTGATCCTGGCGATCAGCGTGGAGATGCTGAACGGCATGGGCACCGGCCTCGGCATGTACATCTCCGAGGCGCGCACCGGCACCGGCAGCGCCGTCACCGTACTGGCCTGCACGTTCTGGGCCGGGGTGATCGGCTTGGCGCTGAACGCGCTGTTCGTGGCCATCGACCGCCGCGTCTTCGCGTGGCACCGCGCCCGGACGGGAGCGACGACATGACGACCGCCACCGCGGACCGCACCGCGCGGACGGCAGGGGCCGCCGCCGTACGCAAGGCGCGCGCGCCGCTGAGCCGGTTCCTGCTGCGCTGGGCGGTGTTCGTCTGCGGCGTCGCGGTGTGGCAGGTGGCCGCGTCCGGCGCGGAGAACGCCTTCTTCCCGCCGCCGTCGAAGATCATCGTGTCGCTGCGCGACCTGTGGTTCTCCGGACCGGCCGCGCACCTGTGGCTGTCGGACAAGGCGTTCGCCGACCTGCTGCCGAGCCTCGGCCGCATGCTGCTCGGCCTGGCGATCGCCGCGGTGATCGGCATCATCGGCGGGCTGGCGCTCGGCAGGTCGCAGCGGGTGCACGAGTACCTCGACCCGCTGATGCAGTTCTTCCGCGCGATCCCGCCGCCGACGCTCATCGCCGTGTTCATCGTGATCTTCAAGATCGGCACGGAGATGGAGGTCGCCACGATCGTGTTCGGCACGGTGTGGCCGATCCTGGTGAACACCACCGACGGCGCGCGCGCCGTCGACCCGCTGCACCTCGACACCGCGCGGGTGTTCCGGTTCTCCCGCACCCGGGTGCTGTTCCGGGTGATCATCCCGGACTCCCTGCCCAAGGTGTTCGCCGGGCTGCGGCTGTCGCTGTCGCTGTCGCTGATCCTCATGGTGTTCTCCGAGCTGGTCGGCTCGGACAACGGCATCGGCTACCAGATGACGAACGCCCAGGGCGCGTTCGACATGACCACGCTGTGGGCGGTGATCGTGATGCTCGGCATCCTCGGCTACGTCCTCAACGCGCTCCTGCTCATCGTGGAACGCACCATGCTCGGCTGGCACCGCTGGGCCAATCGCCTCGGCGAGTGAGGCGGTTCCGCACGGTGGAAACTCCGGCGTGGACCCCCCTCGCATTCAGGGATACTCTCCGGCAATCCATCCCTGCATGCGGGAGGTCCGATGCGTACGGTATCCGCGAGACCCGACCCGATCGGAGCCGGCCGCGCGCGCCGGGCCGTGCCCCTCCTCGCCGGGGCGCTCGCCCTCGTACTGACGGCCGCGGGGTGCGGCGGGTCGGGCTCCGGGTCCGGTTCGGCCAACGGCCTGGAGAAGTCGACGGTGACGGTCGGCGCGCTGCCGGTGGTCGACTTCGTGGCGCTGTGGGTGGCCAAGGACAAGGGCCTGTTCAAGAAGCAGGGCCTCACCGTCAACATCCAGATCCAGAGCGGCGGCGCGACGGCGATGCCGAAGCTCGCCGCCGGGAGCCTCGACTTCTCGATCAGCAACTACGTGTCGGCGATCCAGGCCACGGAGAGCGGCACGGTGCCGCTGAAGGTCCTCTGCGACGCCTACCAGCTCGCGCCGGACACCTCGGGCGTGCTGGTCCCGAAGGACTCCCCGATCAAGTCGGCCAAGGACCTCGCCGGCAAGAAGATCGCGGTGAACACCAAGGCGAACGTCGGGCAGCTCCTCGTGACGGCCGGCCTGGCGCAGGCGGGTGTCCAGGCGTCCGGGAGCCAGTTCAGCGAGGTCGACTTCCCGCAGATGGTGTCGGCGCTGAAGACCAAGAGCGTCGACGGGGCGTGGACCGTGGAGCCGTTCGTCACGCAGATCGAGGAACAGCTCGGCGGGCGGCTGGTGCTCGACACGGCCAAGGGCACCACGGCGGACTTCCCGATCGGCTCGTACCTCACCACCCAGAAGTTCGCCAAGGACAACCCGAAGACCACCGCGGCGTTCACCAAGGCGATCACCGCGGCGCAGAAGATGGTCGCCGGCGACGAGAAGCTGGTCAGGCAGACGCTGCCGTCGTACAGCAAGATCGACGCCAAGACCGCGTCGAAGATCAAGATCGCCACGTTCCCGACGTCCGTCTCCCAGGCGCGCATGCAGAAGGTCGCCGACCTGATGACGAAGTACGGGTTCCTGAAGAAGCACTTCGACGTCAAGCCGATGCTGTGAGCCGCCGGTGAAGCAGATCGTGCGCCGCGTCGCCGGTCCCGCCGTCCTCCGCGCGGTGGCGGGGCTGGCCGTCGTGATCGTCGTCGCGCAGGTGGTGTCCACCACGCGGCTCGTCGACCCGCAGCTCGTGCCGTCGGTGTTCACGGTGCTGCGGCGCGCCGGCGAGCTGGCCGTCGACCCGGAGTTCCTCGGCGGCGTCGGCACCACCCTGTCGGCGTGGCTGCTCGGCCTGGTCTGCGCGGTCGTGGTGGCGGTGCCGCTCGGCGTGCTGCTCGGGTCGCTGCCCGGCGTGAACGCGGCCGCGCGCATCCTCGTGGAGTTCCTGCGGCCGATCCCGTCCGTCGCGCTGATCCCGCTGGCGATCATCCTGTTCGGCGGCGGCACCACGATGACCGGCTCGCTGGTGTTCTACGCCTCGCTGTGGCCCATCCTGATCAACACCGTGTACGCCCTGCAGGACGTCGACCCGATGGCCAAGGACACCCTGCGGGCATTCGGGTTCGGCCCGCTCGCGCTGCTGTGGCGGGTGTCGCTGCCGAGCGCGGCGCCGTTCGTGGCCACCGGCGTACGGCTCGCCGCGTCGATCGGCATCGTCGTGGTGATCAGCGCCGAGCTGCTCTCCGGCGGGAGCAGCGGCATCGGGGTGTTCCTGCTGAAGTCGCAGACCGCCGCCGGGCACACCGACGTCATCCTCGCCGGCGCGCTCTGGGCGGGGGTGATCGGCCTGGTGATCAACGCGGTGCTGGTCCGCGCCGAGCGCTCGGCCTTCGCCTGGTTCCACGCCCAGGCCACCGAATCGTGATCTCGTAACCGGATATCAACCGGAGCCTCCCATGCGCGCATCGCCTTCCCCCCTCCCCGCGACCGCGGTCCTCATGACGAGCGCGCTGCTGCTCAGCGCCTGCGGCACGCCGGAACGCACGACCGGCAACGGACCCGAGAAGACCCGCCTGAACGTCGCCGGGCTCGCCGTCGTGGACGACGCGCCGCTGTACATCGCCGCCGCGAAGGGCCTGTTCAAGAAGGAGGGCCTGGACGTCCACGTCACGACGCTGACGCAGAGCACGCAGGCGATCCCCGGCCTGCTCCGCGGCGACATCGACATCGACCTCGGCGGCAACTACGTGTCGTTCCTCCAGGCCGCCGCCAAGGGCGCGATCAAGCTGCGCATCCTCGCCGACGGGTTCCACTGCGCGCCCAATGTCGTACCGGTCCTGACGATGCCCGGGTCGCGGCTGCGCCGCCCGGCCGACCTCAAGGGCCGGAAGATCGCCGTCAACATCCCCAACAACGTGCAGTCGATGCTGGTCGACGCGGTGCTGCGCAGCAGGGGCGTCGACGTGTCGACGATCAGGTACGTCCAGGTGCCGTTCCCCGACATGGCCGCGGCGCTGCAGAAGGGCCAGGTGGACGCCGCGTCCGCCGTCCAGCCGTTCGCCTCCGCGCAGAGGCGCACCCTGCACGCGCGGAAGGTCGTCGACTCCTGCACGGGGCCGACGAAGCACGTGCCGCTCAGCGGGGCGTTCGCCACGGAGGAGTTCGTACGGAAGAACCCGAAGACGGTGGCGGCGTTCCAGCGCGCCTACCGCGCCGCCGCGCGGATGGCCGCGAACCGTGCGCTGGTCGTCCGTACGCTGCCGACGTACACCAAGATCAACGCGTCGGCGGCGAAGGGGATCGCGTTCGGCACGTACCCGACGACGCTGTCCGCGGCGCCGATCCAGCGCGTAGCCGACCTGATGCGCGCCGACCACCTGCTCACCTCGCGCCTGGAGGTGGCGCCGATGATCGTGAACGGATAGCCGCGTGTCCACCACGGGCGGGCACACGGCTGTACCGTCGGAGATGCCCGTTTCACCACAATCCTCGCAGGCCCCATCAGCAGCGGAAGGAACGTCGTTGGCCGTCGTCGTACGACCCGCCAGGCTCCGCCGTCTCGGTGTGCAGATCCTTGTGCTCGCCGCGGCGCTCGGCGTGTGGGAGTTCGCGACGGTACGGGCGGACCAGGCGTTCTTCCCGCCGCCGTCCACGTTCCTGCCGCGCATGCGGGAGCTGTGGTTCAGCGGCCCGGCCGACCACGCGTTCCTCACCTCCGACGCGCTCGCCAACTTCGGCCCGAGCCTGGCGAAGCTGGCCGCCGGGTGGGCGGTCGCGTCGCTGGCGGGGGTGGCCGCCGGGCTGGCGCTCGGCCGGTCGCGGCGGCTCGCGCAGTACCTCGACCCGCTGCTCCAGCTCGGCCGCGCGGTGCCGCCCGCGACGCTGATCCCGTTCTTCATCGTGGTGTTCCACCTGGGCACGACCATGGAGATCGCGACCATCGCGTTCGGCGTGGTCTGGCCGGTGCTGCTGAACACCATGGACGGCGCGCGCTCGGTCGACCCGCTCCAGCTCGACACCGCGCGGGTGTTCCACCTCGGCCCGGGCCAGCGGCTGTTCCGGCTGATCCTGCCGGGCGCCGCGCCGAAGATCTTCGCGGGCATGCGGGTGGCCGTGTCGATCGCGCTGATCCTCATGGTGATCGCCGAGATCATGGGCGGCGGCACCGGCATCGGCGGGCAGCTCATCGTCGCGCAGCGCACTTTCGACCTGCCCGCCATGTGGGGCAGCATCGTCATCCTGGGCGTACTCGGCTACCTCCTGAACACGGTGTTCCTGGCCGTGGAGCGGCGCTCGCTGCGCTGGTACCGGGGCGCGAAACAGACCGAACCCCTCTGAGAACCGCGCACCCCGTGTGCGCACAGTCGGAATAGCCAAGGAAACAACGTGCTCAAGGTAGACAACGTCGGACACACGTACGGTCACGGCCCCGGCCGCCATACCGCGATCTCCGGGGTCAGCTTCGAGGTCGCCGAGGGACAACTGGTCAGCATCGTCGGGCCCTCCGGCTGCGGGAAGTCCACGCTGCTGCGCTCGATCGCCGGGCTGATCAGGCCGTCCGAGGGCAGCGTGTCGCTGCAGGACCAGCCGGTCACGTCGGTGCCGGACGGGCTCGCCGTGGTGTTCCAGGACTACAGCAGGTCGCTGTTCCCCTGGCTCTCGGTTGCCGACAACGTGGCGCTGCCGCTGCGCCGCCGCGCGATGGGCCACGCCCAGCGCCGTACGGCCGCGGCCGAGGCGCTGGAGTCGGTGGGCCTCGACGGCGCCGGGCAGAAGTACCCGTGGCAGCTCTCCGGCGGCATGCAGCAGCGGGTGTCGATCGCCCGCGCGCTGGCGTACCGCCCGTCGCTGCTGCTGATGGACGAGCCGTTCGGGTCCGTCGACGCGCAGACGCGCGAGGACCTCGAGGACCTCGTGCTGCGCGTGCGCGCCGACCACAAGATGACGATCCTGCTGGTCACGCACGACATCGACGAGAGCGTTTACGTCGGCGACCGGGTGCTGGTGCTCAGCCGCGCGCCCGGCACGATCCGCGACGACCTCGCCGTCGACCTCCCGGGCGAGCGCGACCAGATCACCACACGGGAGTCCCCGGCGTTCGTCCACCTGCGCGCCGAGATCGGCCGCCTCGTCCGCAGCGCACCCGAGCCCACGGCGGCGGCCGCGTCCGGGACCGCCGATGGGGAGTGACCCGGGCGTAGCGATCGTCGGCGCGGGCATCGGCGGGCTTGCCGCCGCCCTGTACCTGCGGTCGGTGGGCGTACCGGCCACCGTCTACGAGCAGTCCGACGAGATCACCGCGGCCGGCGCCGGCATCATCGTCACGCCGAACGCCGTACGGCTGATGCGCCGCCTCGGGCTCGCCGAGCCGTTCGCCGAGCGCGCCGTGCGGCTGGAGCAGGCGTGGGAGTTCCGCCGCTGGGAGGACGGCCGGGTGCTGTTCGTCCAGGAGATGG
>DASXYG010000029.1:0-22966 GCA_036502625.1 Streptosporangiaceae bacterium
GGCGTTCGCGTCGGCGGTCATGAGCTCGCAGCCGCGGTCGTAGCCGCGCCCCCCGGGGTGCATGTCGTCGGCGTCGGTCAGACCGGAGACGCCCTCCATGTCCACCGAGATGTAGACCTTCACGAGCGCCTACCCTACTTCGCCGCCGGTGACCAGGCGGCGCAGCGCCTCCGCGGCGCGCGCGTTGTCGGCGGCGTGCGCGGTCACCCGGCGGGCCAGGTCGGCCGCCCACTCCTCGGCGGTGATCTCCTCGCGCGACAGCACCACGCCGCGCACCTCGTGCAGGACCTCGGTGCGCGCGGTGTCGCCGTCGACCGTCAGCGCGAGCGTACGGTCGCCGAGGCTGATCGCGACGCGGCGCACGGCGCCGGGGCGGCCGCGCATGCGGTCGGCCATCGACCGGTCGCGCTCGACCTCGACGCACCCCGGCGGCAGGGCGTCGCCGAGCGTGGCGACGAGGACGCGGGCGTACGTCGCGACGTCGCGCGCGTCGCGGCGCAGCGCGGCGGCGACGTCGTCGAACGACGCGGGCTGGTCGTACGGCTCGGGCTCATCCATTCAGGCTCAACACCATCTGCGGCCGGTCGATGACGTGGTCGGCGCGCAGCGGGCGCACCGCCGTGCCGACCGCGAAGAACTCCATGGTGTGCCCGCCCCACATGTGGTGCAACTGCTTGAGGTCGACGCCCACGATGCCCTCGGCGGCCAGCGACTGCGCCTCCGCCTGCATGCGGCCCATGGCCAGCTCGCGCGCGTCGTACAGCGCCTGGGTGAACTCCGGGATCTCGGTGTTCTGCCCGATGCTGCCGAGGACGGAGCCCATCTTCCGGTGCGCGATGTGGTAGACGCAGGTGCCCATGACCAGGCCGAGCGGCGCGTAGCCGGCCCGGATGAGCGTCCAGAAGTCCTGGCCGGACAGGTCGGAGGAGAACGGGCGGCCGCGGTTGTCCTTCCAGTTGCCGTCGTCCTCGGCCTTCACGGCGGTGCCGATGGCGATGAACTCGGCGATATCGGTGCCGAACTCGCGGAACTCGACCTCCAGGCGTACGGCGACCACGCCGTCGGCGCCGAGGCTGGCCGCCTCCGCCTCCATGCGGCTCATGGCCAGCTCGCGCGCGTGGTACATGGCGCCGCTGAGCTGGTCGAGCTCCTGGTTCTTGCCCCACCGGCCCACCTGGATGCCGACGTGGTAGATCGAGCTGCCGAGCACCAGCCCGAGCGGGCGGAAACCGGCCTCGCGGACCAGCAGGAACTCGTTGACGGACAGGTCGCTGGTGAAGATCGCGCCCGGGTTGCCGGGGCGGAGCTGGGCGAGGCGCTTCACGGCGTCCTCGGGCAGCGCGACGGCCGGGTCCTGGCCGCTGTCAGGTGACGACATGGGTGCTCCTCGCGGTTCCGGGGCCGCTCGCGCGGTCCAGCGGCATGATCGTGAGCGGTGCGGGCGCGGACGGCGCGCCGGTCGGGTGGAACGCGGCGATGGACGTGCCGAGGAACATCGCCTCGACCCCGTGGTCGGACTGCTCGTTGCCGCGCCGGCACTCGCGGTCCCAGACGCGGACGTTCACCCGCGAGACGAGGAGGCCGTCGCCGCCGCGGCGTGCCGCGTCGTGGTGGAAGTTCGCACGGGCGACGGCGCGGGTGCGGGAGAGCAGCTCCGTCCAGCCGCCGACCTCCTGGACGGCGCCGAACATGCCGCGCATCTGGCGGGTCGCCCAGTCGTCGTGGCGGATGCCGACCGCGATGCCGAGCACCAGGTCGACGGGGATCCACCCGGCGGCGAAGAGCTGCGCGAACTCCTGGCCGGTGAGGTGCGAGAGGAACGGGTGCTCGGGCGCGGTGACGCCGCGGGCCGTCACGGCGGTGCCGATGGCCCGGTACTCCTGGACGTTGCCCGCCTCGCCGAGCGGCCCCATCGTGAGCCGGGTGGCCACGACGCCGCAGGCGCCGAGCGCCCGGCACTCCTGCGCCATGCGGTCCATGGCGAGCCGCCGCATCTCCGTACGGCCGCGTACGTATCCCCGGTAGCCGTTGTCGCCGTCGGCCGTGGTGACCGTCTGCGCCGCGCCGGTGCCGAACAGGCTCGGGCGGTAGCCGCAGTCGACGAACTGGCTGAGCACGGACGTGCGGTAGACGGCCGTGCCCATCACCTGGCCGACCGGCTCGAAGCCGGCCGAGCGGATGGCCGCGAACTCATCGACCGAGAGCGCGGAGCTCCAGGCGTCCATGGCGTCAGCGGCCGACGAAGCTTGCTTTGCCGGGGCCGTTCTCGACGAAGCTCTGCATGCCGATGCGCTGGTCCTCGGTGGCGAACAGGCCGGAGAAGTGCAGCCGCTCGATCTCCAGGCCGGAGTCGAGGTCGACCTCGATGCCGCTGTCGATGGCCTGCTTGGCGGCGGCCAGCGCCACGGCCGGGCCGTCGGCGAACTTCGCGGCCATGCGGACCGCCGCGGCGTGCACCTCTTCGTCGGGCACGACCTCGTCGGCGAGGCCGGTGGTCATGGCCTCCTCGGCGCGGACGTGGCGGCCGGTGTAGATGATGTCCTTCGCGCGGGCCGGGCCGATCAGCCGCGGCAGCCGCTGGGTGCCGCCCGCGCCGGGGATGATGCCGAGCTGGATCTCCGGCTGCCCGACCTTCGCGCCCTCGCCCATCACCCGGAAGTCGGCGCAGAGCGCGAGCTCGAGGCCGCCGCCGAGCGCGTAGCCGGTGATGGCGGCGACGACCGGCTTCGGGATGCGCGCGACCGCGGTGAAACACGCCTGGAGGCGCCGCGAGTGGGCGACCATCTGGGCGTACGTCATCACCGCCATCTCCTTGATGTCGGCGCCGGCGGCGAAGACGCGCTCGCCGCCGTAGATGACCGCGGCGCGGATGGTGTCGTCGTCGGCCACGCGCTCGGCGGCAGCCGCGATCTCCTCCTGCACCTGGCCGTTCAGCGCGTTCATCGGCGGCCGGTCAAGCCGGATCGTGGCCACCGCCGGAACGCCCTCGACCGGCTCCACCCGTACGAACTCGCCATCACCCATTTGTCGCCTCGGTTCTCGGTCGTCCTGGCATCGGCCCGCACCCCGTGCCGTACCCGTATCGCACCCACGCGATGGTGCCCGAGAAGCCTAATGCTCCCGGCGCGCGGCGCGGCAAGGCCCCGGGGGCGGCCCTAGTGGTCGTCCTGCCACCACGTGCGGACCGTCAGCGTGACGACCCCGGCGACGGCGCCGACCAGCGACCACGCGATGATCCGCCAGGGCGCGCCGGCCAGCGCGGACGCGCCGAGCCCGACCGACGACGTGCAGGTGGCGCACAGCCACAGCGCGCCGATGGACACGAGCAGCGGCGCGAGGCCGTGCGTACGGAGGAACCCGGCGGCGCCGCCGATCAGCGCCGTGACCGCGACCCCGAAGGCCAGCAGGGCGGGCGCGGGGCCGGTGACGTCGACGTGGCCCACGGTGTGCGCGGTGTCGTGCGGCACGACCGCCATGAGGAACACCTGCCGCAGGGTCAGCCCCACCCAGACCGCGAGGACCGCCCAGCACGCGGGGGCGCGCAGCCCCGGGTGGTAGACGGTCACCACCCCGGCGGCGGTGCCGATCACGGCGGCCAGCACCGCGGCGCAGCCGACGGCGACGGTCTCGGTGGTGTGCGGGCCCTGCGTCGCGGTGTAGGCGACCGCGGCGACGGCGGCGAGCCCGACCCCGAAGGCGGTGCACACCGCGACCCCGGCGGGGTGGCCGAACGTCACGCCGTCGCCGTACGGGTCGGGGTAGTCGCGGTCGGCGGCCAGCGCCAGGGCGGCCAGCGGCGCGGCGGCGCAGGCCAGCAGGAACACCGGCAGCCACGAGGCCACGACGCGGTCGTTGGCGGCGGCCGGGTCGTCGGAGTCGAGCCCGGGATAGCGCAGCACCAGCGACAGCCAGACGCACTGGCCGACGAGCAGCGCGACCGCCCAGAAGATGCCGTACGGCGTCGCCTGCCGTTCGTCGACGGGCACCTCGCCGGCGAAGTAGTCACCGGCGAGTTCGCCGGGGCGGACGGTCGGTAGGGGCGGGCCGGTCAGGGTGGAGTGTGCGGTGCGCACGTGGATTACCGTGCCTTTCTTCATAGCGGGCCGATCCACGCGACGACCGCGGACCAGCCGGCGCCACTCCACCTGGAGGAACCGCGCAAGCGTGGTTCCCTACCGCCGACCGCTCTCCGCGACGTCGCGGGCACGCGTCGCAACCCGTGCCGCGAACGAAGTTAGTGACCGTCCGCCGCGACCGAAAAGGGCCCGGGAACCCAGATCCGGTCCGACCGTTAGGCCGCGCGGTGGGCCCTCGGGCCCAAACACCCGTCCCAGGAGGGCCTTTCCGCGTTGGACGACATAGTCAGCGGCCCGGCGCGAAGGGAGAATGGCGCCCGGAGGTGAGCGCCGGTGACCGAACGGCGTGACGCGCGGGGACGCATGGCCCGCACTGCGCGCATCGAGGCGCGGACACGGCTGCTGGCGGCGCTGATCGGCATCTGCGCGGCGCTCGCGGCCTTCACCTCGACGTACGCCCAGTTCGACCACGCCCCGACCACCGGCCAGCTCATCCTGCTCGCCGTGGCGACGGTGCTCAGCGGCGGCATCGCGGCGGCCACCACGTTCGCCGGCGGCGCGGTCGTGCGCTCGCGCGTGCAGCACGCCCAGGTCGAGCCGGTGCCCATCGCGTACGTCACGGCCGACGAGGGCTGGGCGTCCTGGATCCGCCAGGAATTACGGAACCTCGGCTACCAGGCGCACCTCAACCCCGGCCCGCTGGAATCGGTGTCCGGCATCCCGGCGGTCGCGCTGCTGTCCCGTACGGCCGTGGCGCGCAGCGGCGGCGCCGAGGCGTGGTTCGCCGCCGCCACCAGCCGCTTCCCGCCGCCGGTCATCGCCTGCGTGGACGACGTGCCGGTGCCGGAGGACAGCGCCGGGCTGGTCGAGGTCGTGCTCCCCGAGCTCACCGCCGACGCCGCCGCGGACGCGCTGGCGCAGGCGCTGCTGCGGCGCGGGCTCCCGGCGCCGCGGCCGTCCGGCGAGCCGAGCCGGGCCGTGCCGTTCCCGGGGCGCGGTCCCGCGATCACCAACCTGCCGCCGCGCAACACCGACTTCACCGGCCGCGGCGACCTCCTCGACCGCTTGCACCAGGAGCTGATCGCCGCGCCGGCCGAAACGGTGTCCGGGCAGGCCAGGGCGGCGGTGCTGCACGGGCTCGGCGGGGTCGGCAAGACGCAGACGGCGCTGGAGTTCGCGTACCGCCACGCCGGCCACTACGAGATCGTGTGGTGGGTCGCCGCCGAGCGGCCGAGCTCGATCATGTCGTCGCTGCAACGGCTCGCCAGGCGGCTCGGCCTGTCGAGCAGCGCCGACCGCGACGACCTCCTCTGGGACCTCTGGTCGGAGCTGCGCAAGCGGGAGCGCTGGCTGGTGGTGTTCGACAGCGCCGCCGACGCCGAGGTGCTCCAGCCGTTCTGGCCGCCGATCGGCGACGGCCACGTGCTCGTCACGTCGCGCAGCCATAGCTGGCACGGGCTGATCGGGCGTACGGTCGCGGTCGGCGTGCCCAGCCACGAGGAGGCGGCGCGCTACCTCTGCCGCCGCTCCACCGACCCGGACACCGACGCCGCCCTGGAGCTCGCCCGCGCGCTGGACAGCCTGCCGCTCGCGCTCGCCCAGGCCGCGTCGTACGTCTACGAGAAGCAGACCCGGCTGAGCGTCTACCTCGACCTGCTGTCCAACACCAAGCACAAGGCCGACCTGCTCGGCACCCGGCCGCCGCCGGACTACCAGCACACCGTGCTGCACACCTGGCGGCTGTCCATCCAGGAGGCCGACCGGCACGCGCCGGGCGCCCGCGACCTGCTGACCGTGCTGTGCTTCCTGGCCAGCGAGGAGATCCCGCGCACACTGCCGCCCGCGGGCGCCGCCGCGCTGCCGCCGGCGCTGGCCGAGCGGGTCGCCGACCCCGTCGCGTACGACGAGATGATCGGCGCGCTGGCCGGATACTCCCTGATCAACGCGCACACCGACGGGCTGGACATCCACCAGCTCGTGCAGTTCACGGTGCGCACCGGGCTGTCCGAGGCCGAGCAGGCGCAGTGGGCCGAGCACGCCGTACGGATGACCGCGCGCGCCTACCCCGCCGAGGTGCGCACGGTCGCCAACTGGCCCGACTGCGTGAAGCTGCTGCCGCACGCGCTCGCCGTCTGCGAGACCGCCGCCACGCTCGGTTTGGCCCCCGACGACGTGGGCGACCTGCTGCGCCGCGCCGCCGGCTACCTCGACCTCCAGGGCGACGCCGGCATCGCCGAACCCCTGCTCATCCGGGCGCTCGCGCTGCAGGAGGCCGCGCACGGGCCGGACCACATCGCGGTCGCGCACACGCTGCGCGCGCTGGCCCTGGTGCGGTTCCACCTCGTACGGATCGCCGCGGCGCGCGAGGCGTTCGAGCGCGCGCTGGCCATCGAGGAGGCCGCGCCCGTACGCGACGACGAGCTGATCGCGCAGACGCTCGCCGACTTCGCCGAGATGCTGCGGGAGATCCCGGACCTCGCCGCCGCGGAGGCCGCCGCCGTACGCGCGCTGCGCATCAGCAGGTCCATCTACGGCACCGACGACACCCGTACGGCGCCGCACTACCAGCGGGTCGGCGTGGCGCGCTGGCGTGCGGGCGCGCTGGAGTGGGCACGGCAGCAGCACGGCCGGGCGCTCGGCATCTACGAGGGCACCGGCGACCCGCCGGGCGCCGAGGTGGCCGAGTCGGCGAAGAACCTCGGCATCGTCTGCCGCGACATGTGCCGCTTCGGCCAGGCCGAATGGCACCTGGCGCGCGCCGTGGAGATCGCCACCGAGGTGTACGGCCCGAGGCACCTCACGACGCTGGACTCCGTCATGCACCTGGCCGACGTACGCCGCCTCCTCGGCGAACCGGAGGCGGCGCTGGAGCTGCTGGCCGTGGTGGAGGAGGAGACCCGCCGCCGCCTGGGCGCCCGCTCCGCCGACTTGGCCGGGGTCCGTACCAAGATCGGCGCCGCCCTCCGCGACACCGGCCGCCTGGAAGAGGCACGCGACACCCTGGCCGAGGCCGCCGACGCCTACACCCGGGCCCGCGGCCCGTCCCACCCGTACCTGGCGGAGACCCTGGTCCAGCTAGGCCCAGTCCGCCGCCTCCTGGGCGACCGCTCCGCGGCCGTAGCCGACCTCCGCAACGCGGAGACCATCTTCATTACGGCCTACGGCCCCGAACACCCGGCCTTGGCCGAGGTCTACGACTACCTGATCCCGCTGCTCCGAGAGTCATCGGACCACCCAGAAGCAGACCGCCTCACCCTCCAAGTAACCGCTCTGAGAGACCGAGCCGCAAGGGTCGACCCCCACGACTACCCCTCCGAGGTCGACCTGTCCGACGCAGCCCCCCAAAACCTGGACGACCTAGACGACCTGGGCCGCACCACCTAGGCCGCCCTCTCCAGCCGAGCCCTTCCGGAACCCGGCCTTCCGGAACCCGGCCTCCCGGAACCCGCGCCCCTCCCAGCCGAGCCATTCCGGAACCCGGCTTTCCGGAACCCGCGCCCTCCCAGCCCCGGCCTTCCGGAGCCCGGCCTTCCAAGACCCGCGCTCTCCCCTCGCGCGGACCCGTCCCCCGCGTCCCCAGCGCGGACCCCCGCGCGGGAAAGGCCGCACGGGGCGCGACCGTCCCCCGGGGCCTCAGCACGGCAGCTTCCCCGCCCGGCCGCGACCTGGGTCCGGGGTGTTCTCGGGGGCGGGGCCGACGCCCGGAGAAAGGCCGCGCTGCGCGCGACTGATTTCCCGCGACCTCAGTGCGGCACATCCATGGCCGGGCCGCGGGGGCTGCGCCCTCTGGCTGTGCCGTGTTCCCGGCATTCTCCGTGCGGCGTTTCCTTTGCTGCGCCGCGAGGGGACCGCCCGTGGCGGGGCGGGTGCGAGGGTCGCGTCAGCCCGGCTCCCCGCGGGTGGGGCAGGGCTGCCGCCCGGGAAGGGCCGCGCTGCGCGCGACTGATTTCCCGCGACCTCAGTGGGGCGGTCTCATGGCTGGGCCGCGGGGCTGGCGCCTGTGGTGGGCCGGGGGCGGGGTTGCATGGGATTCCGGACTCCCCGGGGGATGGGGGCGTGGTGCTGTCGCCTGGAGAAAGGCCGCGCTGCGCGCGACAGACCCCCCGCGACCTCAGTGCGGCATATCCATGGCCGGGCCGCGAGGCTACCGCTCCGCAGCGAGGCGGGTACGGGGTGCATCGGACTCCGGACTCCCCGGGTGACAGGGGCGGGGCGCTGCCGCCCGGGAAAGGCCGCGCTACGCGCGACAGACCCCCCGCGACCTCAGCGCGGCACATCCATGGTCGGGCCGCGAGGCTGCCGCTCTGTGGTGGGCCTGGTGTGGGGGTTTCCATGGGATCCGGGCTTCCCCGGGCGGGCTGGGGCGGGGGGCTTGGGGCTCCGCCACGGGAAACGCGGGAGCGGGGTCGCGGGGGACCGGAGAGCAGTCGCGCGAAGCGCGGCCTTCGGGGCGGGAAAGCGCGGTCACGTACAGAGGGGTTCTCGTGAGGCCGGGGCTGGGGGCACGGGTCCGGGCCTGGGGCGGCGGCCCGGGCAGAGGGCGCGGTTCCGGGCACGGGCGGGGTTGGGCCGGAGCCCGCGCTGGGCGCGCGGGTTCGGGCTGGGGGTGGAGGTCCCGGGCAGGGCGGAGGTTCGGGCAGGGGAGCGCGGGGGTTCGGGCGCCCCTCGCGACCCAGCAAAGGAAACACCGCACTGAGAACGCCGGGAACACAGCGCAGCCATGAGGGCGCAGCCCCCGCGGCCCAACCCCGAGACCGCCCCACTGAAGTCGCGGAAAATCAGTCGCGCGCAGCGCGGCCTTTTCCGGGCGGCAGCCCGGTGCCCCGGAGCACGCGCGGAACACAGATCGCGGCCGGGCGAGGAAGGTGCCGCGCTGAGGTCGCGGGGGGCGCGGGGTTCAGGCGAGGGGCAGGGCGGGCGGGCACAGGTTCGGGCTGAGGGCGCAGCCCCCGCGGCCCAACCCCGAGACCGCCCCACTGAGGTCGCGGGAAAATCAGTCGCGCGCAGCGCGGCCTTTCCCCGGCGGAAGCCCGGTGCCCCCGAGCCCACGCGGAACACAGATCGCCGCAGGGCGGAGGTTCGGGCAAGGCGCGGGCTCGGGCAGGGCGGAGGTTCGGGCTGAGGGCGGGGGTTGAGGCAGGGCGGGTTGGGGCGAGGACGGGTTGGGGCGAGGGCAGGTTGGGGCGAGGGCAGGTTGGGGCGAGGGCAGGCGTGGCGCTAGGTGGTTCGGTGGAGGTCGGGGAGGTCGGCTGCTGGGGTTACCGTGCCATCGGGGGCTACTCGGAGGTCGACCTGGTGGTCGCTTACCTGGAAACCCGTTACGCGGCTGAGGCCGGAGCCCTCCGTGGCGGCCGGGTCGATGCGGTACGTGCCCGCCGGGACGTCCGGATAGAGGCCGACCATGGCATGAAGCAGCGCGATCGAGGACGCGGCGGCCCAGGCCTGGGGGCGGCAGGCGGCGGGGTACGGGATGGGCGACTGCCACTGGCCGCGCTCCTCGCCGCCCCACAGCTCGGGCAGCCGGAACCCGAAGCGGTCCCCGGCGGCCAGCAGCCCCTCGATCAACCGCGCGGCGGCTTGGTGGTGCCCGTCGGCGGCCAGCCCGCGGATGGCGATCGCGGTGTCGTGCGCCCAGATGCTGCCGGTGTGGTAGCCGAGCGGGTTGAACCCGGCGGACGCGTGGCCGAGCGTACGCAGCCCCCACGCCACCGTGAGGTCGGGCTCGGCCAGCCGGCGCGCCACGGCGGCGCTCTCCCCGGCGTCGAGCAGCCCCGTCCCGAGCAGGTGCCCCATGTTGGACGCCGCCCCGGTCACCGCACGCCCGCCGCCGTCCACCGCGATCGCCGGATACCTTCCGACCTTGTCCTCCACCCAGAACCGCGCACGGAACCGTGCACGCAGCCCGGCCGCCCACCCCCGCCACTCGGCGGCCTCCCCCGCCCGCCCCGCGACCTGTTCCAGCAGGTCGGCCCCGCCCATGGCCGCCTGGTACGCGTACGCCTGCGCCTCGGCGAGCGCGATCGGCGGCGCCGCCACCCGCCCGTCCTCGTCCTGCACCGAGTCGGCGGAGTCCTTCCAGCCCTGGTTGGCCAGGCCGCTCCCGGACGCCGGGCAGTAGCTGAGGAAGCCGTCCGCCGGTACGGTCGCCCGCAGCCAGCCGAGCGCACGCTCCGCCGCCGGGAGCAGTTCGCGCACCTCGGCGACCGGCATCCCCCACCGCCACGCCTCGGTGAGCAGCACCACGAACAGCGGTGTGGCGTCGACGGACCCGTAGTAGCGGGCCGGCAGCTCAAGCCCGGCGGCATGCACGGTCGGGGTGCGCCGCAGCTCGTGGATGATCTTGCCGGGCGCCTCCTCGGTAGCCGGGTCGGTGGCCACCCCCTGGCAGTCGGCCAGGGTGCGCAGCGTGCCCCGCGCCAGCCGGGTGCCGAGCGGCAGCATCATCCGCGCCGCCCACAGGCTGTCCCGCCCGAACAGTGTGAGGTACCAGGGGCTCCCGGCGGCGAGGAACGCGTCCTCGGTGGACTCCGGCGTGGCCAGCAGCAGCGACTCCATGTCGGTGAGGCCGCGCCGCAGCAGCCCGGTGAGCCGGGCGTCGGTCGTACGGACGTGCGGCCTGACCCACGGGCACTTGCAGCTCGGCCGGGCCACCGGCGGCGCGCCCACCGGGTGCTCGACGTCCAGCCGCACGCCCACCTCGTGGGTCTCCCCCGCGGTCAGCGGCAGCGTCCACACCAGCGTCGCGGACGTGCCGTCGCCGTCGCGCTCGATGCCGAACCGCGTGCCGTCGCCGGCCTCGGTCGCCGTGCGCACGGCCACGCCGAGCCCGTCGGCGGCCCGCCACCGCACCCCGTCGTCGCACGCCTCGACCACCACGCCCGCGCCGTCGCCCGCCCGCCCGCTGCGCACCTCGGAGATGTCGGCGAGGTCGGCGGACACCCGCAACCGCAGCTCCACCGGCTCGGGCCGGGTCACCCGGCTGCGGACGATGATCCGCTCGGTTGCCACCGTCGGCCCCGCCCCGGCCCCGTCGGTCAGCCGCCGCAACCGCTCCACGGTCGTCGCCACGCCCACCGCGGGGTCACCGGGCCGCCGGTACGCGGCCACGAACGCGGCCGCGGCGTCCTCCCCGTCGGCGAGCTCGCTGTGGATCGGCTCGGGCTCCCTGCCGTCGATCGTGAGCCTCAGCAGGCTGAGCACCCGCCGGTCGGCGGAGTAGACGCCCCGCACGCCGTCGCCGCGCAACTGCCCGTCGCGCGGCGACACCATGAACGCGGGCGCGCTGACGCTGACGATGTCGTCGCCGACGTACGGCTCGAGGCGAGGCGGCTCGGACACCGCTGCTCCCTTCCCACAAGTTCACCCGCGGTCGCGTGGCGACCACGGTCACGGCAGCCCGAAGCTACCCGGAGTGACGCCGAGTTTGCCGGAACCCACCGCCCGCCGCAGGGAAATCGCCGGGGCGCGCGGACGCGTCTCCGCGCATGCCGAAAATGCGATAACAGTGCGTCCTCATCCGCGCGCGTCCCGTCCACATCCGGTCTGGCCGAGGCCATTCCGCCCGTACGGGAAGAACGGCCCTCCGCACGGTGAGACGCGCGAATTGGGCGCCGCGTTTCCACCCCGGGCGCCGATCCCGGGAACCGTCTTGTCCCTTGTCCGCCTTCCGGCGCTCGGCGACAATTCCGAAACTGGGAGGCTGCATGCATATCCTCATGATCGGTCACGGTTTTCCCCCGACCCAAGGAGGAGTCGAAACCCACATAGCCGACCTCTCGCACGAACTCCACAACCGCGGTGACCAGGTCACCTGCCTGGTCGGCGCGGCCGAGGGGGCCGACGACTCCGACGAGGTCCACGACGGCATCGCGGTCCGCCGCCGCGCGGCCCTCCGCCCGGAAACGCTGCGCCGCGCGCACACCGGCGACCCGGCGTCCGGCGACGACCTCGTCCGGATGATCGCCAAGGACATCGCCGAAATCGTGGACGACACCGATCTCATCCATTGCCATAATCTGCACCATTTCGGCGATCACGCGGCACGCGCCGTATTCAAATCCGCCGGCGGCCGCCCCGCGCTGAACACCGTGCACGACCACGCGGGCAACCACGTCCTGCACGACGTGCTCGACGACCTGCCGTGGACGCGGCTCGTCTACGTCAGCCGGTTCATCAGGGAACGGCTCCCGAGCCCCCTCCCGGCCACCGTCCTGCACCTCGGCATCGACCTGCGCCGGTTCCGCCCGGACGGCCCCGCGTACGCGCCGTTCGGCGGCCTGGAGCGCCCCGTGGTGTTCCATCCGGCGCGGCTGCTCGCCTGGAAGGGCGTGGAGACCGGGCTCGACGCGTTCGTCCGGGTCCGCGCCGCGCTCGGCGGCGGCACGCTGGTGCTCACGGCCGGCGCCGACATCGCGGAGGAGCAGGCGCCGACGCTCCGGTTGCGCGACCGCCTCACCGCGCAGGCGCACACCGCCGGGGTCGCCGGCCACGTGCGGTTCGAGGACGTGCCGTACGACGGGATGCCCGCCGCGCTGCGCGCCAGCGACCTGGTCTGGTACCCCACGACGGGCGAGGAGCCGTACGGCCTCGTCCCGCTGGAGGCGATGGCCTGCGAGGTGCCGGTCGTCACCTCCGACTCTGGCGGCATGGCCGAGACCATGCGCCACGGCCGCACCGGCCTGGTCGTGCCGCGGTCCGACCCCGCCGCGCTCGCCGGCGCGGCCGTGTCCGTGCTCGGCGACCGCGCGCTGCGCGAGCGCCTGGTCGCCGGCGCGCGTGCGCATGTGCGCGGCTTCGACCTCCGGGCGTACGCCACGCGGCTGCGCGACCTCTACACCGCGTGCGTGTCCATCGCGCGGGCGGACGACGAGCCCGCCTGGGAGCCGTGACCGGCTCCGCTAGTCGAGGCGGGCCAGGGAGTTCAGCGGGATCCGCAGCCACGTGGGCCGGTTGCGGGCCTCGTACATCACCTCGTACACCGCCTTGTCGAACTCCAGGGCGCGCAGCACGACGGCGTGGTCGTACGGGTTGAGGCCGCCGCCGTACGCGTAACCGGCGCAGAAGGCGTCGCGGTTGCGCTTGGCCCAGTCGCGGGCGCGCGGCTCCAGGCCGGCCTCGTCCGGACTGCCGACCAACTGGTAGCGGGCCGCGTACTCGAAGGACCGCAGCATCCCGGCGATGTCGCGCAGCGGCGTCGTCGGGGTGCGCCGCTCGGCCAGCGGCCGGGCCGGCTCGCCCTCGAAGTCGAGCACCACCCAGCGCTGGTCGGTGCGCACGACCTGGCCGAGGTGGTAGTCGCCGTGCACGCGCTGCACGGTCAGCGGCGTGTCCGCGTGCGCGAGCGCGTCGTACGCCTCCTCGATCATCGGCGCGCTCAGCCCCAGCTCGGGCACCTCGGCCACGGCGGTCTTCAACCGCTCCCGCATGCCGTCGGCGAGCGCGCGCACCTCGTCGACCGGCAGCTCGGACGTGCCGAGCGCGTTCGCCAGGTCGCGGTGGATCTCCGCGGTGGCCCGCCCGAGCCGCCCCGCCTCGCCGGCGAAGTCGCCCCCGGCGTCGGCGGCGCGCACCTGCTCGTCCGCGTAGAGGTCGCGCACGCTCGTGGCGGCGAGCGTCCAGCCGTCGGTGGCGGTGCGCAGGTAGCGGGACAGCACGGCCAGGGTGGTCGGCTCCCCCGCGACCGTGCCCTGCAGCCAGCCGTACGGCGTGGCGATGTGCCCCGAGCCCTCGCGGGCCAGCGCCACGTTCAGCTCGAGGTCCGGGTTGGGGCCGGGCGCGAGCCGCCGGAACAGCTTGCAGACGTACGCCTCGCCGTACACCAGCGACGTGTTGGACTGCTCCGCGCCGATCACCATGCTGTGCAGCCCGGACGTGATCACCGCTCCGGGCACGTGGTGGAACGCCAGGTCGCCGATCACCGCGTCGCCGGCCATGCCGTCGAGGATCGCGCCCGTCACCTCGGGGTCGTGCGCCCCGTCGTACGCGCAGCCCTGCCCGCCGGCGCCCCAGCCGATCTCCGCGTGCTTGAGACGGTCCGGCAGCCCGGAACGCACGCCCAGGAGCACCTGGTACCGCTCGGCCGACCCGCCCTGCCGCACCGCGATGATCAGATGCCGCAGGGCGGGCTCCCCGGACCGCAGCTCGATGTCCGACTCGACCGTGACGTCGTCGATCGCCCGGCCCTTGCCCGCGAACCAGCGTTGATCCGGGAGCCAATCCGCCAGAAGCTCCTGGAGCGTCAAATCATGACTCCTGTTCGACCGGGGGCAGTTGCAACCAGTAGAACCCGTGCCCGGGAAGCGTCAACAGGTAGGGGAGTTCCCCGATCGCGGGGAAGCTCACGCCTCCCATCGTCTCGACCGGCACGACGTCGAGGTAGCGGCGCAGGTCCAGCTCGACGGGCTGCGGGAACCGGGACAGGTTGTTGACGCACAAGATCCGATCGTCCCCGTACTCGCGGACGAAAGCCAGCACGCTGGGGTTGCTGGCGTGCAACTCGCGGTACTCGCCGAGGCCGAACACCGAGTGCCGCTTGCGGATCTGGATCATCTTGCGCGTCCAGTTGAGGAACGACCCGGCGTCGTTCATCTCCGCCTCGACGTTCAGCGCCTGGAACCCGTAGATCGGGTCCATGATCGCCGGGAGGTACAGGCGCGCCGGGTCGACCTTCGAGAACCCGGCGTTGCGGTCCGGGCTCCACTGCATGGGCGTGCGCACGGCGTCGCGGTCGCCGAGCCAGATGTTGTCGCCCATGCCGATCTCGTCGCCGTAGTAGAGCACCGGCGAGCCCGGCAGCGAGAGCAGCAGCGCGGTGAACAGCTCGAGCTGGTCGCGGTCGTTGTCCAGCAGCGGGGCCAGCCGCCTGCGGATCCCGATGTTGGCCTTCATCCGGGGATCCTTGGCGTACTCGCTGTACATGTAGTCGCGCTCTTCGTCCTCCACCATCTCGAGCGTCAGCTCGTCGTGGTTGCGGAGGAAGATGCCCCACTGGCAGTTCTTCGGGATGTCCGGCGTCTGGGCCAGGATCTCCGAGATCGGGTAGCGCTGCTCACGGCGCACGGCCATGAAGATGCGCGGCATCAGCGGGAAGTGGAACGCCATGTGGCACTCGTCGCCGCCGGTCTCCGGATCGCCGAAGTACTCGACGACGTCCGTGGGCCACTGGTTCGCCTCGGCGAGCAGCACGCGGTCCGGGTAGAGGCGGTCCACCTCGGCGCGGACCCGCTTCAGGAACTCGTGCGTCTCCTTGAGGTTCTCGCAGTTGGTGCCCTCACGCTCGTAGAGGTACGGGATGGCGTCCATGCGGAACCCGTCGATGCCGAGGTCGAGCCAGAACCGCAGCACCTCCAGCATCGCCTCCTGCACCTTCGGGTTCTCGTAGTTGAGATCCGGCTGGTGGGAGAAGAAGCGGTGCCAGTAGTACTGGCCGCGCACGTCGTCGTACGTCCAGTTCGACTGCTCGGTGTCGACGAAGATGATCCGCGCGTCGGAGTACGCCTCGGTGTCGTCGGACCAGACGTAGAAGTCGCCGTACGGGCCCTCGGGATCCTCCCGCGAGGCCTGGAACCACGGGTGCTGGTCGCTGGTGTGGTTCATGACCAGGTCGGCGATGACCCGCATGCCGCGCTTGTGCGCCTCGTCGACGAGCTCGACGAAGTCGCCGATCGTGCCGAACTCCGGCAGCACCTTCATGAAGTCGGCGATGTCGTAGCCGCCGTCGCGCAGCGGCGACTCGTACAGCGGCAGGAGCCACAGGCAGTCGATGTCGAGCCATTGCAGGTAGTCGAGCTTCTCCATGAGCCCGCGGAGGTCGCCGGTGCCGTCACCGTTGGAGTCGTAGAAGCCGCGGACGAGGACCTCGTAGAAGACGGCGCGCTTGTACCAGTGCGGGTCGCGCGGCTTCTCGTGGGTGAAGGTGTCCGGGATCGGCTGGATGTCGTTCACGTATCGCATCTCCGCTGTACGTTTCGCCTCACGCGTCAGGGTCCGTCGCCTGCGGGTGAGACGGTGAAGATGTGGGCGGGGTGGACCGCGGGGTCGAGGCGTACGTAGTTGGCCGCCCCCCAGCGGTACGACTCACCGGACAGCTCGTCGTGTACGACGATGCCGTCCGACCAGTCGAGACCGAGGGAGGGGAGGTCGAGGTGGACCGTGGCCTCGTGCGCCCCATGCGGATCCAGGTTGACGACGGCCAGCACCGTGTCGCCGGGGTTCGTGCCGGTGGGCGGAACCCGTTTGGAGAAGCAGATGAGCTCCGGCTGGTCGACGTAGTGAAAGCGTAGGTCACGTAGCTGCCGCAGCGAGCCGTGTTCGCGACGGAAGCGGTTGAGTTTCGTGATCAGCGGCGCGATGGAGCGCCCCTCGCGCTCGGCGCCCGCCCAGTCGCGGGGCCGGTACTGGTACTTCTCGGAGTCCAGGTACTCCTCGCTGCCGGGCCGTACGGCGACGTTCTCGCACAGTTCGAAGCCCGAGTAGACGCCCCACGCCGGCGAGAGCAGCGCGGCCAGGATCGCCCGGATCTCGAACGCCGGGCGCCCGCCGTGCTGGAGGTATTCGTGCAGGATGTCGGGCGTGTTCACGAAGAAGTTCGGGCGCATGTACGCCGCGGCGTCCCCGGACAGCTCGACGAGGTAGGACTCCAGCTCCTCCTTGGTCGTCCGCCAGGTGAAGTACGTGTACGACTGGTCGAACCCGATCTTCCCGAGGGTGTGCATCATCGCCGGCTTGGTGAACGCCTCCGCGAGGAACAGCACGTCCGGGTCGGTGGCGTGCACCTCCCCGAGGAGCCGCTCCCAGAACGGCACGGGCTTGGTGTGCGGGTTGTCCACGCGGAAGATCCGCACCCCGTGGTCCATCCAGTGCCGCACCACCCGCAGCACCTCGGCGTAGATCCCCTCGGGGTCGTTGTCGAAGTTCAGCGGATAGATGTCCTGGTACTTCTTCGGCGGGTTCTCCGCGTACGCGATCGAGCCGTCCGCGCGGGTGGTGAACCACTCCGGGTGCTTGGCCACCCACGGGTGGTCCGGCGAGCACTGGAGCGCCAGGTCGAGCGCGACCTCCATGCCCAGGCCGCGCGTGGTGGCCACGAACGCGTCGAAGTCGTCGAGCGTGCCGAGGTCCGGGTGGACGGCGTCGTGCCCGCCCTCGGGGCCGCCGATCGCCCACGGGGAGCCGGGATCGCCGGGACCGGCCGCCAGGGTGTTGTTCGGGCCCTTGCGGAACGCGTGGCCGATCGGGTGGATCGGCGGGAGGTACACCACGTCGAAGCCCATGGCGGCGATCGCGGGCAGCCGCTCGGCCGCGGTCGCGAACGTGCCCGACCGCGGCTCCGGCACGCCCACCAGCGCGCCCTCCGAGCGCGGGAAGAACTCGTACCAGGCGCCGTACAGCGCCCGCGCCCGCGACACCACCACCTGGTGGCGGTTCGTCCGGGTCACGATGTCGCGCAGCGGGTACGCGTCGAGCGCCGCGCGGACGTCCGGGTCGTCGCAGGCGGCCAGCCGCTCGTGCGCCGGGATCGCCGTGTTCCGCAGCACACCGGCCAGCTCCGTGAGGGCCCTCCGGTACGCGCCCGGCATGCCGACCCGCCGCCCGGCGCGCTCGTACAGCACCGCGCCCTCGGCCAGCATCAGCTCGACGTCCTGCCCGCGCGGAATCTTGATCTCCGCGTCGTGCCGCCAGTGCGCGAGCGGATCGCCCCACGCCTCGACGTGGAACGTCCACGTTCCGGGTTCGCCCACGGTCACCCGCGCGGCGTACCGATCGGTGCCCGGCGCCACCTCGCGCATCGCCGCCAACGGCAGCCGATGCCCCTCGGGGTCCCACAGCACCACGCCCGCGCCCAGCCGCTCGTGCCCCTCGCGGAACACGGTCGCCGAGACGTCGAACGCCTCACCCGCCACGGCTTTCGCAGGCCACCGACCACAGTCGACACTGGGCCGCACGTCCAAGATGGGGATTCGTCCGATCATCAATCCGCGGCGCGGGAACCGGTCGCGCGGACCGGCACGATACGCCATTCCTTCCCTCGCTCGTGGACGGCATTCGATAGTGTGTTCGCATGTCGCGCTTCCGGCTCGACCCCACCCCGGCACAGGCCGCGCCGCTCGCGACCTACTGTGCGCACGCCCGATTCGTGGCCCGGAGGGAATTCGCCTGGCTCCGCGCCGGAAGCCAGACCGTACAACGGATCGTCGCGGTCACACCTGCCTGGACCAGGCGGCTGTCGCGCCGGATCGGCCACCTGTGGGTGCCGAAAATCGGATGGGTCCGTCTGCCCGTAAGGAACGGCAGTGGGGGCACGGTCGTCGGAATCGACCGGGGCGTGGCGGTCGCCGCCGCGCTCTCGACGAGCGAACTGCTGACCATCCCGGCGATTTCTCCCAAGCGTCAGGAACGCCTGCTGCGCCTGCGCCGCCGCTTCGCGAGGTCCAGGCGGGGATCCAACCGCCGCGCCCGGACGAGGCTCCTGATCGCGCGGCTTCTCGCCCGTGGAACCGACGCCCGCAACGACTGGCTGGAGAAGCTCACGACGGATCTGGCGCGCCGTTTCAGCCTGATTCGGGTCGAGGACTTGAACGTACGCGGGTTGACCCGCTCCGCGCGAGGGACGAAGGCGCCCGGCCGGGTTGAGAAGGTCAATCCCGCGTTCACCTCTCAGCGTTGCTCGGTGTGCGGGCATGTCGCGGCGGACAATCGCAAGAGCCAAGCGATGTTCGCCTGTGTCGCCTGCCATTTCACCTGCAACGCGGACGTGAACGCAGCCGTGAACATCGCCGCCGGACGGGCGGTGACAGCGCGGAGAGCCCTCCAGGTGCCGGCCGGGGCTGCGAACCGCGAACCTCAATTCGCCTCCTTCGGCGGCGGGTTGGAATCTCCGGCGAGCCGGAGAGGACGTCAACGCGCCTCAACGTAGCGAGGTGGTCAGGTGGGTTGTGCGGCGTTCCGGGAAAAGATGATCTTTGTCCGCGTGGCGGAGGGGGAGTCGTGAATGTGCGAACGGACATAGGAGTCGTTCCCGTGGTCGGCGGTGCAAACTCCCGGCGGCGTACGGGGTTGCGTGTGGTGCACCTCACAGGGGGTGCGGGCTTTCCGCGGGCGACTCTGCGGTGACCACGCCGTGTCGGTCGCGCGGGGCGCGAATTGGCATTACGGTTGCGGCGCGTGAAGGCCATCCGACGGTTCACCGTACGCACGGCACTGCCCGAGCCGCTCGCGGCGCTCGGCGATCTTGTGCTCAACCTGCGCTGGTCCTGGCACGCGCCGACCCGCGACCTCTTCGCGGCCGTCGACCCGGACATCTGGGAGGCGGTCGGCCATGATCCCGTCCGCCTTCTCGGCGAGGTCACGCCCGAACGGCTCGCCGAGCTGTCCCGCGACGCGCAGTTCCTCGGCCGGCTCCAGGCCGAGGCCGACGACCTCAGCGAATACCTGACCGCGCCGGGCTGGTACGCCACCGACGGGCGCGACCACCCGGCGGCGATCGCGTACTTCTCCCCCGAGTACGGCATCACGTCCGTGCTGCCGCAGTACTCCGGCGGGCTCGGCATCCTCGCCGGCGACCACCTGAAGACCGCCAGCGACCTCGGCGTGCCGATCATCGCGGTCGGGCTGCTCTACCGGCACGGCTACTTCACGCAGTCGCTGTCGCCGGACGGCTGGCAGATGGAGCGCTACCCGCCGGTCGACCCCAACGGCATGCCGCTGACCCTGCTGACCGGCGCGGACGGCAGCCCCGTACGCGTCTCCGTGCCGCTGCCCGAGGGCCGCACCCTGCACGCCCAGGTGTGGAAGGCGCAGGTCGGCCGGGTGCCGCAGCTCCTGCTCGACTCCTACGTCCTGGACAACGACCCGGCGGCGCGCGACGTCACCGACCGGCTGTACGGCGGCGGCACCGACCACCGGCTGCACCAGGAGCTGCTGCTCGGCATCGGCGGCGTGCGGGCCATCCGCGCGTACTGCGCGATCTCCGGCCACCCCGAGCCCGAGGTGTTCCACACCAACGAGGGCCACGCCGGGTTCCTCGGCGTGGAGCGCATCCGCGAGTACCTCACCGACCACGGTCTGACGTTCGACGAGGCCATGGAGGCCACCCGGGCGGGCACCGTGTTCACCACCCACACCCCGGTCCCGGCCGGCATCGACCGGTTCCCGCGCGAGCTGATCGAGCGCCACTTCGCGGCGGGCACCGCGCCGGGCGTGCCCGTCGAGAAGGTCATGGCGCTCGGCGCCGAGTCGTACCCCGGCGGCGACCCCGAGCTGTTCAACATGGCCGTCATGGGCATGCGGCTGGCGCAGCGCGTCAACGGCGTGTCCGAGCTGCACGGCGAGGTCAGCCGGGAGATGTTCGGCGGGCTGTGGCCGGGCTTCGACACCGGCGAGGTGCCGATCGGCTACGTCACGAACGGCGTCCACGCGGCCACCTGGGTGGGCCGGGAGATGCTGGAGCTGGCCGACAAGCGCATCGGCACGCTGGAGCTGCGCGCCGGCCGCGGCTGGGACAAGATCACCGACGGCGACGACGGCGAGCTGTGGGACGTCCGCCGTACGCTGCGGGAACGCCTCGTCACCGACGCCCGGCGGCGGCTGCTGGCCTCGTGGAAGCAGCGCGGCGCCAGCGACGCCGAGACCGGCTGGATCGCCGACGCGCTCGACCCGGACGTCCTGACGATCGGCTTCGCGCGGCGCGTCCCGTCGTACAAGCGGCTGACGCTGATGCTGTGCGACCGGGAGCGGTTGAAGGCGCTGCTGCTCGACCCCGAGCGGCCCATCCAGATCGTGATCGCGGGCAAGGCGCACCCGGCGGACGAGGGCGGCAAGAAGCTGATCCAGGAGATCGTCGCGTTCGCCGACGACCCCGAGGTGCGCCACCGCATCGTGTTCCTGCCCGACTACGACATGGCGCTCGGGCAGCTCATGGTGCAGGGCTGCGACGTCTGGATGAACAACCCGCTGCGCCCCCTGGAGGCGTGCGGCACGTCCGGCATGAAGGCGGCGCTGAACGGCGGGCTGAACCTGTCGATCCGCGACGGCTGGTGGGACGAGTGGTACGACGGCGCCAACGGCTGGGCGATCCCCACCGCCGACGGCGTCGAGGACCCCGAGCGCCGCGACAACCTGGAGGCGGCGGCGCTGTACGACCTCATCGAGGAGAACGTGCGCGCCGGGTTCTACGACCGCGACACCGGCGGCCTGCCGCGCCACTGGCTGGAGATGGTCAAGCACACCCTGCGCACGCTCGGCCCGAAGGTGCTGTCGTCGCGCATGCTGCACGACTACGTCACGGAGCTGTACGACCCGGCGGGCGCGTCGTCGCGGGCCCGTACGGCGGACGACTTCGCCGGGGTGCGCGCGATGGCCGCGTGGCGCCACCGCATCGCCAAGGCGTGGCCCGGTGTCCGCATCGAGCACGTCGAGGCCCGCGACGGCGACGACGCGCCGCACCTGGGCGGCCGCATGCGCGTCAGCGCCACGGTGGCCCTGGGCGAGCTCACGCCGGACGACGTCTGCGTCGAGGTCGCGTACGGCCGCGTCAATGAGGACGACGACATGACCGAGCCCGCCCACACCCCGCTGGCCGTAACCGGCCACGACGGCGGCGTGGTCCACTACGCGGGCGAGGTCCCCCTGGACCGCGCGGGCGCCTTCGGCTACACGGTCCGCGTCCTCCCCGAGAACGCAGTCCTGTCCACCCCGGCCGAACTGGGCCTGGTGGTCGTCCCCGAGGCCCCCGCCGGAATGACCAACGGCGACCTCCGCTGACCGGCCGCGTACGGGCGCCCCGGGGCACCCCCCTGGGCGCCCGTACGCGGTTCAGACGCGGAACGGCGGCCGCGTCGCCCAGGTGCCCCACCGCCAGAGCCACTCCACGGGGCCCTGGCGGAAGCGGCGGAGCCACAGGGCGGACCACGCCCACTGCACGGCGAGGACCCCGCCCGCGATGCCGAACACCGTGCCCCACGACCAGTCCTGCGGACGGCCGTCCAGGTGCGCCAGCGTGAGGACGAGCGCCGAGGCCGACAGGTAGTTCGTCAGCGCCATCCGCCCGAGCGGCGCGAACACCGCGCGCAGCACCCGCCGTACGGGCGTCCGGTACAGCAGCACGATCCCGCACGCGTACACCCCCGCCACCAGCACCCCGGTGGCCGCGGACAGCACCCCGGACAGGTACGCGGACGAGGCCATCCCCGCCTGTGCCACCGAGGCGGGCACGGCCAGCGCCGCGAGGACCACGAGCGTGACCGCCGTCCCCGCGCCGCGCGCCTCGAGCCGGTCCACCACCCCGTACCGCACCAGCGCCGCCCCCACCAGGAACAGCGCCGGGCTCAGCGAGTACCCGCCCGGCAGGAGGAACAGCGCCGCCCCGCCGAGCGCCGCGGCCGCCGCCGGCAGCGCCCACCGCGGCAGCCACGTCGACGGCAGCAGCACGACCAGCCCCGCCACCGCGTACGTACTCAGCACGTCGCCCCGCCACAGCAGGAACATGTGCGCGAGCCCGATGGCCAGCAGGATCCCCAGCCGCCGCGCCAGCACCACCCGCGCCCGCCCGCCCCGCGCCGCCACGGACTCCATCAGCAGCCCGAACCCCACCCCGAACAACGTCGCGAACACCGGAAAGAACCGCTGCTCGAGCACCAGCCCCAGCCACACGTCGACCGAGCCCCCGGCACCCTCCCCACCCCGTATGACCCGCCCATCCAAATTCGAGATCGGCCGCACATTGGCCACGAGAATCCCGCACAGCGCGAACCCCCGAAGCACATCGAGCACCCCGATCCGCGCCCGCACGCCCCCTCCCCCACCCCGACCTCCAGGACGCGCGCCCTCACCCCAACCCCAACCTCCAGGACGCGACTCCCCACCCCGACCCGACTCTCTGGGACGCGCACCCC
>DASXYG010000030.1:0-105199 GCA_036502625.1 Streptosporangiaceae bacterium
CTGGACGCGGACCGCGAGATCGCGCTCCGCCGCCGCCTGCCGCCCGGAGTCCGCCTCTACACCGGCGACGACTTCCACTACCCGGACCTCATCCGCGGCGACGCCCGCGGCCACAGCGACGCCCTCCTCGGCGTCTTCGACCCGATCGCGGCGCCGGCCGGGGCGGCCCTGCGCGCCCTGGACGCCGGCGACCCGGCCGCGTACGACCGCGTCCTCGCCCCCACCGTCCCGCTGGCCCGGCACCTGTTCGCCGCGCCGACCCCCGCGTACAAGACCGGCGTCGTCTTCCTGGCCTGGCTGTCCGGCCACCAGGCGCACTTCCGGATGGTCGGCGGGCACGAGGCCGCCCGTACGGTGCCGCACCTCGCGGAGCTGTTCCGCCTCGCGGACACCGCCGGGCTCCTGCCCGACCCGGACCTCGCCGCGCACCGCATGCGGGCGTGGCTGACCGTGCAGGGGGTGGCGTGACCGTGTTCGCGCTGAACCAGTGGACGACCCGGTACTGGCCGCTGCCCGAGTTGGTCGCCGGGTGCCGCGCGGCGGGCGTGCGCGGCGTCGGGCTGTGGCGCGAGCCGGTGGCGGAGTACGGGCTCGCGCGGACGGCGAAGCTGTGCGCGGACACGGGCGTGCACGTGACGTCGCTGTGCCGCGGCGGGTTCTTCCAGACCCCGGACGCGATCGCGGACAACCGGCGCGCCATCGAGGAGGCCGCCGAGCTGGGCGCGCCCGTCCTCGTCCTGGTCAGCGGCGGCCTGCCGGAGCACTCGCACGACATCGACGGCGCCCGCGCCCGGGTGGCCGACGCCCTGGCCGAGCTGGCGCCGTACGCCGGCCGCTACGGCGTGAAGCTCGCGATCGAGCCGCTGCACCCCATGTTCTGCGCGGACCGCTGCGTGGTCAGCACCCTGGACCAGGCGCTCCGCCTCGCCGCGCCGCACCCGGCCGGGCAGGTCGGCGTCTGCGTGGACACGTACCACATCTGGTGGGACCCGGGCGTGTACGACGCGATCGCCCGCGCGGGCGAGCAGGGCCGCATCGCGCTGTTCCAGGTGGCCGACTGGGTGACGCCGCTGCCCGCGGGCGTGCTGACCGGACGCGGAATGCTCGGCGACGGCTGCGTGGAGCTGCGCCGGTTCCGTACGGCCGTGGACGCGGCGGGATACACCGGCCCGATCGAGGCCGAGATCTTCAACGACGACCTGTGGGCGATGCCGGGCCCGGCCGCGCTGCGGCTGGTCAGGTACCGCTTCGAGACGCACGTCACGTGAGCCCCCGTTCGACCCCGACGACAGGAGACGGGATGCGTACCTCCAGATGGGTCCTGCCGGCGATCGCCGGCCTGATCGCCGCCTTACTGCAGGTGGCACCGGCGCACGCCGACGGCGCCGCGATCCATGATCCGCTGCCCAACCCGGTCCAGTCCGACCTGGGGCTGGTCCTGAAGAAGTACGCCCAGTTGCCCCAGTCAGAACCGACGCCCGCGCCCACGGACCAGCGGCTGATGCGCCGGAACCGGATCAACGACTTCGGCGAGCTCCCGGACGGCTCCGGCCGTAAGTTCGTGCCGGACCTGAACGGCAAGCTGTACATCCTGGACCGCGGCGAACAGCACGTGTACATGGACTTCGCCAAGCTGTTCGCGCCGCGGTTCTTCTCCGGCAGAGGCCTGGGCCAGGGCTTCGGCTACGTCGCCTTCGACCCGGACTTCAAGCACAACGGCCGCTTCTACACGGTGCACACCGAGGACGCGTCCAAGACGACGGCGACGCCGGACTGGCAGCAGCCGGGAGTCGTGTTCCACGGGATCCTCACCGAGTGGACGGCCGACGACCCGTCCGCGGACACGTTCCACGGCACGCACCGCGAGCTGCTCCGGCTGGGCTACGGCGGCCAGGTCCACGGCTTCCAGCAACTCGCCTTCAACCCGACGTCGAAGCCCGGCGACGCCGATTACGGCGACCTGTACATCCTGGCCGGTGAGGGCGGCCTCGGCCACGCCGACAACGAGCCGCAGGACCTGTCGAACCCGTTCGGCAAGCTGCTGCGCATCGACCCGCGCGGGCACGACTCCGCCAACGGCAAGTACGGCATCCCGAAGGACAACCCCTTCGTGCACGAGTCCGGCGCGCTCGGCGAGATCTACGCGTACGGGTTCCGCGACCCGCACCTGATGAGCTGGGACCCGGTGACGCACCGGTTGTTCGTCGGCCACATCGGCGAGCACGCCGTCGAGGCGGTCGACGACGTACGGGCGGGCGACAACTTCGGCTGGTCACAGCGTGAGGGCATGTGGGTGTTCGACCAGAAGGCCACGAACCCGTGCGACCGGCTGTACCCGCTGCCGGCGGACGACCACGGCTACACGTACCCGGTGGCGGCTTACGACCACGACCCGCCGGCCAACTGGAACTGCACGAGCGACGTGGGCGTGGGCATCTCCGGCGGGGTCGTCTACCGCCGCCACGACCTGCCCGACCTGTACGGCAAGTACATCTTCGGCGACATCGTGGACGGCCGCGTGATGTACACGAACGTCAGCGAGATGCGGCCGGGCGGTGCACGGAACGTGAACGAGCTGGCCACGATTCACAAGATGATGGTCTACGACGAGGCCGGGCAGCGGGTGAAGATCACCGACCTGAGCAGCCCCGGCTCGCAAGGCGACCCGAACCGCGTCGACCTGCGGTTCAGCACCGACCGCGCCGGCCACCTGTACCTGTTCTCCAAGGCCAACGGCACGGTCTGGCAGGTTGTCGGCACCCGGCACTTCGCGTCGTGCGACGTGGGGAGCACCCGTGTCGGCAACGCGATGTCGGCCGCCGACTGGGCGCCGGTCACGCCGTCGAAGTGGCGGTTCCCCGGACGCGAGGTCGTGCTCGCCGAGGCCGGCACCGAGCCGACCGGCCCGCGCCGCCCGTACGAGTACGCGGTGCTGAAGAAGGGCCCGGCGTGGAAGTCGGTGGAGATCACCGCGCAGGTGCGGCTGGACACCCCGGTGGAGATCACCAACCGGGACGTGATCCTGCTGTTCGGCTACAACGACGATCTCCACTACTCCTACGCGCACCTGTCCACCAGCAACGACATCTATCCGCACAACGGGATCTTCACGGTGGACAACGCCGACCGGCTGCGCGAGGACGACCAGTGGGACGCGTACCGCTCGCACGGCGCGCCGCCCGCGGTCACCGACGCGGCGTGGCACAAGGTGACCGTCAAGCACTGCGCCGGCTCCGGCGAGACCGCCGTCTACATGGACGGCGCGAAGCAGCCGCTGATCACCGCCGTGGACAAGACGTTCCCGTCCGGCCGCGTGGGCTTCGGCTCGTTCGACAACATCGGCCGCATCCGCGACCTCACCGTGACCGGGACCCCGGCATGAGACCGCACCGCTGGCTGGCGGCGCCGCTGACCGTCCTGCTCCTCGGGACGGCGGCGGCGCCCGCCCGGGCCGCCGCCGCGCCCGCCGCGCCGCACCCGCACGGTGCCGTACGCGTCCTGCCGTCGCTGTGGCGGGACATGGTGGCGTACTACGACTTCGAGCACCCGGCGCGCGGCGACCGCGCCACCGAACGCGACTCCGGCCGGTCGGGCACCCCGATCGGGCTGGTCAACGGCGGCGCGGCGATGCGCGTACGGGACGCCGCGCACCCGGGCGCCCGTACGTCGATCCAGACCCGGCAGGTCGATCCGGCGGCCCAGGGCGACGACGACTGGAAGGCCGGCGTCTGGGGCGACCCCGGCGTGCCGAGCCTGCACGCGTTCAACGCCGTACGCGGCGTCACGATCATGGGCTGGTTCAAGACCACCGGCACCAACCCCAGTCCGAACACCGAGACCGCCGACCCGTCCGACGTCTACAACGCCGTCGGCCTCGCCGGCATCCTCACCGGCAACTCCGACGGCCACAACGTCCGCGCCCTGCTTGAGGTCATCACGGTCGGCGACCAGTTGCGCGTGGTCGCCCTCGGCCGCCGCATCGACACGGGCGCCTCCCAGACCTTCGCCGCCGACCAGCCGTGGCAGTCGGTCCTCCCCCCGTCCACCTGGGTCCACCTGGCCGCCACCTTCGACTACGACACCGGCGTAATGCGCCTGTACAAGAACGGCCGCCCCCTGGACGGCTTCTACACCACCCCAGGCGACCCCTGGCACCTGACGGACACCCCGTCCCCCCACGTGACAACGGCGACCGACCCCCGCGGCCTCAAGATCGGCGGCAGCTTCCCCCAGAACACGGTGGAACGAAACCCCTGCAACTGCCGCATGGACGACCTCATGTTCCTGAACCGCATCCTCACCCCCGGGGAGGTCCAGGGCCAATACCGCGTCGCGACCCACTGATCACCTGTCGATCCCGCCCATGATGGTGTCGAGGCTGGCCAGCGTCGGCACCAGGTCGGCCAGCGGCCCCCCTTCCACCATCGCCGGCAGTGCCTGGAGATGGGGGAAGCTGGGGTCGCGGAGGTGGACGCGGTGGGGGCGGGTGCCGCCCGTGCTGACCACGTGGGCGGCCAGTTCGCCGCGGGGGGACTCGATGGGGACGTAGGCCTGGCCTGCCGGGACGCGGAAGCCCTCCGTGACGAGTTTGAAGTGGTGGATCAGGGACTCCATCGACGCGGACATGATGTGGGCGATGTGGTCGGGGGCGTTGCCCATGCCGTCGGCGCCGAGGGCCAGGCGGGCGGGCCAGCCGATCTTCGGGTCGTCGATCATGACGGGGCCGGGGCGCAGGCCGTCGAGGCACTGTTCGATGATCTTCGCGGACTCCGTGATCTCGTCGACGCGCGCCTCCCACCTGTCGTACGTGTCGGCGCCCGTACGGGTCGGCACGTCGAAGTCGTAGCGCTCGTACCCGCTGTACGGCTGGGACTTCCGCAGGTCCCACGGCAGCCCGGCGGCGCGCAGCGGCGGACCCGTGACGCCGTACGCCAGGCACGTGGGCAGTTCGAGCACGCCGACCCCGCGCGTGCGCAGTTTCCACAGGGGTGTGTGGCTGGTGAGCGCGCGGTAGCCGTCGATCGCGCCCGGGAGGATCTTCAGCAGGGCGCGGATCGCGGTGTCCGCGCCCGGCGGGAGGTCCTGGATCACGCCGCCCGGCCGTACGTACGCGTGGTTCATCCGCAGCCCGGTGATCGTCTCCAGGATGTCGCGCACCTTCTCGACCTCGCGCCAGCCGTTCAGCGTGATCGTGTAGCCGTAGCCGAGCTCAAGGCCGGACATGCCGAGCGCGATGATGTGCGAGGAGATCCGGTTCAGCTCCATGACGAGCACCCGGAGGTCCTGCGCGCGCGGCGGCGCCTCGACGCCCAGCAGCCGCTCGACGGACAGGCAGTACGCCGTCTCGTTGAACAGCGGCGCCAGGTAGTCGGCCCGGGTGACGAACGTGACGCCCTGGGTCCACGTACGGAACTCAAGGGACTTCTCGATGCCCGTGTGCAGGTAGCCGATGCCGACGCGGGCCTCCTGCACGCGCTCGCCGTCGAGGGTGAGGATCAGCCGCAGCACGCCGTGCGTGGACGGGTGCTGCGGCCCGAAGTTCACGACCAGGCGGTCGGTGCCGCCGTCGACGATCTCCTCGCAGGTGTCCGCCCAGTCCTGTCCGGCCACCGTGAACGTGTCCATGCCCACCTCCGCTACATCTGTAGCAACCACGGTACGCCGTGGCCGCTACAGATGTAGCGGAGGGGTCAGACGCCGACGCCGGCGAGCGTGGCGTCCACCGCCGTGCGCAGGTAGGCGCGGTCGGCGCGGCCGAAGAACGGGCGGGTCAGCGCGTCGAAGAGGACGCCGTCGAGGTGGGCCAGGATGATCCGCGCCCGGCTTGCGGGATCGTGGAGGCCGCCCTCCTCCAGGCCCGCGCGGGTCCGCTCGAGGAACCGGCCGCTGGCCTGTTCGAGGTACGGCCGCAGCTCGGGCCTGCGCACCGCGTCGAGGTACAGCTCCAGCCGGGCCTGGCCGTGCGACCTGCCGTCGCCGAGCCAGTATTCGAGCAGGTCGGTCAGCATGTCGACGACCTTGGCGCGCTCCTCGGGGGTGTCGTTGCGCCATCCCGTGACCGGATAGCGCGCCAGCATGGCCTCCTGCCACTCCACCAGCCGGTCGAGCACGCCGCGCAGCAGCGCGGAACGGGTGCGGAAGCAGCTACTCGTGCTGCCGGCGGGCAGCTCCGCGCGGGTGTCGACGGCGCGGTGCGTGAGCCCGCGCAGCCCGCCGTCGGCGATGACCTCGATCGCCGCGTCGGCGGCCTTCTCCTTACGCGACCGCTGCGCGCCCGTCCGCATGCCCATGGCCACCACCGTACGGCGCGCCGCCTCAGCCGATGACGTGCAGCGCGTGGTCGTACCCGGTCAGCGGCTCGGGTCCGGCGCCGGCGCACAGGACCGTCTCGCCCATCTTGACGCCGAAGCCCTCGTCGGGCAGGTGCAGGTTCGGCTCGATGGTGAACGACATGCCGGGCGCGAGCACGTGGTCGTCGCCGGCGACCAGCGTCATCGGCTCCAGCCATCCGGGCGGGTAGGCGACGCCGATGCTGTAGCCGACCCGGTGGCAGCGGCGGCGTACGAGGTCCAGCCCGTCCAGTACGGCGTTGCAGGCGTCGTCGGGCGCCGGGGCGGGCGCGCCGGCCACGGACGCGGCCACCGCGGCGTCGGTGGCCCGCTCCAGGCAGTCCGCCACCTCGCGCAGGCGCGGCGACGGACGGCCGACCACGGCGGTGCGCATGAGCACGGCGTGGTACCGGTGCACGACCCCGGCCAGCTCGACGCACACGACGTCGCCGCGCGCGACCGTGCGCCGCGTGGCGAGCGCGTGGACGAGCGCGCTGCGCTCACCGGAGACGACCATCGGCGGGATCGCGGCGTACTCGCTGCCCGCCTCGCCGAGCGCGCGCGACGCGATCCCGGCCAGCTCGGTCTCGGAGACCCCCGGCCGGATCGCGGCCAGCACCTCCCCCATCGCGTAGTCGGCCATCTGCCCGGCCTGCCGCTGGTACGCGATCTCCGCGGGCGACTTCACCAGCCGCTCCTCCGGTACGAGCAGCGAGGCGTCCACCCAGGTGACGTCCGGCAACAGCGTCTTCAGCCGGTCCCAGTTGGCGGCGGGCAGCGTGAACGCGGCCAGCTCGATGCCCACCGCGCCCCGGTCGAGGCCGTGCGCGCGCACGGTCGCGGCGATCACCTCGACCGGGTCCTCGGCGGCGATGTCGTACACGCGCGGCCGCTCCAGCCACGAGCACATGTGCACGCCCGGCTCCTCGGTGGTGCGCGTGACGTACTCGATCCCGTCGGCGGACACCACGAGCGCCTGCGGCCACAGGTAGCCCACCGAGCTGACGCCGGTCAGCCAGTGGACGACGTCCGGCATGGTCAGCACCAGGCCGTCGAGGCCCTGCGCGGCCATGCGGGCCCGTACGCGGGCCACCCGGTCGTGGTAGGTCGCCAGGCCGAAAGCCAGTTCCATGCGGTACCTCCGAAGATCGCGCGTGTTGTCCCCACCGATCCGTACACAAGATCCGCAACGGAGTCGAGACCTGTAGGGCGACCCGCACATAAGAGGCTTATATGAGTGCGTGATATAAGTTCCTTATGCATCAGGATGCGACACAATCCGCCGAGATGGCGCTCGCCATCGGTCTCGGCCGCGCCGTGTCCCTGGTGCGGTCGCTCGACCTGCCGCGCGAGGCGTCGCTGACGTCGATATCGACGCTGGCGACACTGGAGCGGTTCGGCGGCTGCAAGCTCACCGAGCTGTCCCTGTACGAGGGCGTCACCCAGCCGGCGATGACGCAGCTCGTGTCCCGCCTGGAAGACGGCGGGCTGGCCGAGCGCCGCCGCGACCCGGACGACGGCCGCGTGGTCCGCGTCTTCATCACCGACGCCGGCCACGCCGCGCTCAACCGGCGCCGTACGGCCCAGGCCGAGCGCCTGGCCGCGCTGCTCGCCGAACTGCCCGACGAGGACCGCGCCGCGCTGGCGGCCGCGCTGCCCGCGCTCGACCGGCTCACGTCCCAGGCCCTGACCCCGGGCCGGGACCACGGGTGACCACGCCGCACGCGGGCACCCCTTGGCGCCGCCACCCACGGCGCCCGTTTCCCCGACCCCCGAGGAGTACCGGATGAGTGGCTCGCCCGGCGCGCCATCGAACCCGTTCCGCCAGCCGAAAGCCGTGTTCGCGGTGGCGTTCGCGTGCGTGATCTCGTTCATGGGCATCGGCCTCGTGGACCCGATCCTGCCCGCGATCTCCAGCCAGCTCCACGCCTCGCCCAGCCAGGTGACGCTGCTGTTCACCAGCTACCTGGTCGTGACGGCGGTGGCCATGCTGGTCACCGGCTGGGTGTCCAGCCGCATCGGCGCGAAGCGCACGCTGGTGATCGGGCTGGTGCTGATCGTGGCGTTCAGCGCGCTGGCCGGCACGTCCGGCAGCATCAGCGGCATCGTCGGGTTCCGCGCCGGCTGGGGGCTGGGCAACGCGCTGTTCATCGCGACGTCCCTGGCCGTCATCGTGGCCTCGGCCAGCGGCGGCTTCTCCGGGGCGATCATCTTGTACGAGGCGGCGCTCGGCCTGGGCATCGCGGTCGGCCCGCTGCTCGGCGGCATCCTCGGCAACATCAGTTGGCGCGGCCCGTTCTTCGGCGTCGCCGCGCTCATGGCCATCGCGCTGATCGCCACCATCGCGCTCGTCGAACCGCAGCCGAAGCCCGCGCGCAAGACGTCCATCGCCGACCCGATCAAGGCGCTGCGCCACCGCGGCCTGCTGATCATGAGCCTCACGGCGCTCTGCTACAACTGGGGCTTCTTCACCGTCCTCGGCTACGCCCCGTTCCCGATGCACCTGCAGGCGCTGCAGCTCGGGCTGGTGTTCACCGGCTGGGGCGTGCTCGTCGCGGTCTTCTCGGTGGTCGGCGCGCCGTGGCTGCAAAGGCGGTTCGGCCTGACCCGGACGCTCTACGGCAACCTCGCGCTGTTCGCCGTGGACGTCTTCGTGATCGCGTTCTTCACAACGTCCCAGCTCACGCTGATCATCGCGGTGATCGTCGCGGGCGTGTTCATCGGCGTGAACAACACCGTCACCACGCAGGCGGTGATGACGGTCGCGCCGGTGGAGCGGCCGATCGCGTCCGCGGCGTACGGCTTCGTCCGCTTCATCGGCGGCGGCCTGGCCCCGTTCGCGGCCGGCAGGCTCGCCGAGACGTTCAACGTGCACGTGCCGTTCGCGATCGGCGCCTGCGCGATCCTGCTCGGCATCGTGATCCTGGCCGTCGGCCGCAAGGACCTCGCCGCGGCCGAACGCAACCAGGCCGAGCTCGACACCGAGGCCGCCGACGGCGACGGGCCCGCTGAGCTGGCCGAGGCCACCGAGGTGAGCAGCGGCACCACGTCCTGACCGCCTCCGGTGAGCGGAATCCGATCTTGGCGCGGCGTCCGCGGCGGGTTATGAAGGGGCCATGCCAGATCGTGAGAGCCCCCGTACCGCCGCCGCGGACCTGGTCGCCGCGCTCGCCGGCGTTGGCGTGTCCCACCTGTTCATCAACCCGGGCACGGACACCGCGCCGGTGCAGGAGGCGCTGGCGGACGCGCGGGCGCGCGGCACCGCCCACCCGCGCGCCGTCCTGTGCACGCACGAGTTCGTCGCGCTGTCGTCGGCGATGGGCCACTACTTCGCCAGCGGGGCGCCGCAGGCCGTGATGGTGCACGTGGACGCCGGCACCCTGAACCTCGGCGGCGCCGTGCACAACGCGCAGCGCAACCGGGTGCCGGTGGTGGTCTTCGCCGGACGGTCGCCGTACAGCACCGACCCGGCCGTGCCCGGCCACCGGGACAACACCATCCAGTGGCAGCAGGAGCAGCCGGACCAGCAGGCGCTCCTGCGCGCGTTCGGCAAGTGGACGCTCGAGGTGCCGCGCGGCCGCGACCTGGACCCGATCGTGCGGCGCGCGTACCAGGTGGCGCGCAGCGACCCGAGCGGGCCCGCGTACGTGATGCTGCCGCGCGAGGCGCTGATGGAACCCGGCGCGGAGCGGCCGGCCGCCGCGCTGCGCACGCCCTATCCGGCAGCGCCCGACCCGGCCGGGCTTGCGGAGGCGGCGCGGGCGCTGGCCGATGCGCGCCGCCCGGTGATCGTCACCGCGCGTACGGGCGCGCGCCCGGAGGCCGTGCCCACGCTGGTGGCGCTGGCCGAGCTGCTCGGCGCCCCGGTCATCGACCACCGGCACCGGGCGAACTTCCCGGCACGGCACCCGCTGTACGCCGGCGCCGACACCGCCGCGCTGCGCGACGCCGACGCGGTGCTGCTGCTCGACGTCGAGGTGCCCTGGGTGCCCGCCGGTGACGCGCCGCCGCCGGACGCCGCGGTCGTGCAGATCGACGTGGACTGCGTGAAGCACACCATGCCGACGTGGAGCTATCCGGTGGACGTGGCGTTGAACGCCGACACCGGCACCGCGCTCCCGCTGCTGCTGGCCGAGCTCCGCGGCCTGGCCACACCGGCGCGGACCGGACGGTGGGGGGAACGCCGCGCCGAGGCGGCCGAACGGCTGGCCGCGCTGCACCGTACGTGGGACGAGCTCGGCGGCTCGGCCGATCCCGGCGCGGCGCCGGACGCGATGCTGCACGCGCTGGACAAGGCGCTGCCGCCGGAGGCGATCGTCCTGGAGGAGGCGATCACCAACAAGCCCGCCGTGGCCCGGCAGATCGTCCGCGACCCCGGCACCTACTTCCACACCGGCTCGCCCGCGCTCGGCTGGGCGGTCGCGGGCGCGCTCGGCGTGAAGCTGGCCCGCCCGGACGCGCCGGTGGTGGCGGTCAGCGGCGACGGCGCGTTCGGCTTCTCCGTGCCGACGGCCGCGCTGTGGTCCGCGCACCGGGCGGGCGCGCCGTTCGTCTCGGTGATCCTCAACAACCGGGCGTACCGCGCCTCCCGGGCGCCCGTCGAGCGCCTCTTCCCCGACGGCACGGCACAGGCGCGCGGCGACTTCCCGGAGACCGACCTGTCCCCCGCGCCCGACTACACGCACCTCGCCCGCGCGTACGGCGCCGAGGCCGAGGCCGTGGACCATCCGGAGCACCTGCCCGCCGCGATGAACCGCGCCCTGGAGGTCCAGGCGTCCGGCCGCTGCGCCCTCGTCGACGTCCGCCTGCCGCCGCCCTGACCCGTCAGCCGGTCCGCGCGACCGAGTCGCGTACGCCGCGCACCACCGCGGCCGGGTCGACGAACGGCGACGGGCCCGGCCACATCGGCTCGCCGATGCGCGCCTCGATCACCGCGGGCCACGGCAGCGACCCGATCCGCTCGCGCAGCTCGTCCGGCGTCTCGGCGGACGCACCGGCGAGGCCGTCCAGCGCGGACGCCACCTCGGCCAGCCGCGGCCGTACCGGGATGGCCTGGCCGCCGGTGATCGAGTACGCGCCGTCGGCGAGCACCACGACCAGCAGGTTCGCGGGCCGGTACGCGGACAGCGACCACAGCGACCCGGCGCCCATCAGCGTCTCGCCGTCGCCGAGCACCGCGACCACCCGCCGGTGCGGCGCCGCCTCGGCCAGGCCCATCGCGGCGGCCAGCGCCGAGCCCATCGCGCCGCCGAAGTAGAAGTGCGGGCCGTCGCCGGTCACCTCGCGCACCGCGGAGGTGGCGGTGCCCAGCGACGCGACGAGCGTGGCGTCCGGCAGCTCCGCCGTGACCGCCCCGGTCACCTCAATGACGTTCACGCTGGCCTCCGAGCTCCGGTTCGAGGATGAGCGCGGCGGTCTCGCCCGCCTCGTACGCCATGTCGAGGACGGCCTTCGTCAGGCCGGCCGCGTCCTCCGGCCGGCGCAGCGGGAAGCACTGGATGCCGAGCGCGCCGAGCAGGGTCGTGGCCGCGCGGCCGATCGGGATCTGCGACGGGTTCGTCTCACCGAGCGTGCCGCGCATCGACACGACAAGCGGCACGCCGAGCCGGTACGGCACGGCCAGGGTGCCGAGCGCGTTGAGGGCGTTGCCGATGCCGGAGCTCTGCATCAGGACGACGGGCCGCCCGCCGCCGATGCGCTGCCCGGCCGCGTACGCCACGCACTCCTCCTCCCGGGTCAGCGAGCGCAGCGGCACGTCCGCCTCGCCGAGCCCCGTCAGGACCTGATCCAGCCGTGAGTCGGGGACGAACGCCGCGACCGAGACCCCGCCCGCCACCATCCGGGTGACCATGTCGGTCTGCCAGCGCAGGGGAACACGCGTTGCTGTGGTCATCGCCCCATCGTGCCTTCCGGGGTCCGTACGAAGATCCCCGGCCCCGGCCGTACATTGGTCGGGTGGACGTGGGAATCGCGGCGCGCGTGGAGCGCATCGACCGGCACCGGGTGATCGGCGTGCTGACGGTCGTCGGCCTGGCCGTCGGCGCGCTCATCGCGATCTTCGGGCTGCCGCCGCTCGAGGTGCACAGCCCGCTGCGGCTGTTCGGCATGGTGTGCCCGTTCTGCGGCGCCACCCGCGCCGTGCAGGCCCTCCTCCAGGGCGATCCGCACACCGCGTGGCACTACAACCCGATCGCGTTCGCGGTGGTCATCGGCGGCGCGGCCGTGGTCGTACGACTGGCCGCCGGGCTGTTCACCGGGCGCTGGCTGAACATCCGCATGACCCGGCCGCGCCTGGTCTACGCCGTGGGCGCGGTGCTGTTCGTGGCGCTGTGGGTGAACCAGGCGCAGCACGCGGCGATGCTGCGCGCCGACGACGGCAGCCTCCTGTCGGAGATGTTCGGCATGAGCACGGTCGTCGTCCTGGGCAGCGGCGCCACCCTGATCTACCTGGCCATCGCGACCCGCAAGCTGCGCGCGGCCGTCGCCCGCGCCGCCGCGGCCGACTCGGGCGCCGCCGCGGAGGACGCCGGCGGCGCACCCCGCTCAGGCCGATGACGTCGGCGCCACGGCCGGCGCGGCGCGCCGGGCCAGCACGCGCGGCGCGCTCTCGGTGATCCCGGCGACCGCCGCGCCCGCGACGGCGGCGCAGATCCCGGCCAGCACGATCGGCGCGGTGAGCCCCAGCCCGTCGGCCAGGAACCCGGCCACCATCGGCATGACGAACGTGCCCACCACGACCCCGGCGAAGTTCACCGCGCCCATCGCGGTCGCCTGCATCCGCACCGGCACGTTCTCCACGACACAGGTGGCCGCGGCCAGCGGGATCAGCACGCCCTCGAAGAACGCGCTGGCGGCCAGCAGCACCGTGGACGCCGTGGTGCCGGCGCCGGCGAGCGCGTACGCGATCATGCAGCCGCCGCTGGCCAGGCCCGCGACGAGCATGGTCGGCTTGCGCCCCAGGTAGTCCGACAGCGCCGGGAGCGTCAGCGTGCCGACCAGTCCGGCGACCCCGAAGATCGCCAGGATGTCGCCGGCGCCGACGAGCCCGATGCCGCGCACCCGGGTGAGGAACAGCGCGTTGTAGCCGACGGAGACCTGGAGCCAGCCGAGCGCCCCGGCCTGCACGATCATCAGCAGCAGCACCGTGCGGTTGCGGATGACCTTCAGGCCGTCCGCCCAGCTCGGCTTGGCCGGCGCGGGCGCGTCCGCGTCCGCGGGTGCGGGCGCGGCCCCGCGCGGCGGCTCCCGCATGAACAGGTACAGGCCGAGGACGACGAGGAGGAACACCCCGCCCAGGATCGGGAAGACCGGCCGCCAGCCCAGCGACTCGGCCAGCCGGGTGACGATCAGCGCGCCCAGTACGCTGCCGAACAGCGTGTAGCCGGACGTGAAGACCGACTGCACGAACGCCCGGCGTTTCGGGCCGAACTCGCCGGCCAGGACGGCCTGCCCGGTGGACCAGCCGACGCCGTCGCCGATGCCGACGAACTCGCGGACGACCAGCATCGAGCCGAAGCCCCACGCGCCGCCCATCGCCACGGTCGACACGCACGCCAGCGCGGCGCCGGGCAGCATCACGCGTCTCCTGCCGTAGCGGTCGGCCAGCCATCCGGACAGCCAGCTCGTCACCGCCCAGGTCGCGGACGTGCCGGAGATGAGCAGGCTGGCCTGCCAGTACGCCATGTGGAACTCGGGGACGATGATCGGGAACAGGTAGGAGATGCCCAGCCGGTTCAGTCCGACCAGGCCCCAGAACGCGGTCAGCAGTCCGAGCACGAGCCAGGGGTGCGCGCCGATGGTTCTCCGCATCGTGGGCCTCGCTCAGGTCAGCGGTCGGGGGATCGCGGGGGTGTGGGCGTGCAGCGCGGGCAGGACCTCCTCGGCGAAACGCCGGATCTGCGCGAGGAACATGTCCTGCGGCATCGCGCCGCGGTTGAGGTTGATCAGGACGCGCCCGGCGCCGGTCTGGCGGGCCTGGTCGAGGATGCGGTCGCGCACCTCCTCGGCGCCGCCCCACGCCCAGTTCTCCGCGTCGCGCTCGATGTCGTCCATCGTCTGGTTGCGGTAGTCGGCCTTGGCCCGCCGCGCCGCGGGCAGGTTCTCCGGCCGGATGTAGTCAAGCGAGCTGTCGCTGACGTAACCGGTCTTGCGCTGCGCGCCGATCTCGGTCTCGTTGCCGTGGCTGAACAGCGTGCGGTTGAAGTACAGGAGGTACGGCCCGGCCTCGCGGACCGCCTGCGCCTTGTCGTCGGCGACGTACGCGTTGATCGAGAGGTGGACGTGGTCGGGGGTGAGCTTGTGGCCGGCCGTGCGCAGCCGGTCCGCGTAGAGGGCCAGCATGTCGTCGCGCAGCCCGGGATGGCCCATGCCGGGGGTGATCGCGACGTTGTTGCGCCCCGCCCACTCGATGGTCTCCTTGCTGCTGGTCACCGGCACCCAGACGGGCGGGTGCGGCTGCTGCACCGGGCGCGGCCACAGCGAGATGTTCTCGAACGACCAGAAACGTCCCGTGTAGCTCGCCACCTCCTCCGTCCACAGCGTCCGTACGATCTCCCACGCCTCCTCGAACCGGGCACGCGACTCGGCCATCGGGACGCGGAACACGGTGTGCTCGCGCGGGATGCCGCGGGCGAACCCGGCCACGATGCGGCCGCCGGACATGCAGTCGAGCATGGCCAGCTCCTCGGCCAGGCGCATCGGGTCGTGCAGCGGCAGCAGGTTCGCGTAGATGTGCAGCCGCAGGTTCCGGGTGCGCTGCGCGGCCGCGGCGGCCAGCAGGTTGGGCGAGTTCATCAGGCCGTACGGCGACGTGTGGTGCTCGTTGAAGCCGACGCCGTCGAAGCCGAGCCGGTCCAGTTCCGCCCACGCGTCGAGGTGCTCGGCGTACGTGCGCACCGCCACTTCCGGGTCGAAATGCCGTTTCGGCAGCGGCCACGGCAATTCGCCGTCGCGCACCAGATCGCTGACGTGCCGGCCGTACGAAACGAGGTCGAAGACGACGACTTCCATGGGCCCTCCGAATTCACATTCCGTTGAATGCCAGCGCGCGCTGCCGCGCGAACTCCACGACCTGGCGGCCGACCAGTTCGAGCCGGTCGCGTTCGGTGCCGTCGGTGAGCGCGCCGTCGGTGGCGAACGCGCCGGTGGCGGAGTTGATCGTGACGCCGAGCGGTGTCGGCCAGCCGCGCAGCGCGTGCGCCACCGCGCGCAGGGCGGTGAGCGTCGTGGCCGCGGCCTGCCAGCCCGAGGCGCACGCGATGCAGCCGACCGCGCGGCCGTCGAGGTACGGCGCGTCGGCGTCGCGCAGGTCCTCGGCGTAGTCGAGGGCGTTCTTGATCAGGCCGGACGGCGCGCCGTGGTAGCCGGGCGAGGCGATGATGACGCCGTCGGCGCGGCCGAGCTCGTCGACCAGGCGCCGCGCCGCGCGGCTGCGGTAGGCCGACTGCGGCGCGTACATGGGGAGGTCCAGGTCGGCGGCGCCGAGCAGCAGTGTGCGCGCGCCCGCGGCGGCCGCCGCGTCGAGCGCGACGCGCAGCACCCGCTCGGTCGACGAACCGGGACGCATCGTGCCGCCGAGCCCCACCACGTACGGCGGGTGGTCGTCGGGGCGGCGGGTCGGGGGCGGGCCAACGGCAACACGCGTAGCAATAACGACCTCCGAAACGAACGCGGCGCACGAGAAGTGCGCCCTGCTGCGAATATCGCGATATTCGGAAGGCGAATACAGCAGCACGTTAACCGGGCGATTCGATGCCTACAAATGCGGTTTCGTGCCGCTGTCATAACCTGTGGTGATCACGGAGTACGCGCGCTCACACCGGATCGCCCTCGCGGCCCTGCCAGGGGCGGGTGGCGAGGAACCCGGCCAGGCGCGGCTCAGGGTCGCCGCGCCAGGTCGCGGCCAGCCGGAACCGCGGCGTCGGGTCGCTCAGCGGGCGGTACACCATGCCCGCCCGGTGCGTCACCGCCGTCGACGCCGGCACGAACGCGATGCCCACACCGGAGGCGACCAGGCCCACCGCGACCAGCGTCGTGGTGACGTCGTGCACGACGCGCGGGCTGAAGCCGACGTCGTGGCACAGCGCCACGTAGTAGTCGTGCAGCTCGGGCTCCTGCGCCCGGGGGATCATGACGAGCGCCTCGTCGCGAAGCTCCGCCATCGGCACGGTGCCGTAGGCGGCGAGGCGGTGCGCCTCGGGGATCGCCAGCACCACCGGCTCCTCGTACACGGGCTCGTACTGGAGCCCGCGCGGCTCGAACGGCAGCCGGACGAACGCGATGTGCATCCGGTCGGTGAGCACGCCCTCCACGGCCGCGCGGTTCGTGCACTCGCGCAGCACCAGCCGGACGTCCGGATGCAGGTCGCGGTACGCGCGCAGGGCGAGCGGCAGCACGCTGTTCAGCGCGGGCGGAATGAACCCGATGACCAGCACGCCGCTCTCCCCGCGGCCGACCGCGCGGGCCCGCTCGGCGGCCAGGCCGGCCTGGCTGAGCACCTCGAGCGCGTCGGCGTAGAACGCGGCGCCCGCCTCCGTCAGCTCGACGTGGCGCTTGTTGCGCTCGAACAGCTTCACGCCGAGTTCGTGCTCCAGCGCGGAGATCTGCTTGCTCAGCGCGGGCTGCACGATGTGCAGGTACTCCGCGGCGCGCCCGAAGTGCAGTTCCTCCGCCAAGGCGACGAAGTAGCGCAGGTGTCGCAGTTCCACGGGGCATCACGCTCGGGCGGGGGGATCATTCGGCATAGCGGAATTAGCCTTCCACACCCTTCCGCCATGGGAAATCCCTTCCTAATCTCGGCGGCATGGCCACTCGGATCTCCGCCGACCGCCCGGTGATCATCGTGGGCGCGGGCCCGGTCGGCATGACCGCCGCCGCCGCGCTCGTGGACGCCGGTGTCCCGGCCGTCGTCGTGGAGGCGACCCCGGAGCCGCGGCCGGACTGGCGCGCCTCCACGTTCCACGCCGCGACGATGGAGCTGCTGGAGGACATCGGCATCACCGAGCGGATGCTCGCCGAGGGGCTCGCGGTACCCCGCTACCAGTACCGCGACCGCCGCGACGGGCTGGTCGCCGAGTTCGACCTGTCCCTGCTGGCCGCGGAGACCCGGTATCCGTTCCGGCTCCAGCTCAACCAGCAGCACCTGGTGCGGTTCCTGTACGACCGGCTGATCGGCGATCCGCGCTGCGAGCTGCGCTTCGGCACGCGGTTCGAGTCCGTCGACGCGACCGCCGACGGCGTACGCGCGCTGGTGCGGGCGCCGGACGGGCCGCGCGTGCTGACCGGTTCGTACCTGATCGGCGCGGACGGCGCGAGCAGCACCGTGCGCAAGGCGCTGGACGTCGACTTCGAGGGCGTCACGTACGCGGAACGCTTCCTGATCGTCAGCACACCGGTGGACATGCGCGACCAGTTGCCCGGCATCGCCGAGGTGAACTACGTCGCCGACCCGCACGAATGGCTGTTCATCCTGCACACCCCGGAGAGCTGGCGGGTGCTGTGGCCGGTGCCGCCGGACGTCGGCGCCGACGACGCGCTGGCCCCCGAGGTGATCCAGGAGCATCTCCAGGGTGTGGCGCCGCGCGCGGAGGGCTACCCGATCGTGGACCGCCAGCTCTACAGCGTGCACCAGCGGGTCGCCGCGACGTTCCGGCGGGGCCGGGTGCTGCTGACCGGCGACGCCGCGCACGTCAACTCGCCGGTCGGCGGCGTGGGGCTCAACAGCGGCATCCACGACGCGATCGACCTCGTACGGCGGCTCGTCCGCATCGACGCCGGGCAGGGGGGCGAGGACGCCGAACTGGACACGTTCGCCGACCGGCGCCGGCGCGTCGCCGTCGAGTACGTTCAGGCCGACACCGACCGCAACACCCAGCGGATGAAGGAGACCGATCCCGAACGCCGGGAGGAGAGCCGGCGGGAGCTGCGCGAGCTCGCCGCCGACCCGGACCGCGCACGCGCCTGGCTGCGCCGCGTCTCGCTCCTGGAGAGCGTCCAGCGGTTCGGTGTCGGCGCCCCGCCGGACCACCACGACTCACAGGAGGCGGCATCGTGACCGTTGACGAGGAAACCGAGCTGAGCGCCTTCTACTCCGACGTGGACGCCGCCGGGCTCGCGCCGCTGTGGACCATCACCGACGACCTGCTGACAGACCATCCGCGCCCGCGCGCGGTGCCGTGGCTGTGGCCCGCACGTACGTACCGGCCGCTGGCCGCGCGCGCCATCCGGCTGATCCCCGTCGAACGCGGCGGGGAACGGCGCGTGCTGAGCCTCCGCAACCCCGGCCTGCCCGGCCTCCCGTACGCCGCGGGCACGCTGTGGGGCGCGGTGCAGTGCCTCGGCCCGCACGAGTCGGCCCCGGCGCACCGGCACTCCCCCGGCGCCATCCGCTACGTCATCTCCGGTTCGGGCGTGTTCACCACGGTCAACGGCGACGCCTGCGCCATGGACGCCGGCGACCTCGTCCTGACGCCGAGCTGGGCGTGGCACGACCACACCAACACCGCCGATGAGGACATGCTCTGGTTCGACGGCCTCGACCTCCCGATGGTCAAGGCGCTCGACGCGATCTTCTTCGAACCGCACCCCGAGCTGAACCAGCCGGTCGACGGGCGCGGCCTGTCGTCCGCCGCGTACGCCGGCCGTACGGAGCGGTACGCCGACGACGCGGTCGCCGGCGCGCTCGACCCGGCGCCGTCGCCGCTGCTGGTCTACAAGTGGGCGGACACCGACGCCCGGCTGCGCGACGCCGCCGCCGCGCGGCCCGACGCGCCCGCGGTGACCGTCGAGTACGCGAACCCGAACTCCGGCGCGAGCGTGCTCCCCACGCTGGCGTGCGCGATGCTGCGCGTGTTCCGCGGCCGGGCCGCGCCGCCGTGGCGCGCCACCGGCAACCGCGTCTACGTGGTGCGCGACGGCCATGGGCACTCGGTCATCGACGGCCGCCGGTTCGACTGGGCGCCGGGCGACATGTTCGTCGTCCCGTCCTGGTCGGCGGCCGAGCACCACGCCGCGCCGGACATGCCGGCCGAGGCGGCGGACCTGTTCGTCCTGTCCGACACGCCGGTGCTGCGCGCGCTCGGCCTGTACCGGGAGCAGGCCCTGGACGCGCCGCAGCAGGTCACCGGCGTGTTCGCGCCGCTGCCCGACGCCGGATCGGGGGCCGCGCGGTGAGGCTGGCGCTGTTCGACGCGCCCGGCGGCGCGGCGTACCGGCTCGGCGTCGTCGGCGACGGCACCGTCGTGGACGTCACCGCCGCGCTGTCGGCCCTCGGCCACACCGACGGGCCCGCCGACCGCGACCCGCTGACCGCGGGCTGGTGGCGCGCGCTGTGCCGCGACCTGGCCGCGGACGACGGCGTGCTGCGCCCCGCGCTGGAGAAGGCCGCCGCCGCGGGCGCGCCCGTACCGCTGGACCGGGTGCGGCTGCGCGCACCGGTGCTCAACCCGTCCAAGATCATCGCGTGTGCCAGCAACTACGGCGCGCACGTCGAGGAGATGCACGCGGTGCAGCGGCGCACGCTGGGCCGCGTCGAGTCGTGGATGATGGACTTCGACGTGTTCCTCAAGGCGCCGTCGGCGATCAGCGGCCCGGCCGATCCCATCAGGCTGCCGCGCGCGGTGGTCGGCGCCGGGCAGGAGGTCCACCACGAGTCCGAGCTCGTCGTGGTGATCGGCCGCGGCGGCCACGACATCCCGGAGGACGACGCGCTGCGCCACGTCGCCGGCTACGCGATCGGCCTCGACATCACGGTGCGCGGCGAGGGCGACCGGTCGCGGCGCAAGAGCTACGACACGTTCGCGCCGGTCGGCCCGTGGCTGACGACCGCCGACGAGGTGCCCGACCCGGGCGCGCTGGAGATCGACCTCTGGCGAAACGGCGAGGACCACCGGCAGCACGTCCGCACCGCCGACATGATCACCGGCGTGCCCGCGATCGTCGCGTACGCGTCGGCGATGATGACGCTGCTGCCCGGCGACGTCCTGTTCACCGGGGCGCCGCCCGGGGTCGGCCCGATCGCCCCCGGCGACGTCCTCGACACGCGCATCAGCGGCCTCGGCGCGATGACCGTGCCCGTCGAGCCGGCCTAGGCGGCTACTTGCCCGGGTTCGTCCGCGCGGACGGCTTGACGATCCAGTAGTCCTTCGCGACCTTCTTGTTCGTCTCGCCCGCCGGGATCGCGCTGCCGCCCGCGTGCACGAGGCCGGGCTTCCCGTCCTCCGTCCGGTAGCTGGCGCGGGTGTGCACGGACGCGCCGTGCTTCGAGACGACCGGCACGAGGCGGTAGTCGGCCTGGAAGCCGCTCGCGTCGGCGTGGCAGCGCACGTAGCCGCGGAAGTCGCTGAAGAACTTGATGTGCGGGTTGGCCTTCAGGATGTCCGCGGAGTCGCGCGCGTGGTCGGCGCCGTCGCCGTCGCTGCTGATCGAGGTGCCGAGGAACTCCACGCCGAGGGTCGTGGAGTCCGGGTCGTCGTAGTCGGCCTTGACGTCCGAGGCGTAGCTGACGTGCGCGTCGCCGGTGATCACGACGGGGTTGCGTACGCGGTGGGCGGCCAGCGCGTCGGTGATCCGCTTCCGGTTGGCGGGGTAGCCGTCCCAGGAGTCGGCGCTGTACTCGCGGCCCTTGCCCGGCTTGACGTCGAGCTGGGAGAACAGCGTCTGGTTGGCGATCACGTTCCACCGCGCGCCGCTCGCCGCCATCCGGTTGATCAGCCACTTCTCCTGGGCCGTGCCCATGATCGTGCGGCTCTTCTCGCTGCGCTCCTTGTTGGGGCCCTGCGGGAACCGGTCGTTCTGCGCCTGCCGGTCGCGGTACTGCCGGGTGTCGAGGACGGAGAAGTCCAGGAGGCGGCCGTAGGACAGCCCGCGGTACATCCGCGCGTACGGGCCGTGCGGCACCGAGGACTTACGTACCGGCATGTGCTCGTAGTAGGCCTGGTACGCGGCGGCGCGGCGCTTCAGGAACGCGGTCGCGCCCTGGCCGTACTCCGAGTGCGCGTCCGCGTAGTTGTTCTCGACCTCGTGGTCGTCCCAGGTCACCAGCCACGGCGCGTGCGCGCGTGCGGCCCGGAGGTCGGGGTCGGTGTTGTACTGCGCGTGCCGCGTGCGGTAGCCGGCCAGGTCCATGGGCTTGGCGCCGTGGTGGCGGCGCACCATGCCGCTCGGCGCCGTGTAGCCGCCGGGCGCGTACTCGTAGATGTAGTCGCCGAGGTGCACGATCAGGTCGACGTCCTCCTCGGCGATGTGCCGGTACGCCGTGAAGTAGCCGTGCTCCCACTGCTGGCAGGAGGCGAACACGAAGCTGAACGCGGCCGGCGTGCTGGTCGCGGACGGCGCCGTACGGGTGCGGCCCGCCGGGCTGATCTCGCCGCCGGCGCTGAACCGGTAGTGGTACTCGCGGGCCGGCCGCAGCCCGCTGACCTCGACGTGCACGGAGTGGGCCAGCTCGGGGTGCGCCTTGGTCGTGCCGCTCTTGACGACCGTGCGGAAGCCGGCGTCCTCGGCGACCTGCCAGTGCACGTCCACGGCGTTGGTCGGCATGCCGCCGCCGTTGAGGGGGTCCGGCGCCAGGCGGGTCCACAGCACGACGCCGTCGGGCAGCGGGTCGCCGGAGGACACGCCGAGGGTGAACGGATAGGCGGAGAAGCGGGCGCGCGCGGCGGCGCGTGCGCTCTGGGCGGGGGCGCCGCTGATCGTGCCGAACCCGGCGATCGCGGCGGCCGAGGCGACGCCGCTGAGTTCCAGGAAGCGGCGGCGGTCGAGTCCGGAGAGGAGGTCGTTGAGGCGCGGGGGTGTGGGCATCAGACCGGAACCTTCCGACGGTGCGTGGTGCCGTGCACACGAAACGTAGAAATCGCGAGCGTCCGCGGACGCTCCGCGACATGAACGCCGAACGGCACGACCATGACGGCCGGATACGCCACGTCTCGTTCACCTCACGGACGGTCGCTGTCCTGGATCGGTCCACCCGGACATCTGGTCAGCCGCGGGTTGATTGCGCACAATGGCGAACGATGCCCGGGGACCGGAGGTCCGATGCGCCGACGCCGCTACGCCGCGATCCTCAGGACGGCGGCGCTCGCCGCCGCCGTCCTCCTCGTCCTGACCTCCGCCGGTCCCGTGGCGGCGTTATCCCGGATGCGCGCCACGCCTGACACCACGGTCACCGTGGACGCGCGCGACACGGGGCGCGTCTTCGACGGCGTCGGCGCGATCAGCGCCAGCTCATCGCGCCTGCTGTACGACTATCCCGAGCCCGAGCGCTCGCAGATCCTCGACTACCTCTTCCGCCCGAAGTACGGCGCCGGCCTGCAGATCCTCAAGGTGGAGATCGGCGGCGACGCGAACTCCACGGTGATCGCCGAGCCGTCGCACGCCCGCACCCGTACCGACCTCGACTGCGGGCGCGGCATCGAGTGGTGGCTGATGCGCGAGGCGAAGAAGCGCAACCCGGGCATCAAGCTGGCCGGCCTGATGTGGTCGGCGCCCGGATGGCTCGACGGCGGCCGGTGGTCCGCGGACCACGTGTCGTACCTGATGTCCTGGCTGGGCTGCGCGAAGCGCAACGGCCTGCGGATCGACGCGCTCGGCGGGTCGAACGAGGAGTACGAGAAGCCGCCCGAGGGCGCGTTCTTCGCCGCGCTGAAGACGGCGCTGGCGGCGCGGTATCCCGAGGTCAAGGTGCTCGCGACGGACGAGCACGCGCCGCCGGACTACTGGTACCAGGCGACGAGGATGCGCGCCGACCCGGCGTACGCGAACGGCGTGGACATCCTCGGCGAGCACGACGTCTGCGTGTGGCGGTCGCTGTACGAGCACTGCCACGTCAACGACGACGCGCTCGCGCTGGGCAAACCGCTGTGGAACAGCGAGCAGAGCACCCAGGACGTCGTGGCGGGCGCCGGACCGCTGGCCCGCGCCATGAACCGCAACTACCTGGACGCGAAGATCACCGGGAACGTCAACTGGGCGGCGCTCGCCGCGTTCGCCGACGACACCGAGGTGGGCGGCACCGGGCTGCTGGCCGCGCAGTGGCCGTGGTCGGGGCACTACCTGGTCGGCCCGAGCGTCTGGGTCGACGCGCAGACCACGCAGTTCACCCGTCCGGGCTGGCACTACGTGGACGGCGCGGGCGGCTACCTCCCCGGCGGCGGCAGCCACGTGGCGCTCCGCGACCCCCGTACCGGCGACTACACGGTGGTGTTCGAGACCGTTGACGCGACCGCGCCGCAGACCGTGCGGATCGCCCCCGCGGGCGGCCTGTCCGGGAAGCCGCTGTCCGTGTGGTCCACCGACCTGCGCTCCACCGACCCGCACGACTGGTTCGTCCGGCGCGGCACCGTACGGCCCGGCGACACGCTCCAGGTGCCGCCCGGCCAGGTGCTCACGGTGTCCACCACGACCGGCCAGCACCGGGGCACGGCCGCGCCGCGCAGCCGTACGCCCGGGTCGGCGCCGCTGCCGTACCGGCCGGACTTCGGCGCGGTGCCCGCGGGCCGGGCGGCGCCGTGGTTCGCCGACGTGTCCGGCGCGTTCGAGGCGGGCGCGTGCCCGCCCGGCGGCCCGGCGCACTGCTACCGCCAGGTGATCACCCAGAAGCCGTACCTCTGGCACGCCGGCGGCGCGCTGCCGCTGACGCTCACCGGCGATCCCAACTGGTGGGGCGACTACCGGGTGAGCGTCCGCGCCCGCTCCGACGCGGCCGTCGAGCTGCTCGGCCGCGTGGACAAGTACAACGCCACCACGGCCTCCGGCGACCACTTCCGCCTCGACCCGTCCGGGGCCTGGCGGCTCTACTCGGAGTCCGGCGCCGGTACGGAGACCACGCTGGCGTCCGGGACACTGGCCGGGGACCCGTCCGGGTGGCACCGGCTCGGCCTGTGGTTCCGCGGCGACCGGGTCGTGGCCTCGGTCGACGGGCGCACGGTCGCGGACGTGACCGACGCGCGGCACCGGACCGGCCAGGTCGGGATGGGCGTCGGCGACTGGACGGCCGCGGACTTCGCCGACCTGGACGTACGCCCGACCGTACGGGCGCCGTCGCTGGCCACGCCGGTCGCGGCCACCGCGACGAGCGCGCAGCCCGGGGTGTTCAACCACCACCTGTTCACCGCCGACCAGGTCTTCGACGGCCGGACCGCGAGCTGGTGGCAGTCGGCCTTCGACACCGCCACGGGCGCGCCCACCGCGCCGCTGCCGCAGGCGATCACCGTGGACCTCGGCCGGGCGCGCACGACGTACGGCCTGGTCTACGGCCCGCCGGTGCACCAGATGGCGGCCAACGCGATCATCACCGGCTACCGCGTCGCCGCCAGCACCGACGGCCGTACGTACACGCCGGTCGCCGCGGGCTCCTGGGACGGCGACGTCGGCACGAAGACGGCGGGCTGGCCCGCGACCCGCGCCCGCTACCTGCGCCTCGAGGCCACCGGATCGTCCGGCGGCACGGCCGCGGCGGCCGAGCTGGCGGCCGCGGTGACCCCGATCCCGTAGCCGGGGGCCGGCGACCCTTTCAACCGATCGGTTGACGGGGTGCGCGGTCGTGCCGTACGGTTCTTTCAACCGTTGAGTTGAAACTGGAGGGCCGATGGCCGCGGACACGCTCTCCCGGGTCTTCGCCGCCCTCGCGGACCCGACCCGGCGCGACATGGTCGCCCGGCTCTCGGAGGGCGACGCGACCGCGGGGCAGCTCGCCGACCCGTACCGGATGACGCTCCAGGCCGTCTACAAGCACCTCCGGGTGCTGGAGGACGCCGGGCTCGTCAGCAGGCCGCGCGGGCCGCAGCCCCGTCCGGTGCGGCTGGAGGCCCAGGCCTTCGACCTGATGGACACCTGGATCGAACGCCACCGGGACCGGCTCGAGCGGCGCTACCGCCGCCTCGACACCGTCCTGGCGGAGATGAACGGAGACGAGCATGAAGAGGACCACGGAGACGGCGATCGAGGCCGACCCGGCGCTGCCGGTCGTCCGGGTGACGCGTGACTTCACGGCCACGCCCGAGCAGTTGCTCCGCGCCCGCACGGATCCCGGGCTGTTCGCCCGGTGGGCCGGCCCCGACGCCATGACCACCCGGATCGAGCACTGGGACGCCCGTACCGGCGGAAGCTGGCGCTACGTCTCCTCACGCGACGGCACGGACTACCGGTTCCACGGCTGCTTCCACGAGATCCGGCCGGACCGCATCGTGCAGACCTTCACGTACGAGGGCGACCCCGACGGCGTCGCGCTGGAGACGCTGACGTTCGAGGACCTCGGCGGCGGGCGCACCCGGCTGCGTACGCAGTCGCTGGTCGACAGCTTCGCGAACCGCGACGCGATCCTGCGCAGCGGCATGGAGGTCGGCGTCGACGAGGGGTACGCGAAGCTGGAGAGGATGCTCGACGATGGCACTGTCTGACGTTCCCGCGCAGCGGCACCGGGAGATCGCCGGGGTGTTCACCGACCGCGTCCACGGCACCGAGTCCTGGAACGTACCGGCGCCGGTCGACGGGTGGGCCGCCCGCGATGTCGTACGCCACCTCACCGAGTGGTTCCACGCCTTCCTCGCGTCCGGCGCGGGAATCGAGCTGGCCCGGGGCCCGTCCGTGGACGACGACCCCGTAGCCGCGTGGCGCGTCCACCGGGATGCCGTACAGGCGGTCCTCGACGACCCGGAGACCGCCCACCGCGAGCTCACCAACCCGCACATCGGCAGCCTCCCCCTGGCCACCGCGATCGACCAGTTCTACACATCCGACGTCTTCATGCACACCTGGGACCTGGCCAGGGCAACCGCCCAGGACGACCGCCTGGACCCCGCCTTCTGCGCCCAGCTCCTGGCGGGCATGGAGGGCATAGAAGACATCATCCGCACGTCCGGCCAGTACGGCCCCAGGGTCGAGGTCCCCCCAGAATCCGACCCCCAGACCAGATTGCTGGGTTTCATAGGCCGAAACCCCACCTGGCCAACCCCCTAACCCACCCCCTGGCACACCCCTCCGACCCGCCCCAACCCTCGACTCCAAGCCCCTGCCCCGACCCGCTCTACCGCCCGACCCCCTGTCCCGCGCCGCTGCGCAGTCTCCCCGGGCCCGCACCCCGGGGGACGCCAGGCTCTGGGCGCGCGCACTCCCCGCAAAAAGGCCGCGCTCCGCGCGACAGACCTCCCGCGACCTTCGCCCAGCGTCCTCTTCGCCGGGCCGCGGGGGCTACGCCCCATTGCCAAACTCACCTCACGCAAAAACCGCGCTACGCGCGACAACCCCCCGCAACCTCAACCAGAGCATTCCGCGGGGGCCGCAAGCCTGACGCCCTCGGGCGGGCCACAGGAGACGCCACTCCCTGGCGCGCCGACGCCTCCCGCGAAAGGCCGCGCTCCGCGCGACAGACCTCCCGCGACCTTCGCCCAGCGTCCTCTTCGCTGGCCCGCGGGGCTACGCCCTTTGCCGTGCACACCTCGCGCGAAAGAACGCGCTGCGCGCGACCTCTCCCCGCGACTCAACCCCAGGCGTTTCCCATGGCAGGCCGCTGGCACTCTCTCGATAGGCGTCCCCGTGGCAAAGCCGCAAGCCTGGCTCCCCAGGCGGGGTGAACCGCGCTGCCGGGAGAAAGGCCGCGCTACGCGCGACAGACCTCCCGCGACTCTCGCCCAGCGTCCTCTTCGCTGGCCCGCGGGGCTACGCCCTTGGCTCAGCCGCGACAGCGCCGCCCTCACCCTGCCCAGGCGACTCCATGGCGGCCCCTAATGCGACACCGCGCACACCGCACGGAACGAGGCCGCGGACCGGGGCCACACAGGCCAGGACACACGGAACGGGACCGCACACACGCCCGAGACCACCCGGCCGAGAGACCACCCCAAGCCGAAACCACCCGGAACGAGACCGCGGACCGGGCCATACGGGCGAGGTCACACGGAACGGGACCGCACACACGCCCGAGACCACCCGGCCGAGACCACCCCAAGCCGAAACCACCCGGAACGAGGCCACGGGCCGAGGTCACATGGAACGGAACGGGGCCGTACAGGCCGAGGCCACCCCAGCCGAGCCAGCCGCACGCCCGTCCCTCCCCCCTCACTTCCCGTCGGCGACCGGCCACGAGCCTGGGTAGCCGTGGGCCGCGCGGATCGCGTTGGACCAGCTTCGGACGATCGTGATCAGGTCGTCGGCGTCGTCGCCCAGGGCGTCCGCGATCGGCGAGCAGGCCTTATCGGTGCTCGTCTCGATGGCCTCGCGGATCTCGTGGCCGCGCGGGGTGAGCGCATCCTCGGCTACCAGGCCGCGGGTGGCCAGGCGGTCGGAGGCCGCGTCCAGGTCGTCGGTGGACCAGGCCCGGCTGCGGATGTACGTGCGGGGCTCGAGGCCCCAGTAGAGCTCGGTCAGGAGGCCGACCTCGGCGCCGTCCAGGGACGCGGACGTCCAGGCGGCGATGTGCGCGTCGCCGCGGTACTCGCGGAGGCGGTCGGCCAGGCGCCAGGCGTCGCCCAGGGGGTCGCCGGGGAGGCCCTGGGCGAGCACGGCGGCGTACATCGGGCGGCCGGCGGGGGCGAGGTTCCCGGTGGCGCGCCTCAGGAGGTCCAGGGCGCGGTCCAGGCCGTCGGGCGTCGCGCCGAGCACGCGGTGGAGCTGCGCGATGGCCCCTTCCGTGCGGGCCTGGCACAGCGCGGCCGGGTCGGCGATCGTCCAGCCGTGCGTGACGGCGGGCACCACCGCGGCCGGGTTGAACACCCCGAACGCGGCCGCCACGACCTCGCCGGACACCTGCCCCATCTGCCCGGAGCGGCTGCACATGTACGCGACGCCGTCCGGCTGGGCGACGCCGTCGCGGGTGGCGGGGCTCGGCCCGAAGCCGAGGGCCGCGTACTTCTCGTGGCACTCGGGCGCGAAGTACACCTGTCCGGCGAACGCCTCGATCGCCTTGGCGAGCGTTCGCGTCTGCCGCGCGTTGTCCGTCATGTGGCGATTATGGCCCGCGCGTCCGCGCCAGGTGATCCGGCCCACCCCCGGCGCCCGCCCGGCGACCGGTAGAGGCCAGCCACCGAATCCTCGGGGGCGGAGCGCACGCCCTCCTGGGGATTCCCGCATGGCCGCCGCCGCGCCGCCGAAGTTACGGTTCTGGAGGCTCGGGCACCGAGCGCGACCACGGTCCACGAAAGGAACGCCATGCACCGGGAACGACGCCTCATTTCGGCCGTCACGGTGACGGGGAGCAGCATGCTCGCCCTCGGGCTCTGCCTGACGGCCTGCGACCTGGTCGGCGGCACGAGCTTCTCCGACGACGCCGCCGTGTCCGGCACCGTCTCGTCCGTGCGCATCGACAACGAGGCCGGCTCCGTCACGGTCCGCGGCGCGGCGGGCACCAAGAACGTGTCCGTCCACCGCACGATCCGCTACCGGGGCGACAAGCCCGGCGGCAAGTCGTACGAGGTCTCCGACGGCGAGCTGACGCTGCGCGGCTGCGGCTCCAAGTGCGCCGTGTCCTACACCGTCACCGTCCCCACGGGCATGCCGGTCAACGGCGCCAACACGGCCGGAACGGTGCACCTCAGCGACGTCGGCGCGGTCGACGTCACCACGTCGTCCGGCGGGGTGCAGATGGAGCGCGTCCACGGCGCGGTCCGGGTCACCACCTCCGACGGCGCCATCACCGGCACCGGTCTGGCCGCGCCGCGGATCGACACCCGGACGTCCAACGGCACGATCGACCTGGCCGCCACCGTCCAGCCGGACGTCACCGCCAAGGCCGACAACGGGGCCATCACGCTGACCGTGCCGAACAAGCGCTACCGGGTCAGCACGACCACCTCCACCGGCAGCCGCCAGATCAGCGTGGCCACCGACCCGAACGCCGACCACCGGCTCGACCTCAAGACCAGCAACGGCGCGATCACCGTCAAGACGGCCTGACCCCCTGTTGCCCGCGCCGCCGCCCGCCACGTACTTTCGATACTTGCGTCGAAAGTACCCGCGGACGTACGAGCGGAAAGAGGTCGACCGTGCCCCTGGTCCTGCGTGACGACACCGACGGCGTGGCCCGGCTGACGCTGAACCGCCCGGAGAAGCTGAACGCCCTGACCCCCGAGCTGTTCGCCGAGCTGCGCGGCCACCTCGACGCCATCGCCGGCGACGCCACGATCGGCGCCGTCGTCCTCGGCGGCGCGGGCCGCTCGTTCTGCGCCGGGAACGACCTCGACGCGATCCGCGCGGGCCACCGCGGCCCCGACGGCTTCGAGGCCGCCACCATCGACGCCCTGGAGGCGCTCCCCCAGCCGGTCATCGCCCGCGTCCACGGCCACTGCGTCACCGGCGGCCTGGAGCTGGCGCTCGGCTGCGACCTGATCGTCGCCGCGGAGTCCGCGAAGTTCCAGGACACGCACGGCAAGTGGGGCCTGGTCCCCGTCTGGGGCATGACCGTACGGCTGCCCGAGCGCGTCGGCCGCGCCCGCGCCAGGGACCTCATGTTCACCGCGCGCCGCATCGACGGCGCCACCGCCCTGGCGTACGGCCTGGCCGACCGCTGCGTCCCCGACGACGACCTCGACCAGGCGGTGGCGGACCTCGCGGCGGAGATCACCGCGAACTCCTGGGGCACGAGCCGCATCGAGAAGTCCCTGTTCGCCGCCCAGTCCGCGCTGCCGCGCGCGGAGGCGCTGGCGCACGAGCGCGCCCTGCCGTTCGGCCGCCCCGCCGACGCGGCCGAACGGATGACCCGCCGCTGACGCCCCTCCCCTCGCGCGGGGATTCGGGGTACACAAGGGCGCATGGGCAGCGATGGGCGTACGGACGCGGCGGTGCGCGAGCTCTACTCCCTGCCGCCGGGGGGCTTCGTGGCGGCGCGCGACGCGGCGGCCGAGCGTGCGCGCGCCGACGGCGACCGCGACACGGCCGCCCGCATCCGGAAGCTGCACCGCCCCACGGTCGCGGCCTGGGCGGTGAACCTGCTGGTGGCCGACGCGCCCGAGGACATCGACGACCTGATCGACCTCGGCGACCTGATGCGTACGGCGCAGGCCGAGGTGCGCGGCGCCGACCTGCGCGAGCTGTCCGCCGACCGGTCGCGCCGCGTCGCCGGGCTCGTCCGCCGCGCCACCGCCCTGGCCGCCGCCGCGGGCCACCCGCTGCCCACCGCCGCCGAGCGCGACATCGCCACCACCCTGGAGGCCGCGCTCGCCGATCCCGACGCCGCGTCCGAGGTCCGCGCGGGCACCCTCACCAAGGCCCTCACGTACAGCGGCACCGGCTTCGGCGGCGGCGCCTCCCAGGTCATCGCCTTCCCGGCCAACCGCACCGCCAAGGAGAAGACCGAACCCCCGGCGGCCCGTACCCGGGACCGCGCACGCACGCCGCCCAAGACGACCGCCACACCCGAAGCGGACGCCGAACCCGCTGCCCTCCGCGACGCCGACGCCCGCCGCAAAGCCGACGCGCACCGGGAGGCCGAGGCCCGGCGCGCGGCGCGGCGGCGTTCGGTGGACCGCGCCGAGCAGGCGGTCGAGGCCGCGCGCCGCGCCCGCGCCGACGCCCGCGCCGCCCTCGACACCGCGCGGGAGCGGCGCGAGGAGGCCATCGCCGAACGCCACCGCCTGCGCGACGAGCTGGCCCGCGCCGAACGCGCCGTCACCCGCGCCGACAACCGCCTGAACGAGGCCGCCCAGGGCGTGGACCGCGCCGAGTCCGCGCTCGACGCCGCCCGTACGCACCTCACCGCCGCCCGCGCCGGCCGCACCCCCGACGCGGACACCGGCCCCGCGGGCTGACCCGCTACGCGCGCAGCGTGAACCCCTCGTAGCCGTTGGCGGTCACCCGGTCGCAGGTCTCCCGGTACGCGCCCACGCCCCCGACGTACGGCATGAAGACGCGCGGCTTGCCGGGGACGTTCGCGCCCATGTACCACGAGTTCGCGCGCGGGTAGAGCGTCGCGGCGCCGACCTCGTTGACGTGCGCGACCCAGGCGTCCTCGGCGTCGGCGGTCGGCTCGATCGTCGCCGCGCCGCGCGCCGCGATGGCGGCCAGGCAGTCGGCGATCCACTCCACGTGCTGCTCGATGGACACCATCATGTTCGACAGCACCGACGGGCTGCCGGGCCCGGTCACCGTGAACAGGTTCGGGAAGCCCGCCATGCCGAGGCCGAGGTACGTACGCGGCCCGGCGGCCCACTTGTCCGACAGCCGCTCCCCGCCGCGGCCCACCGGGTCGACGGCCAGCAGCGCGCCCGTCATGGCGTCGAACCCGGTCGCGAACACCAGGTCGTCCACCTCGTGCAGCCCCGCGGACGTGCGCACGCCGGCCGCCGTGATCTCCGCGATGGGCATGGCCTTGAGGTCGACGAGCGTCACGTTGTCGCGGTTGTACGTGCCGTAGTAGCCGCTGTCCAGGCAGGGCCGCTTCGTGCCGAACGGGTGGTCACTCGGCGCCAGCGCGGCGGCGCGCGCCGGGTCCTCCACCACCTCGTGGATGCGCGCCCTGATGAACTCCGCGGCGGTGTCGTTGGCGGCCGGGTCCGAGCGGATGTCGGTGTAGGACCCGCTCAGCCCGAACAGCCCGCCGGTCTCCCACGCGTTCCGGTAGGTCAGCTCCCGCTCCTCCGCGGTCGCCTCCAGCGCCGACCGCGTGGGGATGGCGCGCGGCACACCGGACGCCGACGTACGCGCCTCCTGCCGGTACGCGCGGTAGTCGGCCTTCAGCGCCTTCTGCGCGGCCGGGTCGAGGGGGCCGTTGCGCGCGGGCAGGCTGTAGTTCGCGGTGCGCTGGAAGACCGTGAGGTGGGCGGCCTGCTCGGCGATGTGCGGGATCGACTGGATGCCGGACGACCCGGTGCCGATCACCGCGACGCGCCGCCCGGTGAAGTCGACGCCCTCGTGCGGCCACCGCGCGGTGTGGAACGTGCGCCCGCCGAACGACCCGACGCCGTCCACCTCCGGCCACTTCGGCACCGACAGGCACCCGGTGGCCATCACCACGAACCGCGCCGCAACGGCCTCGCCCGGATCGAGGCCGAGCCGCCAGCGGCCGTCCGCCTCGTCGTACGCCGCACTGGTCACCCGGGTCTGGAAGGCGATGTCGCGGCGCAGGTCGAAGCGGTCGGCGACGTGCTCGGCGTACCGCAGGATCTCCGGCTGCCGCGGGTAGCGCTCCGTCCACTCCCAGTCCTGCTCCAGCTCCGGGGAGAAGGAGTACGAGTAGTCCATGCTCTCGACGTCGCAGCGGGCGCCGGGGTAGCGGTTCCAGTACCAGGTGCCGCCCACGCCGTCGCCCGCTTCGTACACGCGCGCGCTCAGCCCGAGGCCGCGGACCTTGTGCAGCATGTACATCCCGGCGAACCCGGCGCCGACGATCACGACGTCGAACTCCCGCATCGGTGTTCCGCTCATCCGTACCGCCTCCAACTGGTCACCGGTAGTCCCGGATCCGCGGGCGCATGGGCGGCCCGGCCACCGCGACGCCCTCCGCGATCAGCGCCGCGGCGTCCACGCCCGCCCCGCCGAGCACCTCCTCGGTATGCTCCCCGACCCCCGGCGGCGTGAGCCGCCCGGTCATCGCCGTCCGCCCGAACCACGCGAACCGGCCCGCCGTGACGTACGCACCGTGCCTGTGCACGACCTCCGCGTCCCGCGCCTCGGGATCGGCGGCCAGCTCCTCGAACGTCCGCGCCACCACCGCCGGGATCCCGGCGTCCCCGAGCCGCGCCGCCGCCTCGGCCGCGGGCAGCGCCGCGACCATGGCGGCCAGGCCGGCCGCGGCGGGCAGGTCGGCGAGCGCGGCGTGGACGCGGAGCCAGCCGTCCTTCGCGCGGTGGAAGCGGTCGAGCGGGCCGGCGCCGAGGTGGTCGGCGCCGCCGCGCGGCGCGGGCGGGCGGCCCGGGTAGCGCACGAGCTCGCCGCACTGCATGAACGCGGCCGCCGCCGCGAGCGACGTCGTGACCCGCTGGCCCCGGCCCGTACGGCGGCGGGCCAGCAGCGCCGCGCACACGCCGAACACCGCGAACACCCCGGCCGCGACGTCGTCCACCGGGATCGTGTGGAAGACCGGCTCGCCCGCGCCGCCCTGCGCGGTCATCATGCCGCTGCGGGCCTGGAGGATCGGGTCGAACCCGGGGTCCTTGGCGTACGGGCCGTGGTCGCCGTACGCCGTGACCGACATCGCGACGATCTCCGGCCGCCGCGCGGCGAGCGCGTCGTAGCCGATGCCGAGCCGGTCCAGCACCCCGGCGCGGTAGTTGTCGATCACCACGTCGGCCCGGTCGAGCAGCGCGCCGAACGCCGCGTGCCCGCGCGGATCGCGCAGGTCGAGCGCCACGCTCCGGGTCCCCCGGTTGTACGTGAACCCGTTCACCCGGAACGGGTCCCCGGCGGGCGGCTCCACCTTGACGACGTCCGCCCCGAGCTCGGCCAGCAGCATGGCGGGGTACGCCCCGGCGATGAAGGTGCCCAGCCCCAGGACCCGCAGCCCGGCCAGCGGCCCGGCACCGGCACCGGCACCGGCAGTACGCCTCTCGGGCTCCGCTGTTCGCGCCCCGGCCGGGGACACCTCGCCCTGGTCGTGGCCGAGCACGGGCGCGGGTCCCCGTACGGAGCCCGGCGTGTCGGTGAGCGCCACCGGGTTGGCGGGCATCACGACGCGGCCGCGCTCCGGGTCGTCGAGCTCCAGGCGCAGGCCGTTCTCGGTGATCTGCGGGTGGTCGAGCCAGTCGTCGCGGTCGCCGAGCGGTCCGGCGGGGCAGTCGGCGTCCGCGAGGAGGCGGAGCCAGTGGTCGCGGGGGCGGGTGGCGAAGGCCGCGGCGATGCGGGCGCGCACCCAGTCGCGGTTGCCGGGCTCGTACACGCGGTCGTGGTCGCCGCCGATGCGCGGGTCGTCCAGCAGGTCGGCGACGCCGAGCACGCCGAACGCCCGGTCGATGAACTTCGGCACCAGCGAGCCGAGGAACAGCCAGCCCCCGTCACCGCACCGGTAGCGGGTGTAGCAGGGGTTCGCGCCCCCAGGTCCGGTGGCGGTGTCGCGCGGCGGCAGCGCCGGGTCGATGGTCGCGGACGCGGTGGACGTGATCAGCGCGCCGTGCACCCCCGCCACGGTGACCACCTGCCCGCGCCCGGACCCGGCCGCCGATGGCGCCCAGCCGTCGCGCTCCAGGAGCGCGGCCAGCGCGCACGCGGCGGCCCAGGCGCCCTGGGCGTACAGGAGGTGCGGGTAGACGAGCTCGATGGGCCCGTCGTGGGCGGAGGTCTGGCGCAGCGCCACGCCGGTCGCCGCGGCCAGCAGCCCGTGCGACTCGGCGCCCCCGGCCCACGGGGTGCGGTGCCCGTACGGCGGGGTGTGCAGGTACACCAGGCGCGGGTGCGTACGGGCCACGGCCTCGGGCGCCAGGTCGGCGTGCAGGTGCCCGGTGTCCGTGCTGACGACGCACGCGTCCGCCCCGGCCAGCAGCTCCAGGATGCGGCCGCGCCCGTCCGCGGTCTCCGGATCGGCGACGACCGACCGCTTCCCCCGGTTCCACATCGCGAACCCGGGCAGCGCGCGCCCCGGGTCCCCGGCGACCGGCTCGACCTTGATCACGTCCGCGCCGTGGTCCGCGAGGAACATCCCCGCCACCGGCCCGGCGATCCCCGTACTCAGATCGACGACACGGAACCCGTCGAGCGCGCGCATGGACCTCCCCGCCGAGGGACGACACCCGACTCGAAAACCGGGCATCGAGGGATGATCTACACCGCTTGGAGCGTAGGCACGCAGCACACACGCGGTCAAGCACCCGCATTAATTCCCGGAGCGGTCACCTTTCCCGAGGGCGTACGGGATCAGGCGTCGCCGTCGAGGTCGTCGAGACGACACCATGGCCAACCGCATCGAGCTGACCTTCACCCCGGCCGGTCCGGACGCCACGGAGGTCGTCCTCACCCACACCGGCCTCGACCGCCACGGCGACCTCGCGGCCCGGCTCCACGCCGCCCCCGACGGCCCCAGCCCGGGCGCGACCCTCGGGAACTACGCCGCGGCGGTGGCCCGCGCGGGCGAGTAGCGGCGCGGTAGGCTCCGCCGGGCCGTAGAGAGGGGTGCCGGATGCGCAAGGTGATCCTGGACGTCGACACCGGGACGGACGACGCCGTCGCGATCATGTTCGCCGCCCTGCACCCCGAGATCGACCTGCTCGCGGTGACCACCGTCAACGGGAACGTGCCGCTGGCCAACACCACGGACAACACGCTGCGGGTGCTCGACTGGATCGGGCGGCCCGAGATCCCGGTCTACCCGGGCCTGCCGCGGCCCATCGTCCGCGACGGGTTCCCCGGCGGCGTGCACTTCGAGCCCGACTCCCCGGAGGACCCGCACGGCAGCGCGCTGCCCCTGCCCGAGCCGCGTACGGCCGCGCAGCGCACCGGCGCCGTCGAGTACCTGCTCCACACGCTCCGCACCGCGCCCGATCCGATCACGCTGGTGGCCGTCGGCCCGCTGAGCAACCTCGCCGCCGCGGTGGCCATCGACCCGTCGCTGACCGAGGCCGTGGACGAACTGGTCATCATGGGCGGCGGCCACGCCACGGCCAACGTCACCGCGTCAGCCGAGTTCAACATCTGGGCCGACCCCGAGGCCGCGCACTCGGTATTCGCGGCGGGCTTCCCTCACCTAACGCTGGTCACCCTGGACGCCACCCACCAGGCCCTCATCACCCGCGACGCCTGCACCCGCCTAGCCGCCCTGGCCACCCCGTCCGGCGAGGCCGCCGCCCGCCTGATCACCCACCGCATCGACGCCTACGAAACAGCGGGCACCACCCAGGCCGCCGCCCCCGTCCACGACGTCGTCTGCACCGCGTACCTGGTCCAACCCACCGTCATAACAACCCAGGCGTACCCGGTAACAATCGAAACCTCCAGCCCAGTCACGGTAGGCCGCACCATCATCGACACCCGCCCAGACACCCCCGCCCACCCCAACGCCCAGGTGGCCCTAAAGGCCAACCCCACAACCCTCCTCGACCAACTCCTCAAGACCTTCACCCACACCTGAGCGCGGACGCCCCTCACCCGCCCGTCCACCCCCGGCCAGACCGAATGCGCGGAACGTGACACCCCGGTTACCGTTCTCCCGTGCCCCCCGACCGCCCACCCGACCGCCGTCCGGACCAGGCTCCCGACCGCCCCCACCCCTCCCGGGCCGACTCAGGCATCCGGTTCCCCGATGACGTCCGCGGATGGCGCGATCTGGAGTTACCCCCCGACGCCCCATCCGCCTGGCACCAGCCCGGCATCAAGGACCACCCGGACCGCCCGCCCCCGGACGCGATCCGCCTCCCCCCAGAGCGCCTGGCCCACATCCTCGACGGCGACGAGCTGAATCGGGGCGGTCACCTCCACGGCACCGGCATCCCCGGCAAATCCGAGTTCCCCCCAGACTGGGACGAGAATCGAATCGCCGCCGCCGTTCTTCACACCGCCTACCGACCGCAGTTCGTCGAGCAGCAGGAGCACGGACGATGGCTGGTACGCCGTACGCACGACCGGGTCGATGTCTGGGCCGTGGTGAACGAGGACGGTCGCATTTGGACCGCCTACCCAGCCCCGGGAAGCCCAGGCGTCACCCGCAATCCCCAAGCAAGGGACTCGTGATGGACCCGTACGAACTCGCCCAGCGCACCTACGCGCTGTCGGAGCATTACCGAACCCGCCTCAATACGACCGCACACAGGCACGTCGATCTCAGCGTGAACGTCGGCGAATGGGACGAGGCACTAGCCATCCTCGTCGCCGCGCTCCGCAACGCCCACACCCCCATCACCACCGAAGAACGCCAAGAACTAACCGACCTCATGACCGCTCTTGAGATGCCCACCAGCCACCTCAACGAGATCCCCGCGTCCGATAAGTGATGCCGGGCCAGAACGCGGGAATCAGTCGCGCGCAGGCCGGTCCCGGCGGGAACCCGTCTCAGTTCTTCTTGAGTTGGCTGGCGAAGAGGCTTGGGGGGAGGCCGTCGGCGGCGGGGCGGAAGCCGCGTTCGATCAGGGACGAGAGTTCGGCGTAGTCCCAGGGGCCCGTGGCGTTGAGTTGGCGGATGATCTGGGGGTTTTGGTACAGGCCGATCTCGTAGCCGGCCGCGGAGAGGACTCTCCCCGTCAGCCAGTCGGAGCGGTCGCTGGCCAGGTACAGGGCCAGGGGGGCGATGTTGTCGGGGGAACGCTCGCGGTCCTCCTCCGCGGGGCGGTCGGCGCGTTCGATGCGCTTGGTGTCCGGGACGGTCGCGGTGAGGCGGGTGGACGCGCCCGGGGCGATCGCGTTGGCCGTGACGCCGTACTTCGCGAGGCCCTGGGCCAGGGAGTACGTCAGGCCGACGATGCCCATCTTGGCCGAGGCGTAGTTCGGCTGGCCGGGTGAGCCGTCGAGGCCGGAGACCGACGTGAAGTTGATGATCCGGTAGTGGCCGTCGGCGTTGCGCTGCTCCCGCCAGTACGCGGACGCCGGGCGCACCGTGGAGTAGTGGCCCTTGAGGTGGACGCGGACGACGGCGTCCCAGTCCTCCTCGGACAGGTTGAAGATCATCCGGTCGCGGAGGATGCCGGCGACGTTGACCACGATGTCGAGCCGCCCGAACCGTTCGACGGCGGTGTCGACAAGCCGCTGGCCGGTCGCGACGTCGGCGATGTCCCCGATGTCGGCCACCGCCGTGCCGCCCGCCGCGGCGATCTCGCTGACCAGCGCCTCCGCCGGGCCCGCGTCACCGCCGGTGCCGTCCGGGTGGCCGCCGAAGTCGTTGAGCACGACCGACGCGCCCTCCGCCGCGAACAGCTTCGAGATCGACGCGCCGATGCCCCGGGCACCCCCGGTGACGATCGCGACCTTGCCGTCGATGACGCCCATACGAGCCTCCGATCACGCGGTCCACCGCTCGGGACGACCGCCCCGGCGATCATGCCGAAGCTATAATGCGCTCGACTTAACGGTCAATGAACGCGACCCAGCGCAGAGGAGCCCGTGCATGAGCACATCGGACTACGCCACCGAGTTCTCCGGCAAGGTCGCGCTGGTGACGGGGGGCGCGTCCGGCATCGGCCGCGCGGTCTGCGGCCGCCTCGCCGACGGCGGCGCGACGCTCATGGTCGCCGACTACGACGAGCCCGGCGCCCAGCGCGCCGCCGAGGAGCTGGCAGCCGGCGGCGCACGCGCGGAGGCCGTCGCGGTGGACGTCACCGACCCCGCGTCCGTCGAGGCCGCCGTGGCCGCGACCGTACGGGCCTGCGGCGGGCTGCACCTCGCGGTGAACAACGCCGGCATCCGCGGCGAGTCGGCGCCCACCGGCGAGCAGGACATCGCGGTGTGGAACCGGGTGATCGCCACCAACCTCAGCGGCGTCTTCCACAGCCTCCGCTACGAGCTGCCGGCCATGACCGCGGGCGGCGCCATCGTGAACGTCTCCTCCATCCTCGGCACCAACGGCTTCCCCGGCGCCGCGGCGTACGTCGCGGCCAAGCACGGCGTCGTCGGGCTCACCAAGACGGCCGCCCTGGAGTACGCGGCCCAGGGCGTACGGATCAACGCCGTCGGCCCCGGCTTCATCGACACCCCGCTCCTGCGCGACCTCGACGACGACTCCCGCGCCTGGCTCGTCACCCAGCACCCGGTCGGACGCCTCGGCACCGCCGACGAGGTCGCCGAGCTGGTCGCGTTCCTGCTGTCGGACCGCGCGTCCTTCGTCCACGGCAGCTACCACCACGTCGACGGCGCGTACTCCGCGCACTGAACCCGCAGTACCGTTGCTCGCACCCGAGCGGGAGGTTGCGGATGGAGCGGGTGGAACTGCGGCGGCTGGTCCCCGACGACTGGCGCACCTGGCGCGACGTCCGCCTCAAGCTGCTCGCCGACGAGCCCGACGCGTTCTTCTCCTCCGTCGAGCGCGAGAGCGCGTACGACGAGGCGCGCTGGCGGGCCATGCTCGACCCCGGGCGCGGCGTCACGACCATGGCGTTCGCCGGATCCGAGCCGGTCGGCACCGCGAGCGGCGCCTCCGACGGCGGCGAGGCCATGCTGCTCAGCATGTGGGTGGCGCGCGCCGCGCGCGGCAGCGGCGTCGCCGACCTCCTCGTACGCGACATCGTGGCGTGGGCCACCGCCACCGGCTACCCGCGCATCACCTTGGTGTACGCCGACACGAACGAGCGCGCGCGGCGCTTCTACGAGCGCGCCGGGTTCGTCGTCACCGACACCGTCATGGAGCACCCCGAGCGCCCCGGCCACTGGGGCCGCCGCATGGTCAGCGACATCGCCTCCGCCGGATAGCCGTGGCCCGATCCGGCCATCGGCGCGCGCCGCAACCGGGTCCGCCGGATCGGACCACCGGTCGTGTGCTTTCATGCTGAGCCGGAGCCGACCACCTGGAGGCGTACGACCATGGCCGAAGATCTCGAGCGGACGTTCAAGGAATTCGACGTCGACGGTGACGGGCTGATCACCGAGGTCGAGTTCAGGTTCGCGATGAACACCCGGCAGGAGCCCGTCACGGGCGAGGAGATCAACTCGATCTTCGCGCACGCCGACGACGACGGCGACGGCCGGATCAACCTGGCGGAGTTCATCGAGGCCTGGAACGCCTGACCCCGCCCTGGAGCCCCCGGTCGAAGCGCGGACCACGCGCGTTCCCCTGTCCGCCGTTTTGTCACGCGCGTGACAAGACGGGCGCGGTGCCTTGCGGATTTCGTGCGTACCGGCCGCAGATCGGGCGCGCGAACCGCGATATGTTGCGACATACCTGTGGCATCCGATGCGTCGGGCGGTGACGACCGTGCGCGAAGCGATCGACTCCCTGCTCCCCCTGTCCGACGTTCCGCCGGCCGTCGCGGAGCACATCAGGCCGGAGCTGGGCCGGGTGGCCGAGGAGATGATCGCGGAGATCCAGCTCGGCGTGCCGGAGTACGCCCGCCCGGAGGACGCCGACTACCTCGACGCCCTGCGGCTCGGTGTGGTGCAGGCGCTGCACCAGTTCGTCGACCGCATCGCCGACCCGCGCGTCACGTGGGAGCCGGTGGACAAGGTGTACCGCCACCTCGGCCGCATCGAGGCGCACGAGGGCCGCAGCCTGGACGCGCTGCAGTCCGCGCTGCGGCTCGGCGCCCGCGTCGCGTGGCGGCGGCTGGCCGAGCAGAGCGAGATCCTGGCGATCCCCCCGCGTGTGCTGGCCCGGCTCGGCGAGGCGCTGTTCCTGTTCCTCGACGAGATCGCCACCGCCGCGGCCGCCGGCTACGCCGAGGCGAGCGCCCGGGTGGCCGGCGAGCTCGACCGGCGCCGCCTGCGCCTGCTCGACCTCGTCCTCGCCGAGCCGGCCGCCTCGCCCGAGGCCATCGCCGACCTCGCGCACACCGCCCAATGGCGTACGCCCACCACGATCGCGGCCGTCGCGCTCGACGAGTGCGCCGGCGGCGGACGCGGCGTGCCGCCGTCGCTGCCGCCGGACGTCCTGGTCGACCTGAACCGCCGCAAGTCCTGCCTGCTCGTCCCCGACCCCGAGGGGCCGGGGCGGATGCGCGTCCTGGAACGCGCGCTGCGCGGCTGGGTCGCGGTGATCGGCCCCGCGGAGCCGCTGGCCGGCGCGGCGCGGTCGCTGCGGTGGGCGCGCGAGGCGCTGGCGCTGGCCCAGCGCGGCGTCATCGCCGCCGACCGGCTCGTCCGCTGCGACGACCACCTCGCCGAGCTGGTCATCCTGCGCGACGAGGACCTCGTCGCCCGGCTGGCCCGTACGCGCCTGGCGCCGCTGGCCGCGTTGCGCCCCGCGCAGCGCGACCGCCTCGCCGAGACGATGCTGGCCTGGCTCCAGACCGCGGGCGGCGCGCCGCGCGTGGCCCGCCGCCTGCACGTCCATCCGCAGACGGTGCGCTACCGCCTGCGCGAGCTGGAACGCCTCTTCGGCGACGCCATGTCCGACCCGGAGCTGCGCTTCGAGCTGGAACTGGCGCTGCGCGCCCGCCACCTGCTGGCCTGAGCCGCCCGGCGCTCAGCCGCGCAGCCACTCCGCGCCGCGCGCGTACAGCGCCTCCACCTCGGGTCCGGTCAGGCCCGGCATGTCGGCCTTCACGTCGTAGCCGATGCGGGTCTGGAGGTACGCGAGGTGGCGGTAGCCCTCGGGGAACCGCGCGAGCAGCTCCGGGTCGAGCACGAGCGCCGCGGCCGGGTCCACCGGGTCGAGCCGGTCCCGCTCGTAGACCGGCTGCCGCAGGACGAGCCCCCAGCGGCCCGCCCGCCGCTCGAACAGGTCGTAGAACCGCCCGGTGCACACGACGTCGCTGACGACGCCGTCCACGGCGGCCCGCTGCCCGATCGTCATCTTCGTCTGCGCCACGGCACGGTCGCCCGCGACGTCCACCGTGCCGCCGCCGAGGAAGTGCAGGATCCGCACGCCGCGCTCGAACCCCTCCACGCTGACCCGGATGAACTCCTCGTACGGGCCCTGCCACCACGTCGCGTTCATCCACCCGTCGTCGTGCCAGACCGTACGGAACCGCGCCCAGTCGAGCGCGTCCCTGGACACCGCCCACAGCTCCACGAGCCGCCTGATCTCCGTCTCATCGTCCATGCCGCGACCCTCCACCAGCCGGGGCGCCCGGTCGAGCCCCGCGGTCGTTTTCCGCCCACGGCGCCGGGTACGCCCGGCGGCATGTCTGTTCCCACGATCACGTTGAACAACGGCGTCACCATGCCCCAGCTCGGGTTCGGGGTGTACCAGATCCCCGCGGAGGCCACCGCCGAGGCCGTAACCACCGCGCTCGAGGCCGGCTACCGCGCCATCGACACCGCGACCCTGTACCGCAATGAGGAAGCCGTCGGACGGGCGATCTCCGCGTCCGGCATCCCGCGCGAGGACGTGTTCGTCACCACCAAGCTGTGGAACTCCGACCAGGGCTACGACAACGCGCGCCGCGCCTTCGACACGAGCCTGCGCAACCTCGGCCTGGACCGCCTCGACCTCTACCTGATCCACTGGCCCCTCCCGTCGCGCGACCTGTTCGGCGAGACGTGGCGGGCGCTGGAGAAGATCTACGCCGACGGGCTCGTCCGTGCGATCGGCGTCTCCAACTTCGCCCCGCACCACCTGCGGCGGCTCGCCGAGACCGCCACGATCACCCCGGCGGTGAACCAGGTCGAGCTGCACCCGTACCTCCAGCAGCGCGACACCCGCGCGTACGACGGCGAGCACGCGATCGCCACCGAGGCGTGGGCACCGCTGGCGAAGGGCGGCAAGCTGCTGAGCGACCCGGTCATCGACGCGCTCGCGCGCAAGCACGACCGCACGCCCGCGCAGGTCGTGCTGCGCTGGCACATCCAGCACGGCACCATCGTGATCCCGAAGTCGCAGACGCCATCGCGCGTACGGGAGAACTTCGACATCTTCGGGTTCGCGCTCGACGAGGGCGACATGGCCGAGATCGACGGCCTGGACGAGGGCACGCGCACGGGTCCCGACCCGGACGGGATGTAGCGCTCAGCCGAACCCGCCGTACGGGTCGTCGGGCGAATCGCCGTCGGCGCTGTCGTGCATCGCCGCCTCCTCCGCGGACGCCGCGCCGCCGTCCACGCCGACGCTCTCCGCCAGCTCCTCGCCGTCGGGGTCGTCGTCGGCGACCAGGCGCCCGCTGCGCAGCGTGTCCGCGGGGCGGTCGATGTCGTCGGGGGTGAGGTCGGGCTCCTCCTCGGACAGCAACTGGTCCAGGGACTCGCCCTCCGCCTCTTCCGCGTCGGTCGTCCCGTAGCGCTCGGCGGGCGACCAGCGGTCCGGCGGGATGATGCCGGTGTCGAGCGGGTCGGCCGCCAGGTCGTCGGTGTCCAGGGTGTCCGACGGGTCGAGGACGGGCTCCTCGCCCTCCTGGTCCTCCTGCCGGGGGTTCTCCGCGAAGTCGTCCGGAGATCCCTCCAGGCTCTCGCCGTACGGGCTCTCGCCGTCGTCCATCGCTCCCCCTCGGGTGCCTCGCGCGTCTCGGCCCCAGAGACATCCCCGGTACGGAGGCGGCGACACCCGGTAGGTCAGCGGCCGGTCCAGCGGGGCGGGCGCTTCTCGGCGAAGGCGCGCGGGCCCTCCTCGGCGTCGGCCGAATCGAGCATGGCGCGGTAGCGGGGCAGGCCGCCGCCGCGCATCGTGGCGAAGCCCCGCTCCACGCCCTGGCCCTCGGTGGCGCGGGTGATCTCCTTGATCGCGGCGAGCGCGAGCGGCGCGGAACCGGCCACCCGTACGGCCAGGTCGGTCGCCGTACGCAGCAGGTCGCCGGCCGGCACCACCCGGTTGGCCAGGCCCCACCGCGCGGCCTCGGCCGCGGTCAGCCGGGCGCCGGTGAACAGCAGCTCGTTGGCCAGGGCGCGGGGCAGCAGGCGGGGCAGGCGCAGCACGCCGCCGGAGTCGGCGATGATGCCGAGGCCCGCCTCTGGGAGCGCGAACTCGGCGTGGTCGGCCGCCACGAGGAGGTCCGCGGCCAGCGCCAGCTCGAAGCCGCCGCCGAGCGCCAGCCCGTTGACGGCCGCGATCACCGGCTTGTCCAGGTCGAACAGCTCGGTCAGCCCGGCGAAGCCGCCCGGGCCGTGGTCGGCGTCGACGGCCTCGCCCGCGGCGGCCGCCTTGAGGTCCCATCCGGCGCTGAAGAACCGGTCGCCGGCCCCGGTGACGACCGCGACCCGCAGCGCGTCGTCGCGGCGCAGCCGGTCGAACGCGGCGTACAGCGCGCGGCTCGTGGCCACGTCGATCGCGTTGGCCTTCGGCCGGTCCAGCGTGATGACCAGCACCTCGCCGGCCACGTCCATCCGTACGGCGTCACTCATGCGCACCTTCCCCGTCGTCGAACCCGATCAGCGCGTCCACGGCGACCACGCCGCGCGGCCGGACGAGCAGCGGGTTCACGTCCAGCTCCACCAGGCGCCCGGCGTTGCCGCACGCGTACGCCGCGATGGCCGCGACGGCGTCCACCGCGGCGTCCAGGTCGCCCGGCGGCCCGCCGCGGAACCCGGCAAGCAGCTCCGCCACCCGCAGCCGCCCGAGCGCGTCGCGTACGGCGGCGCGGCCGGCGGGCAGCAGCAGCGTCACCGCGTCGCGCACCAGCTCCACGAGGACACCGCCGCTGCCGAGGGTCAGCGCGGGACCGAACCGCGCGTCCATGCTCACGCCGACGATGAGCTCGGCCACCGCGTCCGTCGCCATGGCCTCGACCAGGACGGCGTCCCCCAGGCCCGCAAGCTCCCCGGCGGCGGCGCGCACCTCCTCCGCCGTCCGCAGGTCGAGCCGTACGGCGCCGGCCTCCGTCTTGTGCGCGAGCGCCGCCGACACGGCCTTCACCACCACGGGGAACCCGATCACCGCGGCGGCGTCCGCGGCCTCCCACGGCGTGGCCACCACCCGTCCGTCCGGCACCGGGACACCCGCCGCGCGCAGCTCCGCCTTGCTCGCCGCCTCGTCGAGCCGCCGCAGCGCCGTACGGTCCACCGCGCGGCCCGGCAGCGGCGCCGGGTCCGCGCACGGATCGCGCTGGGCGGCGCCGATGCGGGCCGCCGCGCGCACCGCCGCCACGTACGCGGTCATGCCGCGCATCGGCGCGATGCCGCCCGCCGCGAGCCGGTCGCCGAGCGCCTCGGGCAGCCCCTCGGGCAGCGAGCTGACCACCGAGGACGGCGCGCCGGTCGCCCGGTGCGCGGCCTCGAACGCGGCCAGCGTGGTCTCCCAGTGGCGCGGGTCGCAGCGGTCCGTGCGCGGGACGTCGAGCACCAGCACGTGGTCGTCGAACCCGCTGGACAGCATCCGCGTGAAGCACGCGGTCTGCGCGTCCAGGTCGCCCCAGATGTAGGTGTGGTAGTCCAGCGGGTTCGCCACCGCCACGCGGTCGCCGAGCACCGCGCCGAGCCCGTCCCGTACGGCGTCGGGGAACGGCGGGAACGCCACGCCGCGCGGCACCGCGAGGTCGGCGAGCAGCGCCGCCTCGCCGCCGGAACAGCTCGCCGAGGCGATGCGCGCGCCCGGCAGCGCGCCGTGGACGTGCAGGAACCGCAGCGTTTCGAGCAGCGTGTCGAGGTCGGGGACGCGGGCGATACCGACCCGCTCGAACAGCGCGTCGGCGAGGGCGTCCGGCGTGGCCAGCGAGCTGGTGTGGCTCAGGTTCGCCCGCGCGCCGAGCTCCGAGCTGCCCGACTTCACCGCCACCACCGGCACGCCGCGCGCGGCCGCGTACGCCGCCGCACGCGCCAGCGCGCGCACGTCGCCGACGCCTTCCAGGTAGAGGCCGATCGCGGTGATCCGGTCGTCGCCGGCCAGCAGCTCCATCAGCTCGGCGACGCCCGTGCCGGCGCCGTTGCCCACGGTCGCGAGGTACGCGACGGGCAGGTTGCGGCGGTGCATGGTGAGGTTCTGGCCGATGTTGCCGCTCTGGCTGAGGATGGCCACGCCGGTGTCCACCCGCTGCCCGCCGTGCTGGTCCGGCCACAGCGCCACGCCGTCGAGGTAGTTGAGCACGCCGATGCAGTTCGGGCCGATCAGCGCCAGGTCGCCGGACGCCGCCACGAGGTCGCGCTGGAGCGTGCGCCCCGCGCCGCCCGCCTCCGCGAACCCGGACGCGTGGCACACCACGCCGCCCGCGCCGCGGCGCGCCAGCGCGGCCACCACCTCGACCGTCGCGGCCGCGGGCACGGCCACGAACCCGGCGTCCGGCGGCTCGGGCAGCGCCGCGACGTCCGGGAAGCACGGCACGCCCTCGATGCTGTCGCGGCGCGGGTTGACCGGCCAGATCTTCCCCGTGTAGCCGATGCGCCGGCACTGCCGTACGACCTCGGCGGCCGCCGCGCCGCCCACCACGGCGACGTGCCGCGGGCGCATCAGCCGCCGCGCGTTCTCCGTACGCGACGGCACGTCACGCGCCCCGCGGCCGGAACAGCGACCGGGAGATGATGTGCCGCTGGATCTCGCTCGTGCCGTCCCAGATGCGCTCCAGCCGGGCGTCGCGCCAGTACCGCTCGATCGGCATCTCGCCCATCAGCCCCATGCCGCCGAACGTCTGCACGGCCTGGTCGGTGATGCGGCCGAGCGCCTCGGACGCGAACAGCTTCGCCATCGCGACGTCGCGGTCGCTCATGCCGCCGTTGTCCAGCCGCCAGGCGGCCCGCAGCGTCAGCAGCTCGGCCGCCTCAAGCTCCGTGGACAGGTCCGCCCACGGGAACGACACGCCCTGGAAGCGGCCGATCGGCTGGCCGAACTGCTCGCGCCCGGCCGCCCAGTCCAGCGCCAGCTCCAGCACCCGCTGCGCGCGGCCCACGCAGGACGCCGCGACGGTCAGCCGCGACGCGCCGAGCCACGTGCCCATCAGGTCGAACCCGGCGCCCTCGTCGCCGAGCCGGTTCGCCGCCGGGACCCGGCAGTCGTCGAAGACCAGCTCACACGTGTGATAGCCGCGGTGGGAGACGCACGCGGGGCCGCGGCGCACGGTCACGCCCGGCGCGTCGAGGTCCACGAGGAACCCGGTGATCAGGTTCCTCTCGCCGCGCGGCGTCTGCTCGGTGCCCGTGGCGGCGAACAGCACCACGTAGTCGGCCATGTCGGCGTGGCTGATGAAGTGCTTGTCGCCGTTGATCACGTACGTGTCGCCCTCGCGTACGGCGCGGGTGCGCATGGACCGTACGTCGGATCCGGCGCCCGGCTCGGTCATCGCCAGGCAGTCGCGGCGCTCGCCGCGCACGGTCGGCAGGAGGTAGCGGTCGCGCTGCTCGCCCTCGCAGGCCAGCAGGATGTTGCTCGGCCGCCAGACCAGCGACTGGAGGGCGTAGCCGGCCCGGCCGAGCTCGCGTTCGACCAGCGTCATCGACACCGCGTCGAGCCCGCCGCCGCCCAGCTCCTCCGGCATGTTCGCCGCGTACAGCCCGGCGGCCTTGGCCTTCTCGGTGATGTGGTCGGCGACCTCGGCGGGGATCTCGTCGAGCCGCTCCACCTCGTCCTCGTACGGGTACAGCTCGGCCTTCACGAACGCCCGTACGGTCTCGACGATCAGCCGCTGCTCGTCGGTCGGCTCGAATCGCACGCCTGCCTCCAGATCGTGGGTCGGTCAGCGGGGGATGCCGATGGAGCGGCCGGCGCCGTCGGGGCGCCCGAGCCCGGCGTGCGCGGCCGCGATGGCGCGCAGCCGCGCCTGCTGCTCGTCCGGCATCGGCGCGGTGCGGCCGGCCCCGCTGTCCACGTGCAGCAGCATCTGTTCGGCCGTGGCCAGCAGGTTCCGCGTCTCGGCCTGGTGGATCGCGTGCCAGATGTGCACGCGCTTGGCGTCGTGGTCCAGCACCTGGAGGGTCAGCCGCAGCGGCTCGCCCTCGGCCGCCTCGCCGAGGTGCCGCAGGTGGGTCTCGACGGTGTAGAGCGAGTGGCCGGCCGCGCGGTACGCCTCGCCGATGCCGATGTAGCGGAAGAACGCGTCGGCGTTGTCGCCCACCACGAGCAGGTAGCACGACTCGCTCATGTGGCCGTTGTAGTCGACCCACGCGGCCGGCACGCGGGTGCCGTGCAGCGCCAGCGGCGCGTCGACCGGCGCCGCCGGGTCCCACCGCCGCGCGCCCGATCCCTCGTACGGGGTCACGATCCGATCGCCGCCGCCCATGCCCACCCCAGATGCTCGTATTATGCGTTCACCGTTCGCATTGCGCGACGCTAACAAGGGGCGGGTACGCCGTCAAGACCGCCGATCCCGTACGGCTAGGCTGCGGGCGACACGCGGGAGGCAGCAGGTGAAACCCCAGAAGGCCACGCCGGGCCAGGGCGCGTCCGGGCGCGTGCAGTCGGTCGACCGCGCCGTCGAACTGCTGCGCGCCGTCGCCGGCAGCGCGCCCGCCGGGGAGACCGTCGCGGCGCTGGCCGCCCGCTGCGCCATCAACCGGGCCACCGCGTGGCGGCTGCTCGCCACGCTGGAGCACCACGGCATGGTCGAGCGCGACCAGGCGTCCAACCGCTACCGCATCGGCTTCACGGTGGAGCGCCTCGCCGCGTCCGCCGGGGTCGAGGGCCTGATCAACCGCGCCCACCCGGTGGTCGAACGGCTGGCCGCGGAGACGGGCGAGACCGTCAACCTGGCGGTGCCGCGCAACGGCGAGCTGACGTACGTCGACGAGGTGGTGCCGTCCACGGTGCTGTCCGCCCGCTGGCTCGGCCAGCCCGCGCCGTTCCACGCCACGTCGACGGGCAAGGCCCTGCTCGCCTGGCTGCCGGACGACGAGCGCGCCGCCCTGCTCCCCGCCCGCCTGCACCGCTACACCGGCACGACGCTCACCACGCTCCCGGCCCTGCGCGGCGAGCTGAAGGCCGTCCGCGACCAGGGCTACGCGGTGAGCGTCGGCGAGATGGAACCCAGCCTCTTCGGCGTCTCCTCGGCCGTCCGCGACGCCCGCGACCACCCCATGGCCGTCCTCAGCATCTGGGGCCCCCGCGACCGCGTGCCCGAAGACCGCTTCCCGGCCCTCGGCGCGCTCGCCGCCGCGGGCGCGGCCGAGATCGCCCGCGCGGTGCGGCGTACGTGACCCCGGTGGCCGATTCGTTCAAGACGCGTCCGCTCTGACGTGCTGGGATGGGGCGCATGGGCACACGGAAATCAGGCGCGCCGGCCACGGACCTCCTCGAGCTGGCGAACGTCGGGCCGGCGATCGTGGGCTACCTGGCGCGGCTGGAGATCACCGAACGGGCTCAGCTCGCCGGCCGCGACCCGGTCGAGATGTACGACCGGCTGGCGCTGATCGACGGCCACCCGCACGACCCGTGCCTGCTCGACACGTTCATGGCCATCGTCGCGCAGGCGGACGGCGGCCCGCCGCGGCCGTGGTGGGCGCACACCGCGACGCGCAAGCGGCTGCTGGCCGAGCGGCGGTGACGGCCGGGCCGCCGGACCGCCGTCTCAGGCGGCCAGGGTGTCGAGGATCTGCTGGCCGTACTTCGCGAGCTTGTTCTCGCCGACCCCGTTGATGGTGCCGAGCTCGGACAGCGACGCCGGCGCCTGGACGGCGATCTCGCGCAGCGTGGCGTCGTGGAAGATGACGTACGCGGGGACGCCCTGCTCCTTGGCGGTGGCTCCGCGCCAGGCGCGGAGCCGCTCGAAGACGGGGACCAGGTCGTCGGGCAGCTCGACCGGGGCCTTGCGCTTCGCGGACTTCGCGGCGCGGGCCGGGCGCTCCGGCTCGCGGCGCAGCGGCACCGTGCGCTCGCCGCGCAGCACCTCCGCGCTCTCCTCGGTGAGCGTAAGCGTGCCGTAGTCGCCCTCGACGGACAGGAGGCGCTGGGCCAGGAGCTGGCGCACGACACCGCGCCACTCGTTGTCGCGCAGGTCGGCGCCGATGCCGAAGACCGAGAGCGAGCCGTGGTCGTGCTGGGTGATCTTCGGGGTCTCCTTGCCCAGCAGGATGTCGATCACGTGGCCGGCGCCGAACCGCTGGTGGCGCTCGCGGTCCAGCCGCACGACGGCGGACAGCAGCTTCTGCGCGGCGACCGTGCCGTCCCACGACTCGGGCGGGGTGAGGCAGGTGTCGCAGTTGCCGCACGCCTCGCCGGTCTGCCCGAAGTACTCCAGGAGGCGGGCGCGGCGGCACTCGATGGTCTCGCACAGCGCCAGCATCGCGTCGAGGTGCTGGCCCTGGCGGCGGCGGTGCGCCTCGTCGCCCTCCCCGGTGTCGATCATCTTGCGCTGCTGCACGACGTCGGCCAGGCCGTACGCCAGCCAGGCGGTGGCGGGCAGGCCGTCGCGCCCCGCGCGGCCGGTCTCCTGGTAGTAGCCCTCGACCGACTTCGGGAGGTCGACGTGGGCGACGAACCGGACGTCCGGCTTGTCGATGCCCATGCCGAAGGCGATCGTGGCCACCATGACGACGCCGTCCTCCCGGAGGAAGCGCGCCTGGTTGGCGGCGCGCACCGAGGCGTCGAGCCCGGCGTGGTACGGCAGCGCGGTGATGCCGTTCTGCACGAGGAAGTCGGCGATCTTCTCCGTCGACGCGCGGGACAGGCAGTAGACGATGCCGGCGTCGCCGTCGTGCTCGGTGCGCAGCAGGTCGAGGAGCTGCCGCTTCGGCTCGGCCTTCGCCACGATGCGGTACTGGATGTTCGGCCGGTCGAAGCTGGCGACGAAGTGGCGGGCGTCGCCGAGGTTCAGCCGGGACGAGATCTCCGCGTGGGTGGCCTCCGTGGCGGTGGCCGTCAGCGCGATGCGCGGCACCTTCGGCCACCGCTCGTGCAGCGTCGACAGGTTGAGGTAGTCGGGCCGGAAGTCGTGGCCCCACTGGGCGACGCAGTGCGCCTCGTCGATGGCGAACAGCGAGATCGTGCCCCGGTCGAGCAGCCGCAGCGTGGCATCGAGCCGCAGCCGCTCCGGGGCCAGGTAGAGCAGGTCGAGCTCGCCCGCTACGTACGCCGCCTCGACGGCGCGGCGCTCGTCGAGATCCTGCGTGGAGTTCAGGAACCCGGCCCGGACGCCGAGGTCGCGCAGCGCGTCGACCTGGTCCTGCATGAGCGCGATCAGCGGCGAGACGACCACCCCGACCCCGTCGCGCACGAGCGCGGGGATCTGGTAGCACAGCGACTTCCCGCCGCCGGTCGGCATGAGCACGAGCGCGTCACCACCTGCGGCGACATGCTCGATGATCTCCTGCTGCCCCGGCCGGAAGCTGTCGTATCCGAAAACGCGGTGCAGCACCCGGGCCGCATCGCCGGTCTCGGCATCGATCTCTGGCGTTGCCACCGGCTCATCCTACGGACGCCCCCACCCCGCCCCGCCCGAAAACCGGAGTTATCCACAGACGGCATCGGGCGGGACGGGATCGGACCGCGGCTACCAGGCCTTGCGTCCGAGGTAGGCGAGGAACCTGGTCTGCTCGTCCACGCCGTCCGGGGGCGTCAGCTCAGGCCCGATGCCGCCCGGTACGCGGAAGCTCTGCTCGCGTGACCACGCGAACGCGAACGGCACGGCATCGGGGGCGAGGCGTACGTCCTGGCCGAGCGCGTACGCGATGTCGGCGGTGTGCGCCAAGAGGTCAGTGACCAGCAGGGTCACGAAGCCCTCCAGCGGGATCTCGCCGAACCCGCTCGTCACGATCAGCCGGCTCAGGCTCTCCGGCGTAAGCGCCGGCAGGGTCGCCGCGGAGGCCGCGCGCCACGCCTCCAGCGGCCGCGCGCCGGCCAGCTCGTCGCCGCCCGGGTGCGGCGCCCCGGGCGCGCCGCCGGTCTCGGTGTACTCGCAGCCGACCGCCCAGCCGTGCGCGAGGCGCTGCCCCCACACGACGTGGCCGGTGACGTCGCGGATCGTCCACTCGGTGCACATCGAGGGCCGGTCCCATTCGTCCGCGCCGACAGTGGCTACCACCTCGTCGAAGCCGTCCAGGGCGCGCTGGTAGTGGGCCATGGTGTCGCTCATGATGATCTCCTCGTGATCGTCGATGACGACCCGGGGACGAACGGCCGGCCGCGGAATCGACATCCGCGCGGAGAATTCAGGCCTTCAGGGCGTCGAGCCGTGCCTGCAGGAACCGCCGCTCGACGGGGTTCCCGGCCAGTTCGAGGGCGCGTTCGTACGCCTCGGCCGCGTCGGTCGTACGGCCGCCGCGGCGCAGGAGGTCGGCGCGGCCGGCGTGGAACAGGTAGTAGCCGTCGAGGCCCTCGATGCGGTCGAGGAGGTCGAGCCCCGCCTCCGGGCCGTCGCACATGGCGACGGCGACGGCGTGGTTGAGCGCGGCGACCGGTGACGGCGCCATCCGCAGGAGCGCGGTGTAGAGCGCCACGATCCGCGCCCAGTCGGTGGCCTCCGGGGTGGGCGCCGCCGCGTGGACGGCCGCGATGGCCGCCTGGAGCTGGTACGGACCCGGCCGCCCCGCGGGCGTCGCCGCCTCGATCAGCCGGACGCCCGCCGCGATGTCCTCGGCGTCCCACTGCGTCCGGTCCTGGGCGTCCAGGAGGACGAGCTCGCCGTCGGCGCCCGTACGCGCGCGGCGCCGGGAGTGCTGCAGCAGCATCAGCGCGAGCAGGCCGAGCACCTCGGGTTCGTCGGGCAGCAGCGCGGCGAGCAGGCGGCCGAGCCTGATGGCCTCCTCGCACAGGGACGGCCGCAGCAGCGCAAGCCCGGCCGTCGCCGCGTAGCCCTCCGTGAACACCAGGTAGACGACGGAGAGCACGGCGTTCAGCCGCTCGGGGAGCTGCGCGGCGTCCGGCACCTCGAACGGGATGCGCGCGCCGCGGATCTTGCGTTTCGCGCGGACGAGCCGCTGCGCCATGGTCGGCTCGGACACCAGGAACGCCCGCGCGATCTGCTGCGCGCTCAGCCCCGCGACGGCCTGGAGGGTCAGCGCCACGCGCGTCTCCAGCGCGAGCGCCGGGTGGCAGCACGTGAAGACCAGGCTGAGCCGGTCGTCGCCGACCCGGTCGAGCACGCGGTCGGCGCCCGGCGGCTCGGCGGTCTCGCCGGCCGCGCGGCCGATCTCGCGGTACTTCTCCGCGGCGACGCGCTCCCGCCTGAACCGGTCGAGCGCGCGGTTGCGGGCCACGGTGACCAGCCACGCCACCGGGTCGTCCGGCGTGCCCGTACGCGGCCAGCGGCGCAGCGCCATCTCGAACGCCTCGGACAGGACGTCTTCGGCCAGCTCGAAATCGCGGAGCCCGCGGACGAGGGCGGCCAGCGCGCGAGCACGCTGCTCGCGGAAGACCCGCTCTACCGCGGCGCCGTCAGCGCCCACCGGCGGCGGAGGCGGTCGCCGGCTCCGCGGCCTCGGACGCGAGCCCCGGCACCGCCAGGATCGGCCGCACCTCGACCGCGCCCTCGGCCGCCATCGGGCAGGCGGCGGCGAACGCGCGCGCCTCGGCGAGGTCGCGGCAGTTCAGGATGAAGTAGCCGCCGAGCTGCTCGCGGGTCTCGGCGAACGGCCCGTCGGTGACCAGCGCCTCGTTGTCACGCACGCGCACCGTGGTCGCGGTGTGGCCCTCCTGGAGCGGGTCGTACGCCTCCAGGACCCCCTTCTCCGCGCACATCTCGATGAACGCGTTCACCGCGGTGACCTTCGCGGCCCGCTCGGCGCTGCCCTCGTCGTTACGGACACAGCCGTAGACCATCAGCATGTATCGCATCGCACCCTCCCGTTCGCCCACCAGCCTTCCGCACGGGGGTGACATTCGGAAGCGATCACCCCGATTGGACCGCTCCATCGCCGGTGGTCAGGACCGGGACGCGTTCGCCACCACGGCGCCGTGGACGTAGCGCGCCAAGCCGCGCGCCAGCCCCTCGTAGCGCGCGTGGAAGCTCGCGTCGGCGACCACGAACGCGGCGATCCGCCGGTGCCGCTCCGGCGGGCAGGCGTGGAACCACCGGTCGATGTGCCGCCGGTGCGCCTCGGCGGCGTCCATGGCCTCCGGCCCGTCGGCGGGACGGCCGTCGGTGAGCAGCACGATCAGCCGGTTCTCGATCTCCTCCTGCTCCGCGCGGATCTCCTGCCACTCGGTCAGCGCGTAGTCGAGCACCCGGTCGGCGGACTCGGCCCACTCCGGTGTGCCCGCCCAGCGGCGCGCGGCCTCGGCGCCGTACGCGGGCGGCAGGAACTCGCCGAACAGGTCGTGCTGCTCGGCGGTGTTGATCAGGAACTCCATCGGCTCGGCGGACATGCGCGCCAACCTAGCCGCGGGTTCCGCGCCGCCGCGACGGGTTTTCCGTACGGGCTAGCCGGTCGGAGACGCCGATTGGGTGACGCCCGTCGGGGTCGCCGTGGGGGTGGGCGTCGGGCTGGTGGGCGGCGTGGGGCGATGGGTCGGCCGGTGCGTCGGACGGTGGGTGGGCGGCCGGTGGCTCGCCGGAGGCTGCGACGTTCCCGGGTGGTGGGCGCCGCCGGTCGCCGAGGTGCTCGGCGTGGAGCCGCCGTCGCCCTTGCCGCGCCGCGCGCCGTCGCCCTTGTCGTGCGTGTTGCCGCCGGTGGCCGACGGGTCGGGCGTCGCCGAGGCGCGGTGGCGTCCGTGCTGGCCGACGTCCTGGGTGCCGCGCGTCGACCGCGCCGACGGCAGGTTGGTCGGGTCGACCGTGGACGGCGCCGACTGTGTCGGCGCGCTGGCCGTGTTGCCCTGGTCGGCCTGGGAGCCCGACGACTGGACGACCGCGAACACCACGCCCGCGACGACCACGACCGCCGCCGCCGCGGCGGCGACCAGCCACCCGCGGCCCCGCTTCGGCCGCCCGTGCGCCGGTGCCGCGCCCGCTGACCCGGCGGGCTCGCCGGCGTCGTCCGTGATGGCGGGCGTGCCGTGCGGCGGCGTCGCGTCGAACGCGGCGGTGAACGCCGCGGGGACCGTGCCGGTGTTGCCGGCGATCAGGAGGTCGTCCAGGATGCGCGGACGCTGGCCGGTCGGCGGCGGTACCCGCGGCAGCGCGCGGAACAGCAGCGGAAGCGGGTCGGTCGCGCCGTCGGCGGCGATCTCGGCGAGCGCGGGGTACTCCACCGGGCCCGTACGGTCCAGCTCCTCGGCCATCGCCTGGTCGAACCGGCGCCGCGCGTCGGACACCAGCGAGCCCACGCGGTCGGCCGGCAGCCCGAGCACGGGCACGAGCTCGTCCTCGGTCAGCCCGTGGCGCCCGGTGAGCTCGAGCACCTCGCGGTCGCGCGGGGTCAGGGTGCCGAGCACCGAGACGAGCAGCCGCGCGGACGGGTCGTCGTCGGGCATCGGATGCTCGATCAGCCGTTCGCCGCCCGTGCGGCACTGGCCGCGGGCGAGGGCGTACAGCCAGGCGCGCAGGCCGCACCCGTCCGGCATCGAATCCGTCGACGCCGCGGCGCGCAACAGGGTTTCGCGCAGCGCGGCGACGGCCGCCGCGTCGTCTCCGAGCAACGCGTGGCAGTAGTCGTGGAGATCGCCGGCGTACGTGTCGTACAACGCCTCGTGCGCCGCCGCTGAGCAGGCACGCAATCCCGAAATGATCTGCATTTCGTCCATCGCCGACCCACCATAGACGAATCGCGGCCTTTGTCCGCGCGGCCCCCGCGATTCGATTCGGAAACGAGACGTGCGCGCGTCTTCACGGCGCGTGAGCCGTCGTACGGACCCCCTGCGGCGTCAGGGTTCGCGGACTCCGCCCGCGCCGGGCCACGCCGCGGCGGCGTCCGTCCGCAGCCCGCCGAGCAGCAGCTCCGCGTAATAGTGGCCGATCTCACGGGCGCCGAGCGGGCCGTCGGGGCGGTACCAGGTCGTGATGTCGTGCAGGGCGCCGAACAGGAAGAACACCACCATGTCCGGCGGGATGTCGGCACGGATGACGCCGGCGCGCTGCCCTTCCTCCACCATCGACCGGAAGCGCTCGTGATAGGCGCGGCGCTCCGCCCGCACGGTCGCCTGCTTCGAGGCGTGCAGCATGTGCAGCGACCGGAAGAAGACCGTCATCTCGTCGAGGTTGGCGAGCGTGGTCTCCACGACGTCGACCGCCGCGCCGCGCAGCCGCTCCTCGATGCCGCCCTCGGCGGCGGCGAAGGTCTCCAGCCGCGCGGTCTGCACGGCCAGGAGCCGGTGGTAGATCGCGTAGAGCAGGTCGTCCTTGGAGTCGAAGTAGTGGTACATCGCCCCCTTGGTGACCCCCGCCGCGGTCACGATGTCCTGCACGGAGGCGCTCTCGAAGCCGCGCTCGGCGAACAGCCGGGTGGCCGCCCTGGACAGCCGGTCCGGCACCGACCCCGGCGGCCAGCCCGCCTCCGCGACCGGTCCCTGGCCCGTGGACGATGACATGCCGCCATGGTACCGACCAGTCGGTCTGTCGTTAGGCCTCCGCGACCACCCCCGGTTCGAGCCGATAGGCGTAGGAGTAGGCGCCCTCGGCGCCGAGGGTGTACTCCGGGAGGGTCCGCCGGCCCCAGCTATCGATGCCGCCGACACCCATCTGGCGGTGGTTGATCTGCCAGGTCACCGTCTCCCCCGGCACCAGGTCGTGCTGGTGGCGCGGGCCCTCGAGGTCGGACGGGGTGTAGCGCAGCGCGGACATCTCCACCTCCGGGCGGCCGAAGGCGGTCAGGCCGACGCCGCCGGGGTCGGTGAGCGAGGCGAACCGCACATCGGTGAGGTTCCCGGTGGCCTGCGGCCGGACGTACGGATGGAACAGCTCGTCGACCGTCGAGGTGTAGCGCCCCAGGAGCGCGCCCGTCTTGCGGTCCCACTGGGTCTCGTGCGGCCCCCGGCCGTACCACGTGAGGTGCGCGCACGACCCGGGGAGCGTCAGCACGGTGCCCACCACCGGGATCTCCGGCAGCCCCTCCCCCGGCCGCAGCTCGAGCCCGACCTCCACGCCGCCGCCGTCGATGTCGTACGTCATCGTGCACGCGGACGCGGCGGGCTCGGTCGGCAGGGTCAGCGCCACCTCGACGCGCACCCGGTCCGGCGCGTGGTCGGTCACCTGGACGCCCGTGACCCGGCGGTCGCGGCCCGCGTGGCGCCAGGTGGCCGCGCGGGTGGGCAGGCCGTTGCCGATGTCGTTGTCGGTCGGGGCGCGCCAGAAGTTCGGCACCGGGCCGTCGGCGATCAGCGACCGGCCGCGGTAGCGGTAGGCCAGCACGCCCGTCGCCCGGTCGACCGTGATCTCCAGGCCCCCGGAGGACACGGTGATCGCGGCGTCGGTCTCGGCGACGGAGACCGGCGCGCCGGTACGCCGGCCGGGCACCGGGCGGCCCGCCTCCACCAGCACCTGGCCGGCCGCCACGACATGGCCCGCCTCGGCCCACGGCGTGGCCTCGGGGAGCGAGAACTCGACGGTCAGCAGCCGCTCCGCGCCTTCCCGGCCGCCCGGTGCCGCGGACCACTCGGGCACCGCCAGGGTGGTCCGCCCGCCCGGCGGCACGACGAGCCGGCCGAACTCGCCACTCGCGATGACCGCGCCGTCGGCCGTGAGCGACCAGCGGGCGGCGAACGCGGCCAGGTTCGTGAAGAGGAACCGGTTCTCCACCGCCACCTCGCCCGGCCCCGCCGCGTCGATCGCGATCTCCTGGTAGCAGCGGCGCACCTCGTGCAGATGGGGGTGCGGCTCGCGGTCGGCGGTGACCAGGCCGTTCGCGCAGAAGTTGCCGTCGTCGGCGCGCCCGCCGTCCCAGTCGCCGCCGTAGGAGAGGTAGGTGCCGCCGCCGCGGTCCGGGATGGGGCGGCGCACCATCTGGTCGGCGAAGTCCCAGATGAAGCCGCCCTGGAGGTTCGGATAGCGGTCGATGGCCGACCAGTACTCCGCCAGGTTGCCGACGCTGTTGCCCATGGCGTGGGCGTACTCGCAGAGGATGTACGGCTTCGGGTCGCCGGACTTCCCGTACTCCTCGAGGTGGGAGGGCGGGGTGTACATCCGGCTGTACACATCGGCTACGGCGTTCATCTGCTCGTAGTGGACCGGCCGTGACGGGTCGCGGTCGCGCACCCAGTCGGCGAGGGCGACGAACGTGTCGCCCCGGCCCGCCTCGTTGCCCAGCGACCACAGGAGCACGCTCGGATGGTTCTTGTCGCGCTCGACCATGTTGCGGACGCGGTCCAGGCACGGCTTCGCCCACGCGGGGTCGCCCGCGGGCAGCGTCTTCCGCACCTCGTGGGTCTCCAGGTTGGCCTCGTCGACCACGTAGAGCCCGTAGCGGTCGCAGAGGTCGAGCCAGCGCGGGTCGTTCGGGTAGTGGGACGTGCGGACGGCGTTGATGTTGTTCCGCTTCATGATCAGGATGTCGCGGAGCATCGACTCCTCGGAGAGGGCCTGCCCGCTGTCCGGATCGGTCTCGTGGCGGTTGACGCCGCGGAACGTGATCGGCTTCCCGTTGATCAGCAGCGGCCCCTCGGGCGACCGCTCGAACCGCCGGAACCCGACGGGCAGGCCGTACGCCACCACGGACCGGTCCGCGGCGTCCTCAAGCGCGACGACCGCGGTATAGAGGTGCGGATGCTCCGCCGACCACTTCAGCGGATCGGTCACCGGGAGCCCGAGCTCCAGGACCGTCTCCGCCCCGGCCTCCTCGGCCGGGGGCACGGCAACGGCCGCGCCGCCGACCATGCCGCCACCGGAGTCGTGCAGTGCGACGGTGACGCGGTGGCCCTCGGCGCCGCCGCGCACCCAGGCGCGGACGCGCAGCACCGCGTCGCCATAGGAGTCGTCGAGTTCGGTGCGCACCTCGACGTCGCGGATGTGCGCCTCGGGGACGGAGTAGAGGAACACGTCGCGGAAGACGCCGCAGACGTCGATCATGTCCTGGTCTTCGAGCCAACTGCTCGCGGCCCAGCGGTACACCTCGACGGCGACGCAGTTCGGCCCGTCGCGCAGCAGCGCGGTGACGTCGAACTCCGTGGGGGTGAAGCTGTCCTCACCGCCGCCGGCCGGCTCGCCGTTGATCCACACCCGGAAGGCGCTCTTGACGCCCTGGAACGACAGGAACACCCGGTCGCCGCGCCATTCGCCCGGGGCGTCGAACCAGCGGCGGTAGCGGCCGACCGGGTTGTAGGCGACCGGGGCGTCCGGCGGGTCGGGCTTCTCGTAGCCCGCCCAGGGATAGCGGACGTTGAGGTACGTCGGCTCGTCGTAGCCGTGGAACTGCCAGTTCGACGGCACGGGGAGCACGGCCCAGCCGCTGTCGTCGAAACCGGGGGCGGTGAACCCCGGGGGCGGGTGCGCCGCGTTGGGCGACCAATGGAAGCGCCAATCGCCGTTCAGCGAGCGGACGCCGGCGGGTTCGCCGCCGCGCAGCGCGGCGCGGGCGTCGCGATGCGGCGTGAGCGTGGCGCGCGGCGGCTCGCACCCCGCCGAGAACGTCTGCGGCTCCCGCGTCGTAACCTGCACGTTCACGTGCCCTCCCCGAAGGTCGGATCTCCTGTCGCGATCCACCTTCCCCGACCGGGCACAGAACCCGCCAGCCCGGAAAATCCACCTGTGGATAAAGGTCGGGTCCGCCGGACGCGAAGGGCGCGGCGCGCCCGCCCCAGGGGATTGAGGACGGGTGCGCCGCGCCCCGCGCGGCCGTGGCCTTACTTACGGCAGACGAAGATGCCCCAGGCCAGGTTTCCGGCGTTGCCGCCGTCCACCCAGTGGCGCAGGCCCACCTTCATGGGCTCGAGGTAGTCGGCGCTGATCCGTCCGGACAGCTCCGCCTCACGCGCCTCGGTCTCCGCGAGCACGCGCCCGTAGTGGGTCGCCAGTTGCGGGGTGAGGTCGTCGAACTCGACCTTCTTCATGCCCAGGCGGTTGATCTCGCGCCGGTAGAAGTCCGGCGTGCCCATGGTGTCGAGGTCGAGCCGCTTGAGGATCGGGACGAGCGCCGAACGGGCCGTGCCGTCGGCGGCCATCGGGTCGGTGAACACGAACGCGCCGTCCGGGCGCAGCACGCGCGCGACCTCTTCGAGCACCTGGACGCGGTCGCCGCTGTGCAGCATGGCGTCCTGCGACCAGACGACGTCGAACGCGTTGTCCTGGAACGGGACGGCCTCGAACGAGCCGTCCACGACCTCGATCAGGTGGTCGAGGCCCTGCTGCTCGTTCATCTCCCGGTTGCGGTTGTTCTCCACCTCGGAGAGGTTCAGGCACTGCACCTTGCAGCCGTACGTCTTGGCCAGGTAGCGCGCCGAACCGCCGAACCCGGACCCGATGTCGAGCACCGTGGTCGCCGGCGTGATGTCGATCTTGTCGGCCATGCGCGTGACCGTCGCGCGGCTGGCCTCGGCGATCGTCAGGTCGGCGGGCTCGTAGACGCCGACGTGGATGTCCTCGCCGCCCCAGACGTTGAAGTAGAAGTTGTCGGCGTCGTCGGAGTTGTAGTAGTCGCGAGCGGTGCTGACCGCGCCGTTGTACTGCCCGCGCTCGTCCTCGGGCCGGTAGTACTTCTCGGCGACGTGGATGAAGAAGTCGGGCTCGTCGTCGGCGTAGGTCTCCTGGAAGTCGCCGAAGGTCTCGACGCGCTGGAAGCCGACGTCGCGCATGAGCCGCCGCATGTAGTTCTTTCGCAGCGGGAACATGTTCAGGTAGTACTCGGATTTGTCCGGGAACTGGTACTTGAATCGAGCGAGGCCCGGGTCGACAAAGTCCGGCTCAGCGGACACTTCGTCGCCGCAGTAGTAGTAGGTGTGGCGGTTGGAGTATTGACCATCCAATAGCGCGTCATAGTTGCGCTGATCGATGATCAGGACGCCGTCGTGTTTCAACATCGCGTAGAACTCGGCGAGCGCCTTGCGCCGATCCCGCTCCGAGAACAGATGAGTAAACGAGTTGCCCAGACAGATGATCGCGTCGTACTCGCCGTGCACATCACGGTTCAGCCAGCGCCAGTCGGCATTCACGACCCGCAGGATGTGGCCGCCGTACGTGACGCCGTTCTGGAACGCCTTGGCCAGCATCTCGGGGCTGCCATCAGCGCTGACGGTCTCGAAGCCCTCCTCGAGCAGGCGCACCGAGTGGAAGCCCGTGCCGGTCGCGACGTCGAGGACGGTGCGGACGCCGCGGCTCTTGAGCTGGTCGACGAAGAAGCTGCCCTCGCTGGTATAGCGGCGCTTCCAGTCGATGAGCTGGTCCCACTTGTCGACGAACCCGTGCACGTACTCCTGCGTGTAGTGATCCGTGTCGCGAACCTCGGTCGGATTATCGCCGAACGTCTGCTTCTCTTGCGCGCTAATCGGTCGGCCTCCTTCACGGCATTGAACGGAATTGACCGGACACGAGCATCATAAACAGACATCACCGACACCTCTAGTGGCCGGGGTGTTAATTCCGCGCTACGAGGCCGGTGGATTCCGCATCTTGGCAGGTCAACGCGCGTTTATTGCGATGTGATAGATTGGACTGGCGAAACAATCGGGATTACTGTCTGCAATTATCGAAGATCAGAATTGTTGCGCGATAACGGCGCGTCCGCCACGCGTCACTTACCTACCCCTTAGGAAAGCCTCACCTAACACCTGGCTACACTCGCCCTCGACCCGCGCATCGGCGCAGGTCGACGGATGGAGGTAGCAGTGTTCCGATCACGCGTCGTGCGAGCCGCCCTCGGCGGCCTCCTGGCGGTCGCGCTGGCCGCCGGATGCTCGGCGGGCGGCGAGGGCGACGGCAAGAACGGCCAGGGGTCCACCGACGTCGCGGCCGGCGGCAAGGACTTCGGCGACGCCCGCAAGGCGACCGCCGCGCTCGGCACGGACGCCGCGCCCGGCCGGTTCCCCCGCACCATCAAGCAGGCGATGGGCGCCACCACCATCAAATCGCGGCCGAAACGCGTGATCGTGCTGGACGTCGGCGAACTGGACAACGTCGTGGCGCTCGGCATCAGGCCCGTCGGCGTGGCCTACTCCGAGGGCTCCCAGAAGATGCCCGCCTACCTGGCGAAGCAGGCCGGGAAGCCGGAGTCCGTCGGCACGATCAACCAGCTCAACCTGGAGAAGATCGCCTCGCTGCGGCCCGACCTCATCCTCGGCAGCAAGCTGCGCGCGGCCCAGCTCTACACCAAGCTCGCGGCCATCGCCCCGACCGTGTTCTCCATCCGCCCCGGCTTCACCTGGAAGGAGAACTTCCGGCTGAACGCCGCCGCGCTCGACCGCACCAAGCAGGCGAACACCGAGATCAGCGCGTACGAGGACCGCGCCAGGAAGCTCGGCGCGCGGCTCGGGAAGAAGCGGCCCACCATCTCGATGGTGCGGTTCCTGCCGGACCGCATCCGGCTGTACGCCAACCAGTCGTTCATCGGCACGATCCTCGACGACGCCGGCCTCCCCCGCCCCGCCTCCGAGGACGTGGACGACCTCGCCGTCGAGGTCAGCCCCGAGCAGATCGGCAAGGCCGACGCCGACTACGTCTTCTACGGCACGTACGGCCCGTCCGACAAGACCGACGCCGGCCCCGTCACCTCGGGCAAGCTGTGGAAACAGCTCGGCGCGGTGAAGAAGGGCCGCAGCGCGCGCGTCTCCGACGAGACCTGGTACCTCGGCCTCGGCGTCAGCGCCGCGAACGCGGTCCTCGACGACCTCGGCCGCCTCGTCACGACCTGAGCGGCGCCCCAACTCCGCGCGCGACGCGCAACACCGCCGGTCACACCCGCTTCCGCACCCGCGGCACGGGCGTGACCGGCGGCGCGTTTGCCCCGTACGGCACCGGGCACCGTGGGGTTACCCACGCTCTCGGAGGTCCAGGTGGCCGTGTCACGCGTGTCGCGCATCCAGCTCCGCCGCCTCCGTCCCCTGCTCGCCCTCGCCGCCTGCGCGTGTGTCGCCACCACCACCGGCTGCGGCACCGTCGACACGATGCCCATTCCGAAGACCGTCGCCGCGGGCAACAACGCCGCGGCCGGCGACGTCCTCATCCGCAACGTCTTCGTGCTCGGACCGGCTCCGGGTCAGGCCGTCGCGGCCGGCGGCGCGGCGCCGCTGTTCGTCTCGCTCGTCAACGACGGGCGCGCGCCCGACCGGCTCATCCGGGTCACCGCGCCGAGCGTCGCGCGGTCGGCGACCATCGAGGGCGGCGGGCTCGACGCCCCGGTGAACCGGCTCGTCCCCGGCGGCCCGGTGCCGCGGATCATGCTGGACAAGCTGGTCAGACCGCTGAGCGGCAACGGATCCGTCCGTGTCACGCTGACCTTCCGCGACGCCGGGACCGTCTCCGTCGACGCCCCGGTCATGACCGCCACCGGCCCGTTCACCACGTTCTCCCCGTCGCCCGGCCCGGCGGCGACACCAGGCAAGAGCTGAACGGCCACCCGGTTCCAGCAGGTAGACTCAGTTTTTCGTGCGCTTCCTCAACGAGCGGGTCCCCGAGCAGGACCTCACCTACAGCGACGTGTTCATGGTGCCGGTCCGGTCCTCCGTCGGCTCCCGGCTCAGCGTCGACCTCTCCTCCGCCGACCACAGCGGCACCACACTCCCCCTGGTCGTCGCCAACATGACGGCCGTCGCGGGGCGCCGCATGGCCGAGACGGTGGCCCGCCGCGGCGGCATCGTGGTCATCCCGCAGGACATCCCGCTCGACGTGGTCACCGAGGTGATCTCGTGGATCAAGGCGCGCGACCTGGTCCACGACACGCCCATCACGCTCGGCCCCGGCAGCACCGTCGGCGAGGCGCTGAGCCTCCTGCCGAAGCGCGCGCACAACGCGGTGATCGTGGTCGACGAAGAGAGCCGGGCCATCGGCGTCGTCACGGAGGCCGACTGCCTCGGCGTCGACCGCTTCTCCCAGCTCCGCGACGTCATGTCCACCGACCTCCTGACGATCGGCGCGGGCGTCGACCCGCGCGAGGCGTTCGACCGGCTCAACTCCGGCGGCCACCGCCTCGCCCCCGTAGCCGACACCGACGGCCGGCTCACCGGCGTCCTGACTCGTACGGGCGCGCTGCGCGCCACCCTCTACCAGCCCGCGCTCGACGACCACGGGCGGCTGCGGATCGCCGCGGCCGTCGGCGTGAACGGCGACGTCGCGGGCCGCGCCGCGAAGCTCGCCGAGGCCGGCGCCGACCTCATCGTCGTGGACACCGCGCACGGCCACCAGGACAAGATGCTGGCCGCGCTGCGGTCCGTACGCGACCTCGGCCCCGGCGTGCCGATCGTCGCGGGGAACGTCGTGACCGCCGCGGGCACCCGCGAGCTGATCGAGGCCGGGGCCGACATCGTCAAGGTCGGCGTGGGCCCCGGCGCGATGTGCACGACCCGGATGATGACCGGCGTGGGCCGTCCGCAGTTCTCCGCGGTGCTCGAATGCGCGGCCGAGGCGCGGAGCCTGGGCCGCCACGTGTGGGCCGACGGCGGGGTCCGCTACCCGCGCGACGTCGCGCTCGCCCTGGCGGCCGGCGCCTCGAACGTCATGATCGGCTCCTGGTTCGCCGGCACGTACGAATCGCCCGGCGACATCCAGCGCGACGCCGACGGGCGGTTGTACAAGGAGAGCTTCGGCATGGCCTCGGCGCGGGCCGTGCGCCTGCGCACCGCCGAGGACTCCGCGTACGACCGGGCGCGCAAGGCGCTGTTCGAGGAGGGCATCTCCACGTCCCGGATGTACCTCGACCCGGCGCGGCCCGGCGTGGAGGACCTCATCGACCAGATCGTCGCCGGGGTGCGCAGCGCCATGACGTACGCCGGGGCGCGTTCGCTCGACGAGTTCTTCGAGCGCGCGATCGTGGGCGTGCAGTCGGCGGCCGGATACAGCGAGGGCATGCCGCTTCCGGCCGGCTGGTAGCCGGCCGGCGGCCCCGTCAGTAGCGGGACCGCGACGGCATGATGATCCACAGCGCGATGTAGATGACGAACTGCGGCCCGGGCAGCAGGCAGGAGATCAGGAAGATCAGCCGGACGGCGTTCGGGCTGAGCCCGAACCGCTCACCGAGCCCGCCGCAGACCCCCGCGATCATCCGATGCTCGTTCGACCGTGCGAGTGTCGCGCTCATGACTAACCCCGTTTTCCCGTGTTGGCCTGACACGTTGAACGCTATGCCGCCAGGCAGGGGGCGCACATCGGCCGAGTGGGCGACGTCCGATGAGTACCCGGGTAGTCGGGGTGTCGTCCCCCGGGTGTACGGGTTCCACCTAAGGGTTCCGAAATCGTCGCGGCACGGCCGCGGCCGTGCTACAGTCGGTGACGTTGTTACGCAGGTCCTGAACGTGTTCGAGCGCCCGCGGATGATTTCTGCGGGTTTTTTCATGTTGCTGGAACGCGGCGGGGTCCATTGGGCACCCGGGGATCTGCATAGAGGAAGAGAGCACATGGCTCAGGGCACTGTCAAGTGGTTCAACCCGGACAAGGGCTTCGGCTTCATCGCCCCTGATGGCGACGCCAACGACGTCTTCGTCCACTACTCCGAGATCGTCGGGAACGGCTTCCGTAGCCTCGACGAAGGCCAGCGGGTCGAGTTCGAGATCACGCAGGGCACGAAGGGGCCGCAGGCCAGCCAGGTCCGCGCGGTCTGACTTTCTGCGAAGCTTCGCCTGGGGGCGGGTCACCGTACGGTGACCCGCCCTTACGCGTGTTCAGGCCCACATTCCGGTGAGCAGCGGGCCCGCGATGGCGCCCACCAGGCCCGCGACGGCGATGCCGTACGCGATGCCGCGCCGGCGCCAGCTCTGCAGCAGCACGAGCGGCAGCCAGGCGGCGAGCAGGATCTCGATGCCGAGCAGCAGCGTCAGGCCGATGCCCCAGGCCCACACGGCCATGATCGCGTAGATGCCCTCGCCGGCCAGCGCCGCCGAGAGCACGCCCACCGCGCCCGCGGTGAAGTCGGTGCGCCCGCGCCGCCACAGCGCGCCGAGGTAGCCGAACAAAGCGCCCGCCGGCACCGCGATGACCAGCCAGGCCGAGCCGACGGCCAGCACCCGCCCGGTATCCGGGCGGTCGGCCACGCCGGACTGCAGCAGGTAGTAGACCGCGACCGTGGCCCACAGCGCGACGACGCCGCGGACCAGGCCCGCCCATGCGCCGCGGCCGGCCGCGCCGGCGATGAACGCGGCGAACAGCCACAGGGCGGCCAGGTTGCCGACCCAACTGATCCACCAGGGGAGCCGGTCGGCGAGGCCGCCCAGCACGCCGAGCGCGACGCTCGCCACGATGGCGATGGCCGCGAACCAGGGAGTGGGCGGCAGGTAGCGGCGCCAGCCGCGGGTATCGGGGTCGAGTTCGGTGACGTCGATCGTGGACATATGGCTGTCAGCATACGGCGGGTCGACCGTGCGTCAGGCCGGAACGGGTGGACTTCACGACTTCCACCAGCGGAGCCCCACATCGGGCAATGCGTGTTTTACCGAACGAATCGGCAGGCCCCTCCTCGCTTGCTAAGGTCGTCGTGCACGGCTTAACGATCTTCACGCACCGTGCCCAACCAACCACGGCTACTGGCGGGTATGTCTCTCGATACACGTGCCGCGCATTCGGGCACCCCCGGGCAGGCGACCGCTGCACCGCCTCGTCCCGCGGGTGCGGTGGAGCGGGACGCCCATTTCGACAACGCGAAGTTCGTCGCGATCCTCTTGGTGGGTGTGGGCCACGCCATCGGGCCGCTGTGGGAGCTGCGCGCGGCCGGTGCGCTGAACCTCGTGATCTACGGGTTCCACATGCCCGCGTTCGTGATGATGGCGGGCTACTTCTCCAAGAACTTCGACTTCTCCAAGCGCCGCGTTCAGCGGCTGGTGGCGGGCCTCGTCGTGCCGTACCTCGCGTTCGAGATCATCTACACGGCGCTGAAGAAGTTCACCGACGGCCCCCACGTCGAATGGTCGCTGCTCAGCCCGGTGTGGCTCAACTGGTTCCTCGCGGCGCTGTTCGTGTGGCGGCTGATCAGCCCGCTCTGGCGGAACGTGCGCTGGCCGTTCGCCATCGCGGTCGTCGTCTGCCTGGCCGCCAACCTCAGCCGGTTCCCCGACACCTTCAGCATGACCCGCGTGCTGCTGATGCTGCCGTTCTTCGTCGCGGGCATGCTGCTCAAGCCCGAGCACTTCGCCGTCCTGGCCCGCACATGGATCCGGGTGCTCGCGGTCGTCGTGCTGGTGATCGCCTTCGCCGGCGCGTACGTCATCCGTCCGTTCGTGTCCACCAAGCTCCTCTACTGGGCGGACACCGCGACCGACCTCCACACCCCCTACCTGGAGGCGACCGCGCTGCGGATCGCGCTGCTGGCGGGGTCGTTCATCTTGATGACGGCGTTCTTCGCGCTGGTGCCGCGGCGGCGCATGTGGTTCACCTCACTCGGCGCCGGAACGATCTACGCCTACCTCCTGCACGGCATCCCCGACCGCCTCGCCGAGCACTACGGCCTCTTCGACCACCTGGTCTCCCCCTGGGGCTTCGCCGTCGTGACGATCGTGTCGGGCACGCTCATGATCGCGCTGATGACCAAGCCCGTACGGCTGGCCACGAGCTGGCTCGTCGAGCCGCAACTGAACTGGGTCTTCCGGACCGATCCCTTCGGCCGGGCACGGCACCGCGGCGCGCACCGCGCGTCGCACCGGCCGCCCGTACGCGCGATCGAAGCCGCGCCGGCCGCGTCCACCCCTCCGCCACCACGAAACGAGTACGCCCCCCGCGATGGCACAGACCTCCGTCGAGCGCCAGGTCCAGCCGGACCATGACGCCAAGCCGACCAAGCCGCCCGAAGGCAACGACCGCGACGCGTTCTTCGACAACGCGAAGTTCTTCGCCATCCTTCTCGTCGTCGTCGGCCACTCGATGGAGCCGCTGCGCGACAACGTGAGGGCCGCGGCCGCCGGCTACATGTGGATCTACATCTTCCACATGCCCGCGTTCATCGTGATCGCGGGCTACTTCACCAAGAACTTCGAGGCCTCGACGCGGAAGATCCAGCGGCTCATCGGCGGCGTCGTCGTGCCGTACCTCATCTTCGAGGTGGCCTACACCGCGCAGCTCTTCTGGACCCGGCCGGGCGACCCGCCGAACTGGTCGCTGCTCGCGCCCGCCTACCTCGACTGGTTCCTCGCGTCGCTGTTCATGTGGCGGCTGACCAGCCCGATCTGGCGCTACATCCGCTGGCCGCTCGCGGTGGCCACGGGGGTGTCGCTGCTGGCCGGGCTCGGCCAGTTCGGCCAGACCCTCGGCATGACGCGCACCCTGCAGCTCCTGCCGTTCTTCGTGCTCGGCATGGTGCTGCGCCGCGAGCACTTCGAATACCTGCACCGCCCGTGGGTCCGCGCGGCGGCGGTGGCCGCCCTCGCGGTGACCGCGGTCGTCGTGGCGCTGTACCTCTACAAGTCAAGCGCCGAGTGGGTCTACTGGCGCAAGACGCTCGCCGACCGCGACATCAACCCCCTGTACGGCACGGCCGTACGCGCCGGGCTGCTCGTCGGCACGACCGTGATCACGGCGTCGTTCCTGGCGCTGATCCCCCGCAAGCGCCACTGGTTCACGTCGCTGGGCGCCGGCACGATCTACGCGTACCTGCTGCACGGCCTGGTCGTGCGCACGGCCAAGTACTTCCACGTCTACGACCACCTGCACTCCGTGCTCGGGCTCGGCGTCGTGATCGTGTGCGCGGTCGGGCTGGCGCTGGTGATGATGAGCCCGCCGGTGCGCTTCCTCACCCGGTGGGCCGTTGAGCCCACGGTGTCCTGGCTCTTCCCCAAGTCCCAGCAGGTCGCGAAGGCGCCGCCGGGCTGACGCCCTTCTGTGAGTGACCGCACAGCGTGTCGGGAACGACAGCTCCAACCTCCATCGCGTACTTTTGTACTGACCAGTCAGTACAAATGGGAGGATCATGGGCGAGCGCAGCGGCGTCCGGGTGCGGGCCGACGGCCTCGCGCTGCGGGGGTCGCAGGGCTGGGTCCTCACCGGCGTGACGTTCGACGCGCGCCCCGGTGACCTGGTCAGCGTGCTCGCCGGCGGCGGGTCCGGCCGTACGTCACTGCTGCTCGTGCTCGGCGGGCGGATGCGGGCCACGTCCGGAACCGCGTCGGTCGACGGGCTGCCGCTCCCGCGCCGCGCGCGGCAGGTGCAGCGCATCTCGGCGCTCGGCGAGATGCAGACCGTCAACGAGCTCGACGACGCCGTGACCGTCGGCGCCCACATCGCGGAGCGCGCCCACCTGGTGGGCCGGTTCGCCGGGCGCCGGACGATCGACGACGCGCTGCACCGGGTGGGCCTCGACCTCGATCGGCGCACGCTCGTCCGCGAGCTCGACACGTTCGACCGGCGGCTGCTCGGGGTGGCGCTCGCGCTGATGGGCGATCCGCGGCTGATCCTCGTCGATGACGCGGACGACCGGCTGACCGCGGACGTGCGGCCGGTCATGTGGGAGCGGCTCGCGGCCGTCGCGGAGTCCGGGCCGACGGTCGTCGCGGCGGGCACGGACGCGCCGCCGTCCGGGCTCGCGGCGACCGAGGTGCGGCTCGGGACCGGGTCGCCGGGGTGGTCGGCGGCGCCGCGTACGGACGAGGAGACGTCCGAGGAGGCCGAGACGGGCGAGGCCCGCCTCGACGACCTGCTCGGCCCCGGTGAGGAGGGCGCGCGATGAGGACGCTGCCCGAGCTGAAGGTCGGCGGTGTGGAGCTGCGCCGGTTCCTGAGGTCGCCGCTGACCGTGGCCGCGCTCGTCGCGCTGGCGCTGCTGCCGCTGCTGTACGCTGGGCTGTACCTCTGGTCGTTCTGGGACCCGTACGGTCGGCTGGACCGGCTGCCCGTGGCGCTCGTCGTCCAGGACCAGGGCGCGAAGATCGACGGAAAGCAGACGAACGCCGGGCGCGAGCTGGCCGACCAGCTCCAGAAGCGCGGCGACTTCCAGTGGCACCGGGTGGACGCGGCCGCCGCCGACACGGGCGTGGCCGGCGGTACGTACTACATGTCGCTGACGATCCCCCGCGACTTCAGCGCGCGCATCGCGAAGCCGCAGGACCAGAACGCGGAGCTCGACCCGGCGCTGCTGCGCGTCCACCTGAACGACTCGAACGGCTACGTCACCTCGGTCATCGCGGACACCGCGTTCGCGCAGGTGCGGGACGCCGCGTCGAAGACCACGGCGGCGCAGTACCTCGACCGGATCTTCCTCGGCTTCAACGACATCCACGCGCAGACGGCCAAGGCGGCGCGCGGCGCGCAACAGCTCGCCGGCGGCATCGACGACGCGAAGGACGGCTCAGGACGGCTGGTCGGCGGCGCGGCCACGCTGACGAACGGGCTCCAGCGGATCGACACCGCGTCCGGGCAGCTCGCGCGGGGGAACGCGCGCGTGGCGAAGCAGGTGGCGCCGCTCGTCCGGCTCATCGACACGAAGTCCGACCGGCTCGTGCCGCGGCTGCGGCACGACGCACCGAAGATCCGCAGGTCCGCGCTGCTCGTCGCGGGGGCCGCCGACACGATCGGGCGCGACGCCGCCAAGCTGCCGGGCCGTACGCACCAGGCCGCGAAGGACGCGTCGGCGGCGTACACGCAGCTCCGCGACTACGTCGCCGACCATCCGGAGCTGAAGAAGAACCCGGACGTCTACCGCGCCACTCAGCACATCCTCGGCATCGCGAAGCAGGTCGCGCGTACGGCCGGGCAGGTCGACGCGTACGCCCGGAACCACCGGGCGGACCTGCGGAAGCTCTCCTCCGACGCGCGCGAGGTCTCCCGCGTGGCCCACCGGGTGGCCGACGACGCGCCGCGGCTGGCCGGGATGGTGGTGACGGCGCGGAACAAGGCCGACGCGCTCGGCAGCGGGCTGAACCAACTGGCCTCGGGCTCGGCGGACCTGCACCGCGGCACCGGCACGGCGCTGAACGGCATGCGCACGCTCGGCGGCGGCATCGGCGACCTGGACAACGGCCTCGTACGGCTGTCCGGCGGCGGCCACCAACTGGCCAACGGGCTGGCGTCCGGGCAGCGGCGGATCCCGACGTACGACAAGGGGCAGCGGGCCAACCGGTCGGACGTGATGAGCAGCCCCGTACGCCTGTCCACCGCGACCGACAACAAGGTCGCGACGTACGGTGCGGGCTTCGCGCCGTTCTTCCTGCCGCTGGCGCTCTGGGTCGGCGCGATGATCGTCTACATGCTGCTCCGCCCGCTGCCCGGCCGCGCGCTCGCGTCGAACGTGCCGGCCTGGCACGTGGCGCTCGCGGGGTGGCTGCCCGGGGTGCTGATGGCCGTCGCGCAGGTGCTCGTGCTGTTCGGCGTGCTGCATTTCGGGCTCGGGCTCGATCCCGTGCACGGCTGGGGGCTCATCGGGTTCCTGCTGCTCATCGGCGTGACGTTCATGGCCATGGTGCAGTGGCTGTACGGGAGATTCGGGCCGGTCGGGCGAGTGCTCGCGCTGGCGCTGCTGATGCTGCAACTGACGTCGGGCGGCGGGACGTACCCGCTGCCGACGAGCCCCGCGTTCTTCCAGGCCATCGCGCCGTTCCTGCCGATGAGCTGGGTCATCCACGCGCTGCGTCAGCTCGTCGGCGGCGGCGACATGACGCCGGTGTGGCAGGCGTGCGGCGTGCTGGCCGGGTTCGCGGCGGCGGCGCTGATCCTCAGTACGGTCGCCGCGCGCGGCAAGCGGATCTGGACCCTTGCCCGCCTGCACCCCGCCCTTCGGCTCTGACACGGCTAGCTCGGGAGCGCCATGAGTGGACGACGCGACACGACGCGGCAGCGGCTGTTCACCGCCGCGACGGGCCTGATCGCGGAGCGCGGGTTCGCCGCGACGACCGTGGACGCCATCGCGGAGCGCGCCGGGGTCGCGAAGGGCACCGTCTACTACAACTTCCCGAGCAAGTCGGCGCTGTTCGAGGAGCTGCTGCGGCAGGGCGTCGACCGGCTGGCCGAGCACCTGGCGGCCGGGGCGGGCGCCGGCGGCGACCGGCTGTCCGGGCTGATCCGCGCCGAGCTCGACTTCATCGGCGCGTACGAGACGTTCGCGCGGGTGCTGCTCGGCGAGATGTGGCGCACCGGCCGCGACTGGCCGGCCGCGGCGAAGCTGATCAGGGAGAAGGCCATCGGGGTGTACGCCGCGGAGATCCGCGCCGCGCAGGCCCGCGGCGACCTGCGGAAGGACCTCGACTCGGACATGGCAGCGACGGCGGTGTTCGGCATGACGCTGACGGTCGCGCTGGAGTGGCGCGCGCTCGACCCGGACCGTCCGCTCGACGACGTGCACGCGACGCTGGTGTCGCTGCTGCGCGACCGCGTGGGCCGCTGACGTACGGCCCCCGTCCGCATCCGGCCATATCGGGAGAAGGCGGGCGGCCCGGCGGCGCGCTGACAGAAGATCGAGCGTGGGGGTGTGGGACCCGAGTTGAGACGGTGCCGGTGATCGCGGCCGGCTTGGGAGATCGATGCGGTCGCCGGCGCGTTCGACGTACACCTACCTCACGCTCGTTGGCGTGGTGCTGGTCCTGGTCTTCGCCGCACGCGTCGACCTGTTCACGCCCGGCCAGGACCCGCCCCGCCGTCAGGGCGGCGGCGCGACCGAGCCCGGCCTGATGGGCGCCGACGGCCAGCCGTCGCCGCGGCGGCTCAACGACATGTGGGCGACGTACGGGCACGCGGCGAGCTGTTCGCAGTGGAGCGGCGCCGACGGCATGCAGGCGATCCGGCTGACCCCCGACAAGATCGCGTGGTTCTTCTCCGACACGTTCCTCGGCCCGGTCAACCCGGACGGCAGCCGTCCGCTGTTCGGCACGTCGATGATCCAGAACTCCATGGTCGTCCAGACGACCGAACCGGACGGCGACAACCGGCTGACCACCGTCACCGGCGGCGGCACCTGCGGCAAGCCGACGTCCGCCGGCCCGCGCGCGCTGCTCCCCCGGCCGCCGGAGACGCCGCGCCCGTGGTACTGGGCGGCCGACAACGCGATCGTCGGCCACACGCTCGTCAAGTTCTACAACCGCTTCCACTACGGCGGCCCGCGCTACATCCCCGAGGGCACGGTGATCGCGCGGTTCCCCATGGACGACCTGACGGCGAAGAGGACGCCGACCGTGCAGCACCCGCCGACCACCGCGATCCCGTCGTACACGCCGAACCCCGGCGGGTCGCCCATCCTGTGGGGCGGCGCGGTGCTCGTGGACGGCGGCACGACGTACGTCTACGGGTGGGCGACGCCGGACATCAACGTGCAGGACAAGCGGCTGTACCTGGCGCGCGTGCCGTCGCGGTCGCTCGCGGACTTCGGCGCGTGGAGCTTCTACGCGGGCGCGGGGACCTGGTCGACGTCCCAGACGCGGGCGCAGCCATTGCAGCCGATCGGCGCGCCGCTGTCGGTGTCCAACGGGTTCACCGTCGCTAAGATCGGCGGCCGCTACTGGCTGATCCAGCACGAGCCCGACCTGTTCGACCCGGACATCGTGGCGTACCCGGCGGCCACCCCGTGGAGCTCGTTCGACGTGCGCAGGCGGATCCACCTGTTCCGGGCGCCCGAGGTCGGCAGGGACGCCGCGCACGACTGGCGGATGATCTACGAGGCGCGGCTGATCCCCGCGCTGTCCACCCGCAAACGGCTGGTCATCGGCTACAGCGTGAACAGCGCGGCCGTCAGCACCGGGTGCCGCAACCTGGTCGAGCACACCGACAAGATCTACCGCCCGCGGTTCATCACGGTCCCCACCTCGGTGTTCACCACCGGGCGCATGGACGAGGGGGTGAGCTACGACCCGCGGGAGGTCTCCAACGCGGCGCGGCAGTTCTACGGGCAGTGGCACGACACGTGGTCGGGCAGCGCGTGCCCGAAGCTGAAGCGGATCGTCTACATCGGCGCGCAGCCCGGCATGGACGGCAGCGTCACCCTGTCGTGGCCGAGCGTGGGCCTCGACGTCTGGTACCGCGTGTACGCCCGGGACCGTACGGGCGCGGGCTGGGGTCCGTACCGGCTGGTGAACCGGACGTTCAACCCGTCCGTCACGCTGACCGGCTACAAGCACGGCAGCACCCACCAGTGGAAGGTGGTGCCGGTGAACGTACGGAACCAGGCCGGGCCGCCGATCAGCATCCGGCAGAAGCTGCCGTGAGCGTGCTCTACGGTTGACGTCATGACTCGCCGCCTGTCCCTGGCCACGTCGGTGCTGCGCGCGCTCGCCCCGCGCGCGTCGTTCGTGGAGGAGGAGGTCGCCGGCCTGGCCGAGGTCGTCAGGCCCGGCGCGATCTGCTTCGACATCGGCGCCGAGTACGGCCTGTACACCTATCCCCTGTCGCTGCTCGCCGGCCCGGCGGGCCTGGTGCACAGCTTCGAGCCGCTGCCCGGCGCGGCGCGCGTCCTGTCCGCAGGAATCGGCGCGTTCGGCTGCCGCAACGTCCGCCGTTTCGCCGGCGCGGTCAGCGACGAACCGGGCGCGGGCGAGCTGAGCATGCCGCGCCGCAACGGCCTCCCCGTGCACGGCCGTACGTTCCTCACCACCGGCGCGAACGGCCTCGGCCCGAACACCGAGTTCGCCTCCGCGGATCTCGTCCAGACCGAGATCACCACGATCGACCGCGTGTACGACCACTTCCACCTCCCCCGCGTCGACTTCATCAAGGCCGACGTGGAAGGCGCCGAGCCCAAGGTCGTCGAGGGCGCCCGCCGCGTGATCGAGGCCCACCACCCCACCTGGCTCCTCGAAATCGAGGACCGCCACCTCCAGAAGTACGGCACCAGCGCCGACGCCCTAGCCGAAACGTTGAAGTCGTCCGGCTACAACATGTACTGGTGGACCCAATCCCACTGGACCCCGGCGGCCAAGGTCACCGACGAACGCCGCAACTACCTGTTCACAACCGAGGCGCTCTAGCCTGCTCGTCCGGCGACCAGACGCCGAGCCGGCGCGCGAGCGCGTCAAAGTAGGGAAGGCCGCCCCAGAGATCGCGGTTCCCGATGACGAACAGCCGTCGTTTGGCCCGGCTCACCGCGACGTTCAACAGGTTCGAGGTCATCGCCGCCCATCGGCGTGCGCCCTCCCCCGCCTCGGCCTGCGTACCGAGGACCAGGAAGACGACGTCGGCCTCCCGGCCTTGCATGGTGTGGACGGTGCCGATCTGTCTCCCGGTGAACCGCGACACCTGTTCCTGATAGTCGCCTGCGCTCATCCCCTCCGGGGGATCGTCCTCCCAGCGGAGCGCGTACACCCTCCGTTTGCAGTTCCGCACGACGTCGCGGAACGGGCTGAGCACACGGATCTCCGCCAAGGGAACACCGCACTGCCGGTGCAGCGTCTGCAGCCTGCCGACGAGCGCGTCACCCTCCCGGGAGTTCCATTTGCCATCGTGCTCGCCGCCTTCGACATGGATCCAGCAGCTCGCCTTGTAGTCACTGCCCCAGCGCTCCGGGTCAAGGAGCCGCTTCGGTTCGGTGCCGTCCACCATGAGCCCGTCGTACGCGATCTCGTTGCTGATCGCGAACATCGGGTCCTCGCAGCGGCGGTGGACCCGTAGCGGCGAGCCGACCCAGACCTGTTCCTGCTCTCCGTCGGAGTTCCGGCGCCGGACCTCGGTGCCCCAGCGGTTGACCCGGTCGGCGACACCCTGCGCCGAGATGCCGTCAGGCAGCCAGCCATGGGAGACGTCGTAACAGTCGCGGAGGATCGCCTGCACATCGGCGGGTAGCTGCACGATCGGCTCGAGCTGGAGCGGATCGCCGACGAGCACGGCCCGCTTGGCACGCCACAACGCGCCGACGGGCTGCTGCGGACTCGCCTGCCCGGCCTCGTCGACAAGGAGCCAGCCCAGCTCCTCACGCCCCAATTCCGCGAAGAGGCGCCCACAGGAGGCGAACGTCGTCGAAACGACCGGGACCATCAGGAACAGGGTCTGCCAGGCGGCCAGCTCGGCACCGCGTGGCATGTCCGGGGCGCCTCGGAACGCGTTGATGAGATGGTCGATGTTGGTCCGGAACGCCCACGGCACGTTCGCGATCAGGGCGCGGTGCAGTTCCAGCGCGGCGAGGAAGAGGCCGCTGCGCGCCCGGTCCCATTCGGCGTCGGCAGACGGTGACGCCAGCTCACGCCCGGCCTCGGGCATGTCGCAGAACTCGCGCGGAAAATGTCTCACCCGCCCCTGGCGTTCCTGTACGCGCCGTAGGTTCTCCACCGCCTGCCGTGCGGTGGAGAACCGCTGGCGTGCACCCTGCCAGTCACGCGAGGTCGCCGGGGAGGCGGCATCGACCGGCCGTGGGACGGCGGCGCCGCCGAACCGCGCCGCCACCGGGGGATCACGAAGCTCCTCCGACCTCAGGTCGTACAGGAGCCGCTTCATTCCGACGGTGCTCTCCCCGGTTGAGAACTTCGCGTCGTACCAGAACCGGCCGGCGAACTCGCGGCGCTTCTCGCTCTTGCCGAGCGGCGCGGCGACGGCACCCCAAGCCGGGGCATCCAGGTACGCGCTCGCCTGGTCGACGAAGTACGACGCCGCGCTCCGCCACTCCTCCGCGATCGCGCCGAGAGCGGGCAGCTCGGTGGTGATGTTCTCCACCGCGCCGTTGTTGGACGAGGCGACGACGATCTCGAACCCCGTCAGCGCGGCATGCGGCGCCCGGACGTTCTTCCGGTCATCGCCGTGCTCCCAGGTGATCTTGCCATCGCCGGGAAAGGCGTCGCGGGGGTTCCGGAACCCGGACAGCACCTCGGCGCGGGCGACGATGATCGCCGCGATCAGGTCCCGCAGCAGCGTCGTCTTGCCGGTCCCCGGCGGGCCGTTCACGGAGAAGAGCCCCGAATCGTGCATCAGGTCCGCGACGATCCGGTTGACGGCGAGCTGCTGGCTGAACACCAATGGCCTGCCCACGTCCGAGGGCCACCGTCCGGCCGGGAAGCGGTCGGGATGGACCTCGGACAGCGCCGTCCCGGTCTCCTTCTGGACATCGATCCGCTTCGGCTCGAGCTTCTTCCGTACGGTCTGCGGCTGGGTCAGGTAGGTCGCCAGCGCGGCGCCGTACTGGTCGGGTGCGGCGTCGATCACCCGGGTCAGGTCGTCGATGAAGAAGCTGTTGAGGAACGGCTTGTCCGGATCGGGCAACGAGCCGTCCCTCTTCCGTGATACCGGCTCGCTCTTGACGCGCAGCTTCCGCGCATCGATCAGATCGGAGACTCCGCACAGGTAGGCGATGTGCGCGGCGAACCCGACGAGGTCGGGAATCGTCAGCGCCCGGCTGGGCGGGCCGGGCTCTCCGTCCGGTTCACCGGACGCGTTGCCGTCACCGGTGAACTTCTTGGTCAGCCGCGACATGATCGGCTTCGCCGCGCCGGTCGCGGCACCGGCGCCGACCGCGCCGATCACGCCGGTCAGGCCGACGAGCAGGGCGTTGATCGCTCCTTCCGCCGCCGAGCCGAGGATCTGCTTGACCATCTGCCGCCAGCCCCGGGACGACGACGCCTCCGCGCCGCTGTCCGTGGTGTAGGTGATGAGCTCGTGGGTGAGCCGTCCGATGGCCCGCACGCACCGCTTCTCGACGTCCTCGAAGCCGTCGAGCCAGTCCGGACGGTTCGGCCCCGGCGCGAACGCCCGCCCGGTCGCCCATGCGCATCGGGAGAAGGCCGCCGTATCGGCGAAGATCAGCCCCTCGTCGTCCACCGTGATGGCGAACAGCGCCGTCTCCCCGGACTTCCGGGTGCCGGCGAAATCCTCATCCGCGGTGACCCCGAAATGGTCGGCGAGCGTCTCCCAGATCTTCGCGTGCTCGAACACCCCGCCGTAGATCGTGTGCCGCCAAACGGCTCCGTAGCGGCCGGCCCGCGGTTCCTCGCCCGCCAGCCGATGCCCCTCCTGCCACGGCAGCACGGGCAGCTCGCGGGCCCCCGTGAGATCCACGTCCTGGACGTGATCGCCACCCGGCTTGCGATTCCTCAGGTCGCGCGGCCGGGGGCGGGACGGTATCGATGGAGGGTCGAACATCTCGATCGCCCGCCACATGGCGATGACGGGAACGGCCGACCGCTCGATCCTTCTCATCCACCCGTCCCCTTCGCCGAAGGCAGGGGACGATTATTCCCCGGCTTCCGGGTCGGCGCCGCGTGCCGCTTCGCGGGCCCAGGTGTAGTCGGTTTTGCCGCTTGGGGAGCGGAAGACGCGGGGGACGTAGGTGTAGGAGCGGGGGACCTTGTAGGACGCCAGGCGTGCTCGGCAGTGGGTGTCGAGGGTGGGGTCGGTGAGGGTCGCGCCGGGGTAGGGCTGGACGACCGCGGCTACGCGTTCGCCGTAGCGTTCGTCGGGGACTCCGGTGACGACGGCGTCGAAGACGGACGGGTGGGCCTTGAGGACGGCCTCGACCTCCTCGGTGTAGACCTTCTCGCCGCCGGTGTTGACGCAGACGGAGCCGCGGCCGTAGACGGTGATCGTGCCGTCGGCCTCGATGGTGGCCATGTCGCCGGCCAGGCACCAGCGTTCGCCGTCGGCCTCGACGAACGTCTTCGCGGTCTTGTCCGGGTCCTTGTAGTAGCCGAGCGGTATGTGGTGGCCGCGGGCGAGCGTGCCGATCTCGCCGGAGCCGGGCGTGAGCGGCTTGAGGTCGGCGCCGAGGACGTTCGTGTACGCGTTGGCCTGGTAGCGCAGGCCGGTCTCCGGGGTGGAGCCGGGGACGCCGGTGGCGGTGAAGCCGGTCTCCGTGGAGCCGTAGCTGTCCATGATCATCACGTTGGGCAGCCGGTCCTGGAGCTGCCGCCGTACGGTGCCGGACAGGATCGCGCCGGTGGAGCTGATCACCAGCAGGGACGACAGGTCGCGCGTACGGGCGTCGAGCTCCTCGGTGATCGGCCTGGCCATGGCGTCGCCCACGATGTTGATCGTGAGGACCTTCTCGCGCTCGATGAGGTCCAGCAGGTCGGCGGCGTCGAACTTCCTGGTGAACGCCACCGCGGCGCCCTGGAAGAAGGAGATGAAGCTGGCGAACTGCGCGGCGCCGTGCATCAGCGGCGGCGCCGGGCACAGCACGTACGAGCCGCTCGCGACGGCGTGCGCGATGACGTCGGCGGGCGTCGCCGGCGGGTCGCCGCCGGGGTTGCCGCCGGCCATCCCGGCGAAGAAGAGGTCCTCCTGGCGCCACATCACGCCCTTGGGCATGCCGGTCGTGCCGCCGGTGTAGATGATGTACAGGTCCTCGCCGGACCGTACGGGGAACCCGCGCGTCTCCGGCCGGTCGCGTACGGCGTCCGCGAACGCCACCGACGACCGTCCCGGCGCGGCGGCCACCGGGTCGCCGCCGACCGCGATGAGGTGGCGCAGCTTGGGCGCCGACGCGGCGGCGTCGGCGACGCGCGGGGTGAACTCGGCGTCGTGCGCGAGCGCCACCAGGTCGGCGTCGCGGTACAGGTAGATCAGCTCGTCGGCGACGTAGCGGTAGTTGACGTTCACCGGCACCGCGCGGATCTTCAGGCAGGCCAGCAGCGTCTCGATGTACTCGGTGCCGTTGTAGAGCTGGATGCCGACGTGCTCGCCGGGTTCGACGCCCGCGTCCGCCAGGTGGTGCGCCACGCGGTTCGCGGCGGCGTCCAGCTCCGCGTACGTCAGCCGGGCGTCGCCGACGATCAGCGCGGGCCGGTCGCCCAGCGCGTCGGCGACGCCCTCGAACATGTCGGCCAGGTTGAACTCCATCGCGACCTCCCGGGGGACTACGGGTGCTCCGAACCCACGACCCACATGGCGAAGAACTGGGCGCCGCCGCCGTACGCGTGGCCGAGCGCCCGCCGCGCGCCGTCCACCTGGTGCTCGCCCGCGCGGCCGCGCACCTGCTCGGCCGCCTCGGCGAAGCGGATCAGCCCGGACGCGCCGATCGGGTTGGACGAAAGGACGCCGCCTGACGGGTTCCACGGGATGTCGCCGTCGAAGGCGGTCGCGCCCGACTCGGTGAGCTTCCAGCCCTCGCGCACTCCGCAGAACCCCAGGTTCTCCAGCCACATCGGCTCGTACCAACTGAACGGTACGTACACCTCGGCGCAGTCGAGGTCGCGCCGCGGGTCGGCGATGCCCGCCTGGGCGAAGACGTCGGCCGCGCAGTCCTGCCCGGCTTGCGGGCTCACGGTGTCGCGCCCGGCGAAGACGATCGGCTCGCTGCGCATCGCCGTGCCGTGCACCCACGCGGGCGGGTGCGGCGCGCGCGCCGCCGCGGACTCGCCGCCGAGCACCATCGCGCACGCGCCGTCCGAGCTCGGGCAGGTCTCCAGGTAGCGGATCGGCTCCCACAGCATGGGCGACTCGGCGACCTTCTCCTGCGAGATGTCCTCGATCCGCAGGTGCGCGTACGGGTTGCGCAGCGCGTTCCGGCGGTCCTTCACGGCGACGAGCTGGCCGATGTGCTCCGGCGCGCCCGAGCGGTCGATGTACGCGCGCATGTGCGGCGCGAAGTAGCCGCCCGCGCCCACGACCAGCGACGTGGAGAACGGCAGGCCCATGGTCAGCGCCCAGGTCGCGTTCGACTCGGACTGCTTCTCGTACGCCACGACCAGCACGCGCTCGTGCACGCCGCCCTGGATGAGCCCGGCCGCGACCAGCGCCGTCGACCCGCCGACCGAGCCGGCCGTGTGGACGCGCATCATCGGCTTGCCGACCGCGCCGAGCGCGTCGGCGAGGTACAGCTCCGGCATGACGACGCCCTCGAACAGGTCGGGCGCCTTGCCGATGACGACGGCGTCGATGTCGGCGAACGTGAGGCCGGCGTCCTCGAGCGCGCGCAGCGCCGCCTCGCGGACCAGGCCCGCCATGGAGACGTCGGTGCGCCGCGTACGGTACTTCGTCTGGCCGACCCCGATCACCGCACAACTGTTACCCACGGTCACTCACCTTCGAGTACGCAGACGAGGTTCTGCTGGAGGCAGGGGCCCGAGGTCGCGTGCGCGACCGCGCGGCGCGCCGAGCCGTCCCTGACGCGCGCGGCGGCCTCGCCGATGCGGATCAGCCCGGTCGCCATGACCGGGTTCGCGGCCAGCGGCCCGCCCGACGGGTTGATCCGTACGTCCGGGCCGAGGCCGAGCGCGTCGCGCAGGATGAGCTGCTCGTGGCCGAACTGGGCGTGCACCTCGGCGATGTCGACCGGCGTCTGCCCGAGCCCGGCCGCCGCGGCCGCCTGCTCGGTGGACCGCGAACGGGTCAGGTCGCGGGCGCCCACGGAGTGCGCCTCGATGCGGTGCGCGATGCCGCGGATCCAGGCCGGATCGTCGGTGCAGGCGCGTACGGCGTCGCCGGCGGCCAGGATGATCGCGGCGGCGCCGTCGGTCACCGGCGCCACGTCGCCGGGGCGCAGCGGCTCGACCGGGTCCGGATAGGTGGCCGAGCCGTACGGCACGGCGTTGGGGTTGGCCGCGCCCGCCTCACGCGCCGCCGACCCGACGGCCGCGAGCTCGCCCCCGTCGACGCCGCGCGCCTCGATGTACGCGCGGGCCTGCAACGCGGCGAGCGACACCTGGTCCGGCCACAGCGGCGCCAGGTAGTACGGGTCGAGCTGCAGCGCCAGCATCTCGGCGACGTCGACGTTCGAGGCCTTGCCGAACCCGTACACCAGCGCGGTGTCGGTGCCGTCGTCGTGCTGGAGCCGCACCCACGCCTCGTACAGCGCCCACGCGGCGTCCATCTCGACGTGGCTCTCGGAGATCGGCGGCCACGCGCCGACCGCGTCGAGCGCGCTGACGAACGAGAACGGCGCGCCGACGAGGTAGTCGCAGCTTCCTGAGCAGGTGAAGCCGATGCTCTGCCGCGCGACGCCCGCCTGGGCGACGGCGTCGGCGATCACCGGCGCGAGGATCTCCACCTCGGTGCTGTCGGCGTCGCGCGTGCTGTGCTGGCTCTGCGCGAACGCGACCACCGCGACGTCACGCATGCTCGCCTCCGTCCGGGGCGAACCACTTGACGTTGTCCATCGTCGCCCCCCACTCGTCTCGTGGCCGCCATTCCGCGCGCACCCGCATGCCGATCCGTACGTCCGCCGCGGGGACGCCGCCGACCAGCGCGAGCATCTCCACGTCCGCGCCGTCCATGGCGATCTGCGCGCAGACGTACGGCACCTCGGGGGCGCGCGGATCGGGGATGTTGTTCACCGCGAACGTGACGACGGTTCCGGTGCCGGGCAGCTCCACCTCGTTGTCGATCGGTGTGCCGTCGGCCGGGCACGCGTCGCGCAGCGGCACGTACACGTTGCCGCAGGCCGGGCACCGCGATCCGAGAAAGACGCCGCGCTGGATGCCGCGCAGGTAGCGGGTCAGCGCGCGTCCCGCGGTGAGCCGGTAGTCCAGCCGCAGCGGGAAGACCAGCGACGTGACGGGCTCCGCCGGGGTGCTCACGCGTCCTCCTCTGCCGGGGTGAAGTACGCGACGTCGAGCACGCTCCCGACGCGGTCGGCCCGCCATTCCGGCCGTACGCGCAGGCCCGTGCGCATGCGCGCCGGGTCGCCGGTGTCCACCGCGTGCAGCAGCGCCGTCGAGGCGCCGTCGAGGCGGATCAGCGCCCAGGCGAACGGCCGGTCCAGCGGGTGCTTCGCGCGCGGGTTCGCGACCCACGCCCAGGTCTCCACCCGTCCGGCGGGCCCGACCTCGACGAAGTCGGTGTCGGCCGCGCCGAGCGCGGCGGACGTCTCCGGGTCGTACTCGGTGGGCGGCACGATCACCCGGCCGTCGTCCGTACGGACGCCCACGAACCTGCCGTCGCGCAGCCCGGTGAGGTAGCGGCCGATGACCGGGCCGAGCGACCGCGTGTAGCCGCCGGGGAACTCCATGGTGTGCTCGGCGGAGAACGTCTCCTCAGATGGCTGTGTCATGGCCCTCCCAGTAAGGATCGCGCAGCCGGCGCTTGTTCAGCTTTCCGCTGGGGTCGCGGGGCATCTCCGCGATGAACTCGACGGTCTTCGGCCACTTCATGCGGGCCAGCCGCCCGTCGAGCGAGGCGATGATCTCCGCGGCCAGGTCGTCGCCGGGCGCGTTGCCCTCGACCGGCTCGACGATCGCCTTGATCTGCTCGCCCCATTCGGTGTCCGGCACGCCGAAGACGGCGACGTCGGCGACCTTGGGGTGGGTCATCAGCTCGTTCTCGATCTCGGCCGGGTAGATGTTCGCGCCGCCGGAGATGATCATGTCGGCCTTGCGGTCGCAGAGGTACAGGAAGCCGTCGGTGAGGTAGCCGATGTCGCCGACGGTGAAGAACCCGCCGAGCCGGTTGCCCGCGGTCTTCGCCGGGTCGTCCTTGTACTCGAAGTCGCCGGAGGACATGCGCATGTAGATGGTGCCCGGGGTGCCGTCGGCGACGTCCGTGCCGTCGTCGTCCACCACCCGCACCTCGGCGATCGGCCATGGCTTGCCGACCGTGCCCGGGTGCGCGAGCCAGTCCTCCGGCGAGGCGATCGTGCCGCCGCCCTCGGTGGCCGCGTAGTACTCCCAGACGCACGGCCCCCACCAGTCGAGCATCGCCCGCTTGACCGGCACCGGGCACGGCGCGGCCGCGTGGATGAGCCACCGCATCGACGACACGTCGTACCGGTTCCGTACGTCGTCGGGCAGCCGCAGCATCCGGACGAAGTGGGTCGGCACCATGTGCGTGCTCGTCACCCGGTACCTCTCCGTACGGCGGAGGGTGTCCTCGGGCGCCCACTTGTCGGTCAGCACGAGCGTGTGGCCGAGGTGCAGCGCCGACATCCCGAACGTGGTCACGGCCGTGTGGTAGTTCGGCGCGGTCACCAGATGCGCGTTCTCGCCCTCGGGCGTCGCGCCGAACATCTGCATCAACCCGGTGAGCAGCTCGAAGGAGTCGTCGGGCGGGAACGGCGACAGGCCGCGGCGTACGCCTTTCGGCTTGCCCGTGGTGCCGGACGTGTAGTGCATCGTGGTGCCGGCCACGCGGTCGTCCGGGGGTGTGGCCGGTTGGCCGTCCGCGAGGTCGTCGAGCGACGCGAACCCCGGTACGGCGCCGCCGCAGGAGATCCGCGCGTCCGCCGGGAGCCCGGCCTCGTCGGCGGCGCGTACGCCCTCGGCGGCGAACCGGGCGTCGAGGAAGAGGATCTTCGCCTCGCAGTCGCGCACGATGTAGGCGATCTCCGGGGCGGTGAAGTGCCAGTTGATGGGCGTGAGGTACAGCCCGGTCTGGGTCGCCGCGAGGTTGATGACCACCATGTCGACGCTGTTGGGCACGACCATGGCGACCGCGTCTCCGGCGGCGAGCCCGCGCGCCCGCAGGCCGTGCGCCACGCGGTTGGCCCGCGCGAGCACCTCGCCCGCGGTGTGTTCGACGTCCTCGGCGTCCACGACCGCCACCCATTCAGGGCGGCGCTCAGCGATCCGCCAGAAGCCCAACGAGCCCATCGACTCACTCCGATCCAGTCGGCCGCGGCCTCATTAGATCACGTTCCTGTTTCTCGCAACAGGACTGTTCAGCGGTGCTCGACACAACTAGAATTCGTTCTCGTTTGTTGCTCGTACCCGCTGACCAGGAGGCTGGAGATGACCGGCTCCAACGGCGAACGGCTGCCCATCAGCACCCCCCATTGCGTGATCGAACGCGGCGGCCATGTGCTCACCGTGACGATGGACCGGCCGGCGGCGCGCAACGCGCTGTCCACCGACATGCTCGTCGGGCTCGCCGAGGCGTGGGCGCTGCTCGCCGAGGACCCGGAGCTGCGGGTCGCGATCCTCACCGGCGCGTCCGGCACGTTCTGCGCGGGCGCCGACCTCAAGGCCATGGGCGCGCCCAGCGAGGACCCGCGCGTACGGCAGCGGGCCGGGGAGATCGCGGACTTCCACTGGAAGGGGCTGCTGCGCGACGCCCAGCCGCCGAAGCCGATCATCTCGGCGGTCGAGGGCTACGCGGTCGCCGGCGGCACCGAGCTGCTGATCGGCACCGACCTGCGGGTGGTGGCCGAGGGCGCGACGCTCGGGCTGTACGAGGCACGCAGGGGACTGTTCCCCATGGGCGGCTCGGCCATCAGGCTCCCCCGCCAGATCCCGTACACCCACGCGATGGACATCCTGCTCACCGGCCGCTCGCTGACCGCCAAGGAGGCACTGGACATCGGCCTGGTCACCCGTACGGTGCCGGACGGCACGGCGCTCGCGGAGGCGCGCGCCCTCGCCGACCAGGTAGCCGCCTGCGGCCCCCTCGCCGTCCAGGCCATCCTCTCGGTCTACCGCGACACGGTCGCGCTCTCCGAGATGGACGCCTTGGCGGTCTCCGACGCACAGGGCTGGCCGGTCATCGCCTCCGAGGACGCCAAGGAGGGCAGCCGCGCCTTCGCCGAGAAGCGCCCGGCCCACTTCACCGGCCACTGACACCCTGGACGGCTAGTCGGCGGTGAGCGCGCTCAGGCGTTCGATCGTCTCGCCGTACTCCTCCAGCATGTCGAAGATCACGTCGCGGGCCGGGCGCACGCGGTTCATCGAGCCGACGATCTGGCCGACCGGGAACGGCGCCATCCCCGGCTGTCCCGCCCGGCTCGCGCGGCGCAGCGCGTCGGAGATCAGCATGAACTGCATGGGCATGGGCAGCGTGCCGGGCGACTCCGGCGTCTCCCACGCCTCCGTCCACTCGTTGCGCAGCAGCCGCGCGGGCTTGCCGGTCATCGACCGCGAGCGCACGGTGTCCCGCGAGGTCGCGGACAGCAGCCGGTCGCGTACGGGTTCGGGGGTGTCGGCCTCGGCCACGGTGAGCCACACCGAGCCCGTCCACACGCCGTCGGCGCCGAGCGCCATTCCCGCGGCCATCTGACGGCCGCGGCCGATGCCGCCGGCCGCGAGCACCGGCACCGGCGCCACCGCGTCGACGATCTCCGGCACGAGGACCATCGTGGCGATCTCCCCGGTGTGGCCGCCGGCCTCGGTGCCCTGCGCGACGATGATGTCGACGCCCAGGTCGACGTGTTTGCGCGCGTGGCGCGCGCTGCCCGCGAGCGCGGCGATCTTGACGCCCGCGGCGTGCGCCTGCTCCACGACGTCCGCCGGCGGCGAGCCGAGCGCGTTGGCGAGCAGCGCGATCGGGTGCTTCAGCGCCACCTCGACCTGCGGCCGCGCGGTGGCGTCGGTCCAGCCGAGCAGGTACCTCCCCGCGCCCTCCGCGGACAGCGGCGGCACACCGTGGGCGTCGAGCAGCTCGTTGACGAACGCGCGGTGCCCCTCGGGGATCATCTGCTGGAGCTGCGACAGGAGCTCGTCGCCGCTCGACAGGCCCAGGTCGGCGCCCTCGTACGTCGCGGGCATCACGACGTCCACGCCGTACGGGCGGCCGCCGCAGTGCTCGTCGAGCCAGGCCAGCTCGATCTCGAGCTCCTCGGGCGTGTAGTAGAGGGCGCCGAGCACCCCCAGCCCGCCCGCCTGGCTCACCGCCGCGACCACGTCGCGGCAGTGGCTGAACGCGAAGATCGGAAACTCGATGCCGAGCGCGTCGGCGGTTCGTGTCCGCACGTACCCGACTGTAGGCGCGGCGCCGCCATACTGCAACGTGTTCTAGTTTGGTTCGCGCACGATCGCTACGGTGTCCCTGGCACGCCCGACCCACGGAGCCGACATGACCAACGCACCGGCCGCAGCGGTGCACCGCGCCACCCTGCGGCGGTCCCTGGACCTCTTCCGCGCGTTCCGCGTGGAGCAGACCGACCCCGACCGCTTCTACGGCATGCTGGCCCGCGACACGATCGGCCAGCTCGGCACGTACGCCCGCCTGGACGGCGCGACCGTGCTCGACGTCGGCGGCGGCTCCGGCTACTTCACCCGCGCATTCGCCGGCGCGGGCGCGCGGTGCGTGTGCGTCGACTGCGACGCCGGCGAGATGTCCGCGCACGGCGCGCCGCCGCCCGGCAGCCTGCTCGGCAGCGCGCTGAACCTCCCGGTCGCCACCGGCGCCGTCGACGTCTGCTTCTCCAGCAACGTACTGGAACACGTTCCAGACCCGTGGCTGATGGGCGCCGAGATGGTGCGGGTCACCCGGCCCGGCGGCGTGGTGTTCCTGTCGTTCACCAACTGGCTGTCGCCGTGGGGCGGGCACGAGACCTCGCCGTGGCACTACCTCGGCGGCGCGCACGCCGCGCACCACTACCACCGCCGTACGGGCCGGCGGCCGAAGAACCTCTACGGCGAGAGCCTGTTCGCCGTCTCGGTCCGCGACGCGCTGGCGTGGGCGCGCCGCCTCGACGGCGCCGAGCTGGTCGACGCGCTGCCCCGCTACCACCCGCGCTGGGCGAAGACGATCATCCGGGTCCCGGGTGTGCGCGAGATCGCCACCTGGAACCTCGCGCTCGTACTCCGCCGCCGCTAAGCCGCTCAGCCGTGCGGCACGACCGCGCTCACGTTGGTCAGCGGCCCGTCCGACAGGCCGCCCGTGCGCTGGAGCCGCAGCTCGTACCGCTTCCCGTTGGCCAGCGGGCGCAGCGTGAACTCCGGGCCGCTGACCGGGTACGGCAACCGCCTGAAGCCGCGCTCCCCGGGGCGGCGCAGCAGCACCCAGTAGCTCGCGCCGGGCGTCGGCGTCCAGGTCAGCCGCGCCTCGCGGTCGCCGGCGACGGCGGTGAGCCGCGGCGCGGGCGGGCCGTCCGCGGTGGTGGCCGCCTGGACGGGCGGCGACATCTCGCCCGCGTCGCGGCCCTGGATCGGCTGCACCCGGTACGCGTACGTGACGCCGCTGGCCAGCCCGGTGTCCCGCCACGGGATCGACCGGGTGTTCAGCGGGTCGGGCAGCCGGGTGAACCCGCCGTCCACGCCCACCTCGCGCCGCCACAGCCAGTAGCCGGTCGCGCCCGGCACGGGCGTCCACGACAGCAGGACCCCGCCCGCGCCGCCGCTCGCCCGCAGCCGCGGCGCGGTCACCGGCCCGACCGGGACCTGCGGGATCGGGCGGGCCGCCGCGGGACCGAGCCCGTACGCGGTGTGCAGGGCGTCCTCGAAGGCCGCCGCGATCTTCAGCTCGCCGCGCGCGTTCGGGTGGGTGCCGTCCCAGGAGTCGCGGCCGTCGTCGTAGCCGGTATAGGTGTCGGCGACCGCGATCGGCGACCGTACGGTGGACAGCTCGCGCGCGACGCCCGCCACGCCCGAGTCGTACGCCGCGATCGACGCGTCGACGTCCGGCCCGGTCGCCGGGTTCGGCGTCATCGGCGGGATGCGGCCGAGTACGAACCGGAGATCCGGCCGCGCGCGGCGCGCGTTCGCCACGAGGATCCGCATGTCGGCGGCGGTCTGCTGGGGCGTCGCGTGGAAGATCGCGAGGTCGTTGGTGCCGAGCAGGACGAGCAGGTAGCGCGGCCGATACTGCCGCACCTGCGCCTCGATCGTGGTCAGCGCCGTGGACAGCGGCTCACCCGACAGCGCGTCGTGGTCCCAGTCGAACCGGGGCGCGGCGTAGTCGTGGTCGCCCCAGCGCGCGTTCACGAAGTCGTACAGGTCGGTGCGCGGCCCGACGAAGTCGACGGCGGTGCCCGCCCCCGTGAGGTGGCGCCACAGCCGGTACCGCCAGGTGTAGGAGCCGCTCGCGCCCTGCGTGATCGAGTCGCCGACGATCATCAGCCGTACGCCGTAGCCGGGTACGGGATTGCCGCCGCCGTGGCGCGGCGCCGGGCCCCGGTCGGCGGCGAGGGCGCCCGCGAGCACGGCCGCCGCGACGACGGCCGCCCCCCACCGCGCCCCGCGCGCCACCGGCGCTAGTTGATCGTCATGCGGCGGCGCCCGCGGTCGCCCGCGATGTAGAGCACCACGCCGGCGACGATGCACAGCACACCGACCACGAGCCCGCCGAGCGGCAGGTAGTCGTGCAGCAGCGCGACCTGGGTGCTCTGCGACTTGGCCTTGCTGATCAGGCTGCGCTGGTCGGCCGGGGTGGTGACCATGTCGCCGGCGAACGCCGTGAGGTCGTGCTGGGAGCCGGCCGGCGACTGGAGCGTCTGCTTCTGGTCCTCGCTGATGCGGACGGGCGCGCCGGTGATCGGCTCGACCCAGTACGTCCGGGTGTTCTCGTAGACGCGCGGGGTGCTGACCGCGCCCTTCTCCTTCATGCCGAGGAGGTCGCCCGGCACCTGCTCGGTGCCGACGCGCACCGGGCCGATGTGCTGCGTGAACTTGTAGACCTTCAGGCCGCTCAGCGTGGTCTCGCCCGCGTAGTTCATCGGCAGCGCCGTCTTCACCGACGAGTCGTAGAACGGGTAGGACTTCTTCTCCGTGAAGAACGGGAACTTGAACACCAGCCCCGTCTGCTTCGCGTTGTGGTCCGACCCGACGAAGGCGCTGCAGCAGTTGACCGCGTATCCGGTGTGCGGGTTGAAGGCGGTGCGCTGCTCGGAGTAGTCGACGCGGACACCGTCGTTGGTCTCCACCGAGGTGAACCGGTCCCAGACGTTCGCGCCGCTCTTGCTGGCCGCCACGTTGCCGCGGACGGTGGACGTCGAGGTCATCGTCACGCCGGTGCGCACCTTGAGGTCCTGGACGTCGAAGTAGCTGGCGTTGGTGCTCTGGTTGTGCTGGATGACGAAGTAGTCGGCAGGCGCGACCGCCAGGTGGTCGTAGACGTACGTGCGGAGCAGCGGCGCGAGGGTCACGAGGAAGGCACCCACGCCGATCAGCACCAACCCGACGATCCGCCGCATCGTGCCTCCTGAAGATGGAGTTAGAACGGATTCTATTTTTTCGGCGATCACGCGGGCGCGCAACGGGAACGGCACGACAACCGCGAAACAGCACGGAATCGTTATTGTCGGTCACCGTCGGGAGGCGCGCGCAACGCCCGGTCCGCCGACGACAGCGTCAATACGGGAGGCGATATTGGCCGGATCCGGCCGTCGCCAGCGTTGCACCCAACCGATCGGTAACAATGTAGCCCCGGCGTATCAGGCATGCACCCGCCCAGACTAGAACAAGTTCTAGTCGAAGGCATGCGACCACCCGCCCAGGAGACGCCCACATGGGAGGACCGGCCCGCCGCGCCGCACGGGAACGCCCCCAACCGGTCGGCCACCAGGACGGCCTCGACGGCCTCCGGTTCGTCGCGTCCTGCGCGGTCGTCATCTACCACGTCGGCGGATTCACCGGCGACACCCTGTACGACACCCCGCAGGCGTGGCTCCTGGCGCGCGGCGAGATCGGCGTCGCGCTGTTCTTCGTCCTCTCCGGCCTGCTGCTGTTCCGCCCCTGGGTGAAGACGCTGATCCTCGGCGCGCCGTCGCCGGCGGTCCCGTCGTACCTCTGGCGCCGCGCGCTGCGCATCCTCCCGGCGTTCTGGCTGGTCACCCTCGTCGCGATGTTCGCCTTCAACGCGGGCAAGCCGAAGACGCAGTGGGACTGGTCGGAGGTCTTCCTGCTGCTGCACATCTACGACTTCCACCCCTGGTGGCCGGCCGAGGCGGTCGGGCCGAAGGGGCTCGGGCAGATGTGGAGCCTCGGCGTCGAGATGAGCTTCTACGTCCTGCTGCCGCTGATCGCGATGGTGCTGCTGTGGTTCGCCCGGCGCGGCGGCTCCGGCGTCGACCAGCGCGCCCGGCGGCTGCTGATCGGCCTCGGGGTGCTGGCCTGCACCTCGTTCGTCTACCTGTACTTCACGTTCTATCCGACGCTGCGGCCCACGATGCAGATGTGGCTGCCGCGCTACCTCTGCTGGTTCCTCGGCGGCATGGCGTTGTGCACGCTCACGGTGTGGGCGCAGGCGGCCACGCCGGGCGGGCTGCGCATCCGCCGGTTCTGCCAGACCGTCGCGCACTCCCCCGGCACCTGCGTGATCGCCGCCGGCGTCGCGTACGCCGTGGCCGCCACCCCGATCGCCGGGCCGCGCGGCCTCGGCCTGGCGACGCTCGGCCAGATGGAGGTGCGGCTGTTCCTGTACGGCGCGGTCGCGGTGCTGCTCGTCGCGCCGGTGGCGTTCCAGCCGCAGGGGCGCACGGTCACCAACCTGATCTTCGGCAACCCGGTGATGCGGTTCCTCGGCCGCATCTCCTACGGCGTGTTCCTGTGGCAGTTCGCGGCCCTCTACTGGTTCTACGACCTCACCGGCTACAAGCTCTTCTCCGGCGGCTTCTTCCTGGTCACGCTGGCCGGGCTGGCGTTCAGCATCGCGCTGTCCACCGTGACGTACTACGTGGTCGAGAAGCCGTCGCAGGCCCTGCGCAGCGTCTTCGACGACCCGGTCCACCCGGCGGGCCCGCTGGACACCGTCCCCCAGGACCGCGCCCTGCTGGCCGCCCAGCGCAAGGACACCGAGCCCGCCCGCACGGACCAGGCGCCCGCCGAGGACCCCGGCCCCGCCTAGGCGTCTTCGCGGTCGTCCGGCTGCGGGGGCGGGCCCTCGGTGATGGGCGGGCCGAGCGGCCCCGTGTTCTCGGTGTCCGGCGGCGGGCCCCATCCGCCGTGGTTCAGGCTCGCCACCAGTCGGTCGTCCTCGCCGACGACCGGGGGCGCGGCATCGACCGCGTGGTCCCCGTTCGTGTGGCCGTCATCTGGGCCCACACCGTCCTCCGTCCGCTCCGGCTGCTCGAACCACCCGCGCCGCGCCCGCTTCTCGGACTCCACGGCCTGGCCGACCCTAGCGCCATCGCGCTCGCCGCCGACAGGCTCGCCGCTAACGGCCTCCGCCGCCTTGGCGCGGCGCTTCCGGGTGAACCGGGGGGCGCGTACGGGCACCTCGTCCTCGGTCTCGGCGAGGATCGCCAGGTCCTCCTCGGTCAGCCCCAGCACGGCGGCGGCATCGGGCTCGCCGCCGCCCGCCGTCTCCGGCGCCCCCGGCTCCCCCTCGGCCGCGACCGGATCGGGCTCCGGCGCCGGACGCCCGCGCCACCGCCGGCGGAACACCCCGCCGCGCCCAGGCGCCCCTGACTCCTCGGCGGGCTCGCCGTCAGCGGAGCCCGGCGCCTCGACCGCCTCGGGCGGTGCCGCGGCCCCGGAGGCCGCCGCGCCCGCGCCGACCGGCACCGGCTCCCGTACGGGCGGCCGCGCCTCCGGCACCGCCGCCGGCGGGCGCGCCACCATCGGCGCGTCCTCCGGAAGCGGCTCGCCATGGCGCGGCACCGCGAACCGGGACAGCGCGGCCGCGAGCGCCCCCAGGATCGGCAGGCACAGCATCTGCGCGGCCACGTCGCGCAGCGGACCGGACGCCGCGAACCGCTCGTCCAACTGCAACTGCGTCCCCACGGACATGCACAGCCCGGCGGCGGTCATGAACGCGGCCGGGAACCACGGCGACGCGAGCCCCCGGCTGAAGTGGCGCACGGCAGGCGCGAGCCCGCCGCGTTCGAGCAGCCGCCGCGCGCGCCCGATCAGCAGCAGCGACACGAGGATCATGACCAGGCCGTAGATTCCGGCGGTCCAGAACCCGAGCACGCCGGTGCCGATCCACACCGCGACCCGCCCCACCCTGCCGGGCGGCAGCGACGGCAGCGCGAGCACCGCGCGCCCGCCCACCGGGGCGATCGCCGCCCCGGCCACGACCAGCACGAGCAGCAGCCCGAGCAGCAGCGCCGCGCGGTACGTGAGATCGGGCCCGTACGAGATCGTCACCGGGGCGTACGCCTTGCCCGGGATGACCCACGCCTGCTTCCAGCCGTCGAGCCGTACGGCCTGGAGCCGCCGGCCGTTCATCGTGGCCTGCCAGCCCTTGTTGAAGTTCTCGTTGACGGTCAGGTAGCTGGTGCCGTCGGTGGAGACGTGCACCTCGCGCTCCGACGGCCCCCACGACCCGACCGGCACCGGCTGGGCCTGGGTGTCGGCGTCGGAGAGCAGGGTCGTACGCCGCGGCCCGACCACCGCGGACATGATCTGGTACGGGCTGGTCGGCGCCTCCTTGATCCGGTTGTCGCCCGCGCGGACGGCGACGTGCTTGCAGGACTCGTACGACACGGCCTGCCCGGCGAGCAGGTCGGCCATGGTGCCGCCGGTGATCTTGGTGGGCACGCGGTGGCCGTCGACCGTCAGCGCCGGCCCGAGCCCGCACACGGACTTGAGCTGGAACGGCGGCGGCTGCCCGAGCGGCTTCACCCCGGGGATCACCACGTCGGCGATCTGGAGCTGCGCGGACGACATGGGCGTGAACCGCAGCGTGATGTGGTCGGCGGTGACCGGCGGGAACGCGATCCAGCCGTCCGCGCCGGCCCACCCGCCGCGCACCTGCCCGTTGGCGATCATGGACACCTGGACGGGCGGCCCGCCCGAGCCGCCCGCGCCCGTCTGGATCTGGAGCCGGTCGATGCGCACCTTGTGGCCCAGCTTGATCGTCAGCGACGGGCTGGGATCCCAGCCGGACGGGATCCACATCGTGCGCGGGTCGCCGTCGACGGCGGACCTGCCGAGGAGCTGCGGCTGCTCCAGCATCGTGGACGACGCGGTGGCCTGCGGATAGACCTTCGGCAGCGTGGTGAGCTGGTTGACCAGCCCCTGGTTCGTCAGCACGGCGCTGCCGTGGACGGTACGGGAGTCGGCGTGGTCCTGCGGGAACGTGCGGTCGAAGGCGTTGCCGTCCTCGCCGTAGCCCTGCAGCGACCCGGAGCACGCCCAGGCGTGCGAGCCGAGCATGCAGCCCGGCGTGGCCTGCGGGTCGCCGGACAGCGCGACGGTCGCGTCGCCGGTGCCCGTTCCGGGATCAGCGACCTTGGGCGTGACGATCGTGCGGGCGGCGAACAGGCCGGGCACGGTGATCTCGCTGATGCCGACCCGGCTGCCGACCTTGCTCTTCGGCTGCCACGCCACCTTCGTGACGCGGATCTTCAACCAGTCGGTCCCACCGGGGCGCACCTTGAGCGTCTGCGGCGCCGCCGTCTGCCCGACCTTCTGGCGTACGGTGCCGTTCTTCGTGCTGATCTCCACCTCGGACACCGGCGGCCCCACGGCGAGGTTCTGCACGAACGACACGTTGATGGCGCTCACCGGGATCGCCGTGGCGAACCTGGCGTCCAGCCACTCGCCGACCGGGCCGTCCCAGCCAGCGGACTCCCATGCCGTACGGCTGTCGCCGTCGAACGCGGAGTACGGGAACAGGCCGGGCGAGCGCCCGTCGGGCGGCGCCGTGATGTCCGACGCCGACGACGACGCGGTGATCGCGCTGAGGCCGTCGTACTTCGCGGTCGAGGTGTACGGAGCCCAGTCGGGCTCCGTGGTATCTCGGGCGGGTCCCGACCCCTTGAACGGCTCGTTCTTCGTCAGTGTTGGCGACGCGGCCTGCCGCATGTCGCTGAACTTGACCTCGCGCCTGCGCAGCGAGTCGGTGACGACCGTCTGCGACCGCGGCACCGACGCCGCGCCCGGGTCGTCGTCGAAGACCACCGGCCGGTCGCCCTGGAGCAGCCCCTCGTCGGCCAGCGTGAGCAGCGACTCGGGCCCGCCGGTGACCCGCAGCGGCTTCGCCGCCGACACCGTCTCGCTGACCGGCTGGGCGTTGGCCACCTGGTAGATCTCCAGCGCGGGGTACGGCTGGTCGTACCAGGTCGTGGCGTCGCCGGTGCCCGGCGAGCCGACCAGCCCGCCGAAGTACGTCACGCGTTTCAGCCCCGGCGAGGAGTCGAGCGCCTCGTGCACCCGCGGCGGCCACGCGCCGCGCAGCGTGTCGCGGTCGAGGTCGTTGCGCACCAGGAGGTACTTCACGCCCATGCGGCGCAGGACGTCCGACAGCCCGATCGAGCCGCGCCCGCTGGTCAGCCGGTCGTCGATGCCCTCCAGGAGCCGCGCCATGCCGTCGGAGCCCCACGGCACGATCTGCCGCGACGCCCACCGGACGTTCAGCTCCGCCTGCATCGGTTCGTCCAGCGGACGGCCCCAGGTATACTCGCCCCACCGCGCGCCCGGCACCGCGAGCACCGTCTGGTCGCCGGTGTGCGCGTTCAGCCAGGACGACGCCTGCTTCCAGTAGCCGGGCACCGCGGTGAAGCTGCCGCGCGCGGCCAGCCCGGCGGTGGCCACCGGCAGCATCGTCAGCGCCAGCACCACCGTGAGCCCGACCGCGAACGCCGGGCGCAGCCGGGGCAGCCGCGGTACGTGGAACCGCTTCGTCAGCAGGTGGGCGACGCCGAGGCAGACCGGCAGCCGGACGAGGACGTCGAACTTGTGCAGGTTGCGGATCGCGGCGAGCGGCCCGTCGAACAGGTCGCGGATCGCCGGGGCGAGCGGGCTCGAGACGTCGCTGACGTGGCCGGACGCCATGATCGCCACGCCCACGAGCAGCGTGATCAGCAAGAACGTGCGCTCGTTCAGGCGGCGCAGCACCAGCCCCGTGATGCCGAGGCCGGCCACCACGGCGGTCGCGACGATCAGCCAGGTCGCGGTGGCGTGCTCGTACCCCGCGGGCCACCACGGCCGCCCGTCGACGGGCACGAACCCCACCCAGTCCTGCACGCCGCGCAGGATGTTCGTCAGCGAGGTCACGCCGGTGGTGGCCGTGGCGCTCTCGGTGTACGGCAGGAAGGGGAAGACGTAGCCGGCCATCAGCAGCAGCGGCACCGCCCACCAGACGGTGACGAACGCCGTGAAGACGACCCACCAGGTCATCAGCCGGCGCCGCCGCGGCCCGCGCCGCCGCGTGAGCAGGTACAGCGCGGGCACCACGAGGACGGCCGCCTCGGCCGCCGCGTTGATGCCGCCGCACGCGAACGTCGCCAGCGCCGACAACGCGGCCGCGCGCCGCGGGCTGTACCCCTCCCGCGCGCCCTTGACCAGCGGAAGCACGATCCACGGCAGCACCGCGGTGGGCCAGAACTCCGAGGAGTTCACGCCGACGAGGATCTGCGCGTGTGGCGCAAGGGCGAACGCGAACCCCGCGACCAGCCGCGTCGCCGGGGTGCCGATGTTCAGCGCGCGGGCCAGCCGCACCGCGCCGAGGAACGCCACGCACAGCACCAGCGAAAGCCACATCCGCTGCACGATCCACGACGGCATGCCGATGGACTCGAACAGCGCGTAGAACGGGCCCATCGGGAACAGGTAGCCGTACGCCTGGTTCTGGATCTGGCCGAACTGCGCGGGGTCCCACATGTGCAGCGCACGGCTCAGGAACGCGGCCGGGTCGAGCGCCATGTCGATCTTCGTGTCGGAGATGATCTTCGTCGGCCCGGTGAGGAACGTGATCGCGCACAGGGCAAGACACGACGCGATCTGCCGCATCCGTTCCCTGAACGCGACGTCGAACTCGTCGGGCTGCTGGGCCGCGGGGGTTGGCCTGCGCCACAGCGACGTGATCAAGGAGTCTCCGCCCTCCCGAACAGCATCTCGACGGCGGTCGCCGGTCGTACGTCGAGGATCCGGCCGCCGCTGGCGCGCAACTGCGCGCACACGTGCGTGCGGTCCTGCGCGGGGACGAGGACCGCCGATTCCTCCCCATCAGTGAGGTACTGCACAACATACGCGGGACCACCGACGCGGCGCCGCCGGGCGCGGGGATCCAGCGCGCGCTCCCCGGTCACCAGCCGGGCCATCCGCTCGCCGCTCTCGGCCCACGTGAACAGCGACGCCCACTCCCGGCACGCCTTCTGCACCTGCGCGCGCCGCGACGGGTCGGCCAGCTCGGCGAGGGCGCCGGCCACGACATCGGACAGCCGCTGGCCGTCGCGGACGAGCCAGCCCGTGTGGCCGTGCCGGATCGCGTCGCGCAGCCCGTCCACGTCGTAGGCCACCGTCGGCACGCCGAGCGCCGCCGCCTCGATCACCGAGAGCCCCCAGCCCTCGAACTGCGAAGCGGATACGTGCAGGTACGCCGTCGCGACGAGGGTGTTCTTCGCCGCCTGCGGCAGGAACCCGTGCAGCCGTACGCGGTCGGCCAGCCCGGCGGCCGCCACATGGCCGAGTAGCGGTTCGTACTCAGGCCCGCGCCCCACGACGTGGACACGTAACCCCGGCCAGCGCCCGTTCAGCTCGGCGGCGAGGTCGGCGACCTGCTCGACCCGCTTGTGCAGCACGAGCCGGCCGACACAGACGATCGCCGGGTCGCCCTCGGCCGGCCGCGACACGGCCATCAGCGGCTGCACGGACGGGCAGCCGTTCGGCACCACGCTCACGGGCCCGCGCCACCGCAGCCGGTCGCGCATCGCGGTGACCGTGGACGGCGACACCGTGGCCACCGCCTGGTGGCGGTACACGAACCGCGAGACCGGGCCTTCGAGGAACCGCCCGAACCGTGCCAGCCAGGGCGGGAAGTGGACGAAGAACTGCCGGTCGTGGACGTGGTGCACCACGCAGATCACCGGGACGCTGCGCGGCAGGACGACCGGGCAGAAGAACGGGATGCCGTTCATGCAGTCGATGACGGCGTCGAACCGCCGGCGGTGCAGCAGCAGCCACAGCATGACCCGGGCGTACACGGTGAACTTCGCGCCCATCCGCCGCAGCGCGATGCCGTCGCGCCGTTCGCCGACCGCCTGGCCGTGCGCCCTGCTGGTCAGGAACGTGACGTCGGCGCCGCGTTCGCTGAGCTGCCGGCTGATCTGCCAGGCGTACTCCTCAGCGCCCCCGGCGACCGGCTGCCAGGGATCGCGCCAGTTCACGACCGCCATGGTGACGCCGTCGAGCCGGGTCGTCGCGTCGCCCACCCGGCCGGCGAGCTCGCCCGCCGCCGCCAGGCGTCTCGGAACCTCGGATTCGGCCGCCCCCGACTCCGCCGACGGGTCGCCCGCGTGCTGCGAGACCACTGCACTGCCTCCACCGTTTGCCACGGCCACGCCGGATGCGGCGCGGCGCATGCGAAACCAATGTCAGAAGTCCCCCGCAGCCTGGCCGGATGCGGCCACCCGGCCGGCCCGTCATAGACGCCGGTCGCTGCTCAGCGCGACCCGTAGTTGTAGAGCGGTTTGTTGACGGGTTCGGGGGTGGCGTTCGCCACCTGGACGACCGCGAACGAGGACCCGAACGCGACCACGATCCCGATGACGAGTGCGATCAGGACGCGCAACATGCGTGGCGTCCTCCTTCCTCGGAAGGCCAGAGCCGTGCCTGACGGTAGAACCTGATTCACCCGGGAGACCGAACGTACCCGGGAAAGATCACGGTTCGGGCGTTCTTAGCACCGTTGTAGAAATTCAAGGACCCACTTTGTCAGCGGGATGTTACCAGCCGGTACACCGATATGTCAGTCCCTCGATACACCCGCCTGAACCCCGCCAACCGTACCTGAAACACGTTCTCGTTTTTACCCCCCTCCACCACCACGTACCGCACCCGCACACCCACGCCCGGCCCCGGACGCGCCAGCGCCGCGTCGACCGCCCGCGCCGCCGGGTCCTCCGGCGCCAGCGCCCGGCCGTCCACCCGCAGCCCGTCGTTCCAGATCACCCGCCGCCCGAAGAACGCCGTAGCCGGGTCGAGCACCGTACGCCCGCCGTTCCACGCGAACCCCCGGTACGCCGTCCACGGCAGCACGAGCACCGCGCCCGGCGCGGGATCCGCCGCCATGACGGCCCGCGCCCGCAGCCAGTCCGGCGGATACCACACGGCCTCGATGCGCCCCGCCGCCCCGTACGCCAGCGTCGGCAGCAGCATCACCGGCGCCACCACGGCCACCCCGGCGGCGAGCACCCCCGACCCCGCCGCCTCCCGCCGCGCGCACGCCCGCACCACCCACCGCGCCGCCAGCCCGATCCCCACGGCCGCCACGAGCGCGACCGGCGCCACGAACCGCTGCCCGTCCCGCACGACCCCGAACGCCGGCACGGCCCCGACCAGCCCCCGCAGCACGCCACGCCCCACCCCGGTCACCCCGAACACCGCGATCCCGTACCCGGCGACCGCCCCCGCCCCGAGCCCCCACATCCACCCCGCACCCGAGCCGCGCCCCCGCCACGCCGCGACCCCGTACGCCACGATCCCCAGCACCACGAACGCCAGCCACACCCACGCGACCGCGCCGCGCCCGTACCCGGACGGCACCACCTCCCGGTTCCACACCCCGCCCAGCGCCAGCAGGCTCCCCGCCGCCCCGAACGGCGTATCGGCACGCGCCGCGAACACGTCCACCCCGGCCGGATCCGTCGTCACCCGCGCCAGCACCCCCGGCACCGCCCACGGCAGCGCCAGCACCACCCACGCCCCCGCCGCGATCCCGACCGCCCGCACCCGCCCCGTACGCCGCGCCAGCGCGACGCCCACCACCACCGGCGCCACCACCGTCATCGGCGCGAACCCGCCCACCGCCCCCGGCACGAGCGCCACCCCGACCCGCCACGCGTCCCCCCACACGCCGCCCCCGCCCGACCGGCGCCCGAACCCCCCGCGCCCCCGCCCGATCTCCGCCACCGCGCGCACCGCCCACGGCAGCCCGGCGTACCCCAGCAGCAGCGCCCACTGCCCGATCAGCAGCCGCTCCGCGACGTACGGGTTCCACACGTACACCGCCCCCGCCGCCAGCCGCGCCACCAGCGGCGCCTCAGGCAGCAGCCGCGCCGCCCCCGCCGCGCCGAGCACGAAGATCCCCAGCAGGATCGCCTTCTGCACCAGGTCGGCGGGGAGCACGGACGCCAGCGCGGTCACCACCGCGTCGCTCGGGAACCCCCGCGGCGCCCCCTCGGCCAGCCCCAGCGCGGACATCGACCACGGCGGCGACGGCACGAACACCATGTCGTACCGCAGCACGAACCCCCGCCGCAGCCCCGGCCCCAGCGCCAGCGCCCCCAGCACCAGCCCGAGCACCACGGGCCCGGCCCGGTGCCCCCACACCCGCCACCCCTGGGGAACCATGCCGCGATCCTAGAACCCGTTCCATCCGATCCATTACGGTGCCAACCGTGAGAACCCGGCGCTGGTGGCGACCCTCCGTGCTGGCCAGCGCGGTCCTCCTCACCGCGTCGGCCCTGGTCGTCGTCGCGGCGGTCAACTGGACCCCGTCCTGCCCGGCCCTCACCGCACGCACCGTCACCCCCGACCCGGGCCTCACCGGCCGGTTCGCCGCGTACGGCGACGGCGCCACCACCCCCACCTGGACCGGCGGCGACGGCACCCACTCCGTACGCCTCCCCGACGGCCGCACCCTCTGGCTGTTCGACGACACCCTGCTCGGCCCGGTCCTCCCGCCGGACGCCGCCCACCTCGGCACCTGGTCGCCGCCCGGCTCCCCCGGCGTGGCGAACTCCGCGGTGCTCCAGGCCCCGGACGGCCGCCTGACCCGTACGATCACCGGCGGCACCACCGCACCCGCGTCCTGGATCCCCGGCGAGCACGCCTCCGGCCAGTGGAACTGGCCCGTCACCGCCCTCGTCGACCGCGACCACGGCCGCCCGGTGCTGCGCGTCCTCGTCCACCACACGGCGAACGGCGACCAGCAGTACGTCTTCGGCGTCGGCCGCTCCACCGCGGTCCGCACGTACACGCTCCCCGGCCTGCGCCTCACCGGCCAGGCCACGCTCCCGGTGCCGGCCGACGACCCCGGCGAGCGCGTGCTGTACGGCACCACCGCGCTCAGCGACGCACGCTACTTCTACGTCTACGGCAACACCACGCCCGCGGACGGCCGCGCCGCGATGTACCTGGCCCGCGTGCCGCGCGGCGCCGTCGACCAGCCGGGCCGGTGGCGCTACTGGGACTACGGCCGCTGGCGCCGCACACCGTCCGCCGCCCGCCCGCTGCCCGCCGTCGACGACGACACGGCGCCGGTGAGCACCGGGTTCGGCGTCGTACGGCAGGGCCGTACGTACGTGCTGTTCTCGATGCGCACCGACCCGCGCGTGCACGCCGGCATCGTCGGCGAGATCACGTCGTCGTGGGCGTGCACCCCGGCGGGGCCGTGGCACGGCGCGGCCCACGTCTACACCCCGCCGGAGACCGTCAACGGCGGCCGCACGCACACGATGATCGCGTACAACCCGCAGGCCCACCCGGAGCGCACCACCCCGGCCGGCGTCTCGCTCAGCTACGACATCAACGACGCGGCCGGCGTGAACGGCCTCGCGAACGTCAAGAACGACCTGTCCCTGTACCGCCCGCGCTTCCTCCGCGTCCGCCTCGGCCCGCCTACTTACCGGGCTCCGGGTCCCTCGGCAACCCGAGGATCCGCTCCCCGATGATGTTGAGCTGCACCTCCGTGGTGCCGCCGTAGATCGTCATGGCCCGCGTGGCCAGCACCGCCTTCGGCCAGTACGCCGGGAACCCCGGCCCGCCCTCGATCGCGCCGGACGGCCCGAGCAGCGTCCACGCCTCCTCGGCGACGTGCTGCGCGTGCCACATGCCGAGCAGCTTCCGCACGCTGGACGTCGCGCCCGGCTCCGTGCCGCCGAGCTGCTTCAGCGTCACGCGGTGGGCCAGCAGCGCCAGCGACTGCCCCTCGCACACCAGCGCCCCGACCCGCTCCTGCTCCGCGGGCTCGAGCGCGTCCTTGCTCCGCGCCACGTCGAGCAGTTCCTTGACGCCGAGCCCGGAGTTCTCCCCGCTCGACAGCGCCACCCGCTCGTTCGACAGCGTGTTGCGCGCCACCCGCCAGCCGTCATTGACCGCGCCGACCACCAGCTCGTCCGGCACGAACACGTCGTCGAGGAACACCTCGTTGAAGAGCTGCTCCCCGGTCATCTCCGTCAGCGGCCGCACCTCGACGCCGGGCGCCTTCATGTCGACCAGGAAATACGTGATGCCGTCGTGCTTCGGCTTCGACGTGTCGGTCCGTGCGAGGCAGATCCCCCAGTCGGCCTGGCGCGCCACGGACGTCCACACCTTCTGGCCGCTCAGCCGCCAGCCCCCGGTGTCGCGCTCGGCGCGCATCGTCAGCGAGGCGAGGTCCGAACCCGCGCCCGGCTCGCTGAAGAGCTGGCACCAGTTGATCTTCCCGGAGAACGTGTCCGGCAGGAACCGCTGCTTCTGCTCCTCGGTGCCGTACTGCACCAGCGACGGCACCACCCACGCGCCGATGATCAGGTTCGGCGCGCGCACGCCCGCGGCCCGCATCTCCTGCTGGATGATCACCTGCTCCAGCGGCGACGCCGCCCGCCCCCACGGCTTCGGCAGATGCGGCTGGACGAGCCCGGCCGCGACGACGCGCTCCCGCCGCTCCGCCCCGGACACGGCCGCGATCTCGGCGATCTCCGCGCGGATGGCGTCGCGTACGGGCTCGGCGTCCTCGCCCAGGTCCAGCTTGACGGACCGGCGCACCCCGGACGCCGCCTGCCCGCCCACCATCGACGACCACTGGCTGCTGTCGCCGAGCAGCGCGCGCAGGGTGAGCGCACGCCGGTAGTAGAGGTGCGCGTCGTGCTCGTACGTGTAGCCGATGCCGCCGTGCACCTGTACGCAGTCGGCGCCGCAGCGCACGGCCGTGTCGGGCGCGAGCATCCCGGCCACCCCGGCGGCGAACGCGGACTCCTCGCTGCCCTCGTCGAACGCGCGCGCCGCGTCCCACACGACCGCCCGCGCCTGCTCCAGTGAGATGAGCATCCGCGCGCAGAGGTGCTTGATGCCCTGGAACTGCCCGATCGGCCGCCCGAACTGCTCGCGCACGCGCGCGTATGCGGCCGCGGTGTCCACGCACCAGCCCGCGATGCCCGCGGCCTCGGCGCCGAACAGCACCGCCGCGAGGTTCAGCACCTCGGTGGACGCGAGCCCGTCGAGCACCCGCCACTCCGGCACCGTCACGTCGTGCGCCGTGACGGCCGCCACCCGGCGCGTACGGTCCAGGCTCGGCAGCGGCTCGACCGCCACGTCCGCGGCGTCCACCGCGACCCACTCCTCGCCGCGGTCCGTGCCGACCGGCAGCACCAGCAGGTCGGCGGTCGCCGCGCCCAGCACCGGCCGCACGTCGCCGTCGATCACGAGGCCGTCAGGTGTCCGCCGCGCGGTCAGCCCGGTGGCCAGCGACACGGCCGCCGTACGCGACCCGTCGGCCAGCCCCGGCAGCAGTTCGCCCCTGGCCTTCTCGGCACCGCCGGCGGCGAGGATCGCGGCGCCGGCCAGCACGGTCGGCAGGAACGGCCCCGGCGCGACGGCCCGGCCCAGCTCCTCGATCGCGACCGCGAGCTCGACGAGGCCGAAGCCCTGCCCCCCGTACCCCTCCGGTATGTGCAGCCCGAGCAGCCCCTGTTCGGCGAGGCCCGTCCAGAACGGCGGCCGCGTCTCGTCGTCGGCCGCCATCGCGGCCCGCGTGACGCCCGACCCGGCGTTCCGCTCCGCCCAGCCCCGTACGGAGGCGGCAAGCGCCTCGTGCTCGTCGGTGAGGCCGATGGCCATAACCCACCTCGTTCTTGAGCTCGCCCTGTCCGTGGATGGACGCAACTGTAGAACGGGATTCAGTCCAACACTACCGATCAGTCACTTCCGGACGTCCGCAGGTCGGCGCGCGGCCGGCTACTTGATCACGCGAAGCGACCCGACCAGCGCGTTCACGTCGGGAAGCCGGCGGTTCTCGGTGTTCGGGATGCTGATGTAGAGCACGCCGGGCTCGCTGTGCCCGGTGTCGACGGCGACGAGGACCATCAGCTCGGACGTCGCCTTGAGCCCCTGCTGGTGGAAGTACAGCCGCGATGCCGTCAGCCACCCGGAGCGCCCGCTGACGGTGACCGGCTGCGAGGCGACGTCGAGGGTGCGGTGGTCGGCCGGGTAGTACTTCTCGGCGACGTCGGCGGCCTGCGCGGCCGCGGACCTGAACCACCGGTACGTCCCGACGTACTCGGGCGTGCGCACGGACATCCGGCCCGACATGATCGTCGCCTGCCAGGTGCCCTGCGGGTACTTCTCGGTCACGTAGTACTGGCCCTGGGTGAAGGCGGCGGTCGTGAACGGCACCCCGTCGCGCCACGGTTTCCCGAGCCGTACGTAGGACAGCCCGGCGCGGTGGTCCTCGATGCGCCCGGTGTCGGCCGCCGGCTCGCCGGAGAAGCGCGGCAGCTCGATGGCCTGGTGCGGCGGCATGGGCGACGGCTGGGCCGGCTTCGTGGTGGGGAACGACGGCTTGGTGGGCGCGGCGCGGGGTGTCGGGGGGTGCGTGGGCTTCTTGCCGGCGGCGCCGCCGGCGATCATCGAGACGACGATGCCGATGGCGGCGAGCGTGACGACGAGGCCGCTGCCGATCGCGATCAGCGCGCCGGTCGTGGACGGTGGTTTGCCGTCGTCGCCCGCGATGAGCGCGGGTCCGGCGGCGGCATGCGACCACGGTTCAGCGTCGTCCGCGTTCGGCTCCTCCGGCGGCAGAATCTGCGGGCGCTCTTCGTCACCGTTGGGGTCCCCGTCCTCGCCGGGTGACCTCGGGTTCTCGGCCATCAACGCCAGAGTACGACAAACCTCCCGGAGGGGATGCGGGATCCCTCTTGATCACATCCCCGCCGGACCCGCGCGAACCCCGCGTACCCGCGATATCTCATTCCGATGCGATCTCGTCACGCGCCGTGCAACGCTAGTCGGTGGTACGCCACGCCCCCAGCCCCCCAAGGGCGTGGCGTACCCATGTCGTCGCGGAAACACCTAAAGCCCACCCCGGCGAGGGATGGGCTTTAGGTGAATACGTACGGGAAATGCGAGAGCCCCGCCTCTTTCAAGGCGGGGCTCTCGTGAAATATGTGCGGCGGTGTCCTACTCTCCCACACCCTGGCGGGTGCAGTACCATCGGCGCTGGCGGGCTTAACTTCCGGGTTCGGGATGGGTCCGGGTGTTTCCCCGCCGCCATGACCACCGCAACCTTGACCCCCAGGCCCCCGTGTCGACGGCTTTCGGCTGGACTCGGGGTGGGGAGGTTTGCGATTGTGTTTTCAACACTGTGTACTGCCGACCCCTGGAACGCCGCTTGGCGCCCGCACCGGGGGTGGTGGTTGTTTCAGAGCTGCATAGTGGGCGTGAGCATCGACATCCCACACCAGCCCCCGTAGGGGGTGGTGTGTGTGGTTAAGTCCTCGGCCGATTAGTACCAGTCCACTGAACACATTGCTGTGCTTACATGTCTGGCCTATCAACCCGGTCGTCTACCGGGGGCCTTACCCCCCTCGCGGGGGTGGGAGACCTCATCTCGAGGAAGGCTTCCCGCTTAGATGCTTTCAGCGGTTATCCCGACCGGACGTAGCCAACCAGCCATGCACCTGGCGGTACAACTGGCACACCAGAGGTCCGTCCATCCCGGTCCTCTCGTACTAGGGACAGACCCTCACAAGTCTCCAACGCGCGCAGCGGATAGGGACCGAACTGTCTCACGACGTTCTAAACCCAGCTCGCGTGCCGCTTTAATGGGCGAACAGCCCAACCCTTGGGACCTACTCCAGCCCCAGGATGCGACGAGCCGACATCGAGGTGCCAAACCATCCCGTCGATATGGACTCTTGGGGAAGATCAGCCTGTTATCCCCGGGGTACCTTTTAGCCGTTAAGCGACGGCGCTTCCACATGCCACCGCCGGATCACTAGTCCCAGCTTTCGCTCCTGCTCGACATGTCTGTCTCACAGTCAAGCACCCTTGTGCACTTACACTCGACACCTGGTTGCCGACCAGGCTGAGGGTACCTTTGGGCGCCTCCGTTACCTTTTGGGAGGCAACCGCCCCAGTTAAACTACCCACCAGACACTGTCCCTGATCCGGATCACGGACCTAGGTTAGACATCCAGAACGACCAGAGTGGTATTTCACCGATGACTCCACCAGCACTAGCGTGCCCGCTTCACAGTCTCCCACCTATCCTACACAAGACGTCCCAAACACCAATGTCAAGCTGCAGTGAAGGTCCCGGGGTCTTTCCGTCCTGCTGCGCGTAACGAGCATCTTTACTCGTAGTGCAATTTCGCCGGGTC